>DAYVGO010000033.1:0-161483 GCA_045399315.1 Arsenophonus sp.
CAATGTATTCTTTGTGGTAACAGACTACGGTTTGATAGTGCACAAACAGGTAACAGAACAACGGAATTATTGTCAGACAGACAACATCGAATGGAAAGAAAACGATGGTTACTAACCGCCTCCTTTTGTTGTTGAATATTATTTTTTATTCAGTAATCAGGAAAACGTATTTGTTAAACATGTTCAATTGATATTTTTTTATTTACACAGCATAAAAAGAAAAACTTAATTAAAACTAATAGCAAGCAAAAATTATCTTATTTACACGGAATAAATAGTAAGTCTCGCTTCATCAAGTGAAATTGGCTTCGCTAATCGCGCAAACAAACTGAGTAGTCGATTATTGTCTCTGCTATCTTAATAATATCTTGTGCTGACATTAACCAATATATTCTAACCCCTTCATATATGGCCGTAAAACTTCAGGCACTTCAATCCGCCCATCAGCTTGCTGATAATTTTCCATAACAGCGACCAAGGTACGGCCAACTGCCAAACCTGAGCCATTCAAGGTATGAACCAACTGCGGTTTTTTATCCTCTTTATGACGGAAACGAGCTTGCATGCGACGCGCCTGGAAATCACCGGTATTTGAACAAGAAGAGATTTCGCGGTAGGTATTTTGGATCGGTAACCACACTTCCAGATCATAGGTTTTACAAGCACAAAACCCCATGTCACCGGTACATAAGACAATTTTACGATAAGGTAATTTTAGCAGTTGTAATACTTTTTCTGCGTGTCCAGTTAATTCTTCCAATGCAGCCATCGATTTTTCTGGCTCAACTATCTGTATTAGCTCAACTTTATCAAATTGGTGCATACGAATCAGACCACGCGTATCACGGCCATAAGAACCGGCTTCGGAACGAAAACAGGGAGTATGCGCCGTCAGCCGGATAGGCAACCTATCCGCCGCTAAAATTTCATCCCGCACTAAATTAGTTACCGGTATTTCAGCGGTAGGGATCAATGCATATTGCTGGTTTGATGCTTGTTCTTCCAATGGCTTAGTATGAAAAAGATCTTCGCTAAATTTGGGTAACTGACCGGTACCATAAAGTGTTGCATGATTTACTAAATAGGGAACATAAGTTTCCACATAACCATGCTGTTCGGTGTGTAAATCCAGCATGAATTGTGCCAACGCCCGATGCAAGCGCGCTATTTGACCTTTCATAACCACAAAACGGGTACCAGTAATTTTTACTGCTGCTGGAAAATCCAGTCCGTCGATTAATTCACCTAAAGCAACATGATCTCTAATTGCAAAGTCATATTGGCGAGGCTCTCCCCAACGACTTATCTCAACATTATCGCTTTCATCTTTGCCGTCTGGTACACTTTCATCTGGTAAGTTAGGTAAACTTAAGGCAATATCACGAATGTTATCCTGTAATTGTGTTAATTTATTCTTAGCACTATCCAGCTCGCTACCTAATTGGCTGACTTCCTTACGTAAAGCTTCAACATCTTCACCGCGCGCTTTTGCTACACCTATTATCTTTGAACGTGAGTTTCGCTCTGCCTGCAATGTTTCCGTTTTAATCTGTAAATCTTTGCGCTTTTGCTCTAGGTTACGCAATTTATCTACATCGAGAATAAATCCTCTACGAGCCAGTTTTTCAGCCACTACGTCTAGCTCAGTACGCAGTAAATTTGGATCGAGCATACTTATCCTGTAAAATTATTATTGTTTAACAAAAATAAAAAGAACCAATCAATCTTCTCTGATGGTTAAAACTTTTTTCGCCTGATATGGCCGTATTGAGATGCTTAACGATAGCGTTTTATCGGGCTATTTTGATCCAATTCTGCCAGCCAGGATAATTTTTCGCCAATTTTTCCTTCTAAGCCACAATTCGATGGATAATAATAACGTGTTGCTTGCAGCTCTACCGGCCAGTAATTTTCACCAGCAGCATAAGCATTAGGTTCATCATGAGCATAGCGATATTCCTGCCCTACACCCATCTCTTTCATTAACTTAGTCGGCGCATTACGTAAATGAATGGGTACCTCATAATCTGGTTTTTGTTTGGCATCGGTTAAAGCGGCATGAAAAGCAGTATAAACGGCGTTACTTTTAGCAGCGCAGGCCAAATAGACAATCGCTTGTGCAATGGCACGCTCTCCTTCTGCTGAACCAACGCGAGTAAAACAATCCCATGCTGCTATCGCAACTTGCATCGCTCTCGGATCAGCATTACCTATATCCTCAGAGGTAATAGCCAGTAAACGCCGAGCTACATACAACGGATCACCACCAGCAGTGATAATGCGGGCATACCAATAAAGTGCAGCATCAGGGGCCGAGCCACGAACAGATTTATGTAATGCTGAAATCAAATCATAATAACGATCACCTTTATTATCAAAGCGAGCACTTCTTTCACCACTTACTTCCTTTAATAAACTAACGGTTAATATTCGCTGATCCTTATCATTAATTTCAGCTATATCGACCATCATTTCCAGTAAATTCAATGCTCGCCTGGCATCACCATTCACTAATTGTGTGATCATGTCACTAGTATCATCCGGCAAGATAATATTCTGTCCACCATAACCATGCTTACTATTCACCATCGCCTGCTGCAAAACCGCAGCAATTTCTTCATTAGAAAGCAATTTCAGCAGATAAACACGGGCGCGGGAAAGTAACGCTGAATTGAGTTCAAAAGAAGGGTTCTCTGTCGTGGCGCCAATAAAAATCACCGTGCCATCCTCTATATAAGGTAGAAACGCATCTTGTTGACTTTTATTGAAGTGATGAACTTCATCAACAAATAAAATCGTTCTATGCCCTAGTTGTCGATTTTGACGGGCGATTTCAATAGACTCACGGATCTCTTTAATACCCGAGGTTACTGCTGAGATCTTTTCAATGGCAGCATCAGCATAATGACCAATAATTTCAGCCAGAGTAGTTTTTCCTGTACCTGGAGGCCCCCACAAAATCATAGAATGCAGTTGCCCAGCACGAATAGCCCGCGCTAATGGCTTGTCCTTAGCTAATAGATGTTGCTGACCAATATATTGCTCTAAGTTGATTGGCCGCATTTTTGCGGCTAATGGTTGGAATGCATCCTGTGAAAAGTCAAGTGACAAATTACTCACTTCACCTCCTTGACCTTTGATCATCAATGGTCACACCTGGTGGCGGTACAAATTTAAATTTATCGTTATCAACATGGCTATTTTGTAGGCCTTTCAGTTGATATAAGCTCCTCTGGCTATCTTGCTCTACCGTAGCAAATTGTTGGATTGTACCATCAGGCTGGACAGTAATTGAAAAATGTTTCAAATTTCCCTTATCTTGCGTTGCTGTCAGTAGAAAATCATTACCATTTTGACTAATTTGATAACGTTGCCAATCGCTAGGATCATTACGAGTGATCAACATAAACGGCGTATCAGTCGTTGCCTCACTCAATAAAGTTACCGTAACCTGTTCAACAAAAGGATTATAAAACCACAGATTAGTACCATCAGAAATTAACCAACTTTCATCAGGTGATGTCATATGCCAGTTAAACAAATTTGGCCGTTTGATCCATAACTGACCTTCACCTTGCTGAATGAGATCACCATCGACACTGGTTACCTTTTGCATAAAATTGACATGAAAACTATTTATTTTATTCAGGCGCATTTGTAGTTCAGCAGCAGCATCCGCCCATACCTGGCTAATATGCAAATTTATTGCTAACATAGTTAACGTTATCAGTTTTTTCATCAAGTAATGACCTTTATGTTCATCATATTTATTAGTTTTAAAATATTAAATTAAATCAATGTCCGGCTGTTGGTGGCGATAAAACTTCACGATTACCATTGTGGCCTGGTTCACTAACGATCCCTTGCGCCTCCATCTGTTCGACAATCCTGGCGGCACGATTATAGCCTATGCGAAATTGACGTTGAACACCCGATATTGATACACGTTGCTTCTCCGTCACAAACTCGACAGCTTGATCGAACAGTGGATCTAACTCCTCATCACCATTTTCATAACCATTACCACCGTCGCCATCATCACCACCTTTTGTAATATTATCAATATACTCAGGTTTACCTCTAGCTTGCCAATCTTTAACAACATCATGAACTTCCTGATCGCGGACAAAAGCACCATGAACACGCATTGGAATAGATGAGTTAGGTGGTAAATAAAGCATATCACCCATGCCTAATAAAGATTCAGCGCCACCTTGATCGAGGATGGTACGAGAATCTATCTTACTTGACACAGTAAACGCAATACGAGTGGGTATGTTAGCCTTAATTAAACCAGTAATAATATCAACAGATGGACGCTGGGTCGCCAATACTAGGTGGATCCCCGCCGCACGAGCCTTTTGTGCCAAACGCGCAATTAACTCTTCTACTTTCTTGCCTGCGGTCATCATTAGATCAGCAAATTCATCAACCATAACAACAATATAAGGTTCTTTCTTCAGTACTGGATGGTTACTATCCATGCTATCACTGGATTTCCAAAATGGATCTGGTATCGGACGCCCCATGTGTTCAGCCGCTTTAATTTTATCGTTATAGCCAGACAAATTTCTTACCCCTAAGGCAGACATAAGTTTGTAACGCCGTTCCATTTCATTAACACACCAACGCAATGCATTAGCCGCATCTTTCATATCGGTGACAACTTCAGTCAGCAAATGAGGAATTCCCTCATAAATAGAAAGTTCCAACATCTTCGGATCGATCATGATAAAACGGACATCCTCAGGCTTTGCTTTATACAAGATACTTAGGATCATGGCATTAACCCCAACCGATTTACCAGAACCAGTGGTGCCGGCAACTAACAAATGCGGCATTTTTTCTAAATCCGTAATAACTGGCTCACCTTCAATATCTTTACCTAAAACAATAGTCAAAGGTGATAAGTTACGCCGAAATTTATCACAATCAAGGACTTCACGTAGATAAACAGCTTGACGCTTTTTATTGGGTAATTCTAATCCTACATAAGGTTTACCCGGTATTACCTCAACAATACGTACTGCTGTTGCTGATAACGAACGCGCTAAATCTCTCGATAAGTTAGAAATACGTGCAGCTTTCACTCCAGGCGCTAAGTCTAACTCAAAGCGAGTAATAACAGGCCCAGGCGAAAAACCAACAACTTCAGCTTTTACCCGATAATCACTTAAGCGCGCTTCAATCAAACGGGAAGTTTGTTCAAGCGCAAACATATCAACTGGTTCATTTTGTGTTGGTGGACTGGCAAGTAAGTCTAATGATGGCATAGTCGTTGTGGGCTTGGGTAATGGTTGATCATTACGTACTAGAAAAGGATGAAAAAGACTTCCCTGCTCAGATAATGTTTGCGCTAAGTTTTGTTCTTCATCTCTGGCAGATAAAGATGTTTCGCTAAGATCTTTAGTTAGCTGCTCCTGCACTAGTTCTTTGTCGTCTGCCGGTAGCCATTTATGTTCTATATTCGGCTGGGTTTCAACTAATGAATTTAATTGTGTCTCATCAGCGGTAATCGACGTGTCATTAGAATCAATTTTGTCACTTTGTTCATTAAGATTATTCGTTATATCAGTGTCATAGCGTTCATATTGCTGATGCACAAACTGTTCACGTAATTTATCTTCATTCCATTCATCAATAATAAACTCCGTTCTGTCAGCCTGGATCGCTAGATTTTGATATGATTGTTGTTCGCCATTTTCTTGCAATTCTTGGTCTTTTTGGGTCGACAGACGGTTACCATAAAGCTCATGACGCGTTGGTAAACGAACAGGATTAGAACGTGGAAATTCTGGCCCAATTCCCTTTTTAATTTGTGATTTTACTGGTGTAAATGCAGTACTGGTGTCAATCTCGGCATCTATTTTAGATACTGGTGATATTAATGGTTCAGTCAGATTGGCGGTTTTGTCTTTATTGCCAGCTAGAGTAGTGATATTAGGATTTGCCTGTCTATTTAGATTAACATCGTCATCCATTAGAAACGGTATATCTGAAAGTTTACTCAAGATATCTTCATCATATTTTTCTGACCGGTCTAGCTGAATATCAAAGGCAGCATTGGCTTCATCAGGAGTCAGTGACTGTGAGGTAGCTCGCTGCAAATCAATATTTCTATTAGTATTACGCCATTTCTCTTTCGCTAACTGAGCAATTGGTGAAGTTGAAAAAAGAACATCATCAGAATCTGTATAATCTATTTTGTCTAATTTGCCATCATACCTTTTAGTAGAGTGAGATGAAACATACGCTTCTGTTGCCTGATGCTTATGGTTACTACGAGTACGATTAGTAATCAGCGATATTGTTCCTAAAACTAGTGCACCAATTTTTTCTGCTATCGTCAACCATGACCAACCAGTAAATAAGGTGAAACTAATAGCCCAAATACAAAGTAAAACTAATGTTGTTCCTAAAATATTAAACCAAGGGAGAACCGCATTACTAAAAACACTACCAATAATGCCTCCGGAGGAAAAATTAGGTAAATCATCAATATTAATTGCCGCAAGAGCACAAGAGGTAATAATTAATGCCAGCCCACCAATCAAGCGTAAGGAAAGTACAAAAAAATCAAGACAATTCTTGTTATCAATATCTTTAAATAGATTCCAACATCCTAACAATAAAACTAATGGTATTGTATAGGCTAAAATGCCGAAAGCCGAGAAAAGAATATCAGCTGACCAAGCACCAATAGTGCCAGCTAAATTCTTAATCGGTTTATTCCAAGTCGTCTGTGACCAGCTAGGATCGGAGGGATGAAAACTTATCAGAGCAACCGTAAAAAAAATCGCCCAGAGAACAATTATCAGTAAAATAATCTCTATCAGTATTTTGCCATTACTGATCTTTTGTAACTTAATGTTCTTGTCTTCTGTATATTCCTGGCTCAAAACTAACTCTCCAGGTTTTTCCTGTTGATTGAAAGGAACAACGCTGAGTAGTTATGCTCAGCGTTGAAACTGTATGCATAAACAGGAGTGTACCTAACTTTTTCCAGTTTTGCATCTATTTGATTAACGTGTCTTAATGACCAAACGATTACTCTGTTTTACTTCTTCCATCACTACATAAGTACGAGTATCATTAACACCAGGCAGACGAAGTAGTGTCTCTCCTAACAATTTACGATAAGCAGACATATCAGGAACACGTGTTTTAAGTAAATAATCAAAATCCCCAGAGACTAAATGACATTCCTGAATTCCCTCCAGTTTTTGCACAACGGCGTTAAACTGTTCAAAAACATCTGTCGCACCACGGTTCAAGGTAATCTCAACAAAAACCAATAAAGATGCATCGAGATAGTGTGGATTTAATAAAGCAGTATAACCTGAAATAAAGCCTTGACGTTCCAAACGGCGCACACGTTCTAAACAAGGTGTCGGCGATAACCCTACTCTCTTAGAAAGTTCTACATTAGAAATACGACCATCCTTTTGTAGCTCGTTAAGTATGTTCCTATCTATACGATCAAGATCTTTTCCTGGACGCTTTTTGTTATCAATCATTTCGTTATCTCTCTTTTAGCTATTTTCCTATACCCATTACATTCCCTATTTTCTTTTCTTACTTTATTGAATTGGAAAAGATGCAATAAGGTTAAACTCCGCCTGACCAATAATATTTTAGTAGTATAATTCATCTTGTAGATAAATCATCTGGTTAGTTTTCAATTTGATAATGGAAAGTAGGATATTTATCTATTTGTTTAATTGATGTTTAATTTCAATTAATCAAATTAGGTAATTAATCCTACAAGATGTTTTCTCAAATACACAACCGATTGTCAAAGATTATGAATAAAAATCAGAACAACATATGGAAATGAATGCATTTTTAACTAATTGTCAATAAGACATAAAGAAAATTCTCAATTTAAAATGTGATTTTACAGAAAATAATCTTTTTTCATAACTAACCGTTATAAATAAAATGTTAAAAACTAGCCAACCAAAAATTGCTATTGCCTAGCTTATTTTCATGCAATCTACTTTTTTTAATTTTTCTAATCTCCTACAATCGCCATATTGAATGAAAATTATTAACAATGGAGCATCTATGAACACCACCACTCATAGTAAAGTCATTATCTTAGGATCTGGTCCTGCCGGCTATACTGCGGCTATTTATGCTGCTCGAGCAAATTTAAATCCTGTATTAATTACCGGTATTCAGCAAGGAGGACAATTAACAACAACCACTGAAGTCGAAAATTGGCCTGGTGATCATACTAAATTAATGGGGCCTGTATTGATGGAACGGATGCTGCAACACGCCCGAAAATTTACCGCTAAAGAAAATATTATTAATGATCACATTAATGTGGTTGATCTGCAGCGGCGGCCGTTCAAACTCATTGGTGATAACGGGAAATATAGCTGTGATGCACTGATTATCGCTACTGGTGCCTCAGCTCGTTACCTGGGTTTACCTTCTGAAGAAGCCTTTCAAGGTCGTGGAGTTTCAGCCTGCGCCACTTGCGATGGCTTTTTCTATCGTAAACAAAAAGTAGCTGTTGTTGGTGGTGGCAATACCGCTATTGAAGAAGCACTTTATCTGGCAAATATCGCCTCGGAAGTTCATGTAATTCATCGTCGGGAAACATTTCGCGCCGAGAAAATTCTCATCCAACGAATGATGGAGAAAGTAAAAACTGGCAATATTGTGTTACATACTAATTATACACTCGATGAAGTATTAGGTGATAATAATGGTGTAACCGGTGTCAACTTACGTTCAACCCAAAACAATAGCATAGAAATGCTTTCAGTCGCTGGTGTGTTTATTGCTATTGGCCATACCCCCAATACCAGTATTTTTACTGATCAATTAGCATTGGAAAATGGTTATATCCAAGTACAATCAGGAACTAAAGGTAATGCAACCCAAACCTCAGTTAAAGGTGTTTTCGCTGCCGGTGATGTGATGGATCATGTTTATCGTCAAGCTATTACCTCAGCAAGTACTGGTTGTATGGCTGCCCTTGACGCAGAACACTATTTAGAAGAGCTTTACCGCAAATAAATATTACTAATGATAATAATCATTTGATTTGTTTAACAGGCGCTATCGAAATAGCGCCTTGTTATCAGTACCATATTAATAAAAGTTGATATTAGATACAATTAAGATCAATCAGTTGTAATAATTAACTTATCACCGGTATATTAAAATCATCACTATGGATAAAAAAAAACAAACTGAGTTGGTTAAATGGCTGAAACAACAATCAGCACCTGCAAAACACTGGCTACGCTTATCCATGTTACTAGGGATTATTAGTGGTCTACTTATTGTTAGTCAAGCCTGGTTGTTAGCTACCATTTTACAAGCACTAATTATAGACAATGTTTCTCGTGAACACTTGCTAGTTCAATTTATATTACTCATTTGTGTATTTACTTTAAGGGCAATAATTAATTTTATACGGGAAGGTATTGGTTTTGTTTGCAGTAAAATTGTTCGCCAACAGATCCGCAAAATGGTGCTAGATAAACTTGACCAATTAGGGCCGATTTGGCTTAAAAATAAACCCGCTGGTAGTTGGGCAACCATTATCTTAGAACAAATTGAGAACATACAAGATTATTACGCTCGCTATTTACCTCAAATGTATTTAGCCGCCATAATTCCCATCATTATACTAATTGCTATTTTCCCTATTAATTGGGTGGCCGCCTTGATTTTATTACTCACCGCACCTTTAATTCCCTTATTTATGATATTAGTCGGGATGGGAGCCGCTGATGTTAATCGAAGAAATTTTGTTGCTTTGGCCCGTCTAAGTGGCAGATTTCTTGATAGTCTGCGTGGACTAGATACCTTACGGCTTTTTTTCCGTGCCAGCAAAGAAGTAAAAGATATTGAACAAGCAACTGAAGAGTTTCGGCAACGAACCATGGAAGTCTTGCGGATGGCATTTCTCTCCTCTGCAGTTTTAGAATTCTTCGCATCAATTTCCATTGCTATTGTCGCTGTTTATTTCGGTTTTTCTTATTTAGGAGAACTGCATTTTGGTAATTATGGCCTACCGGTTACTCTTTTTGCTGGGTTTTTGGCATTGATACTCGCCCCGGAATTTTTTCAGCCACTACGTGATTTAGGTACTTATTACCATGCAAAAGCACAAGCCATAGGTGCAGCAGAGTCTTTATTTACATTATTAGCCAACATTGAAGAACCATCGCAACAAACACAAAATAAACAGCCTATTGCTCCGTTTCAAGCCTTAACCGTTAGCGCAAAACAACTAGAAATTTTATCGCATGACAATATACGCTTAGCTGGCCCATTAAACTTCACTCTATTGCCAAAACAACGTACTGCCATAGTGGGACAAAGTGGTGCTGGCAAAAGTTCACTGTTAAATGTATTGCTGGGTTTTCTACCCTATCGTGGCTCACTAACTGTAAATGGGATTGAGCTTAGAGATCTGGATATAACTGATTGGCGCAAGCAACTTAGGTGGGTTGGTCAAAATCCCCATTTACCTGCACAAACAATCATTGACAATATACGTCTATATTCCCCCGTAACTTCAATGGCAGCGATCAATATGGCGATGGAAAATGCTTATGTAACCGAGTTTACCAAGCATCTGCCAGAGGGTGTCAATACTCTCATTGGCGAAAATGCGGCTCGCTTATCAGTTGGACAAGCACAACGAATAGCTGTCGCCCGCGCTTTACTTAATCCCTGCCAGTTACTTTTATTAGATGAACCCGCAGCAAGCCTTGATATGCAAAGTGAGCAACGTGTGATGTCAGCACTTAATACGGCTTCTACTAAACAAACAACGGTGCTGGTTACCCATTTATTAGAAGAATCTGCCGCATACGATCAAATATGGGTAATGGCAAATGGCTTAATTATTGAACAAGGTACTTATGCTAAATTAAGCCAAGCTAAAGGTGCTTTTAGCCGCCTGCTAAGCTATCGTGCTAAGGAATTATAATATGCGTATACTACGACCTTTTCTTGCGCTATATCAGCGTCATTGGTTACTACTCAATCTTGGCATTATACTAACCATTGTTGCGGTACTTGCTAATATTGGCCTACTAACCCTATCAGGTTGGTTTTTAGCCGGAACAGCACTAGCAGGCTCGGCTGGATTGTATACCTTTAATTATATGCTGCCAGCAGCGGGAGTGCGTGGTTCAGCAATAATCCGCACTGCCAGTCGCTATGCTGAACGCTTGGTTAGCCATGATGGGACTTTTCGTGTCTTAGCGCATCTGAGGATATTTACGTTTCAAAGACTATTCCCGCTCTCACCAACTAGTATCGCCCGCTATCGCCAGGGAGATATCCTTAATCGTCTAGTTGCTGATGTCGAAACGCTTGATCACTTATATCTGCGCGTGATTTCTCCTATATTGGCTGCTTTTGTTATTACTATTTTGCTCACTTTTGCTTTAATTACATTAGACTTACTTCTCGCCTTTATTTTAGGCACAATTATGCTGTGTTTGCTTATTACTTTACCCTTTTTCTTTTATCAGGCTGGAAAAGTAATTGGTCACGATCTCACTATATTACGTAGCCAATATCGCGCTTCTTTGCTCAACACCATCCAGGCACATGCTGAGTTAACTGTGTTTGGCGCATTGCCGCGTTTTCGGCAAGTATTGACCGAGTTAGAATCCAATTGGCTAAAACGCCAGCAGCAGCAATCTAACTTAACAGCGCTATCACAATCTCTGATAATTGCTATCAGTGGACTAACTGCAACCCTGCTAATGTGGATGGCAGCATCTGGTGTTGGTGATCAGCATAAACCAGGTGCACTCATTGCCTTATTTGTCTTTTGTACGCTTGCGGCGTTTGAAGTTCTTGGACCGGTGGCTATTGCATTTCAATATTTAGGACAAGTCGTTACTTCGGCAAAACGTTTAACTGAATTAATTAATCAGCAGCCAGCTGTGATATTTCCTGTTTCAGGTGTAACGACTGTTAATAAAATTGAAATTAAATTGCATAATGTGTATTTCAGTTATCCACAACAACCGCAGCCGACATTAGAAAATGTGTCATTAACCCTTAATGCTGGTGAACATATTGCCCTCCTAGGTAAAACTGGTTGTGGTAAAACCACCCTATTACAATTATTAACTCGTGCATGGGATGTTAGCTCAGGTCATATCTTGATCAACGGCCGTACAATTAATAACTATGATGAGAAAACATTACGTAAATTGATGGCGGTAGTACCACAGCGAACGCATATTTTTAGTGATACTTTACGTAATAATCTACTAATAGCGAAAGACGATGCAAGTGATACTTTGCTGATAAAAGTTTTACAACAAGTTGGTTTAGCCGGTCTGGTTGAGAATCGAGGGCTTGATAGTTGGATCGGTGAAGGTGGCCGACAACTGTCAGGTGGGGAACAACGACGATTAGGTATCGCTCGAGCGCTACTTTATGATGCGCCTGTAATTTTATTAGATGAACCTACCGAAGGATTAGATGCCAAAACTGAACAACAGATATTAATTCAGTTACAGCAGCACTGTGTAAAAAAAACCTTGTTAGTTATTACTCATCGCTTACAGGGACTAGAAAAAATGGATCAAATCTATGTGATGGATGATGGAAAAATTATTGAACGAGCATCACATGAGGAATTATTACAATTGAAAGGGCGTTATTTCCAATATTACCAAGCCAAAATAGCCCTAACATTTATACAAGATTAGTTAATTAGGATGCTTATATGTTTCAGTTTGATGATGAATCTTATATATTTCCAGCACCAGAATATGCTCTAGATGAACCCAATGGTTTACTGGCCATCGGCGGGGATCTTGCTGTCGGCAGATTACAATCTGCCTATTATGAAGGCATTTTTCCTTGGTTTAATCCAACGGAAATCTCATTATGGTGGTCACCAGATCCACGAGCAGTGCTCTTGCCGGCAGAAATACATATTAGCCGAACAACTAAAAAAAGAATGAAAAAAACATCTTATATGATTACTGTAAATCATGACTTTGAACAAGTTATCACAGCGTGTGCACAGCGCCAGGAAAGAACTTGGATCAACCAGCAAATAATAGAAGGATATACTGCCTTACATCAACTTGGCCAGGCCCATTCCGTCGAAGTTTGGCACAAGGCTCAATTAATTGGTGGGCTCTATGGCGTCAATGTTGGTAAAATTTTTTGTGGTGAATCAATGTTTAGCCGTATTAGTGACGGTTCTAAATATGCCTTTATTGCTTTTTATCATCATTTCCTGCGCTTTGGTGGTAAACTATTTGATTGTCAAATACTTAATACATACACCGCCTCTTTAGGTGTGAAAGAGATCCCACGAGTACAATTTTTAAATTACCTCTATCAATATCGTGATCAACCTATTGATAAAGCGTGTTGGCAGAAACAAACTATAAGTTTACACAATGCATAAGATAACTAATTACTTTTCATAACTAACTTAAAAGCATTTTTAGCTTAAAGCAAGACAAAAGATAGCTGGTTAAGCATCATTTTAAAAATATATAGACGAATAACCGATTCTATTGCAAACTCACTTCGATTGTTTGCGAGGATATATTGCATTTTATTTTTTATCATTCGTGTTGTTTAAACCGTATAGTTGTTGTATGTTTTTGTACTATAAGATTTTAATTACTGTAATTTTTGTATCTTGATAACAAGAAAAAGTGACTTTAAACTCGACTCTCCTTTACATAAGGAGGGTTTTGGGGCATTATCTTGCCCGAAAAAACCTGGTGATTAACTTAGAGGATTAGATGGCCAAAGAAGACAATATTGAAATGCAAGGTACAGTACTAGATACATTGCCCAATACCATGTTCCGTGTTGAACTAGAAAATGGACACGTAGTTACAGCGCATATTTCTGGCAAAATGCGTAAAAATTATATCCGTATTCTGACAGGTGACAAAGTAACTGTCGAGTTAACACCTTATGATCTGAGTAAAGGCCGAATCATCTTTCGTAGCCGTTGATCGCTTCCTCGCTCAGCCCCGGCCATAGACGATGGAATATCGTCTATGATTATAAACCACCTATAATTAAATTATTGCGTCCTCTGGTTTAGTTTTATGCATCCCTTCAAAATGATAAGTTAACTTTTGCGTCTTCTTATTAACATCGATCTTAACAGCGCCACCATGACTTAAATGACCAAATAAAAGTTCATTGGCTAAAGGTTTCTTCAGATTATCCTGAATCACCCTGACCATTGGCCTAGCTCCCATCACCTTATCATAACCTTTAGTGCAAAGCCACTGACGTGCCGCATTACTGATTTCAATTGACACTCCTTTTTCATCAAGTTGGACCTGCAACTCAACAATAAATTTATCAACGACTTGAACAATAACTTCTGGAGTTAAAGTATTAAACCAAATAATACCATCCAAGCGATTACGAAATTCAAGAGTAAAAATTCGTTTTATCTCTGATAAAGCATCAGTACTATTATCTTGCTCGGTGAAACCAATAGATTTCCGTTGGGTTTCTTGTACACCAGCATTGGTTGTCATCACCAATACGACATTACGGAAATCGGCTTTACGACCGTTATTGTCGGTTAAAGTTCCATTATCCATTACTTGTAATAAAAGATTGAATACATCCGAATGTGCTTTTTCTATTTCATCTAATAAAACAACGGAATAAGGATGCTTGATAACTATATCGGTCAATAAACCACCTTGATCGAAGCCCACATATCCCGGTGGAGCACCAATTAATCGGCTAACGGTATGGCGTTCCATATATTCTGACATATCAAAGCGTAATAATTTAATATCTAATGCCTTTGCCAGTTGCACGGTGACTTCTGTCTTACCGACGCCGGTTGGCCCAGCAAATAAAAACGCACCAATAGGTCTATGTCTACTACCTAACCCTGCCCAGTTCACTTTGATTGCTTCACTAAGCGTTTGAATTGCTTGTTCTTGACCAAATACCAGCATTTTCAGTCTATTATCTAAATTTTTCAACCGCTCTTTATCACTGGAAGAAATTGTTTTTTCAGGAATACGGGCAATGTGGGCGACAACCGACTCTATTTCTGTTACGCCGATGGTTTTCTTACGCCGGTTTTGTGGCATCAAACGTGTTCTTGCACCAGCCTCATCGATAACATCGATCGCTTTATCCGGTAAATGGCGATCAGTGATATATTTCACTGACAAATCTACCGCGGCTTTAATCGCTTTTGGACTATAACGAACGTTATGGTGAGCCTCATACTTTGGCCGTAATCCATTAATAATCTGTACGGTCTCGTCAGCAGAAGGTTCGACGATATCAATCTTTTGAAATCTTCTTGCCAGAGCCCGATCTTTCTCAAAAATATGACTAAATTCTTGATAGGTAGTTGAACCCATAACCCGAATCCGCCCACTCGATAGCAATGGTTTAATCAGATTCGCGGCATCAACTTGTCCTCCAGATGCCGCCCCAGCACCAATAATCGTGTGAATTTCATCGATAAAGAGAATACTTTTTTCATCTTTTTCTAACATATTTAATAATGCTTTAAAGCGCTTTTCGAAATCACCACGATACTTAGTACCGGCAAGTAATGAACCTATATCCAGGGCATAAATAGTACAATCTTTCATCACTTCCGGGATATTATTTTGAATAATACGCCATGCAAGCCCTTCCACAATCGCTGTTTTACCCACCCCAGATTCACCAACTAATAGCGGATTATTCTTTCGCCGCCGACAGAGAACCTGAATTGTTCTCTCCAATTCTTGCTGACGACCAATTAAAGGATCAACTTTGCCGGCTTTTGATAATTGATTAAGATTAGTGGTAAAACTTTCCATCCGCTCTTCAACACCAACCATCTCTTCATTTCGATAAGCAGAATTAATAGAATTTGAATGACTATTATCAGGCTCACTACCTTTAACCATACCGTGAGAAATAAAATTAACAACATCAAGCCGGCTTACATCATGTTTACGCAATAAATAGGCAGCCTGGGACTCTTGTTCGCTAAATATAGCAACCAGCACATTGGCACCAGTAACTTTATTACGACCAGATGACTGCACATGAAATACGGCGCGCTGTAACACGCGCTGAAAACTCAATGTTGGTTGAGTATCCCGGTTATCATCCTCTGGCAATAATGGTGTTGTTTGTGAAATAAAATGCTCCAACTCTTGTCGCAATATCACAAGATCAACTTTGCAAGCTTCTAAAGCTTCCCGGGCCGATGTATTACTGAGTAACGCCAGTAATAGATGCTCAACCGTCATAAATTCATGCCTGCTATCTCTTGCCTTGGCAAAAGCTACATTAAGATTAAGTTCAAGTTCTTGGTTAAGCATAATCATCTCCCTATAAATCAGTCTAATCAGACTTCTTCTATCGTGCAAAGTAATGGATATTCATGTTGTCTTGCATAAATATTAACTTGTGCGGCCTTTGTTTCTGCAACTTCAGCAGTATAAACCCCACAGCTCCCTTTCCCATGAAAATGAACATCCAACATAATTTGTGTGGCTTGCTTTTCATCAAAAGAAAAGTATTTTTTTAACACTTGTACTACAAAATCCATTGGTGTGTAATCATCATTATTTAAAATCACCTGATACATTGAAGGTAGCTGTAAAATAGACTCAACTTGTTCCTTGAGCCTAACATCCGTCTGAAAATCTGCTTGGCACTCACTCATTAGGTAAAAATCCGATTAAATATTTTAACTATACAATTTTTCTTGATTATTCCTAGTTTATCACTTTGCTCCCATTTATAATCAATCATCCTTAAAAAAGTAAATAATAAAAAACAGTGATCTATATCGTTATCTAAATTAAATTTTAACAACTGAATCACTATATCCGCGAATATAGTACACTTGACGCCATGTATCTTTTTAATACAGTATATTTTATGAACAAGCAATTTTTAGTTCGCTGCAATATGAAATGAGCTGTTCATTAGCACTTGTTTGATAAAACCCTATTATGAAGGATGATGTATGGAGACAGGTACAGTTAAATGGTTTAATAACGCTAAAGGTTTTGGCTTCATCTACCCCGAAAATGGTGGCGAAGACATCTTCGCACACTATTCCAGTATCCAGATGGAAGGGTACCGTACATTAAAAGCTGGACAGAAGGTCAATTTTAGTTCAACTAAGGGACCTAAAGGTAACCATGCCTGCCTTATTATTCCTGTAAAATGAATAGTAGGTTTTCATTGCCTTTAATCATTTACCATTTTAATTATTGCTCCCACACTTCTGTTGGGAGCATATAAGTCTTTATTTTTTATTCTCTTACCAACGCATTGACGGGATTCAATTTGGCCGCATTTCGGGCGGGTAAAAAACCAAAAATGAGGCCAATGACTGTTGATCAAACTAAAGCACCAAGGAGTGGCATCATACTAAAAACAAATTGCCAATCCGGTAATATAAATCGAGCAATAATCGCCACAATAATAAGAGAGTAAGATCCCTAAAAGACCACGAAACAAAAAAAATAAAAATCGCTTCTATCAAAAATTGTTGCATAATATCGCTATTACGCGCGCCGATCGCCATTCAAATACCAATTTCTTTAGTACGTTCTGTTACAGAAACCAACATAATATTCATAACACTAATACCACTAACGATCAGAGAAATAATAGCGACCAACGTTAAGAATAACTAGAGTGTATTTGTCGTTTTTTCTATTGTTTTAATCAAGGTATCAAAATTGTAGGTAAATATATCCTTTTTCCCATGTAACACCGTTAACAATCGCGTCAACTGTTGTTCTACTTCCGATGAACTATATTCCTCTTTGATCCTGATATCAATATTATCAAAATAAGAACGATTCATCAGACGGCTACTCATGGTAGTATAATGCATCCAAATCTGTAGCATATTGCTATTGCCATAAATTGACTTCTGTTCTACTGCCACACCAACGATGGTAACCGGCATATTTCCAACTAACATTATTTCACCAACGACTTGTTCTTGCTAAAGAAAAACCCTATTTTTGGTATTTTGATCGATGACTATAACTTGAGCATGGTGCCTAACCATATCGTTTGTCAGTCTTATCCCTTGACTCAGTGGCATCACATAAACATCAAAATAAGACTCTGCAATACCAGATGCTCTAGCAACTGAATTTTGACTACCATAACGTAAACGAACACCAGTACCCATTTTACCTGATATAGCAAAAACATATGACTGCTTCTGGATCATATCGACATCGTTTATTGTGAGAACTTGTCGATCTTCTGGGCTGGTGTTAGCAAAGCCTTCACCAGGAAAAACAGTGATAGTATTGGTTGCAATTGACTGAATATCGGATAAAACCAGCCCTTTGGCGGCACTACCAATGATCAAAATACTCACAACGAAACAATACTAATAATGATGCCAAGCATCGTCAATAATGTGCGCATTTTATTAATTAATATTGTTCGCAATGCCATCAACACCACTTCTCTAAAATGATTAAACAACTGCATAAGCGATTACCGTTTGTCCCTGCAATGTTTTAATATTAGTAACAATCCCATTAAGTGGAGCCGTAAGATGGGTATACTTTAAATTAGTTTTTGCTGTATTTAATGAGGCTTGATTACGATTAATTTGAGCAATATAAAATTTTACTCGCGCTTTTTTACCTGCCATATCAGTTTTAACTCGATCAAATTCTTGTCGTGAAATAGCTTAGTGTTTTGCCAAATCAACATAGCGTTGATAAGTCATTTGCGCTAACGTCAATTCAGCGCGTGCTAATGCTAAATTAGCTTGCCGTTCACGCAGAGTTTCTTCTGATTCTCTCACCACATTTTACGCGTTTTGTGGATCTATCACCGCTAATAATAAATCTCCTTTCTTTACTATATCGCCCTCTTTTACATAAAAAATCTGTAACTGACCACTTACTTGAGCGCCAACATCTACCTTGCTAACCACGTCCAATTTACCAGTTGCCAATACGTGTTTTTCTATATTTCCTCTAATAACGGGTATGGTTTGATAACTTAGTTTTTTAGGTAAATTAATCATATAAACCTACTTATTGCTATAATTCATACTTGGTGCTATTTTTTATTTGAATGAAAAATTAAACGCTGAACTTATAACATAGCTGAGATATATGAACATGAAGACAATAAGTTAAATTAGAAAATTAAGGTGATTGACAAGTCAGTTTCAGGATGTGTGAATGCGGCTAGCGTCGCGAGAAAGTCAAATCATAGGAATCTATTTTCTTATGTTGTTAGGGACCGTCCGTAATGACTGTAATTCGAACACCGAGAGGCACTCGGCACACATCACTAAGACTGATTTTCAAACAATTTTAACATTTGTTAGTGTTGAAATTCAGAACGTCACGAGGGGACAAAATGAAACCTACAGTTAGTTATGACGGTGAAATCCTCACCATTTCACCGATAAAGATATCAACGGCTACAGACATACTCAATCGCTTTGACAGAAGCGAAATATGTTCGACCTTTGGAGTTGATACGCTTGCCGTGATGCCGTCAAAAACCAACGAAACTGTCAGCGCTTTCAACATATACATGAACGGCAATCACACCACAGCTTTCCATCTCGTTAAAGATTTATTGAGTTGTTTCCATCGCTCGAAGTTAAAGGATATGTGGATGCGGCTCAGCGTTGCTGAGAGGTTAATATGAAGACTATTATTGTTGATGAAAATAAACCTGATATCAGGTGGGAATACAACCAGGAGCCCAGAGGAGGCAGATTAGCCCGAGGATGATTGAAAGACGGTACGCAGGACAAAATTGTTGCCGCCCTTCAGGAAGCATTAGAAGAAGCTAAACATCAATATTTACTAACGGGATAATCAAAATCTGATGCTCTATAAGTTATCTGGTAAAGAGAAAACAATATTCCAGTAACCTGAGGTTGGTATCGTGATGATAAAAAGAAAAGATTTGCTGAAACCACCTAATAAATTAAGAAACGTTTCATTATTTTTATTATAGAAAGAGTAATCCAAATCATCCATGAGCAATATTGGTTTGATAAGAACAAGTAATTGACAGTGTAACACCGTGCTAAAAGTAATCTACAGTTCTAATATGAGACATAAGTAGACTTTCCTGGTTATTATAAGAACACCAAGGATACCACCGAGACTAATATGGTGAAAAGACAGGCATCAAATAGTTTTGATGTAGTTATGTAATAAGCTTTTTAACAATACGAAGTTAATGTAATTGTTGTGTTCATTCGCCTGAAAGAGTTAAAAATAGGCAATTGCACAAGAGGAACAAAAACTTTGAAAATAAGCACGAATAACACTTTTGAGCTAAAGTATCGATATTACGCCATCATTTACACACTTTGTACATATATAGTGAAACAGATCATCGCTATCAGAAACAGTGTCATAAGTAAACAAACGTACCCGAAGCAAATTTGTATGTTTGTACTTTTTAAACTCACGATGAAAACGTTTAGTACTCTTGATTTTTTCCTGAAGTTCAGAAATAAAATTTTTATTAATATGTCTTTGCTCCTCGAGGAAAACAATTATGTCATATAATTCATATGACTTATCAATCATTTTCTGTATTTTTTCTCTGACGTCATCACTCACTTTTTTATCAAATATCTTTTTACCAAGGAGGCAATATCTTTTGTGATTTGCCATGCGGCACTAGCAGGCATAATTAAATTCTCATTTCTGTTTGCTGGTGGTCATAAAAGTATAACAGATTCTGTTGCTGGGGAGTAACAGATCCACTGCCGTCTGAGGTGGTAAAACAAACCTATGAATGATATTTACGGTACATTATATACATCGACAAAAAGTCAAAGAAAAAGAGGCTTCCCACGTTGCGATACTAATAGGTACAGAGTCAAAGCGAATTATTGATGAAAGCAAAGATAATATCGCAAGTCCATATGTAGTACATAGATTACTTAAAACTTATAGCAATCCAATCAGTAGTAAAGTTAAACAACCAACTCAAGTAGCTCCTGATTATCTTAGCAGATCATTCTCATTGCTTAGAGATAAAGTTGGAGTATGTGCTGAATTACCATTAGAGCAAAGACCAACTTTCCATAAAATTAGAGCATTAGCTACACATTTATTTAAACAATAAGGAATAGATCCACAGGCCAGAATAGTAGATAGTGATGCTAAATCAACAAAAATTTACACTCAAAACCATGTAGGTTGGGTTAGTGTTCCACACGCAGAAATAAGGGTCATTTAATGGTGTAAAACTATTCCTAACTCATTGATTCTTATAATGCAAAAATTCTCCAAAATACCATGTTTACATGTGCAGTTTATCTATATTTATATATTAAATATCAATAAGTTAAACAAAATTTGATTGCCGTCATGGGGTATCGGGGGGGCGGAGGTTCAATCCTCTCATACCACCCAGGATTTTATAAGAAAACCAATCAGTTATGATTGGTTTTTTTGTGCCTGAAATTTACTGGTGGTAAAACCGGGGTAAATATTTACTTTGTACTGAATTAAGTAAAATAATCCTACTGAATTACTAACAATAACATTGGCAAACCAAATGGAGACGGGTTTTAATTTGTTATCTATTTTAGCTTAACAACTATAATTGAATGTACGACACTTCTTACCAAACGAAATCAAAAAATCAAAAAAAAGCCAGCTAAGTTGGCCAAAACACATAGGAAAAAATAACGATGTAAGATAAATAAACAAAATATAAAGCCATTCAAATCTTGTGGATAACGAAACATAACACAAATTTGCTCGAATATTGATCTAAAAATTAATTAGTTTGATATCCATCACAGGTTAATACTCTAAATCATAAAAAATGCCAAGGTTCTAACTTAATGAAAAATGGATATGGTAAATAATTTGCCCTTTTCGGTAATAATCTGGTACAAACTGCTCATCTAATCTCAATAACCAAGACAAATTATTTACTCACTCTTAGCCAATCAACCGATATTCAATGATTAAAAGTGGTAAAGAAAGAGATCAACTACAACAGCAATAATAGCTCCACTAACAAGCAAAGGAAAAATTTTGGTCTAATGAAGCTTCATAGTAATTTAGTAGTCAAATCAGACAAAATTTAGCAATCTGATAACTGAAAGAAAAAAATAAAAATAAAGGAAAATTTCTATTTTTATGATGATTGATAAAAATAAAGCAGACAACTGAAATAGAAGCCACCAACTGGGATACATTTAGCATTAACAAACAGCATAAGCCAAGCTTATTGACGAAACTCCTGAGCAAAATAGTGATTAAACTAATAAAAACGTTTATAGATATGTACAGTTTAGGCAATCCATAAATGATATTTAATTATATAGTTAATATTTAATATATCATACATAAAAAATTATTACTGGTTAATTTATTATCGAAATTTATATTAACAGATTTAGAGAAAAATAATCATATTGACAATGTCACATTGTTGGAATTTGATCTGAGTCAAAATCAGTTAAATTCGCAACAGTGGCAACCTCATGTTGTCCTGAACAAAGCTGCTCATTTAACATGTTGGTTAAAATTTTACAATCACGATTGGACTGTATACAAATTAACCACAAAAAGTATATAATATTATTGGATGTTTAAACCATCACACAAGTAATCCATTAACCGAAAGAAAATTTGAGTTCAGAGGCGGTTATTATGTCAACATTACGCAATTGGCTTACCAGATGCTTTCCGACTGATCATCAGAAAACGAGCAAAAGACAAAGTAACAAAACTTCCGCATTTGTACGTGTCGACAAAAGAGGTGCCGCTTATATCCCGTCTAACGAAATTGTAGCCTTGCCTAAAGTAAAAGAAATACAAAAGATGGCTAGTTTGATTGTAAAACAGAAAAAAACGTGTTCAAGGAAATAGCTTATTAGCACTTCTTCTCATTCCCATTTTAGTTAGTGGCTATATTATGATAGTCGCTAATCCCTATCACTACTTTAGATTAGACGGGCACGATGGACAACTTTTATACCTAAAAGTAGCCACTTATGGTACTTTTTGCCTGTTTTGCACCACCTGATAGATCTGATTGCAAAAAATTTTACCCTTACTAGTGAGGATAAAAAGGATCATATCTATGCATTGTTAATATTATTATCAATAACATCAATTGTATTTTCTTGGATATACGTGTTTATTGTTTGGATAAAAAACTACATTCCCAGATATTTTTACAGTAAAAAACATGTAGCTACTTACAATAAAATATGCCAAGCTAAAAATGCTAAAGTACTGAGAAAAACATTATTAAACGGCACTATTGACTGTATGTTGCTTGATGCTTTAGAGTCAACGCCTAAGCGTCCGGTTTCGATCAACCTTTCTTCCAAGAAAGCTTACATTAGTATTATCCGATCCCAACGAAAAAGAAGAACCTAATAAATATATCTCTTTTCTTCCCGTAAGTCTGCTATTGAGACAAAGATACCTTGTTATTAGAGTTTACAAATATATACCCTAATAAAATAAAAGATTTAAATATCGTAGTTTCTACTGACGAAATTTCTCATATCTCTTGGTTTGATTTTAAACTTTATGATAGTGTCAATAATTCAGTAGTCAGAAGAAAAAAGAAACAGCAGATATAATTAAAATATTAGTATCAATGCTATCAATATGTTATAGCGTAATAACCTTGCTTGATAAGCTATCAAGTAAAGAATAGTAATATAATGCATTATATACGTAGCTTGTCCTAATAGTAAAGCAGACGTTATACTGGGTAAAATCATAAAATTACAAGCAGTTAGAGAAAATATGAAAAGCCAGCAGATTTAAAGAAATAGAAATAATTTTATATTTAGCCAAAAATTATTTATTAAAGTCCATTTTTGTAATATATAAAATTAAGTAAATATAAAAATATATTTCTACTATTATTCACAATGAAAATTGAGATTCTATTAAACCTTCACATTTAAATATTAATAAGCATAGAAAACTTTAGTTTTAGTTGCATTTTTCCGTATTGGCTTATTAATCGCATGTTATTACGGTGGTCAAATCCGAGCAAAAACTCGTTGGAATGAAATGCCATTGTCGACAACTGTTAGTTATAAAAGCGCTTAACCACACACAAAACCAGGTAGTTTAGTTGTAGTAATTAATCATGACAATATGATTTATATTAATTCTACTCATGCAGCTAACGCGGTAAGGTTAAAATGACAATTGCTTATCCTGCCCGAAAAGTAGATTGAGATGTTTAAATAATTTTAAAATCTCTCGTTGATACAAAATGTTCAAAATAATGAATGTTAATCGTACTCCATAGACTAGCATATTTGTACTTATCTAAAGCCCCTGATTTCCGGGCGTTAAGGACAACAGTATCTTAACACACTTCTGCACTGAGTTCTAAATATTCAGGAGAAAAAATATAATCAGGTTAAGCTATACGGCGAGTGTATTCAGTTGCAATATGAGAAGTGTGAACGAAACTTGTAAAGTTTTTTTCATAAAAATTTATTCCATATTTTATAAATAGATAAATTTATACCATAATTTGTAAATGCCGATCGAAAACTGATCTAATTTTAGAATTTGTCAATGTTCAGCCACCTTGCGGTGAACGATAGCAAGCCTACAACATGAACCCATATTGAAGAGCAACTCAAAGCCTAAAAGGATATTGCCCCGAACTGACACAAGATCAACTTGTAACAGCTGTGTGATTGGTGGTGGGAATATCTGAAAAGAATACTGCTTTTGTTAGATCTGTCACCTACGTCACAGTTAGCAAAACTATTGCAAGAAGTAAAAAAATATGAAGTTAATTCTATAATCTATTTACGTTCTATTTTTCAGGCCTCCCTTGCGGGACTAAAATTTACCAAAAATCTTTTCATACATTTCAGTTGGCAATTTCTCGCGACTCTCTAAGTTTGGTAGGGTATGGCGATTTAATTTGTAAAATTTTTAAAGCGGAAATATTTTTCCAACACGAAATCGGTAGACGGGTGCGAGAAAATTAATTTTTCGGGGTAAAATTTTTATTTTGCAATCATTCTATATATGATATGTTAGATTAAAATTTCTAGCTAAAATACTGAGCCGTCAGACCCAACACATAGGATTATTAGTCATAAAAAATATAGACTAATTACCATTGAAATCTCCACAATAATTTTATACAAATAAAGAAGATGACCTGAGTATCATTAAACATCAGATAAGTTATTAAATTGAAAATTAAGTATTTATGGATAAACCAAAATAATTCAATGTGCTCTATTTTAAACTTTTCACACCTTTAGGGAATAGAAAGTATGTCATATGTAAACCTGAATGCAGAACGTTGTTCGACATTTGCTCGTCATATAATGGATATTAATAATATAGAAGCTAAAAATTCAGCGGCTTCACCTAAAGGACTGCTTGAATATATAATAAATTTTTTACTGCTGGAGGAGTTGAAAAAGAATTATCTAAGTAATACGATAATTTCATTCAAGCAGTAACTACCTCTATTGAAGAAAATAACGCTGATCCAAACTCATATCATTTACCTGAGAAAATGGAATTTAATTTCAAAGGATGTTTAGTAACAATTATCTTCTGCGATTCTGATCCGGATAAAGTAACTATTAAAGTTGAAGGACAAAAAGGAAAGTGCTTTACTTCAGAAATAAGTGAGAAGGAATTTAAAAATGTCGCTATCTTATTGTTATTGTAAAAACAGCTTAATTTAAACATTAACATGAAAGAGGGAAAAATAGATTTATCAAATATAAATCTATCCGGGAAAAATTTATCGGGAATTTATTTAGAAGGAGCTAATTTAGAAAACGCCAATATGATGAGTTCAACATTCAATAAAGCAAAATTAATTCAAACAAATCTAAACGGAGCAAAGCTGGAAAAAGTTGCCTGGATCTATCCTGATGAAGCAAAAGGAAGAAAAGCAATGAGTGTAGCCTTGAATAGTACAGCCTACAAAATATTAACTGGGCAAATATAGGCAAACATTATCATTGTGTTTTCGTGCATACAGAAGCATGGTATAGAGCTGATAGAACATCAACAGAAAAAGTAAGGAAAAATGTGTGTTAATGATAGCACAGCTTGAAAACAGAATTACGCCGAACGGGAATTGAAAACTTTCGTTTCCATGATTTAAGGCACACATGGACTATCTGATTAGCACAATCTGT
Source organism: Arsenophonus sp. (assembly GCA_045399315.1). Lineage (GTDB taxonomy): Bacteria > Pseudomonadota > Gammaproteobacteria > Enterobacterales > Enterobacteriaceae > Arsenophonus. The sequence goes on from DAYVGO010000033.1 coordinate 26,174, forward strand.
GCGTTACATTATCGGCATTACTAGAAATAGGTGACTGTGGGTCAATTGAAATGGTACCTAGATATGCCAACCTAGCACGCAACTGAGCATACTAAAAAATCGATACTCTTATGGATATAAATGACACAAATATGTCACAAACAAACCTCAATGAGATCTCTAAAGCTGTATAACCCATTGAATTAATCGGTGCCGGCTACCGGAGTTGAACTCATGATCTACTGATTATAAGTCAGTTGTTCTACCGACTGAGCTAAGCCGGCGAAATTTGGCGGAAGGATAGAGATTCGAACTCTAGGATGGTTTCCCATCGGCGGTTTTCAAGACCGCTGCCTTCGACCGCTCGGCCATCCTTCCATAATACGGAATTATGGCGAAATATGATGACCTTGTCTAGACCCTAATTTAAAAAATACTATTTTTTTCATTAATTGTTTAAAGTTTGATCACCAAAATTACACTATCAGAGATTACCTGTTAAAATAATAAGACAATAATATTTAAATAGTAACCAAAATACTGATTTTTTCTTCTAGTTTGATAAAAAGGCGCCTCTTCTACCAATGGATTATAAACAACCAACTTTACAACTTTCATCGCTAGCATACTTTTTTATAATGTTTATCAGCTCACTGGTATTGTTGTTAATTCTATTTGCCTATAATTATTTTCATAATTGGATTAATAACAGTCAAAATGCGCTCAGTAACATCACCAAGAAACTTGAATATGAAATTGAAGATTATAGGTATTATGCAAATCAACTCTATTATATTGCTAATGATGGCGAAAATGAAATTAAGAATAATGCCCCCACACCGATTAAACTGCGCCCTGATATTTTTTGGATCAATAACTATGAGCGACATGTCGATACAATTATTTTTGGGCGACAAAATAATGCGAATGTCAATCTAGCCCATAAATTATCAAACTATATGGGCATAATATGGGGAGCTAAAAATGAATATAGCTCTATGTACTATCTTAATGGTCAGGATAATACATTGTTACTAGTAACTACTCATTCGATTTTAAAGCCCGAAATACGCTATAAAGAGAGCTATTTAACTTTAACCTCTGAAGAAAAACGCTCCGAAATGTTGTCTCTATCTTCAGCAATAGATAAACGAGAAAGTCTATCTAATATTCGGCGTACTCGTCCAGATAATTCATATTATTATACTTATCGCACCATGTTTAACTCACCAGGCCAATTAACTACCATTATAACCTTTGAGTTACCAATATGTTTATTACTTTCAAAAAACACTAATCCTGAATATTTATCAATTACCCCATCAAATGACATAATACATAACAAAGGAAATCAAGTTGATATTGAATTTAATGGTCTCTCATTACAATTTACGCAACCTATACTTGGAACGGCTTATCAGCTGTCCTATCAGCTACCGATTAAGGATATTTTATGGGATCTTTTATATAATAACTTGTGGGCCATAATTGCTATTTGTCTTTTTACCACTATTTCTATCGCTGGCAGTTTATATATTAGAACGCGTTTTATTACCCCTAACCAAAATATGTTTCATGAAATACAAGTTACAAACACAATTAGTAACTACATTATTTCAAATATACCTATCGGTTTTCTACTTTATAATTTCTCAACCAATCGCAAAATTATGAGTAATGGGATTGCTGAATTACTTCTACCTCATATGGACTTAATACGTATTCGTGATATGGCCATCCAACATCACGGTTCTATTCAGATTTCAATTGAAGATACTATCTATGAAATAAAATTAATTAATAGCCAATTATCAGATAATACTTATATGTTTTTTATTCATGATCAAGATAAAGAAGCTCTAACAAATAAAAAATTACTAATGGCTCAAAAAGAGCATGAAAAAAATATTCAGGTACGACGCTCAATGTTAGCGAACATGTGTAAAGAGATCCAAACTCCGATTGTAGAAATTGACGCGCTTATTTATCAACTGAGAGAAACATCAGATAAGAGTAAAATAAAATATTTTATTAATGAATTATTAGTCAGGACTTATTATATTTCTAACTGGATAGAAAACATTGCCCTACTTAATACTATTGAATCTGGCAAATGGAAAACAGAACAACCAGGTGAGTTTAAACCTATCGTCATCACTGAAATGATGAATAAGATACTGAAAGAAAAAATAACACTCATTATTAATAAGGGTCTTTCGCTTTACTATCATAACAATTTAAATTCTGAGCAATATTTTACTATAAATCATAATGCGTTATTCAAGATAATTTCACTATTATTAAGCTATTCAATTAATACAACTAATTTTGGCAAAATTACTGTGATTGTAAACTATGAAAACAAACGCTTATCTCTTGAAATCATTGATAGCGGTGTAGGACTTAATGCAATGGATCTGGCCAATATCCACATACCTTTTGCTAGCTCAACAAATAATGATGGAACCTTATCCAATTCGGGCATGACATTTTATCTTTGCCATCAGCTATGCCAACGTATGCAAGGCGAATTCTTTATAAAAAGTAAAGTAGGGATCGGATCTCATTATACCGTGACCTTACCCTTAGAATTAGAAAATGAACAGAGCTCAAAATCTTCACCGCTTCTTGATGGTATTAATATACTTCTTGATATTAAAAATCCTGAAATTCATAAAATTATCCAGCAGCATTTAATGACCTATGGTGCTCGTTATTCTGATATATCTAAAAATAATCATCATTCATCATATGATTTATTTATGACTGATCAGAAAACAGAACATAACAAACCAACAATTTATCTTGTTGATAATATTATTGATTATAAGGTAATCAGACAAAATTTGATAAAGTGTAATTTCAATTTTAATGATGCGCTTATTAATGCTATCTCCATCTTAATCGAAGATAATTTGATGACTGAGCATGAATCAATAGATAAATCAATATTCACTATCATCAATCAAGCCAATAATGCAGACCCTATAATCCTTGAGGATTATAAAAAAGAGCTTTCTGATAGTGACTATCGTAATTTATTCCTTACCACAGTACCTATAGATATTAATAAGCTGTATACTAACCAAGAAAATGGCGACTTAAAAAAACTAAAAGATACAGCACATAGACTAAAAGGTGTTTTTGCTATGCTAAACTTTGAGCTTCTTAAAAAAGCATGTGAACAATTAGAACAGCACATAGCAGATAATAATGAATTTGAGATTTTAAATAGCATTAGGAACATTGATATTTTTATCAAAAAACTAATGCCAGAGGGTAACCAATAAAATGAATAACCTTAATGTCATTATCGCTGATGATCATCCTATTGTACTATTTGGTATACGGAAATCTCTTGAACAAATCGAGGGAATTAATTTGGTTGGTCAATTTGAAGATTCCACATCTCTTATCAATAACATAACCAAACTTAATGCAGATATTCTAATTACTGACCTTTCAATGCCTGGTGATAAATATGGTGATGGAATTACATTAATTAAATACATTAAACGTCACTACCCTAATCTATCAATCATTGTACTTACTATGAATAATAATCCTGCGATATTAAGTACTGTGTTAGATTTAGATATTGAAGGTATTGTTTTGAAGCAAGGCGCACCTGCTGACTTACCCAAGGCATTATCCGCCTTGCAGAAAGGAAAAAAATTCACTCCTGAGAATGTATCAAAATTATTAGAAAAAGTTAATGCTAACGGTTATGGTGACAAACGCTTATCACCAAAAGAAAGCGAAGTTTTACGTTTATTTGCAGAAGGCTTTTTAGTCACTGAAATTGCAAAAAAACTCAACCGAAGTATTAAAACAATTAGTAGTCAAAAAAAATCGGCCATGCTAAAGCTTGGTGTTGAAAATGATATAGCACTATTGAATTATCTTTCTTCAGTAACTATTGAGAAAGAAATTAATTAATAATGTTGGGTAAATAAAAACTGATTGATCCCAATTTTATGCACAATAAATAAGATTAATCGGTTTTCCATTTGGTTATCATAGATGAGTAATCATTTGAATAGTAAAATAATACTTAATTATTATCTTCTTGCATTGCTAATATGTTAGCATCACAACACTTTAACAGCAATTGCTTTAATTTTTTTAATGTAACGGGTTTAGATAGACAATCATTCATTCCTACACTTAGGCAACGCTGCTTTTCATCTGCCATTGCATTTGCAGTTAAGGCAACGATCGGTATAGAATAACCTTCTTCTCGAATTAACTTTGCCAACCCATAGCCATCAAGATTAGGCATATTTACATCCGTCAAAACAATATCTATATTTTTTTGTCGGACATAATCCAAAGCAATTAATCCATCTTCAGCCAGTGCTATATTAAATCCTATCGATTTCAGCTGATCTGCAAGTAAACTTCGATTAATTGGATGATCATCAACAATTAATACCGTAAGACAACATAGCTTTTTATCTGCTTGTGATATTACTGGCGATTGATTGACCACTTGTTGCTCACAATTGTCCATCACTAATTGATCAATAAAACTATCTAACTTATCAAGTTGGTAAGTATTATGAACCCAATCATTTTTCGAATATTCTAATGGTTCACCGATAAATGTTGAAAATAGTCTAAGCATAAATTTACATTCGGATTTCAAGCCTTCATAATCGGTAATAATCAAATCATAAATTTGATCTTTACTGTGTTCATCCCAAACTATAATTATATTAAAGCCATTGTAGTTTAAATAAGTTTGTAGATAATCTCGCAAATAATGATTAAAAAAATATAAACCAATACGAAAATTTTGCCGATATTCTGGTTGCTGACAAGTGATATATTCACTATCAAATAGAGGTAACCTAACCGTAAAACTACTACCTATACCTACCTGACTGTTAACTTCAATATCACCATCCATTAAATTAATTAATTTTTCACAAATAGGTAGTCCCAAACCAGTTCCTTGGGAAAAACTTTCATTATTAACTTTAATCTGAAAAAAAGGATCAAAAAGTTGCATTAATATATTATCAGGAATACCAATTCCAGTATCCCTAATTTCAATACAAATATAAAAATCTCTTATAAAAACATTTAAAAGAATAAACCCTGTTTTTGTAAACTTAATTGCATTGCTTAGAATATTAGAAATAATTTGTTGCACACGAACAGAATCTGCATTAATAATATCCGGCACATTAGGTGCAATATAGTAATAAATAGAAAGGCCCTTTTTACCTATAAGTGGAATATAATTAGAAATAATTAATGAAATAACTTCACGACAATTAAATGGTGCAGGATCAATATTAAGTTGTTTAGATTCAATTTTTGAAAAATCTAAAATATCATTAATAATTTTTAATAATAAGGAAGATGAGTGATCCATAGTCGTTAAAAGACGATCAGCCTGCATAGGCAATTCATAGGATTGTAATAACTCTAAATTACCGATGATACCATATAGCGGCGTACGCAATTCATGGCTAACCGTTGCCAAAAACATAGATTTGGCTTGGTTAGCTTGTTCTGATGCTTGCGCCATATTATGTAAAGACTTTTCCATCTGAACTCGGGCACTAATATCAACCAAAACACAAATAGCAACTTCTTTATTTTGATAGCGTGAAATAACATAGCTTATTTGTAAATGTGTATGACTGGTTGTCACAACATCAATATAGCTACTAGATTTATCCTGGATAATTGATAGGATACGGCTTTTATCATCATGGCTTAATAAACGAAAATAATCATGGGCAAGCTCATTACTCAATATATTAACACCATCAACTAGGCGTAAAATAATGATCCCAACAGGCGCTGATGCCACTATTTTATGATTAAATTGTTCGTGCTCCTCTAAACGAATAGCATTATTTTCTGCTAGTAATAACATCTTTCTTTCTAATAACCAGATCAAAAAAGTAATTAAAATAAATGAGATTATATTTAGCAAGATGCCATTTATAATAGACAACTTAAACTCATTAAGAATATTACTAATAGGAATAGAAAAAACCACACTTAATAATGAAGGTAATAACCGCTCTTTTAAAATCAATCGACTAAAATCATTATCATAGCCGAAATATTGGGGTTCTAACTGATAAACATAATCATCAGATCTTAAATCACTATCATTAGGAAAATGTAATATTAATCTATTATTCGCATCTAAAACAAACGTACTAATTGGTCTATCATAGCGTAAATTAAATTGTTCCAAGCGTATTGAGCGCTCTAAACCAATTAAACCAAATAAAGTATCTTTAACATAAATAGGCGCTAATACATAGAAAGAACCATTATCAGTACCTGTAGCAGGTGTGATCCAATAAATATTTTGTTCTCTGCCCTGTGCTCTCAGACTCATATAAGTGCACATATTTTCATGGATTATTTTTTTTAATGTTTCGACACTGGTAGTACTGTTGCGGATGGTGAGATCAATCATACATTTACTTTCTGGGCCAACAATAAAAACCGTTTTTAATCCTTGTGGTGGCACTAAGTTATTGCGCCAAAAAGAAAATAACTGATCAAATGCAAGTAAGTATTTTTGGGACGTTTCACGCAATTTATTACAATTAGCATCCGCAATTAAGGGTAAGTAGTTGATATTAAGTTGTTTAGGTAGCACTGGCTTATAATTAGGATCCAGTACCAATTTTTCGATATGGCTATCTACCATATATTGGATTGAGCGCAATATTTTATCGGTATGGCGCACATAATCCACCATACTGTCATAAGTAGAATAATACTGTTGGCGAATATCAGATTTAACTTCATTAAAAATATTAAATAGATAAAAAAGTGTAATTACAGCTCCCATCACCCATAGCATAACTCCGAGTGTTCGGAACAAATAGCGAGAAATTTTCAATGACGCTCTAAATGAAGATATATATCTCAAACACTATCCTAACTATAAAAGAAGTGTATCAATAATAAAGCATATACGATAATCAGAATAATAAAAAGTTATCACTAATGGTGAATTGACAAACCATAAAAACGGGCACCTAACGTGCCCGCTAAAACAAAAAAAACGATCATTCATTTTCATCTTCTTCAGGCTCAACAACACGTTGTAAACCCACTACTTTTTCATCCGTGGCAGTACGAATCAAAGTAACACCCTGTGTATTTCTTCCGACAATGCTAACCTCTGCAACACGGGTACGTACTAAAGTTCCAGCATCAGTGATCATCATAATTTGATCAGCTTTTTCAACCTGAATTGCTCCAACGACATTACCATTACGTTCACTCACTTTAATGGAAATAACGCCTTGGGTAGCACGTGATTTTGTTGGGTATTCACTTTGTTCGGTTCGCTTACCATAACCATTTTCTGTAACAGTTAAAATATCACCATCACTACGAGGAATAATCAACGAAACGACTTTATCGCCAGCTTGTAACTTGATACCTCGAACACCCGTAGCCGTACGCCCCATAGGACGAACCGCATTTTCAGCAAAGCGAACAACTTTACCAGCAGCAGAGAACAACATGACCTCGTTTTTACCTGCTGTTAAATCAACGCCAATAAGTTCATCTCCTTCATTGAGATTAACTGCAATGATCCCTGCGCTTCTAGGGCGACTAAAATCTTTTAGTGACGTCTTTTTAACTGTTCCACTAGCGGTCGCCATAAATACATAATGACCATCATCAAACTCAGGTACCGGTAAAATGGCTGTAATACGTTCATTTTGTTCTAATGGCAATAAATTAACTATTGGTCGACCACGCGCACCACGACTAGATTCTGGTAACTGGTAAACTTTCATCCAATAAAGACGCCCACGACTAGAAAAGCATAAAATTGTATCATGGGTATTGGCAACTAATAAACGCTCAATAAAATCCTCTTCTTTTATACGCGCCGCCGACTTACCTTTACCACCACGTCGCTGTGCTTCGTAATCAGATAATGGCTGATATTTGACATACCCCTGATGCGATAAGGTGACCACCACATCTTCCTGGTTAATCAAATCTTCAATATTAATATCTGCACTATTTTCGGTAATTTCCGTACGACGAACATCATGATACTGTTGTTTAACCGCTTCTAGTTCTTCTCGTATAACTTCCATTAACCGCTCTGGACTAGTTAATATATATAGCAATGCTGCTATCTGTTTTAGCAGCTCATTATATTCATCCAATATTTTGTCATGTTCTAAGCTAGTTAATTTTTGTAAACGCAAATCAAGAATTGCATGAGCTTGCTGTTCAGTCAAATAATATTGATCATCCCGTACACCGTATTGAGATTCGAGCCATTCAGGCCGCGCAGCGTTATCACCAGCACTTGCCAACATGGCAACAACATTACCTAATTTCCAGGGACGTGCAATCAAGGCCAATTTCGCCTCATTAGGCGTTGGCGCTTGACGAATAAGCTCAATAATCGGCTCGATATTTTCTAATGCGACCGCTAGCGCTTCCAGTATATGAGCACGCTCACGCGCTTTACGCAATTCAAAAATAGTCCGCCGAGTGACCACCTCTCTGCGGTGACGAACAAAAGCTCCAAGAATTTCTTTTAAATTTAAAAGCCTAGGCTGACCATCACATAGGGCAACCATATTAATGCCAAATGAGACTTGAAGTTGAGTGAGAGAATACAAATTATTGAGTACAACTTCCGCCACTGCATCTCGTTTGATTTCAATAACAATCCGCATGCCGTCTTTATCAGATTCATCTCGCAATGCGCTAATACCGTCAACACGTTTATCTTTGACGAGTTCAGCAATTTTTTCAATTAAACGTGCTTTATTAACTTGATAAGGGATCTCATTGACAATAATCGTTTCACGACCGCTCTTATCATCAACTTCAATGTTAGCGCGTGCGCGGATATAGACTTTGCCCCGTCCCGTTCGATATGCGTCGATAATACCGCGACGACCATTAATAATAGCGGCGGTTGGAAAATCAGGGCCAGGAATATACTCTAGTAATCCTTCAATACTAATATTTTCGTCAACGATATAAGCCAGACAGCCATCGATGACTTCACTAAGATTATGAGGTGGAATATTGGTAGCCATACCAACAGCAATACCCGAAGAACCGTTAACCAATAAGTTTGGAATTCGGGTTGGCATAACATCAGGGATCTGCTCGGTGCCATCATAGTTAGGGATAAAATCGACAGTTTCCTTATCTAAATCTTCCAACAACTCATGAGCAATTTTTGCCATGCGTACTTCGGTATAACGCATCGCTGCAGCAGAGTCGCCATCAACAGAGCCAAAATTACCTTGTCCGTCGACTAGCATATAGCGCATTGAAAAAGGTTGTGCAAGACGGACTATCGCATCATAAACAGCACTATCACCATGAGGATGGTATTTACCAATGACGTCACCAACTACACGGGCAGATTTTTTATAAGGTTTATTCCAATCATTGCCTAACACATTCATCGCATATAATACGCGACGGTGAACAGGTTTTAATCCATCTCGTACATCTGGAAGGGCGCGTCCAACAATCACAGACATCGCATAATCCAAATAAGAGCTTTTCAGCTCCTCTTCGATATTGACTAGTGTAATTTCTCTCGCTATGTCACTCATGGAGCCACTATCCCTCATACTCCTTATTCATTAAGGAGTAAAACTATACCACAAAATCGCCACTTTATAAAAATGGGAAACACATAATCATCAATTAAACATGTATAATGACCTAATGCCATTATACAGTCCATGTTAATAAAAAAATTAAGGAGTAAATTTTCTGATGAATAACAAGAATTCGCCCAGCCAGGCAAATGTTGATCCAAATGAAATCGACAAATTTAGCTCTGTTGCGGCTCATTGGTGGGATCAAGCGAGTGAATTACAACCACTTCATCGGATTAATCCATTACGTTTAGACTATATCCTGCAACATACCAATGGCCTATTTGGTAAAAAAGTACTCGATATCGGCTGTGGTGGCGGGATTTTATCAGAAAGCATGGCCAGAGAAGGCGCCCTAGTCACAGGAATTGATATGGCAGCCGAACCGCTTGCAGTCGCTCGGCTCCATGCATTAGAAAGCAACTTGCAAATCAATTACATGCAAGAAACCGTGGAAAGCCATACAGAAAAATTTGGCCAAAGCTACGATATCGTTACTTGTATGGAGATGCTAGAACATGTTCCCGATCCTGAGTCAGTAGTTCAATCTTGTGCTAAATTAGTCAAACCGGGTGGTCACGTATTTTTTTCCACCATTAATCGTAATAAAAAAGCCTGGTTACTTGCAATTATTGCTGCTGAGCATATTTTAAAAATGGTTCCCAAAGGCACACATGATGTAAAAAAATTTATTCGACCTTCAGAGTTACTTAGTTGGATAGATAATACTTCTCTACAGGAACAACATATTATTGGATTACACTATGATCCTATTAGTGATAAATTTTGGTTAGGACCCAATGTCGATGTTAATTATATGTTACATTTAACCAATACAGATAATTAACAAATTTTGTTGAAGAAAACAGCAATCACTATCTGGTTGCTAAATTTATTTTAGCCATTGCCGGTAACATAAATTATAATATTCTCCTGTTATCACACAGGGTTATTGGCTAATTAACAAAATTTAGTACTTGATAATCACTAAAAACCCCATTTTTTGTAGACTTGATAAAAGTAGCAAATACCATTATCTTGTTAGTATAAGAACAATCAAACACTATATATTGTGTTTACTACTTTCCCTTTTAAATCAAAATATAAGCATAAGATGCTATTAATAGCACACCGTTTGTATTTTATTATTAACCGTTGGGTGTAGTGATCAATAAATATATAGACAGCTAACTTTAGGTGTATCTACTCATGAACCAAAGTCTGTTAGTAACTAAACGTGATGGACATAAAGAACACATTGATCTGGATAAAATTCACAAAGTCATTACCTGGGCAGCTGAAGGCCTGAAAGATGTATCCGTTTCGCAAGTGGAACTACGTTCTCAGATCCAGTTTTATGACGGCATTAAAACTTCCGATATTCACGAAACCATGATCAAAGCGGCGGCAGATCTCATTTCTGCCGATACACCTGATTACCAATATCTTGCAGCTCGATTGGCCATTTTCCATTTACGTAAAAAAGCTTACGGCCAGTTTGAACCCCCGGTATTATACCAGCATGTTAAGCATATGGTTAAAATAGGTAAATATGATAAACATCTGTTAACAGATTATTCAGCGGAAGAATTCAAACAGATGGATAGTTTTCTCGATCACTGGCGTGATATGAATTTTTCCTATGCGGCAGTCAAACAATTAGAAGGCAAGTACTTGGTACAAAACCGAGTAACCTGTGAAATTTACGAAAGTGCCCAATTTCTCTATGTTCTCGTAGCAGCTTGTCTTTTTTCCCGTTATCCAAAAGAGACACGGTTAAATTATATTCATCGCTTTTATGATGCTATTTCAACTTTTAAAATTTCACTACCAACTCCTATTATGGCTGGTGTACGCACTCCTACTCGCCAATTTAGTTCTTGTGTACTAATCGAATGTGGCGATAGCCTTGATTCCATTAATACCACCTCCAGCGCGATTGTTAAATATGTTTCTCAACGTGCCGGTATTGGTATTAATGCCGGCCATATTCGTGCACTGGGTAGCCCTATTCGTGGTGGTGAAGCATTTCATACCGGCTGTATACCTTTCTATAAGCATTTCCAAACTGCGGTAAAATCATGTTCTCAAGGTGGTGTGCGTGGTGGCGCGGCAACCCTGTTTTATCCACTCTGGCATTTAGAGGTTGAAAGCCTGTTGGTACTGAAAAATAACCGTGGCGTTGAAGGTAATCGCGTTCGCCACCTAGACTATGGTGTACAAATTAACAAACTAATGTATGAACGCCTGATTAAAGGGGAAGAAATTACACTCTTTAGTCCTTCTGATGTTCCCGGTTTATATGCAGCATTTTTCGCTGATCAAAGCGAATTTGAACGTTTATATTTAAAATATGAGCAAGACTCAACAATACGCCAGAAACGGGTTAAAGCCATAGATCTATTTTCACTTATGATGCAAGAACGTGCCTCAACGGGTCGTATTTATATCCAAAATGTCGATCACTGTAATACCCATAGCCCATTTGATCCTAAAGTTGCGCCAATTCGTCAATCAAATCTCTGCCTGGAAATCGTCTTACCAACCCGGCCATTGAATGATATTAAGGATGAAAATGGTGAAATTGCACTTTGTACACTTTCCGCCTTTAACCTAGGTGCCATTACATCATTAGATGAATTGGAAGAATTAGCAGTATTGGCAGTGCGGGCATTAGATTCACTACTTGATTATCAAAACTATCCTATTATTGCTGCGCAAAAAGGCTCGATGGGTCGCCGTACTTTAGGCATTGGTGTCATTAATTATGCTTACTATTTAGCTAAACATGGTGTGTGCTATTCCGATAGCAGTGCTAATAATCTGACTCACAAAACCTTTGAAGCAATTCAATATTACCTATTAAAAGCATCCAATGAGCTAGCAAAAGAGCAAGGTGCTTGCCCGTGGTTTACTGAGACCACTTATGCAAAAGGCATTTTACCTATAGATAGTTATAAAAAGTCATTAGATACATTAACATCTGAACCACTACATTATGATTGGCAAACATTGCGCAAAAATATCAAGCGATATGGCTTGCGTAATTCAACGCTTTCCGCCTTGATGCCATCAGAAACTTCTTCGCAAATCTCCAATGCCACCAATGGCATTGAACCACCACGTGGTTATATTAGCATTAAAGCATCAAAAGATGGCATTCTACGCCAAGTCGTTCCTGAATACGAACGCTTGAAAAATGATTATGAATTATTATGGCAAATGCCCAATAATGACGGTTACTTGCAACTAGTTGGTATTATGCAAAAATTTATTGATCAATCTATTTCTGCTAACACTAATTATGATCCAACTCGTTTCTCAAATAACAAAGTTCCAATGAACCAGTTACTGAAAGATTTGTTACTCGCTTATAAATATGGGATAAAAACCCTTTATTACCATAATACCCGTGATGGTGCTGAAGACACCCAAACCGATCTTAAAGAGGTTATTGAATCTGCTGACAGCGATTGTGATGGCGGCGCTTGTAAGATTTAACGTGAGGACGTATGGAATACCAATATACAACTTTTTCGGAAACCAAAAACGATCAATTGCAAGAACCTATGTTCTTCGGTCAGCCTGTCAATGTTGCACGTTATGATCAGCAAAAATATCCTATTTTTGAGCAGCTGATTGAAAAACAACTCTCTTTTTTCTGGCGACCAGAAGAAATTGATGTTTCTCGTGATCGAATTGATTTCCAATCGCTGCCAGAACATGAAAAACACATTTTTATCAGTAACTTAAAATATCAAACTCTATTAGATTCCATTCAAGGACGAAGCCCAAATGTCGCCTTGCTGCCACTTATATCGCTTCCTGAGCTTGAAACCTGGGTAGAAACCTGGTCATTTTCAGAAACGATCCATTCACGCTCTTACACTCACATTATTCGTAATATTGTCAATGACCCATCCATTATTTTTGACGATATCGTGACTAATGACGAAATTTTAAAGCGGGCAAAAGATATCTCCGCTTATTATGATGATTTAATAGAAATGACCGGTTATTACCATATGTTAGGTGAAGGTAATCATACTATTAATGGTAAAAATGTAATTATTTCTTTACACGAATTGAAAAAACAGCTGTATTTATGTTTGATGAGCGTTAATGCATTAGAAGCAATTCGTTTTTATGTCAGCTTCGCTTGCTCATTTGCCTTTGCTGAACGTGAATTGATGGAAGGAAACGCTAAAATTATCAAGTTAATTGCCCGGGATGAAGCACTTCATCTCACTGGTACCCAACATATGTTAAACTTAATGCGCTCCAGTCAAGATGATCCGGAAATGGCCACCGTTGCCAAAGAGTGTGAAGGAGCATGTTACAAATTATTTGTTCAAGCCGCCGAACAGGAAAAAGAGTGGGCTGAGTATCTCTTCTCTGGTGGTTCAATGATCGGTCTGAATAAAGATATTTTATGTCAATATATCGAATATATTACCAATATTCGTATGCAAGCGGTCGGATTAAAATTACCCTTTGAAACACGCTCTAATCCGATTCCATGGATCAATGCCTGGTTAGTTTCTGATAATGTTCAGGTAGCACCACAAGAAGTCGAAGTGAGTTCCTATCTAGTAGGACAAATCGATGTCCAAGTTGATACTGATGAACTGCGTAATTTTGAGTTATAACCATTATGGCTAGCTATAAAATTACCCTGCACCACGCGCAGGGTATACAAATCCCTTTTCATTCCGAACAACATACCAGCCTACTTGATGCTCTTGAACAGAGTAAAATGCAAATTGAATTTCACTGTCGGGCTGGATTTTGTGGTGCTTGCCGGGTTCGTTTACGAAAAGGGAAAGTGGCTTATCATAATAATCCGATCGCATGCATTGATAAAGATGAGATATTACCCTGCAGTTGCCAGCCAATTACCGACATTGATATTGATATTGATATTGATATTAAGTAATAACCTCATCTGGCGCTAACAGTATGACTATCAGGATTTTTTAGCAACCACCAGCAACATCATAGGGCCCGTAACTCATCTCTCATACCAGCAATTTTATCTAATAGATGATCAGCTGGCTGCGGTTCAACCAGTTGTACAATAAAAAATCCAGCGGTTAATAAACTGTTTAGATAAGTTGTTAACGTTTTATGATATTTGGTCACTTTATGACCCAAAAATTCCGATTGGCGTGCGCTTCAGTAAAATAATTATCTACTGGCCAATGGATCTTAGTGCCTGAACTATCATAACACCAATCTTGTGAAACATGAGCCGTAAAAACTGGGTGCTCAACAGAAAAATAAATTCGTCCTTTTCTATTAAACAAGTATAAATTTTCTGACATATTTGCACAAAATCTGCCAAATAGTGTAGCACCAACGAACTTACCACCACATCAAAACTGGCAATAGCAAACTGGATATTCTCTATTGCTTGTTGTCGATATTCAATGATTTCAAGGAAACGATTTTTTCTCTGGCCACCATTAACATTTTCTGCGAAATATCTGTACCAATCACTTTTCTCGCGTCATGCTTTGCTGCATATAAGCAGTGCCAACCATAACAACAACCTAAATCCAGCACTGATTTAGCTTGAAAATTAGGTAATAAATTTTGCAATGTTGGCCATTCACCGGCGGCATTCAAGCCATCAACAGAATGCGGAAACTGGCTATATGCAGTAAAAAAATCATCCTGATCGTAAATATTTTCTTTCATAACTTGGTCCTAATCATTAGCATAAAATTAGCTTAACTATTACTATCTGATCGAATTTTATATTAAGCATGATCAATGTCCCATTCACTGCTGCTCAATCTGACAATGTAAATATAACATTCCAGAAAATGGAATATTAATTTGACACATAAAAGACAATCGTTTACTCTGCCAACATAATAAATTTAGCGATAAGGCTCAGGATCACTTGTGAAAAATCTCACACTGGGTAGTATTTTAATTGTTGCTGGTACCACAATTGGTGCAGGTATGTTAGCAATGCCACTTGCCGCATCGGGAGTTGGTTTTCCGACGATGGTGCTTATGTTAATTGGGCTATGGGCTTTAATGAGTTATACCGCACTATTATTAGTCGAAGTATATCGATACAATCCACCACATTTAGGTTTAGACTCTATTGCTAAACTGTATCTTGGCATACCAGGAAAAGTAATAACTAGTTTAAGCATGCTACTACTGATGTATGCATTAACAACTGCATATATTGGTGGAGCAGGCATTTTAATCGCCAATAGCCTTTCATCCTGGTTAGGAATAAATATTAGCATCGATTCTGCAATTATTTTATTTACCATTATTGGCGGTACTATTGTCGGTATTGGTACTCATTCAGTCGACTTGATAAATCGTATTCTGTTTATCGCAAAAATTGTTTTTCTGATTATCATGCTAGCGGTTATGATGCCTCACGTCAAAAACAGCAATCTTACCACCATGCCGATTGAAAAAGGGTTAGTGTTATCGGTTATTCCAGTCATTTTCACATCATTTGGATTTCACGGTAGTATCCCCAGTCTGATAAGTTATATGGATGGTAATATCGAAAAATTACGGAGAATTTTTATTATTGGTAGTGCGCTGCCATTATTTGCTTATATTTTATGGCAAATAGCCACATTAGGTGCTATTCCACAAAATATCTTTATCTGTATATTAACCGACCAATCTGGTTTAAATGGATTACTGACCACCATTAATAATATCGTGGCAACTTCACAAGTTAATATTGCCGTTAACCTGTTTATGGATCTAGCACTAGCAACTTCTTTTTTGGGTGTTACCCTAGGTTTATTTGACTATTTGGCCGATATGTTTAAGCGTAAAAATAATGCATTTGGTCGCCTACAAAGTGGTTTATTAACCTTCATACCGCCGCTTATCTGTGCACTTTTTTTCAGCAGTTTTGTGCAAGCCTTAACCTATGCCACGGTAGCTTTATCTATTTTAGCCCTCATTCTACCCGCTTTAATGGTCATGCGGGTTAGAAAGCTGGAAGCGCATAAAACACATTATTACCGTGTTAAAGGTGGCACACTGGCATTACTTATCGTACTAATTTGTGGTTTTGCAGTGATCTTAATTCAGATTGCCATTGTGATTGGTATCTTACCGCAAGTTGGATAACATTAATTTGAGATAAATAAACGCACCATAATTTTTTATGGTGGGTGCGAAACATCAATACAACTAGAAATTCAGGCCAGCACCGAGGTAAAAACCATCTGCAATAGTATTATTAGGATGATTACTCCTACCTTGTACTTTAATAAAACGATAACCAAAATTAATGACTAATGGTTTAATAATTTCATATTTGGTGCCAACAATCCACTTCCTGATAGGCATAATTGCCAGAAGTTAAATCACGGGGCGAGCCATAAATTTCACCATATAAAGCCATCGATGACATAATTTTCCAATTAGCACCAACCGTAAGGGCAAAACCACTATTATTATCTTTTAGTAATAAATAATAGCTTTTGCCGCCAATATAAGCAGTAAAAGGCCCTAAAGGTAAACCAAACGTTGCCCTTAAACTAGCTACTTAGCCGTCATGATCGCTACGTGCCCAGTTGCCGTTTATAGCTAAGCCCACACCTTTATTACCAATACCCGCTACAACTTCAGTAAAATCGTTTCCTACTTGTGCACTAACAGCTGCCGCATTAGAATGCCCAGAGAACAAAATACAGCCAACTGTTACTGGTAATAAAAACTTTTTCATCAGATAGTTATCCTAAGCTACTAATTATATTGGTTACTAAAATAGCGATAATATATTTTCTTTTTAATTATTATTTTTTATAAAAAAATATTTCGCTTAGCATGTCGCAGCAATAAGTATTTTTGATTGGTTACATACTTTATTAGCTTAGATAATTAATTCGGTATGACTTTATGAGATCAATAAAAATTATCTAACACCTGCTAATTATTTTTTAAATACATTTTCTATCTACATCAAAATAAAACTGGAGATGTGTAATGATGAAAAAAGAAGGTCTTACTACCACTGCAGGCTCCCCCGCCGTTGATAATAATAACGTTATCACCGCAGGCCCTCGAGACCCAATGTTGTTACAAGACGTTTTTTTTAGAAAAACTGGCTCATTTTGATCGCGAAGTTATTCCTGAACACTTATACATGCCAAAGTTTCCGGCACATTTGGTACTTTTACTGTCATCCATGATATTAGCCAATATACCCGCACAAAAATCTTCTCTAAAATAGGTAAAGAAACCAAATTATTTATCCGTTTTTCTACCGTTGCTGACGAACAAGGAGGGACTGATGCGGAACGAGATATTCGTGGTTTTGCCTTAAAATTCTATACTGAAGAAGGTAATTGGGACTTAGTGGGTAATAATACACGGGTTTTTTATTTACGTGATCCGTTAAAATTTCCCGATCTTAACCATATAGTAAAACGTGATCCGCATACTAACCTACGTAATCCTGCCTATAAATAGGATTTTTTCTCGCATTTGCCTGAATCACTTCATCAATTAACTATTAATATGAGTGACTGAGGTATACCAAAATCTTACCGTCATATGCATAACTTCGGCAGTCATACATAGTTTTATTAATGAGAGGAATGAGCGATTCTGGATTAAATTTTATTTTCGTACTCAACAGGGTATTGAAAATTTGATGGATGATGAAGCAAAAACATCATTGGTAAAGATCGTGAAAGCTCACAGCGTGACCTTTTTGATGAGATTAACAACAAAAATTATCCACATTGTAAATTGCAAATACAAGTGATGCCTGAAGCTGATTCCGCTAAATTACCATATAACCCATTTGACTGGACCAAAGTGTGACAACATAAAGATTGCCCCTTAATTGATGTCGGTGAATTTACATTAAACCGCAATCCTAATAATTATTTTGCTAATGTGTAACAAGCCGCTTTTAGCCCAGCTAATATTGTTCCGGGTATTAGTTTCTCACCTGATAAAATATTACAAGGTCGGCTATTCTCTTATGGAGACACCCATCGTTACCGTTTAGGTGTTAATAATTTTCAGATCCCAGTGCATAAACCCCTAGCTACTTGCCCGTTTCATAATTATCACCGTGATGGTGCATTGAAACACAGTTACGGTAAATTGCGCTATTTAATAAGGTCCATCATATTAAATACGGCGAAGGTGTTGAAAAAGCATTAGAAAAATGGCGAAAAAACATCATAAATAAAGCGCCTTATTAGCAATCGGAGAGAGTAAAAATCTCTCCGAGCCTTTTTACTCTCAGTGGCACCCATAATCTATGTTTTAGCGCCATATATAATAAATAGCCGTTATCCTGTTAAAACTAATATCTGGCTATTTTATTGCAAGTTATCATCAACATGATGCAGCCCAAGCCACTATTTTATATTGTGACGAGAAACCTTAATGTCGCTATTTTCTATTAATATTTTAGGTAATAAATGAAAAGCCATAGATCGTTGAAAAGCTGCCAGCCGATGGCTTAACCATTGGTTTAAAGTAGTGAGCAATTGCTGATTATCAGACTCAATTACGGCAACTGGTCGATGACCAAATTCTTTATTGGCAACCGGGATGACAAAACTCTGTTTAATATCGGGATGACTGTTGAGTACCTCTTCAATATCCTCCGGTTGAATACCTTCACTGAAAAATAGATTATCCAGTCGACCTAAAATCTGCCATTCACAAAAGCGCCTTTATCACGGCTAGCAAACCAACCCTTAACTAATTCTAATGGTATAAATTTTACTCCTGCCACCAATAACCTAGTGCCATGCTATCGGCCTGAATATGAATCTCATTATTAAATAAACGAAGCGACTTACCAGTTAAAGGCAAACCAACCACCACATTACTATCTGCTGGTTTAGCACAAACCGTAGAGGCAGTTTCTGTCATACCATAGCCTAACCAACATCGGATGCCATGCTGCTTAACCATATCGACCAAATCGTTCGGGATCATCGTCCCTCCCAATAATACGCTTTGTAACGAGATTTTTTGCTCAACCTGTTTTATCTTCAGTAAACACCATAATTGAGTTGGTACTAACATAGGCATGACTACATTCCTGTAATGCTTGTAGTAGTGAAGTGGTTACTTTTATGGCTAATTTTGCCCCTATATATAATCATCGCCAAATAATCCCCTGACCAGATACGTGCAAAAGCGGTAACGAAAGCAACTAGCAATCCTCACGTTAAAATGGCAACAGTGTAAGCACTCCTTTAGCACTATTGAGATGAGCGGCAATATTATGTACTACCGTTTTAGATAAACCGGTTGAACCAGAAGTTAATATTAATGAACCGGAATTAATGGCATAAAAGGCGACATAATAGTAACGTTAGCTAAATAACTAACCGGGCTGGCTAGTACGTCTCGCTGAGGTAACGTTTTTACATTGATTAAGGACAGCAGCCGATCAGTAAAATCAATTACATAATCAATAGCCAAACTATCGATTAATGCAGTTACCGTGCTTTCTAGTAACTATGGATTTAACGGCAAAATCCGAGTACCTAATTGTAATAATGCCAACTGGCATAATAGCATAGAAAAACTATTTTTCCCTCATAACATAACACTGATTTGCTGAGGAGCAACCAACCTACGCTGAAGATGGTCAGCAACAGAGTTAATTTCTGCCGCCAATTGACACCAGAAATATTGTCTATCGTTTGTTATCAGCACAATGTCACTAGGAAATTTTTCTGCCCAATAGATCCAGAGCCATTGATTAAATTTCATCGATTCTGCTATATCAGTGCTAATTTATTTAATCCCATCACTGGTAATGAACTTTCAAACCATGGCCGCACAAGTTGCGTCTGAAGCAGAGACAAGGTATCTAACCCGGGAACTATTTCTGGGGTTAACCAATTTGCTATTCTAGCTAATTGTGTTAACCCAAAACTACTTTCTAGGCTAGAACCAATCACGGCATCTAATCCTAAAGTCCGTGCATCATGAATAAGTTGCTTACAACGATTTAAACTACCCTGTAAGGGTAGGTTTAATAATTATCGCACTAACCCCTGGCTGTTTTTTGGGCGTAAAGGCAGGCTGGCGGACACGTTCATCCCAGGCAATAGCTATCCCAGTTTGCTGAGCAAAAGCTAACGAGTCAGTCATGGTTTTACAAGGCTCTTCAACAAAATCAATTCTACTGTGATTAGCTGGCTTAATGTATTTTGCAAAAGCCACGGCTTGGGATTGGCTCCAGTTTCGATTAGCATCCAACCGTAAGCGCAACGCAGGAAACGCATCAGGTAGTAAATTAACCACCATGCCATCCCTTACTGACTCATAAAGGCCAACTTTAACCTTTGCTACTTTTTCATCATCAGCATGATCTAATTCTAAAATAAGCTCATCCAGATCACCGGTATAAAGGGGGCTTTACGATAATGCATTATTTCAGGTAACTCGGAGCATAATTCAACCTGTGCAAAACTAAGGCCAAAAGCCGCTGAGGGTATAGGGCTTTCTTTTATTGCTGCGCCTTGGCACCAATCCTGTAACTCTATTTGTAACGCTTGTCGGACTGTTTCCAGTGTTTCACCACTAAACTCTGGTAAAGGTGAGATTTCTCCCCGACCTTGCGTGTCATTTTCCTACAAATGAATAAGAAAGCCATCACGGTTTTTTAATCGTTTCTGATGTAATATAATCCCTGCCTGCATAGGTAAACTAAATTGATATATCGTCGTCTTACCCATTATGGGTTACGCTCAAAGACTGAAAAATCAGGTTCACGTTTTTCATTGAAACCATTTCTACCTTCCTGTCCTTCTTCGGTCATGTAAAATAACATCGTTGCATTACCCGTTAATTCCTGTAAATCAGCCTGACCATCACAATCAGCATTCGCGGCTTTCAAGCAACGTAGTGTCATTGGACTATTTCTTAACATTTCCCGACACCAACTAACCATTTCACTCTCTAGTTCAGTACGGTACAAACTGATTAACCAGCCTCATGTCGAGTGCTGACCGGGCATCATATTGACGACATAAGAACTAAATTTCGCGCGCTTTTTTTGTCCCACGATACATGCCATATAAGAAACTCCCCAACCCCCATCAAATGAACCAACCTTAGGTCTAGTCTGACCAAATATGGCATTGTCAGCAGCAATGGTTAAATCACACATCATATGTAATACATGCCCACCACCAATTACATAACCTGCAACCATAGCGACAATCGGCTTTGGGCAGGCCCTAATTTGGCGTTGAAAATCTAAAATATTCAAGTGATGAACATTATTATCACCTCTGTATCCAACATAATCACCACGAATTTTCTGATTGCCACCAGCACAAAAGGCTTTCTCACCCTGACCAGTTAAAATTATGCTACCTATTGTATTATCGTAACGTGCATCAGATAATGCTGGATCATCTCTTTTACTGTTTGTGGCCGAAAGGCATTACGTACATGTGGCCGATTGATAGTAATTTTGGCAATTCCATCCTTGGTTTTATGATAAAGAATATCTTCAAATTATGCTGAATAATCATACCACTCAGCAGCAGTATAAAGTTGCTCTTCACTCAGACACTGCATATTTAATTCCTTCCATCAGAAAATGTTAAAAAACTTTCCACTGCAGTAGCATAAGCAATAGGATTGCTATGATGGGCATTATGTCCTGCTTCAGATATCTGAATAAGTGGTAACGAAAATTGTTGGGAGATAGCGCAAAACTTTTCATCATACTCACCACAGAGATAGCTGAAATGGTAGTATTGCTGTAATAATTTATTGACTAAAAAAGGTTGTTTGCCTAATGAAGTCTTTTCCAATAAATGAGCAACACATTCACTACAATTATCAGCACGCTCGGCAATTAATTGTCGCCGTTGTTCAGCAGATAAGTCATGAAAAACCGGTTGTTGATACCAATCGGATAATACTTGTGCCATAGGCTCACAGCAAAAGCACTTAGCCCAAGATTTATCCTGCTGTAAACACCGCCGGCGATCAGTTTGCTGCTTTAAACCAACATCTGCTCCCTCAACAATTAATGCTTTTAATTTGGCCAGCTCAGCCTGACAAGCGTAATACATAGTAATCCTGCCACCAAGCGAATAACCAATGAGATAATAACTATCAATTTGATTAGCCTGAACAGCCTGTTCAATCAACCGATCTAGATGAGCAAAATTAGCTAACTGAATGTAAGGTGAACAACCGTGACCTGGTAAATCAATTGTCAGTGACGGACGCTTACAAGATTGTTCAATAACTGGTAACCATTCGCTGCATTTGCCAAGCAGGCCAATCAGCGACTAATGCTGGCGAGCGATTTTTACCATCTACTAACCAGTGAGTTTTGCCAGTCAATTTTTGCTGATACTTCACCATATAAAGGTTCAGCAAAGGGACAATTGATATGCAAAGCACCATGCACAAGATTATTCATCGCGTTGTCAATGGTACTAACTAACCATTGTGTGCTGATAGCTTGAGTTGGCTGGGGTAATGCCAATGTTTGCGCTGGATAATTAGCAAAAATAGCCGTTTATCAGATCACTTGATTTGCACCGCAATCAATTCAGGTGGCTGATCCACAGTTAAAAAAACGATGTTTTCATCAGTTAAACTAGCTTCAATTAAAGCGGGATACAAGTTAGCCACAGCGGTACCAGAAGTTACAATAACCGCAACCGGTTCGTTAACGACTTTTGCCAAACCTAAAGCAAAATAGCCTAATCTACCTTGATCATAGTGAGTATGACAAATTAACTTGCTATTTGCCTCAGCGGCTAAAGTCAATAGCGTAGAGCGCAAACCTGGTGCAATACAAACATGGCTTAATCCATGTCATGTCAATGCTTCCAGAATAAGTTCCACCCATTGACGGTTAAAAACACTATGCGACATACGTTACTCAAACCAGATATTAGAAATAAAATAATAGCAATTTTAAGTAAAATTACGTTATTTTCCTTATTCCAGTTCAATAAACTATGGTTAAGAAATTATTTTTATAGCTAAAATCAACGTTCATAGCAGAATAATGCGGTATTAAGCAATGTTTGTAATCCAGTGGCTTTATTTTCAACTTCAAGCCATTATTGCCAAGGATCTGAATCCCTAACAATGCCAGCAACCACAGCTGTTGGTTGTAAACGGTATAAACAATCGCTATCACTAGCATACCGTAAGCTGGCATGAATAAAGCGACGTAAATACTGGATCTTACGTAACAGAATAATATCTGGTGCAGAAATGTTAATCATGGCAATATTATCTTGCAATCTTTTACAAATATCATTCACCACTAGCAGATTCTCATGCTGATTTTTATCATTATTCATTAACCAATAAGAATTGGCCTGGCTAATTAATTTATCAGCTGAATTAACTACTGTTCCTGCTAATTCTTTAGTATAAGGTTGGTGAAATTTACGATAATAAAGCCGCTCTGGCGTTGATGATAAAAATGTCTGTTGAGCGTTAAATGACAGCATAAAGTGATAATATTGCCGGTTAACTGCTTTACTAGCTAACATCACCAACCAGGCCGGCATAATATTTATCATCTGGCCATTGGCTGCCAAGCATTTAATCCCCAGACGTGCATAGTTGTTATAGCGGTTTGTTGCTGTAAAAATTGTTCAACACGGCAATATTGCTAAAACGTTTTACCTCACCAAGTAAAGCCACTTCTTCCAGACCATCACGATGATACCAATAAAATTGAGGATAAAATTGACTGACTGGCAAGCCACTCCAAGGCAGAAAATGTTATATCAGCAGGTAACGCAAATTCATATTGATGTACACTTGCGGCATCGATTTTTAGTTCAGATAAAAATTGCTGAACGCTTGCCATGAACTCGGTAATATTAACCACTATTACTATCCTCTTGACTTACCAACCGATAAATCATTTTTCAATCCAAGCCACTAACCTATTTTTTATTCTGCTATAGCTAGCTTTAGCAACATCGAGCATAAAAAACCCAGCGATACTAACACTGGGTTATTAAAGCATAATGCTATCTATGTCGCCAAAGCAGCAACTGCAATCTCAAACAAAGGTTGTGGCCATATGCCCAATAAAATTGTAATAATCGCACATAATAGCGCAAATAAGGTTGCTAAATTAATATTCAGCCGCTTGTGATGCTGGCCATTACTTATTGATTCACGGGAATATAAACTGGCCATAAAGCGTAAGTAATAGTATAAACCAATCGTATTGCCGACAATAACTGCTGCCGTTAACCACCATAAACTAGCATTAATACCAACAATAATAATATAAAATTTACCAATAAAACCTAAAGTAATTGGTATTCCGGCTAACGATAGCATCATGATAGTCAAAATAATCGCTAACATTGGTTGGCGCCAATATAATCCGCGATAGGCATTCATATCGTCTTTATCATCACCACAATAGGGACTTGAGAGAATACTGACAACACCAAAAGCACCTAAACTGGCAAATAAATAACCAATAAAATAGATTGTTACCGTGATTTGCGATGCCATACTATCAATCTGTAAAACAATCAGCGGCAGTAGTAAATATCCCATATGCGCAATAGATGAGTAACCTAACAGACGCTTAATACTCTGTTGTGAAATAGCCATCAAATTGCCAAACAGAATTGAAGCAATGGCAATAATGGTCAGTACTAAGTATAACGCCTGACTCTCCGCGATGCGGGTTGTCATCAGTAAACGCATTAAAACTGCAAAAATACCAATCTTGCTAGCGGTGGCTAAAAATGTTGCTACTGGGGTAGGCGCACCTTGATAAACATCCGGCGTCCATAATTGAAATGGTACAAAAGATAGTTTAAAACCAATGCCGACCAACATCATCCCTAAACCAACCATAATGACCGGATAGTGAATAATATGTTCACTTAGGCTTAAACCTAATTTAGCAAAGGCTAAACTACCTGATTCAGCATAAAGTAATGCCATACCAAACAATAAAAATGCAGAGGCGGCCGCTGATAACAACATATATTTGATACTAGCTTCCAATGAACGCTTCTGAATAAAGGCATAGCCAACCAAACCAAATAACGGCAATGAAATTAATTCAATACCAATAAATAAGGTTGCTAAATGATTGGTCATCGATAACAAGATCCCTCCCGTTACCGCAATAGTTAATAACAAATAAAATTCTTCTTTATTATCCAGGTATCCTTCAAGCCATGCATAGGAGTAAATTGATGTACCGATGCCGGCAATCAAAATAAGTACTGTATATAAGAGCGAATACTTATCGACATAGATTACTGGCGTCACGTCGATGGGTAATTTATCACCAATTAAAAAACAAACAAAAAGTGCAATAATAAAACCGGCTATAGTTAAAATGGCATTGGTTAAATGACTACGCCGCCACGCAATGGATAACATCACAATCACTACTAATAGCCCGACGATCAAAAGCGGCGACAATGCGATCAATTGTTCAAAAGTTATACTCATGGCGTATCACGACCCTAATGTTGAAAATGAAATAGAATATAAACTGTGAAGCGATTCCATAACATTTTTGGAAGTATCTAACACCGGTTGTGGATAAAAACCTAATACCACTAATAACAATGCTAACGTCAATAAAACTAATATTTCACGACTATTCAAAGCTGGCAATACTTTTTCCGATTTTTGTGTACCATAATAAACCTGCTGTATCATCCAAAGTGCATAGATAGACGCCAACACCAGCCCAAATACCATAATACTTGTTACCAACTTAAATTGCGCAAAAGTACCAAATAGGATCATAAATTCACCGACAAAATTTCCGGTGCCCGGCATCCCCAAAGTCGCTACCGCAAAAAATAGTGATAATGCAGGTAGCCACATGATCCGTTTCCATAATCCTCCCATCATGCGCATATCACGTGTTCCAGTACGTTCATAAAGCTGACCACTAATAATAATTAACGCGGCACCTGATAAACCATTAGTAATCATCTGTAACACTGCGCCTTGATAAGCAAGGATAGAACCAGCATAAATTGCGACCGTAACAAACCCCATATGTGACAAACTACTATAAGCCACTAAGCGTTTGATATCTGTCTGTTTGAAGGCCAACCAAGCACCATAAAATATACTGATCACGCCTAGCGCCATGGCGATAGGGGCAAATTGAATCGATGCTTCGGGAAATAATGGTAATGTGAAACGCAATAAACCATAAGCCGCGGTCTTGAGCATGATACCAGAAATATCAACTGAACCAGCAGTTGGTGACTGCTCCTGCGTGTCTGCCATCCAGCCATGAAAAGGAACTAAAGGCATTTTCACCGCAAAGGCAATAAAGAATCCCAGCATTAATAGGTACTGGGTCATTGCTGACATTTTAGTATTTAATAGATCGTCATAAGCAAATGTCCACATACCCGTTGATTGATAATGGATTAATGCTAATGTAACAATAGCCATTAACATAATCAAGCCACTTGCTTGGGTATAAATAAAAAACTTGGTTGCCGCATTTACATGGGCACGTTCTGCCGATCCTTTATAGCCCCAATTAGCAATCAGGAAATACATCGGAATCAACATCATTTCCCAGAAGAAAAAAAACAAAAACAGATCCACCGCCATGAAAATTCCCATGACACCAGCCAAAATCCACATCAGATGAAAATGATAAGCACCCTGATTAGGTTGATTTTCACTCCAAGAACTTAATACAGAAAAAATACCCATGATAGCCGTTAGCGCTATCATTAATAATGATAAACCATCAATGGCTAAGGCGATATTAATACCCAATGGCATAATCCATGGCATGAAAAAGATCGCTTGCCATTGTGGCAATTCTAAGTTATCAGTTAATGAATAATTTCCCTGCAACCAAAGTAACACAGAGAGGAGCAATGTTAACCCCATCACAAGCAGTGCTAAATAGCGCGGTGCCCGTTTATTAAATCGCTCGGACTGCCAACAAAGCAAACCACCGATGAAGGGAAGAAGTATTAGCCAAGGTAGTAGCATGGCGCAATGTATCCCTTAATTAAACCAGAAGTAACAGTGCTAACATCAACACTGCCCCTAACCCCATAGAAGCTAAATACCAACGGATCTGCCCGTTTTGGCTGAAAGTTAAGCCTTTATTAGCCCAACGTGATATCACCGCTGGAAGATTCATTAATGAATTAACAGGATCGTTTTCCAGTAGCTGAGCAATTGCTTTAAATGGTCTTACAAAAATAAAGTTATAGATTTGATCAAATCCCCAAGCCTGATACCACCAAGCAGTAAACCAACGACCAGCTGCACTGTTAGCAATAAATTTAACAACTTTAGGTTTACCTAGATAGAGGAATACTGCTAATGAGAGACCCAATAATGCAACAATCGCGGAAACAATTTCCAGCATGACTTTACCAGACTCATTGATTGCTATACTGGCGGGAAATAGACCTTCTAATGGTTGTACTATTAAAGCACCAACAAATGTCGATAATACCGCTAACACTAATAACGGCAGGGTATGGGCAATACCTCCTACAGCTTGAGCTGTGATCTGTTTTTTGCCATGAAAGACAATAAAAATCATACGGAAGGTATAAAGTGCTGTCATAAATGCGCCAATTAGGCCAGCCCATAGTAAAACGCTGTGTCCTTGAAGAGCTGTTCCCCATAAAATGTCGTCTTTACTATAGAAGCCAGCAGTGACTAGAGGTATTGCCGTCAAAGCACCACCACCGATTAAAAAACAACCATAAATAAAGGGTAGAGTCTTCCACAAGCCACCCATCTTAAATATATTTTGTTCATGATGGCAGGCAATAATCACCGAACCAGCGGATAAAAAGAGTAGAGCCTTAAAGAATGCATGGGTCATCAAATGAAAAATAGCCGCATCCCAAGCCTGAACACCTAATGCCAAAAACATATAACCGATTTGGCTCATAGTAGAATACGCCAACACACGTTTAATATCGGTTTGTACTAAAGCGGTAAATCCTGCCAATAGTAGAGTGATCGCTCCGACAATAGCAACTAAATACAATATTTCCGGTGTCATTAAGAACAGAACATGGGTACGGGCAATTAAATAAACACCAGCAGTAACCATTGTTGCAGCATGAATAAGCGCTGAAACAGGAGTTGGACCTGCCATGGCATCAGCTAACCAGGTCTGCAAAGGCAACTGAGCCGATTTACCCACTGCCCCACCTAGGATCATTAAAGTTGCCCAATTAATCAGCGAAGAACCAGCGGCAATTTGCTGTGGAACCAATATGCTCAACTGATAGAAATTCAGTGTGCCAAATTGGTTATAGAGAATAAACATGCCAATTGCTAAAAATACATCACCAATACGTGTGACAAAAAAAGCCTTCATAGCTGCTTTGCCATTTTCTGGATTGGTATAATAAAAACCGATCAGCAAATAACTACATAACCCGACACCTTCCCAACCAAGATACATCAGCATCATATTGTCAGCCAATACTAAAACAACCATACTGGCAATAAACAAATTGGTGTAAGCAAAAAAACGGCTATAACCTTCTTCACCACGCATATACCAAGAGGCGTATAGATGAATTAAGAAACCGACGCCAGTAACAACCGCTAACATAGTCAACGATAAACCATCAAGCATTAGTGTGATAGGAATGTTAAAGTCAGCTATCGTTATCCAGTGCCACAATATCTGACTATAAACATAACCATCATCAACATTGTTAGAGCAAAAATCAATCGCGAGCCAAAATGTAACAAGTGCTGCCAAACCTACCGAACCAACACCTATGCTAGCGGACAAATTTTCCAACCAACACCCACGCGAGAACGCCAGTAGCAGAAATCCCAATAGTGGCAGCAGAATGGTTAAATAGAGTAAATTCATCCATGCATCTCACTGACTTCATCAATATTAAGGTTCTGGCGATGACGATGAAGTTGCAATAACAACGCCAATCCTATACTTGCCTCCGCTGCAGCCAAGCTAATTGTTAGAATATACATGACTTGACCATCAGCTTGTCCCCAATAACTACCAGCAACCACAAAAGCCAAAGCTGCTGAGTTAATCATTATTTCTAACCCAATTAACATGAAAAGAAGATTGCGCCGGATCAGCAAACAACTTAAGCCTAAAACAAACAAAATCACCGCTAAAATTAAACCATGTTGCAGAAGGATCATAACGGTTCCTCCACATCAGAATGATTATTACAATGGTTAAGTCGCCTTTCACGCCCGATATGAAATGCCACCACCAACCCCGCCAATAACAATAATGAAACCAGCTCAACGGCTAATACGTACGGACCAAATAAACTAATACCAACCTGCTTAGCACTAATTATTTCACCGCTGATATCACTATGTTTTATTGCAACAATGGCATAAATAATAACGCTAAGTAATACTATTGAAAGGATAGTTGGGCCAATCCAGGCCGATGGATGTAACCAGGCACGTTCCTGCTCAACAACTGATTTACCTAAATTAAGCATCATCACCACAAACACAAATAGCACCATAATAGCACCGGCATAGACGATAATCTCTAATGCACCTGCAAAATAAGAGCCAAGAGAAAAAAAAACTATCGATAAGGCTAATAGGGAAACGATCAGATATAACAGCGTATGTATTGGATTGGTATGTGTTATTACTCTAAGCGTCGCCAAAATAGCAACCAATCCGGCGACATAAAATGTAAACTCCATAAACATCGCTCCTTATGGCAACAAATCTTTGACATTAATAGGCTTAGCTTCATTATCAGCTTCACCTTTATCTTTACCATCAATAGCCATACTGGTTTTATGATAAAAGTTATAATCAGGATATTTACCTGGCCCGGAAATCAATAAGTCTTGTTTTTCAAAGACCAGATCTTGGCGTTTATATTCCCCCATCTCAAAATCGGGAGTTAGTTGGATCGCGGTAGTTGGACAAGCTTCTTCACACAAACCGCAGAAAATACAACGGGAAAAATTGATCTGGAAAAATTCCGGATACCAACGACCATCTGGTTGTTCCGCTTTTTGTAATGAAATACAGCCAACAGGGCAAACTACCGCACATAAATTGCAAGCAACACAACGCTCTTTACCATCAGGATCACGGGTTAATACAATACGGCCGCGATAACGAGGGGGTAAATGAACCGGTTCATCAGGGTACATTTTAGTTTCACGTTTATGAAAAGCATGTAACCCAATCATACAAATACTACGTATCTGGGTGGCTAAACCAACTACTAACTCTTTTAATGTCATGGCTCAATCCTCCCTTATTAAGTGTTGCATAGAATAACAGCTGCGGTTGCTAGCAAATTGATCAAAGTCAGTGGTAAACACACTTTCCAACCAAAAGCCATAACCTGATCATAACGTGGGCGGGGTAATGAGGCTCTAACAAGAATAAACATCACCATGAAAAAAGCTGTTTTTAATGCAAACCAAATAAAACCAGGTAAAAATGGCCCAAGCCAACCGCCGAAAAATAAGGTCACAATTAATGCGGATACCGTGACAATACTGATATATTCGCCAACAAAAAACAGCCCAAATTTCATACCAGAATATTCAATATGGTAACCATCTGCTAGTTCTTGCTCCGATTCAGGTTGGTCAAATGGATGACGGTGACAAACAGCAACCCCAGCTATGATAAAGGTTAAAAAACCGAAAAATTGCGAAATAATATTCCATAATCCGGATTGCGAATTGACAATATCAATTAAGTTAAAGGATTCGGCACGAGCAACGACGCCTAATAATGAAAGCCCCAGAAAGACTTCATAACTTAAAGTTTGTGCAGAAGCACGCATAGCCCCTAATAAAGAATATTTATTATTACTTGACCAACCCGCAAAAAGTACCGAATAAACGGCTAACCCAGCCATCATGAAAAAAAACAATAAGCCAATATTAAGATCTGCAACATACCAAGTTGAGCTAACTGGAATAATGGCAAACACTAATAACATGGAACAAAAAGCAATTACCGGTGCCAACATAAAAATGCTTTTATCGGAAAATTGTGGTATCCAATCTTCTTTAAATAACATTTTAATCATATCAGCAACAATCTGTAATGAACCTCCCCAACCTACCCGATTAGGTCCATATCGATTTTGAAAAAGTGCCAATAAACGACGTTCACCAAAACTCATTAAAGCGCCACAAATAACTACTACCAGCAAAATAATTATTGCTTGTAAAACAGCAACAATCACTGTGCTAATCTCAGCGGAAAACAGAGTCATTATGTCGCCCTCCGTAAGTTTTTCACGACAACACCAGCCATTGTTGGCGCAATACCAGGCATACCTAAAGGTAATCCAATCTGCCCTTGCGCCAAATGATAACTGAGACGAACTGGCAAACGATAAATTTGCCCACCATAACTGAATTCAAGCATTGCCCCGACTTTGACAGCCAAGCTTTCAGCATCCTGAACATTGAGCATAATATATGCTTCTAGCATTCGTTGTTGGATTGCCTTTGCACGCTGCGAAGTTTCATCGCTACCAAATAAATGATAGTAAGGTGCTACCGTCCATTGGTTATCTTGCCGCTGCCAAGCAAGCGGAATAGCGGTAAAATAATCTAAACGGCTATAGTGCACATTAAATATTCGGATACCTGGATCACCAAAACGTAAATGCCCACCTACTTCAGCTTGAAATTTATTCCAAGCTTGCGGCGAGTTCCAACCGGGTGACCAAGCAAACGGAATCTGTTGGCGATTAGCGGTGGGACTATTGTTGCCTTCCATCGAAAAAATAAATGGCGTATCAATATCTCGTGGCTGACCGGGTTCACTGACTTCAATATTAGTCAATATTGAAGTACGACCACTATAACGATGGGGCGAACGCGCTAATTTTTGTCCACGAATACGAAATGATGCATTAGGTGCTGCTTCCGCAATAGCCGCAAACTGAGGCATCACTGTTATACAAGCCTGGATCACATGATCTAATTGTGACCAATCTATCTGACGTGTTTCAAGCTCGGCCTGCAATGAGTGGAACCAACGCCAACTTTCATTGATGGTGGTATTGGGCTGGTAATAAGTTGGATCAAATACCTGAAAATAACGTTGTGCACGACCTTCATTATTAATTAATGTTCCAGTGCCTTCAGCAAAACTTGCCGCAGGTAAAATGAGATCTGCTTGATCCATAATAGTGGTACGTTGATGATCGGCAACAATCAATTTATTAAGTTTCTGCAAAGCATTATTCACGGTGTTGACATCGCTGTGTCGATAAAGATCATTTTCCATCACCACCGCAGTATCAACTTCACCGGTAGCAATCCGCTCCATGGCAATATCTAATGGCTGAGCATTTATTAAAGCCAAACCGAAACTATTAGCTTCAGCAGCAATATAAGTAATTCCTGCTTCAATATCATTAGCTTTTAGCGAAAATGCAATATTAGCCGCGGCCTGAATAAGCGCATCACTACCGGCATTGCTACCACTAATAATTAGTGGCTTCTTGGCTTGTAACAACGCTTGAGCAACTAATTCTACCTTTGCTTTGACATCTGCCGTCAAGTCATTCACTGCTGGTGCCTCACTATCTAAAGCATGGGCAATAGCAAAACCAAAGCGCGCTTGATCATCAACTGGCGCACGATAACTTAATGCAGCGACATCATCTAAACGCGTATCATCGATATTGGTGATAAATAGTGGATATTTGGCCCGTTGGCCAATATTTAACACTGCAGCGATCTGCCAGTCAGCAACCTTCTGTGCCCCAGCCATTGCTCTGGCTTGACCTTTAACTGCTTGGCGAACCGCTAATGCTATACGTGCTCCGGTTTGTGTTACATCTTCCCCTAAAATCAGAACGGCATCATAATTTTCAATTTCACGCAATGTCGGTGTATATACACCACCCTTTTCTAGGATGTTAACAATTAATTCGATGAGACACTGTTCAGCTGCCGAGATACCTGAATAAAAGTTTTCCTCACCAACCAGTGCCCATAATGCATAATTACTTTCAACACTGGCTCGTGGTGAGCCAATCCCAATCGTCTTTTTGGCTTGCCGTAAAATTTTGGCGCCATTTTGTATCGCTTCAACCGACGAAATTGTGTGTAGTTTTCCTTTTTGAACTAATTGCGGCTGACGAGGACGATCTTTACGATTGACATAGCCATAACCAAAACGACCACGATCACATAAAAAATAGTGATTTACTACACCATTGTAACGATTTTCAATGCGACGTAATTCACCATAACGTTCACCAGGGCTGGTATTACAACCAATACTACACTGTTGACATATTCCGGGGGCAAATTGCATATCCCATTTACGATTGTAACGTTTAGAATGGGTTTTATCAGTAAAAACACCAGTCGGGCAGATCTCAACTAAATTACCAGAAAATTCACTTTCCAGCGTCCCGTCTTCCACTCGTCCAAAATAGACATTATTATGTGTGCTATAAACACCGAGATCAGTACCATCAGCATAATCTTTATAGTAACGAACACAACGATAGCAAGCGATACAACGGTTCATTTCGTGACCAATGAATGGCCCCAAATCCTGATTATGATGAGTTCGTTTTGTAAAACGATACTTACGCATCGTATGGCCTGTCATCACTGTCATATCTTGTAAATGACAATTGCCGCCTTCCTCACAAACTGGACAGTCATGTGGATGGTTTGTCATCAACCACTCAACAACGCTTGCACGAAACTGTCTTGCTTCGTCATCATTGATGGAAAAATAGGTCCCATCAGAAGCTGGTGTCATGCAAGACATTACCAGACGACCACGGGTATCGTCAGCATTTTGATATTGTTTAACTGCACATTGACGGCAAGCCCCAATACTTCCCAGCGCTGGATGCCAGCAAAAGTAAGGAATATCCAGCCCCAGAGAAAGACAGGCCTGTAATAGGTTTTCAACCCCATTTACATCATATCGTTTGCCGTCTACATATATTGTAGCCATAGTCAGAATGCTTCCTAATGGCCTGCTTATCAACAGGCGTTAATCAAAAATTCAGTCGACTTAAATACTTTCTATTTAGCTTAGAGTTATTAGTTCTCACCAACGCTGCTTTAACAAGTTTGGTTGAATACCAGCAATTGGACGCAAGTTGCCCAAATTTTGTTGTCTAATGCCAGCTTCAAATTCAGCACGAAAATATTTAATAGCGCTCTGCAAAGGTTCTACCGCACCGGGTGCATGAGCACAAAAGGTCTTACCTGGGCCAAGAAAGCGACAAAGTTGCTCTAACGTTTCAATATCACCCGGTTGGCCTTCACCACGCTCTAAAGCTTGAAGAATTTTTACACTCCAGGGTAAGCCGTCACGGCACGGTGTACACCAACCACAAGATTCACGAGCAAAAAATTGCTCTAAATTACGGGTTAGTGAAACCATATTAATTTCATTATCAACCGCCATAGCAAGTGCTGTACCTAAACGGCTACCTGCTTTAGCAATGCTTTCGAAATCCATGGCTAAATCAAGACGTGATTCTGTTAAAAAATCGGTGCCCGCTCCACCTGGTTGCCATGCTTTAAGTGTTAAACCATCACACATGCCACCGGCATAATCCTCCAAGATCTCGCGCGCAGTAATGCCAAAAGGTAATTCCCAAAGCCCAGGATTTTTGACCCGACCAGAAAAGCCCATCAACTTAGTGCCGGCATCTTTACTCTTACCTTGGCTAAGGTCAAGATACCACTCTTTGCCATGTTCGATAATAGCTGGCACGTTACAAAGTGTTTCAACATTATTGACACAAGTTGGCTTACCCCAGACACCCAATGTGGCCGGAAAAGGTGGTTTTGCACGCGGATTTGCCCGGCGCCCTTCAAGAGAGTTAATTAGCGCTGTTTCTTCACCACAAATATAGCGTCCTGCACCGGTATGAACAAAAAGTTCAAAGTTAAAATCGGTACCGAGAGTATTTTTGCCTAATAAACCTGCAGCTTTGGCTTCCTCAATCGCTCTACGTAAATGTTTGGCTGCTTCGATATATTCGCCACGCAAGAAGATATATCCACGATATGCCTTTAATGCAAAAGCAGCAATTAACATTCCCTCTACCAACAAATGTGGTAGCTGTTCCATTAAAAGACGATCTTTATAAGTCCCTGGTTCCATTTCATCCGCATTACATAGTAGATAACGGATATTCATGCTGTCATCTTTCGGCATCAAACTCCATTTGAAACCGGTAGAAAAACCAGCACCACCACGACCTTTAAGACCGGCATCTTTTACCAAGCTAACAACTTGATCCGACGACATACTTTTTAAGGCAGATTTAGCCCCTTGGTAACCATTTTTACTTAAGTATTCATCCAACCAAACCGGTTGATGATCATCACGCAAGCGCCAAGTTAATGGATGAGTTTGCGCACTACGGATAATTTGTCGCTTTGTTGTCATGGATACTGCTCCAATAACCTTTGGATATCAGATGGTTTTACGTAACTATGTGTATCCTCATTAATCATCATAGTCGGACCTTTATCACAGTTACCTAAACAACATATTGGTAGTAAGGTAAAACGTCCATCTGTAGTTGTTTGCCCAGGCTCAATCTTCAATAGTTTAATGATTTCAGCCTCAATAGCTTGATAACCGGTAATATGACAAACCACACTGTCACAATAACGAATAATATGGCGACCAACAGGTTGGCGATAAATTTGACTATAGAAGGTCGCCACACCCTCTACATCACTAGCCGGAATACCTAACAAATCAGCAATCGCATAAATAGCACCATCTTCTACCCAACCGCGTTTTTTTTGCACAATTTTTAATGCTTCAATAGAAGCGGCTCTAGGATCTTCATAGTGATGTTTTTCTTGCTCGATCTCTGCACGCTCTTCCTCTGTTAAGGAAAAATCATGTTTGGTATGAGACTCTACCATGTTAGCGACATCGAGTCGCTTTTGCTGCTGATTCGGATTAAATTCATCTTGCATCATTAACGATCCACATCTGACATAACAAAATCAATGCTACCGAGGTAGACAATAAGATCAGACACCAGGCAGCCTCTGATCACCGAAGGAATTTGCTGCAAGTGCGCAAAACTAGGCGTACGAACACGTGTGCGATAGCTCATGGTATTACCATCACTCGTTAGATAATAACTATTAATTCCTTTGGTTGCTTCAATCATCTGAAAAGCCTCATTAGCAGGCATAACCGGTCCCCATGATACTTGTAAAAAATGGTTAATCATGGTTTCTATATGCTGTAAGGTACGCTCTTTGGGTGGCGGAGTCGTTAGTGGATGATCTGCTTTAAATGGCCCTTCAGGCATATTATTTAAGCATTGTTTAAGAATGTGTAGGCTTTGCCGTAACTCTTCCACTTTTAACATTACCCGATCATAACAATCGCCGTTGTTACCAATGGGAACCTCAAACTCAAAGTTCTCATAACCTGAATATGGCCGCCATTTACGAATGTCGAAATCAAGGCCAGTCGCTCGTAATCCGGCACCGGTCACACCCCAATCTAAGGCTTCTTTCGTGGTGTAAGCTGCCACACCAACCGAACGTCCCTTAAGAATACTATTTTGCAATGCTGCCTTGACATATGAGTCCAATCGCTTTGGCATCCAGTCAAGGAACTCCTGTAACAATTTCTGCCAACCTTTTGGTAAGTCATGTGCTACACCACCGATCCGAAACCAAGCTGGGTGCATACGGAAACCGGTAATAGCTTCGACAATATCATAGACTTTTTGGCGATCAGTAAATGCAAAGAAAACAGGTGTCATGGCGCCGACATCCTGAATAAAAGTACTGATATAGAGTAAATGACTATTAATACGAAATAACTCAGACAACATGACACGAATAGTCTTAACACGATCGGGTACATCAATTCCGGCTAGTTTTTCTACCGCTAATACATAAGGCATTTCATTTACACAACCACCTAAATATTCGATGCGGTCAGTATAAGGAATATAACTGTGCCAGGATTGGCGTTCAGCCATTTTCTCTGCCCCCCGATGGTGGTAACCAATATCCGGTACACAGTCAATAATTTCTTCACCATCTAATTGCAGTACAATCCGAAAAACACCATGTGAAGAGGGGTGGTTGGGACCAAGATTCAAGAACATAAAATCCTCATGTTCGTTTCCTCTCGCCATTCCCCATTCTTCCGGTTTAAATGTCAGCGCCTCCATCTCTAAATCAAGCTTCTGTTTGGTTAAAACAAAAGGGTCAAATTCAGTAGCTCTGGCCAGATAATCTTTACATAACGGATGTCCTTGCCAGGTTATTGGCATTAATAACCGCCGCAAATTTGGATGACCATTAAATGTTATACCAAACATATCCCATACTTCACGCTCATACCAATTAGCATTGGGAAATAAAAAAACTAGAGAAGGAATATTAAGATCTTTCTCACTAAGCGCCACTTTCAACATAATATCTCGGTTACGCTCAATGGAAATAAGATGGTAAAAAACGGAAAAATCAGCATCAGGTAAACCTTGCCGATGTATTCTTTGCCGCTCATCAACCCCATGTAAGTCAAACAACATGACATAAGGTTTAGGCTGTTTTTTCAAAAATTCTATTACGGCAAGAAGTTGTTCACGTTTGATCCATATAACCAACATTCCCGTACGAGTTGGTTGAATGGTGAAAACATCTGGATAAAATTGGTTACACAATGCCAAAATTATTGGATCATCACAGTGATCATAAGTTTGCCATGCTGGCCTGACACTCTCTTGTGTTATCTGATCTGTTATCATTATGCACCACAACGCTTGATCAGGTTTATTACGACCGCAACACATTGCTTCTGTTACGCTGAATAGCTTGTTTTAAGCCTTATATTTCATCGGGTGTTGGTAACGTTTTCACCGCTATTCTTTCATCACGCTTGCGCTCTTTTTCAGATTGCATATTAGCGTGATAAACACCCTGATCTCCAACTACCCATGATAATGGCCGACGCTCTTTACCAATAGATTTTTGTAATAATAATAAAGCTTGCATGTAAGCTTCAGGGCGTGGAGGGCAACCGGGTATATAGACGTCAACAGGTAGAAACTTATCAACGCCCTGAACAACAGAATAAATATCATACATACCACCAGAGTTAGCACAAGCCCCCATAGAAATAACCCATTTAGGAGCTAACATTTGATCATAAAGTCGTTGAATAACAGGTACCATCTTAATAAAACAGGTACCGGCGACAACCATAAAATCAGCCTGCCGCGGTGAAGCCCGTAATACCTCAGCACCAAACCGGGCAACATCATGTACAGCAGTGAAAGAGGTCACCATTTCAACATAACAACATGAAAGACCAAAATTGTATGGCCAGAGAGAATTTTTTCTGCCCCAATTCACCATATTATGTAAAGCATGCTCTAATTTACCCATATAAACACTACGATGAACATGCTGTTCTAATGGATCCCCAACAATTTGTTGTGTTTGCAAGGGATAACGGTCATTCTCACCATTTAAGTCAATGCGAGTGAGCGTATAATCCATCTTTAAATGCCTCGATTTTACTAGGGGTGACGATTGTTGGTTTTAATTACTGCACTCGGTTTTGCAACATGGCGTCGTGAACGCACTGGCGTCCAATTAAGCGCTCCAATACGAACCAAGTAGAATAAGCCCACCAATAACACCAAAATAAAAATACTTGCCTCAATAAAGCCTAACCAACCACTTTCTTTAATGGAGACAGCCCACGCATAAAGGAATAACGCTTCAACATCGAAAATAACAAAAAACATTGCAACCAAGTAAAATTTGGCTGAAATACGCAAACGGGCACTACCAACAGAATTAATACCCGATTCATAAGGAATATGCTTTGCTCTGGTTTGGGATCTACCACCAAGGTAATAGGCACCAAGTAACATTAAGGAACACAGACCAAGAGCACCGATAAGATATATTGCAAAAGCCCAATGATGAGCAAATACTTCAATAGATGTAGACATACTCGCTGTTTACTCATTATAAATTAAAAGGGTGTCATTGCTTTGCTCTTGTATTACTGCAATATTACACCACACTAACCGTAATTAAATGATACGAAAAAATCAAAATACACTAACAAATATCAATTTTCTTTGACTTGATACCTCTCATAACTGTTTTGTTGATAATAATAACACTCCCTTCACCGCTTTTACCTTAAACTAAATCATAAATTAAAAATATCGCTAGCTAAAACGTCACAGTGAATTTAACTAATACTAACAGTTAGTAACTAGTTTAACTGATATTTCGCTTTTACTACACTAGTATCTCAGGAAAAACCTGTTTTAAGACAGCATCACTTCAACTATTTTTTTGATACTGCGCACAATTCCGTTGAAAAAATATCGTTGGTTACAAAATAATCAGTTCTATTGATTATATTAATGACAATCATTTTTGACAATCTATAAATAAGACTAATCATTAGATAAAATCAAGAACTATTTAAACAAAACAAAGCAAGTTATTGTCAAAATAAAATTTAGTATCATTGATAAGAAATATTTAAATAATTTTTGTTAAACAATTCTCTCTTATCCCAATAATGAAGAATGTTTTTATGCTCATATTCTTGGCTATTATCAGATAATATAAAATAAGCTATTTAACAAAATAAAAATACATCGCATAACTATTTAAAATAGAGAAACAAACTGTGCTGGGAATATTAGAATCAATAGCAATATTTAACTTAAATAATAAGGTAAACTAAGCATAATTTTCTAACCTTTAAATCTATAATATTTCTTTATTAATTGGTTCACCAATCGATTGTACAATATAAGGTGTTTTCTTATTTTTAATTGCATTAAATATAGTTAAAATAGCCTCGTTTTGCTCATTAATATTACAATATAACCAATAGCGAATTTCAGGCAATCGGGGTAATCCATCACTTTCACTAAGGATCCTTAAATCAGCATTCTGCATTTCAAGTGGCCGTGCAGTGATACCGACTTCAGCATTTACCGCTGCAAGCACCGCCGATAATGAGGCCGCTTCATAAGCAATTCGCCACTTGATACCAGCATCATTAAGTGTACTTATCGCAATTTCACGAAACGGATTGGTTTCATCCATGACAACTAATGGAATTAGCTCATTAAATTGATACTGAAAATCAGGTGCACAGTGCCAAAGAATAGGTGTTGAACGCAAAATAGTACTTGGATATTGGTTAAGTTCAGTTGGTATTAATGCTAAATCAATTTCACCATTATCCAACATATTTTTAATAAGATGTGGGCGTTTAATATAAATATCAACCGCCATACGCGGATATACTGATGCTATTCGATTAAGTAAAAATGGTAATAAAGTATTGGTGGTATCATCAGAAACACCCACTCGCAATTCACCTTCAGCTTCATTATATGTTAATGAAGCGGCCGCATCATCATTAGCACGTAATATTTGACGCGCATAACCTAATAACTGCAAACCATGATCCGTCAATAATTTGTTACGTCCATGGCGCTCAAATAATTCACGGCCAACTAACTGTTCCAAACGCTGCATTTGTTGACTAACTGCTGATTGAGTACGACAAACAACCGCCGCCGCTGCGGCAAATGTATTAAGATCGGCAACAGCAACAAAAGTTCTAAGTAAATCAAGATCGAGATTCATAATTGAGCGATTTGAATTTATCATTTTATTCTCTTATATCATTCCTGGTGTTTTTGCAAATTCAATAGATATTAAAATCATTGACAGTTAAAGAAATAAAGATAAAACCTTACATATTTAAATTTATTTCTATTAATGCAGTATTTATTACTGTGTATACACTTTTATTAACTTAAGTTGTTTAATAATAGGCACGTTTTACATATTGACAAACAAAATGCCAATGAGAATGTTCCTCTTCTCTTTTTTATTAGAATAATTTTTAGTTCCAAGCTATAACAGAATATCGATCTCCCAAACACAAAGAAAATACGCTATTCCCAACAAAGCAACCTCCCAAAGATAATGCTCAGAAGAAAAAACATGATTGGCCCATTCGCAACAAAACTTTATTTTGCCCAGATACGGCTACGACATATTAACTATAATTATATGCGAGAAAAACAATATTTCTATCATGAAACCACCAGTGGTTTATAACAAAAAATGCACTACTAAATTATGATGCTAATTAAATTATGCTTTTTTCACTAAAAAACATTTTATCTCTAAAATATAAATCTAACTAATATTATATTTTAATATTTACTTATCTTACTAAGATATATAAAAAGTTTGTTGGTTCTGATTTAATTATTTAAACCAACCTTTTCTACCAAAAATAAGCTTATATCTTCAAAATTTTTCTAAGTAAGAGTAGAGTGTGAACAAACATATGCAGCAACATTTCTTCATATTCTATTAACGTTGGGGTTTAAACAGAATAAATGAATACCATAAGTAAATCCAATAAATTGGATAACGTATGCTACGACATAAGAGGGCCGGTTCTTAAAGAAGCTAAACGGCTTGAAGAAGAAGGTCATAAAGTTCTTAAACTTCATATCGGTAATCCAGCCCATTTTGGATTTAAAGCGCCGGATGAAATTTTATTTGATGTTCTACGCAATCTTACTCACTCACAAGGTTATAGTGATTCAAAAGGGATATACTCCGCTCGTAAAGCAATTATGCAATATTATCAAGCTCGCGGGATGCTTGACATTAATATTGAGGATATCTTTATTGGTAATGGTGTTTCTGAGCTAATCGTGCAATCGATGCAAGCCTTATTGAATAATAACGATGAAATGTTAGTCCCCGCCCCTGACTATCCGTTATGGACTGCTGCGGTATCTCTTTCCGGTGGCAAAGCTGTGCATTATAGATGTGATGAAGAACAAAATTGGTTTCCTGATCTAAATGATATTCGCAAAAAAATTACTCCACACACACGT
This sequence comes from Arsenophonus sp., assembly GCA_045399315.1. Classification (GTDB taxonomy): domain Bacteria; phylum Pseudomonadota; class Gammaproteobacteria; order Enterobacterales; family Enterobacteriaceae; genus Arsenophonus. The sequence goes on from DAYVGO010000033.1 coordinate 68,729, forward strand.
GGCATCGTCATCATTAATCCGAATAATCCTACTGGCTCTGTTTACAGTAAAGAATTGTTAATGCAGATCGTCGAAATCGCCCGACAGCATCAACTGATTATCTTTGCCGATGAGATCTACGATAAAATTCTTTACGATGACGCTGAACACCATTCAATTGCCATTCTGGCTCCGGACCTGTTAACCATTACTTTTAATGGTTTATCAAAAACTTATTGGGTTGCTGGTTTTCGCCAAGGATGGATGGTGCTTAATGGCCCGAAAGAAAATGCCAAAAGCTATATTGAAGGACTAGAAATATTAGCTTCCATGCGGCTTTGTGCCAACGTTCCTATGCAACATGCGATCCAAACTGCATTAGGCGGTTATCAGAGTATTAATGAATTTATATGTCCTGGAGGACGATTATATGAACAACGTAATCGCGCATGGGAACTGATTAATGAAATTCCTGGGGTATCATGTACTAAACCTAAAGGTGCTTTATATATGTTTCCCAAAATTAATATTAAAAAGTTTAATATCTTTGACGACCAAAAAATGGTTCTTGATTTATTATTACAGGAAAAAGTTTTATTAGTACAGGGAACCGCTTTCAATTGGCCTGAGCCTGATCATGTCAGAATTGTAATACTACCTTATATTGGCGAGCTTGAAACTGCGATTAATAAATTTAGCCAATTCCTGCTAAACTATCGCCAACAGTTGTCCAACAATAAAGTATTCTTGAATTAAATTAAGGATGTTTTATTCTGTTATTTAATTAGTTAGTTCTTAAACTAATTAAAACAGAATTCTTATCATTATTATAATTGCATAAGGAATATCTATGAGTTATTTTTTTGCCCATCTTTCACGTATGAAGTTAATTAATCGATGGCCATTAATGCGCAATGTACGTACAGAAAATGTTTCCGAGCACAGTCTACAAGTTGCCTTTGTTGCTCATGCACTTGCCTGCATTAAGAATCATAAATTTGATGGCCAAGTCAATCCTGAGCGTATCGCACTCCTTGCCATGTATCATGACGCAAGTGAAGTGATCACCGGTGATCTACCCACACCAATAAAATACCATAATCCTCAAATTGCTAACGAATACAAAAAAATTGAAAAATACGCGCAGCAAAAACTTATCGATATGCTGCCAAAAGAATTACAACAAGATTTTCAGCCGATTTTAGATGATGAATATCATACCGAGCAAGAACGAGCGATTGTTAAACAAGCTGATGCACTCTGTGCCTATTTAAAATGTTTAGAAGAATTATCTGCTGGTAATACTGAGTTTAATTTAGCTAAAACACGCATTGAAAAAACACTTTCTGAACGTTTTAGCGAAGAAATGCAATACTTTATCAAAGTTTTTGTACCCGGATTTCACCTATCTTTAGATGAAATTAGTAGTTAAATGATCATACAACCGATAATTAGTATTATTTTATTACTTTTTATGACATAAACTCAGTCATGATTTTAAAATGGAAAAAGTACTGGAATAATAAGAACACTAATAGCCATAACTAAAAAAGTAAATGGGATGCCCAATTTAAAAAAATCACTAAAGCTATAACCACCAGGTGCTAAAATTAAGGTATTAACCGGTGAAAAAATCGGTGTCATGAAGACAGTAGAAGCAGCAACACAGATCACCATGGCAAAAGGCATTGGCGAAACATTCATATTATTAGTGACGAAAATGGCAATTGGTGCCATTAATATTGCTGGCGCCATATTAGAAATAAATAACTCAGTTACTGCACAAACAATAAATAGGTAAAACAGCATTATCCTCGGCCCCATGCCACCAGCAATATCCATTAACAAATTAACAATCAAATCAATGCTACCAGTTTTTTGCAAAGCTGACACAAAAGGCATCATTCCGACAATTAGTATAATACTCGGCCAATGAATCGCGCGATAAGTACAGCAATAAAATTAGGGATCTCATCTATCGCCATCATAGTGACTATTAATAGCAAACAGAAAATCGCATGTGGGGCTTGCGATATTGGCTGATCAATTAATTTATCACTGATGGCTTTTCCTTCCCGGTAAATTCCAACTATATTGAGGCCATAACGGGTGCGAAATTTAATCTCCCGCAATGCACTGCCTAATAATTTAGACTGAGGTGCTAAGAAAACTCGGCCATACAACTTCACACGATCGGGCAGAAAAGTATTCACCGCACAAAAGCATGGATTGCAATTTTTGCTCATGGCAAAATTCAGCCAGTTCAATTTCACTATTGACATATCGACCAATAACACATCACGCTCATGTAACACTTTTGTTGCTGTTACACTTAACATAAGTCGACGAAAACGATGCCAACGTTCAATACCAATAACATTAACGCCATAACGTGAACGTAATATAGTTCATCAAGCGAATAACCAATCAACGGGGAAGCTGGGCCAATGACCAAACAACGGGCGCGACCTGTTAACTTATAATCACGAATAAAATCGTGCAATGTTCATCGATAAGGATCAATACCAGCGCTTATTTCATGACCAGCTAACCAGCGACGAAGCAATCCACATATAGATAATTATAGTCAATAACACCGCAACCCTGATTGGCATAATTGAAAAGAATTTGAAGCCTTCATAACCTTCTTTAACTCATTCACTATTGACAATCATATTTGGTGGTGTAGCTACTAACGTCATCACGCCACTGATAAGTCCTGCAAAACTTAACAGCATCATCAAGTGTGCTGGTGAGATTTTCATCTGTTTAGCCACATTGAGTACCACAGGAATTAAAGATAGCCACAATGCCCGTTGAACTTATAAAAGCACCTAAACCGGCGACTGTGAGCATTAAAAAATAAGCATTTTATTTTCATTATTACCAGCGACCTCAACTCACCAATCACCCACTTGATATGCAATGCCAGTGTGTACTTAATCCCTCACTAAAAACAAAAAGTGCCGCAATTAGCAGTACATTGGGATCACTAAAACCGATTGTTGCTTGTTCAAGAGTAAGTGTTCCACTTAATACTAAAGCGATAATATCCATTCGGATCTTATCAGTGATAAAAAGCATGATGATTACATTAGTAAAATTAATACCCATACCAGCTGGCTATTCAAAATGACCTCAAATTAACTATCTCTATCATGCTTGTTTGTAATAGCAGAACAAATTTGCCTACCTAGTTAATAAAACTTACATTCTTTTATAGGTGAGTCACCGTAACAATACCCTGGCTATCTGGTTTTTAAATATTTAATTCAGCTGATGATTTAATAATAAGAGAAATTTCTTGCCATCGTGGCATGTCCACTAGCGCATACACAGCGATAACCTGACACCCGGCATCTAACGCAGAATAGATGCTGACCTGCGCATCTTCAACCGCAATACAGGCATCAGGGGGTAAATCTAGTAACTGCGCACCAAGCAGAAAGATCGGGTTGTGGTTTACCCTGTTTAACCCTTTCAATCGTGATCCAGTGTTTTGGTTCAGGTAAGCACGCTGCTTTACTGCGACCAAAAGCAATTAGAATGGTACCAGAAGTCACTATTGCCCATGGAATAGCGAATGCATTTAGTTGTTCAAGTAAGTCAATCACACCAGGCAGTGCTACAATCCCTGTTGTATTCCCTGCTTCCATGCTTTCCAACCAATAAAAAATTTCATCAGTTTCATCTGCATCTGGCATAAAATGACGGATAGAAATTATCGCCGGTTTGCCATGAATATGCTGTAAAACATCGGTTTCTGAGACACCGACTCGACGGCTAAATTCTCGCCAACAATGTTTAACGTTAGCTAACGAGTCAACCAGGGTGCCATCAAGATCAAATACAAATCCTTTACAAGTTAATGCCATTAATGCTCCTTTGATAAATTATGCATTAATGATTTGATTAATTTCTACTGCACAAAGATGATCCTGACGCAGACAAGAGCCTGCCAAACCGTTAACACTCTCTGATATTTATGCTACATCGGGGTTTGAACATTAAAACATCACTTTCACTAACAAAATGACGATAGCGGCGTTCAATATTAACCAAAAGATGGACATAACTGAGATAATATGCTTCACTAGCCTCATCAAACCCTAAAAAGATAACTCTCCTGGTAACAATTCAGTATTAAACAAAAAATTTTCGCGCGAGATCTGTAAAGCATGATACATTTCCATAATATCAATGATAGTCTGGCAATTTTCTTCTGGCAACTCAGCAAAATCTCGTTCTAACTCTTTTATTTACAAGCCAAAACCGCATTCAATGGTAGTTTGACAGCGTTGGTAACGTTTGGCATTATTCGGATCAAGGATGATCAACATTTTATACTGATTAGACAGAATTAAACGTTGTGCATTGGTCATTTCCATTATGACTCTCCTAACGGCGAAATTTGCTAGATCATCGCATTCCACCCACTCCTTTTATAGCGATAACTAACCTTTTATTGATCTAAAAAGGCTTTTCCATCGCAATCATTGAAAAATACATTTTCCTACACTAATAATGTCTTGTACTAACTATTTAACCAACTATCAGCTAAATTATATTATATACCATCGATAAAAGAGCGATCTAATTGTTTAAAAGCACGTTTTAACAATTCTGCTAGTGCTTGATAATTAGGTGTTTCTTTAACGGGAGTGATGGTAATACCAGCTTGATTAAATTTTTCACGTATTTCATAAAACCAACACATTAATGCTGATGGTAACGGTGTAACTGAGTGTTTACCCAAGTACCATAATCCCTGCAATGGTAAGCTAGCAGCAAAAAGTGCTGTGGCAACTGCCGGTCCCAGCTGACCACCTAATGCAATCTGCCAGCTCAAGGTAAAAACAGCAACTATAGGCATATAACGAATACCAAAATGGGTAGCTTTAATAACTCGATGTTCGGGAAAAATAGGGATCAAACATTTTTCTAACGGAAGTGTCTTAGCATAGTGCCGGCCTAGTTTCATCTTCTGTAAAAAACCTGAAGGCGTTTCTGGTGTTGTGCTCATTAATACCTCATATGACTTCAATCAATTTCTCATGTAAAATTTAAAAAAATGTATAAAGCATAAAATCTTTTTAGTAGAATTTATATGGCAACCTTGGTTGCCTCAGGCCACGGCTTCTATAACTTATAGAAAAAACTTATAACATATAAAGTTTATATTTGGTCTATTACAATGTCTTCAATCCATAACGTTAATATTATATTGCATTTTTAATATCAATATTGCAAACATAGTTAATAAATACGATTACAATATCATGATGTTATATAAATATGATATTAATCATTCAATATGATCTCAGGGATAAGCTAGGCTACTAGCATTCTATTGGATTGATGTTTATTAACCCTAGTCTTCCTGGTTAATCTGACAAAGAAGACTCCATGATAACAATATAGTAGGTAATTCCATGTCAAGTAAGCTGGTACTTGTCCTAAACTGCGGTAGCTCTTCACTTAAATTCGCTATCATTGATCCGGTTAACTACGAAGAACAACTATCTGGTTTAGCAGAGTGTTTTCATTTACCAGAAGCCCATATTAAATGGAAAATAGATGGTACTAAAAACGAAGCTGCTTTAGGTGCAGGCGCGGCACACAGTGAAGCAATGGCTTTCATTGTCAATCAAATTCTCACACCAAGACCAGAATTAGCGCAAGCCATTTCTGCCATTGGTCATCGTATTGTTCATGGTGGTGAAAAATTTACCCAATCGGTTGTTATCAATGATGAAGTAATTCAAGGAATCAAAGCATCCATTCCATTTGCCCCATTACATAATCCAGCTGGCATTATTGGTCTTGAAGAAGCTAAAAAAGCATTTCCACATTTAAATGATAAGCATGTTGCGGTATTTGACACAGCATTCCATCAAACCATGCCTGCTGAAGCTTATTTATACGCCCTACCTTATTATCTCTACCAACAGCATGGTATTCGTCGTTATGGTGCTCATGGTACCAGTCATTATTATGTTTCCCATCAGGCAGCCAAAGAACTTAATAAATCGATTAATGAACTAAATGTGATCACCTGCCATTTAGGCAATGGTGGATCGGTTACCGCCGTCGTTAATGGGCAATCGGTTGATACCTCAATGGGCCTCACACCATTAGAAGGCTTAGTAATGGGAACACGCAGTGGTGATATCGATCCGGCGATTGTTTTTCACCTTCACGATGCTTTGGGTATGAGTATTGATAACATCAATACACTATTAACCAAAAAGTCTGGCATACTTGGTTTAACCGAAGTAACTAATGATTGTCGTTATGTAGAAGAAAACTACGACAGAAAGCCGGCCGCAAAACGAGCGATGGATGTCTATTGTCATCGTTTAGCTAAATACATTGCCGCTTATTGTGCATTAATGGAAGGACGCTTAGACGCTATTATCTTCACCGGCGGCATCGGCGAAAACTCGGCCATGGTACGTGAATTAACCCTTAAAAAGTTATCTTTGTTGGGCATTAAGTATGATCATGAACACAACTTAGCCGCCCGCTTTGGCAAATCAGGCAAGATCACTACTGACGATAGCATTCCTGCTCTGGTTATTCCGACTAATGAAGAGTTAGTTATTGCTCAGGACGCTAGCCGCCTAACGGCATAAATAGATTTGAAACTGCCAGTTTAGCGATTGGCAGTACTAGATTGAATATCTGGCAACTGTTAAAGAGGTACCTGTGTCCCGTACAATAATGTTAATACCGACTGATATTAGTGTTGGCTTAACCAGTGTCAGTTTAGGGGTCGTCCGCTCAATGGAGCAAAAAGGGGTTAGCCTAAGTGTTTTTAAACCCATTTCTCAACCCCGTATCGGTAGTAAAGATCAGACAACTGAAGTATTACGCTCACACTCTAGTGTTCAGGTCGCTGAACCACTAAAAATGAGTTATGTCGAATCTTTGTTAGCTAACGATCACAAAGATATGTTAATGGAAGAGATTGTTGCTCGTCATCACGACAATACACAACAGGCTGAAGTCATACTGATCGAAGGTTTAATGTCTACCCATAAGCACCCTTTTGCCCAATCATTAAATTATGATATTGCCAAAACATTGGTAGCTGATGTAGTTTTTGTGACCACACTAAGTAATAACACACCTGAACAGTTAAAAGAGCGTATTGAATTAGCCCGCGCAGAATTTGGTGGTGTACAAAATGAGAATATCATCGGGGTGATTATTAATAAACTCAATGCACCGGTTGATGAACACGGCCGTACCCGCCCTGATTTATCAGAAATATTTGATGAATCAACTAAAGCCACCATAGCAAAAATCGATGCCAAGACCTTAGCTAATAATAGTCCGTTACCCATATTGGGTTGTATTCCCTGGAATTTCGATCTGATAGCGACCCGCGGTATTGATATTGCCAACCACCTGAATGCCACCATCATCAATGAAGGTGCACTGAAAACCCGGCGCATAAAATCAGTTATTTTCTGTGCCCACAGTGTACCAAACATGGTAGAGCTATTTCGACCAGGCTCATTACTAGTTACCTCTTCAGATCGTCCTGACGTCATTGTATCTGCTTGCTTAGCTGCCATGAATGGTATCGAAATCGGTGCCTTATTATTAACCGGTGGTTATATAATTGCCAAACCGATACATGATCTCTGTCGCCGTGCTTTTGAAACTGGTTTACCTGTGCTGATGGTAGATACCAATACCTGGCAAACTTCATTAAGCCTGCAAAGTTTCAGCTTAGAAGTGCATGCTGATGATCATGAACGGATTGAAAAAATCCAAAACTATGTTGCCATGCATATCAATCAAAAATGGATTGATTCACTAACTGCAGATTCTGAACGTCCTAAACGTCTATCCCCCCCTGCTTTCCGTTATCAATTGACCGAATTAGCACGTAAAGCTAATAAACGCATTGTGCTACCAGAAGGTAATGAGCCACGTACCGTAAAAGCCACCACTATTTGTGCTGAAAGAGGTATTGCTACCTGTATTCTACTTGGTGATCCCGATGAAATAAAACGAGTTGCCGCTGCTCAAGGGGTTGAATTAGGTGTGGGGATCGAAATTGTAGCGCCAAAATCAGTGCGGCAAAATTATGTTGAGCGGTTGGTTGAATTGCGCAAAAATAAAGGCATGACTGAAATTGTTGCGCGTGAACAGTTAGAAGACAATGTGGTGTTAGGCACCATGATGCTGGAAAAAAATGAAGTTGATGGTTTAGTTTCCGGTGCTGTTCATACCACAGCTAATACCATTCGCCCACCATTGCAATTGATCAAAACCGCCCCAGGTAGCTCACTGGTTTCTTCTATATTTTTTATGCTATTACCTGAGCAAGTGCTGGTTTATGGTGACTGCGCGATAAATCCAGATCCAACAGCTGAACAATTATCAGAAATCGCCATCCAGTCCGCTGATTCTGCCAAAGCATTCGGTATTGAACCACGAGTAGCGATGATCTCTTATTCTACTGGCAATTCTGGTGCCGGCAGTGACGTGGAAAAGGTACGTGACGCAACACGGCTAGCGCAAGCAAAACGGCCAGATTTAGTGATTGACGGCCCATTACAGTATGATGCAGCCATTATGGCGGATGTTGCTAAATCTAAAGCGCCAAATTCACCGGTAGCCGGTCAAGCTACTGTGTTTATTTTCCCTGATCTCAATACTGGCAACACCACTTATAAAGCGGTGCAACGCTCAGCCAATCTGGTTTCTATCGGCCCAATGCTACAAGGGATGCGTAAACCGGTTAATGACTTGTCCCGTGGTGCGCTAGTTGATGATATCGTTTATACCATTGCCCTTACCGCTATTCAGGCTACGCAAAATCAAAATAACTGACTTTTATTGCTGACGAAAAAGCTGAAATACTTTGTGTTTCAGCTTTTTTACTAACTAAACAGCTAATCAACTACTAAGCTTAATCAATGTAATTAAAATTTTATTAATAGCTAAATGAACGGCAAAACTGCAATCAATAGCTGCCAACTCTGCAACCCCTTTCGTCACTTAACCGGATTTCATTCAATAACTTGTATCTCAGCGAGAATATTAAAGCGATGTTCTACCGTTTCAACTAAACTGAAGTTACTTCCTCCATCAGCTAATTGTGTATCATATTCTGGTTGATCTCTTAGCATAGGATTTTCATCAGGTAACCATAACGCTAGCAGATATTTTCCGATTTTTATATTAACAACCTGACAGGAAATACTAAATGTATGTTCCCTACCAGCTGCGCACAACTCAGCACCAGCAGGCAGAAAAAGCTGCCCTTTGATCTCATTTTACGCATTTAGTAACACAATAGCAATCGGCCTGACGTTTACTGATCGGGCAAAACCATAGTTTTTTAGGCTAAACTTTAAATCAAAATAATTACTAATTTTAACAAACAATGGGTAAGTAGCTTCTTCAACAGTCAGCCTATAACCGCGATGATCTCTAATATATTCAAAGGCGCTTCTTGCTGTATAATTTGCCTTTGTTTGATCCCAAAAATAATCTCTATCAAAGACAAATCCAGCATTTTCAAACCGTTTTAAATCAATAACAGCCTTACGTAGAGCAGCTATACATAAATTTAAATTATGTATAATACTAAATGTTGAAGTGCCTAATTCAGTAAATTGCCAGATCGTTTCCTAGCCAAAATCAACAAGAATAGCATTAAGGCACCAGGGATCACACCCATCATCGTTGTAAGGCATTTCAACGTCATATATAGAGCTTACGCATCACAGCACTTCCCCCAGGTAAAGTCATTGCCAACAGCATATTTATGCGCATCCAGGATATAGTAATCATTATTAAAACCGATATGTAAATTGTTACTAAACGTAATGGGCTAAGTGAGTTAATCAACATATCTCGATTAAACTTATAACGCATGGTTATTTTTCTGTTGTCTGGCATAAAATATACAGTAGATTTGCTACTTTTGCTCATCTTTGTAACAACTACCGTGTTGCTCGCCCCAGCTACCAATACAACCAAACTGAAATGTATAACCAATATTGGCTTTAATTGCCACATATGTTGTTTTACTTTTTCTATCTCAGGATCTGGGATATTGTTACCATATTTATAGACAAATTTAACCAAAAGCTTAACACCTTCTGATTTCGCCTGGCTAAAGATATAATTAATCAGCTCAATAGCCTTATCATCAAGATGTTTATTTATATAATCTGTCAGATAAATATATTGCGGAACAATTTGATAACACCCACCGGCAATTTCTTTTTTATATAATTCGAGTAAAATATTTCCATTTTGTTTTTCAATAGAAAAAGGATTTATTAAATTTTCATTTAATAAAATCATATTTTCATATCTAAAATCTCGTTCTAGGTTCATTATTATTACTCGGCCATTTTCATCTGATGGATACCGCTTATGATAGCTTGCCTGCAGATATTGAGTTGAGTTTTTGATTATTATTCCTTTTTATTGCTATATTTAATATTAATTAACAGCTTTATTTCAATTAAAATAATCATAATTACACATAAAAAAATAAAATTAATTATTAAAAATTGAATGACGAAATTTTATGATTAGCATTTAATTAAATATAATAACTAAAAATAAAGGTTTAATTTATAAATTTCAAAATAAAACCAAATTAAAAAATATACCAAAAAGGCTTTGATAAAGATAATTAATGCTACTCAAATTTATAATATAAAACTTTTCAACAGAAAACATAGATACCCTATAAACAATATTAAAGTCAATAAGATATAAAAACAACAATGCAGAATAAAATATAGTAAAATAATCACACATTATATAATGATATAGATAGCAATATTTAATTTTGATAAAATTAAAATTTTCAAAATTGACCACAACATCTAAAATAATTTATTTAATTAAATATTCATAACAAACAAAATAATTACGCAAAAAACTATTTTGAATTAATAGGTTCAGCTGATAATAAAAAATATTATATATTAATTTTAATTACAGCAAGAAATAATTAACTAAAATAAAATTACAGTTAAATTATTATCAAACACTATTGTTAAATTAAAATATGACATTCCAGAATAGTAGAAAATAGATATAATCACCAAACTAAAATTAGTTAAATCATTTGATACTTTTATTAAAGTTTTTATTAAAAATTTAAATAAAAAACTGCTGGTTTTAAAAAATATTTTATGATTTTTTCAACTCAGTTCTAATTAATAAAAATAAATTAAGAATATGAATATAAATAATCATCAAAGATTTTATATCCTATTACATAATATTCATTTTCCTTAAAAACAACGATAAAGCTATCTAACATAAGTAAGGGTTTTATGTCACACCTAATTAACGAAAATGCAATTCAGAATATTATTAATAAATTAAACGCCAAATTATTAAGTGAGTTAGCTAACTACACCAAAAAAGAACTTTATCAAACTGCAGGTGATAAATTAAGCTTGCACGATTGTGACTAACTATTAGCACAAGCAAAAAAAATCCAGGCAAAAAATAGCACACAATACCGCCAATAAATCACCCGCCAAGGCATTGCGCAACAATCAAAAAACTTAGTTACAATTCAATTACCAACAATTTTTACTAATGCTAAAGCACAACAACAATATGACGAAGCCATGTTTTATAGCAACGACTTTATTCCTAGTCGTGATACCGACTTTGTTAATCAGGGGTAATATTGCTTCCATGTTCTCTCCCGCCGCCTATCTGGTAAAACTTTATCGTGAAGCGCATAAACTGCATGCAGAAAATTCACCTTATTTCATTGATAATCGTCGCCCCGACCTAGCCGACCTGATTTTGAGTCAAGAAAATATGGATTAGCCAGTAGCCACGTTATCACTTTCTAATCAAATATTGGCAACACAAATTGACAAAAAAATTGGTGATAACGATAAACAAAAAATTCTCGCCGTGTTAGCTCAAGATACATTAAACCCTGATGGCCCGTATTATTACAGCGATATCATCCAACAAGTATTGCAAGACCATAATGTCACACTCATTCAACTAATTCAGCCTGAAAATCATCCTGCTAATACCGATAAAACCTTTGTCTTAATGTACTGATTTAAAAATATTACCACCCATTTACACACTGCTAACGACGGAAATTAATCCAGATAATCTTAACACTGAGTATCAAAAAGTGTTTGGCACCATTCTGTCGCAAACACTGACTATAACAAATGCACTAGCCGAACATTATCATTTGTCGCTTGAGTTCTTTGAACTATTACTACCAAATAAAGATGATATGGAAGAACAATTAAAACAGCATTTACTTAAAGTGCATAAAATCGTTTTATTACATAAAACCACTCAACTTACCCCGCTAACCCTGTCTGAATTAATTGCAGAACATAGCGGTAATATTACTGATAACACAGTTGATATTTTGCATATCAAACAATATGAGCAATTCTACAGCTTGGAAGAACAGCAAACACGCATTTTGGTCAGTTTAAAAATAAGTCAAACTGTAGTTAATGGACAGCTTAGTCAATAAGATCAACTGCTTAATAACCCACCTTTATATGGCCAAAAATTCGTCCCTGACGATAAAGATTATGACATAGCGCCTAACACGCAAAACGTCTTTAAATCAAAGTTAAATAAAGCAAGCGCTTGCGGTGAATGACCAAGAGCTATATCAAATGTTCCTGATATTTAACGACGATGAAAATAGTAGTCTTTGTAAAAATAATATAGCTTACACCACTTGCTTTTTATGAATTTTATCTACTAGCTACTGCTAATCAACTGACTATTGCAGAATTAACGATTTTGTATAACCTACTCGATCATCATCAGATCCCTATTGAAACATTTATTAATAAACTACATACCACCGTCAAATGGCTCAATAACCAAAATATTAATGTCGTAAGCTTAGTCGCACTAACGACCGATAATTTCGATACTAATCAATCACCTGAAATTGAAAACCTGGTTATTACGTTAAAAAGCAGTTTGACTGATCCTAACTGAACAGATGACAGCCTCAAAATCGCCCTGACACCCTATTTCGCCTCGCAATTGGTACTTTCTTCGGCGGAAATCGCCTATCAATTATTGGTTTGGTTAGATAATATTAAAATTCATGCTGAAGATTTAGACACCAATCAATTTTGGCAGCAAATATCTAAAATCGATATTGATAAGCCTTTTACACTTAGTAAAGAAGCAATCCGTTATTGTCACCGCATTACCCAATTAGCGGTTATCACCAATATCTTTAAACTGTCCTTAGCTAAAGTCAGACTAATTATTAATCAACTGAGCATTTGAAAAAAAACTTAAGCCAAGTTTATCCAACGGTAGATAATTTACAGTTTATTAGTCAATTCCATGCTTGGACCATCCAATTAGGCACCCAGGCACCAGTCGTCATTAACACACTGGCTAAAGATCAACTCACCGTTAGCATGCTGGCCAAAGCCATTAATACACCGCTTGATGAATTCACTGCCGCTGATCAACAAGTTGATAGTCTAGCTACTAGCGATACCATTATTACTGATGTACAACATTGTTATTTATCCAGCAATGGTATCAGATGGGAGAAACATTAGCGGTTGATGCAACGGTTGTTGGCAGTTTATATGATCCTAGCAATAATTATCCACTATCGCTTTCTTCACTACAACTACAAGCCAAACTTCCTTCAATCAATTAAAAGGAGGTATTACCACCCGCAACCAAAGAATATCATAAGGGAAATTACTATCAAGCTGCTGTTATTGATAATGATATTGAACTATGGGATTTAATGTGGCAAAAGATAGATACTTATTATCTTTACGTGGAAATTTACCCGCTCAGTAACAACCAATTTAAAATTATCCATCAAACCGAACATCCTGACAGTAGAAATCTTGGTTGGGGCTATCAGTCAACAAAGTCCTTCAATTCCTGGGCAATACCAAAGAAGTTGAAAACCTGCCTGGCGAACACTATGAATTGACCACTTACATTGATTGGTAAGATCTGGCGGAATCTAATTTATTAACCCTTATCTTATGTGATAATGGCATACCGATTACCACCATTAGCCCAGTTAATTTCCAACGGCAAGATCATCCAACACAAACCTTTATCGACCAACTGGTGACAGAATTAAATATTGCTATTCCTACTAAGCCTGATCTGAATGCCTTTTTATTCTCCTTAGCCACCTCGCTGTTAAATGACGAATAAATCACAACACAATCAACCGTTGTATTCAGCAACCGGAGCAAGAAATAGGAGTAAATTATTCTGTACTACAACGGCCATTTTTTTACGACTAGGAACAATATAATCGCCGTTATAGTAGCTGGGTAGGGATCAGACAACTGAATTATTACCCAGAGAATTATATTGATCCGACTCAACGAATCGGGCAAACTCAGATGATGAATAAACTGCTACAAATAATCAAAGTCAATTTACTAGTGATATCATTGAACAAGCTTTCCATAGCTACCTGACCAATTTTGAGCTAGTTGCCAATTTAACCATGATCAGTGGTTACCATGATGAATTGGATATCGAAAAAGGCTTAATCTATTTTATTGGTGCCAACCAGGAAGCTTCTCCCACTTATTCCTGGCGTAGTGTTAATCATGATGTGTTTATAAATCAAGATCTTCCTGCCGATGCCTGAACTGAATGGCAAGCAATTACAGCGTCAGCCAAACCGTATCGAAATCTTATCCATCCGGTTATTTTTAAATCACGGCTATATCTGTTCTGGTTAGAGCAGCGACAGATTAATACCGAGAAAAAAGATACACCGCAAAAAGCCAAAGAACCGTCTATCCCCATCTACACTTATGATCTAAAACGTTCACATATACTTTATGATGGTAATTGGAGTACACCATTTACTTATGCTTCGTTAGATATTACTGAAGAACTACTAGGGCTTTTAAATAAAGATAATCCTACCATTGATGATCAAATCGGTTTATTTGTTACTCATGACCTTAGCCAAAAAGATATATTGGTCATGTTATATAAGATAGAAACTACTTATAATAAAAACGATACGCCGATCACCATCGCACAAGCATGGAATGTTGAAAATGATTTTTCACTGGAGAATAACAATAAAGTTGATGAAATATTAAAAATAGTCATTCGTGAACTGAACACGACTATCGTATTGGGTGTGTCTGCCCAGCTAAGTTATATTCTTCAGGTTCCTTCTAACATTACTGACACCTTCCATTCTGTGGCCCCACCAATACCAAGAGGTGAAGCACCGTTATAAAAAAGAACGGAGCAATTAGCACTAACTAACAAGGATAAGCAATATCTACTAAATGGTACAGTAATAAACCTTACTGCCGCTGACCAAACCAATAACTATATTGGTACATATAATGCCGTCTTAAATACTTTCTTCCAAAAAAATTGCTGAGCAATATTCACCGACAGAACTCTCTCAGCTACTGATTAATTTAAGTTATCCAAAAGATGAAATATCCTTTATTACTGCGATTTTTAAAAAGTAAAAAGGAACAAAATTACCAAATCATCAGTTATGTGTATATTGATAACCCTGCTTTAGCAGCAGGTGATATATACTTTGTGCAAAGCCTAACACGTAACTTTAATAGAGAAGATCTACCTAAAATCACGGACATACATAGCTCTGAACATTTTCAAACTAACACTTGTCCCCACCGAAAACACAAAAACATTATTTGAAATTTTTTCAACTTCTTCCGAAGGTTTATTCAAATTAATAGATAAACCAGCAACGATGGATCTACTACAACGTCCTTATGAATATAGCCTTAGTACTATTGTCAATGGTACTCCAGTAACAGGAACACAAACCACTATTGAATTAGATAAAGATATATGGGGTAATTACCATTAGAATCCTATTCCTGGCAGATGACATTAGCTCAATTACCCACAAATTCATTTATTGACATCACTATCACCGTCACCGATATATTAATAGTAGTATGGGAGCTGTGACACACCGTATTCCTATTGAATAAAAAGTAATAGACTATATTCAACCTCTATTACTCAAAACTGCCAGTAATAAAGCGCAATATATGGAGGGTGAGCTAAGTAATATTCATCAAACTGATGAACGATAGCACGCCTATAGCGTGAGCGTCGCTACTTTGCGGCTCCAACCCCAGGCAACATCCTTCTCATGTTTTATACTTTGCGCCATGTATATTCCCAGACCGACAAAATTACTCTTTTAGCACAATGATGGCTGGAATCGCTACCTTGAAAAATACGGCAATCCAATCAGTGAATGGATAAAACTCTCTGTTGAGCACATACTGGCCTGTAGTACCTGTGCTATGAGTGTCCGACACTATTGCTGCACTTCTGCTGATTGCACTCATTCTCCTTTTTTCTGCCAAAGTTGCAAGAAATGCAAACAGAAGGTTTAGTGCTGTCTAACCAAAGTCTAGCCATGCAAAAAACCACTCAAGACGAATTAAGTGAGGAAAAAAGACGCTGCAAATTGCCATCACCGCAGCCGCAGAACGCAAACATCACTATACCGATCTCCATAATCAAAATATCAATAGCGGTGAAAAAAAAGTTATCGATTTACATATCGCAGCCGATAGCTTAATGACCACCACTAAACCCCTCTATTATAGGCCGCAGCGTTAGCTAATCTGGTACCTAATACTTTGGGACGGTAATAGCAAAGCAGAACGAGAGCAGAATTTAGCTAATCAATGTATTAACCATTACAATACAGCAGGGTTATATCAAACAATAGCATTGCCCTAAGTGGTACTTTATTATCGAATACCCATCGTCTGCTGAAAAACGCAAATGACATCACAACCACTGTCGATTAGCAAGGTGAAGATGCATCTGACTGGGACAATTTGCTGGACGAAAAGGAATATATTACTCAGATTAATGCAGATGCAACGGGTCGGGTACTCATTACCACAGATGCTTCAGATAATATATAACGGATGGCCTACGATGTAGCCGGTATGCTAAAAGGCAGTTGGCTAACACTTAAAGAAAATAATGAACAAGTCATCGTGAAATTAATTACTTATGCTGCTAATGGACAGAAACAGAGAGAAGAACACGGCAATGGGATAGTGACTACATACAACTAATGAACCAGAGACACAGCGGCTTATTGCTATCAAAACAGAGTGTCCCGCTGGTCACTCTGCTAGAGCCAAACTACTACAAGATCTACGTTACGCCTATGATCCGGTTGGAAATATTATCAGCATCAGTAACAACGCCGAAGAAACCCGTTTCTGGCGCAATTAGAAAGTAGAATTTGAAAGCGTATATACCTATGACAGCTTGTATCAACTGGTTTACGTGACTGGGCGTGAAATGGCTAATATTATTCAGCAAAACATCACCAGCTTTTTGACAGCAGATAATACCGTATACAGCAACTATACATGAACTTACACCTATGATAACGGCGGTAACCTGACTCAAATACGGCACAGTTATCCCGTGATTAATAATAATTACACTATCAAAATCACCGTCAGCAATCGCAGCAATCGAGCAGTGCCTAACACACTAACAGAAAATCCAACAGTGTTAGATGCATTCTTCACACCCAGTGGATCTCAAAAACAGTTGTAGTTGAACCAGAGCCTGCTCTGGACACCACGAGGCGAATAACAGCAGGTAACCCCAACTACTGATGATAGAACTTTCGGTGATAATGAAAGCTATCGCTACGATGCAAATAGCCAACGAGTGTTAAAAACTACTTTAATAAAAATAGCAGACTACCTTCAATCACAGTCTGTGCTGTATCTGCCAACACTAGAGTTGCGCACCACGCAAGATGGGACAGAACAAAAAGAAGATCTACACGTTATTAAAGTCGGGCAAGCAGGACGAGGTCAAGTGCATGTACTGCACTGGTAAAAAGGGAAACCGACGGTCATTAACAATAACCAAGTAAGATATAGTTACAATGATCTTATTGGTAGCTCAGTACTAGAAGTCGATAATACCGGCAATATTATTAGTCAGGAAGAGTATTATCCGTAAAGTGGAACAGCAATATGGTCAACTCGCAATCAAACTGAAGCAAACTACAAAATCATTCGGTATTCGGGTAAAGAACGTGATGCTACAGGATTATACTACTACGGTTACCGCTATTACCAACCATGGGTGGGACGATGGTTAAGTACGGATCCAGCTGGTACAGTAGACGGGTTGAATCTGTACCGAATGGTCAGAAATAATCCAGTGACACTGCATGATCATAAAGGCATGGCACCTAGTTATGGAATAGTACTACAAAAAGCGACATCTATCTTTCGTGAATAAGGGAAGGGCATCAAGAAGCTGCGTGAATATTCTCTTTACAAAACAAGGAAGAAGCTTACTACCACTGCTGTCATCTGAGGAACTAGGATTAACAAATCAAGAAGTATCAGCTGTTAAACTGTATACATCGTATAGCTATAAGCTTATAAATCAGTACGCTAGAGAATCTTTAGATCCAACAGAAGGTAAAACACTAAAAAAGTACTTAAAGAAAATAAATTCTTAAGAGCCGATTTTATCGGCAAAGAGTCACTGGAAACAGGGGTAGCAAAATTTAATACCACCCTTGAATCTTCCCGAAAAAAACATCCATAAAACAAAAACTTTGGCAACCTAGTTTTCCGTAGTACCGGTTTTGATTACCCAGGAGGTGCACAGGATGAAAGCCGATATACCACCATTGGCAGTGTTATTGAACAGAAAAGTTGTACCAGCACAACCGTCGGCAGATCATTTTTGAACACTCATCTTTTGATTTTACAAGCTCACGATGTGGCTGATAGTCGCTGAATTGTCCCATCTGCTAGCTTTCCAGGCTAAGATGAAGTGCTTTTTGCACCAAAAACGAAATTCGTCATTAAAGATGTGGTTGCCAGTGATGAATTTGATGCAGCTGGATTTATTGGTTTCCATTTTTTCAGAAATTTCCATGTATCACAAGAAGTAGTAAAAACACCAGAATATCAACAGCTATCCAGACCTTATGAATATATTGAAAAATATATTTATGTTGAGATTATTCCAATTTCACATAGTTGATAAGCCAAAACTAAACTAATTAATTAAAACCCTTGGTGCTATTTAATTGCATCAAGGGGATATTTTATTAAATCGGCTTTATAAAGAATAATAGTTACATCTAAATAAATATTGTGCTAATACTAGCTTTAGATGACAAAATTTTCTGCATTTTAAGTTTGTAACTAACAATCATGATTGCCAATAAAATAGCTAATCGACTTTCTGGCACAACTTAGTCTTTTGCGACTCATTATTATTGTGGGCTAACCAAAGTGACAATGCTTTCAGCGAGTCGGGTGTAAATTCATAACTACAGGCATTAATTTCTCCTGGTGTCAACCAAAAAACTGATTCCACTTCAGCTTCCTGTAAAGCAAAAGGGCCATGACTAACAAAGCTAAACAAACCACCCCATACCCAACATTTAGTGCTTTTATGATAAAAAAGGCCATGCTCGTCAAAAGGTACGTCAGCAATCCCCAACTCTTTTTCTGCCTCGCGCCGCTGCCAGCATACCTTCACTTCTGGTTACTACACCGCTAGCGGTTGCATCAAGTAAGCTAGGATAAATATCTTTCATCTTAGTACGACGTTGAACCAAAAATTTTCCCATACCATCATGAACCACAATATAGGGCTGCCTGATGACACAAATTGTCTACTCTCATTTTACTTGTCCTATCTTAAAACCTTTCTCATTATTAAGCGGTCATCAATCTGTTTATTTGAGTCTAAACTCAGTAACATTTTGATGAAAATTAAGTCTCAGACTTACATAACCATCCGTGTATTTTTAGTACCAAATTTTTCAACTACTAGTTAAATAATCATAGTCTGTTATTAGCAGATAAAAAAGGCCTTTACTGTAGCCGTAAGCAATAATTGAAATAAATAACAAAATTACTCATATAACCCAAGGCATTAATTTTATAAAATAAGATATTAACAACTCACTGGTATATTTTATCTATTTTAATATTAATAATATTTATCGAATATCTTATTTGTTTTCATAAATAACAGCTAATAACAACAATAATTAATAAAATTATTGTTGTTATTAGTGCAATAATACATCATTAATTAACTGGTTTATATATTAACAAGCTGTAAAATAATAAAATATTATTATAATTAATTTATCCAAAAATATAAATCACTTTTCAGACAAAATTAAAATAAATAAGCTTAACTAATATGTTTTTTTAAATTTATTTGATAATTTGATAAAAATGTTAATAAACTATTACACTCAGATAAGTAACGATCTTATTTGTTTTTATTCTACTTAATCAATCAATTAACATAAAACAAACATTAATTAAATCAAATAAGATCAATGAACCAAAGCGAAAAAAATTTTATCAACTAACAATCTGGCGTCTATCTTTCTGGTTAGTTTATTAGTTATACTCATATCCTGTTTCTCTGCTGTTTCTTTAAATATCAATGCTATAGTTACTTATATCTTTAATGAAAAGTACGGAGTGATAATGCGGATTTTTATTACTGGTAGTACAGGCTTAATTGGCTCGTGCCTTGTGCAACAACTCGTTATACATTCACACACCATTACCGTATTTAGTCGATCCTGCCAAAAAGTTTACACACTATTTGGTCGCCATGTCGATTGTCTGACAAACTTAAATGGCATTGATAATCTTAATGGTTTTGATGCCATTATTAATCTGGCCGGTGAACCTATTGCAGATAAGCCCTGGAGTAAAGAACAAAAAAAAATTCTCTGTGAAAGCCGCTGGAAAATGACAGAACGCTTAAGCCAACTAATTAAAGACAGTAAAAAACCACCAAAAACTTTTATTTCCGGCTCAGCTGTTGGCTATTATGGTGATCAAGGACAAACCGTTGTCACTGAAACAGATACGCCACATGCCGAATTTACTAGCGAGTTAGTCCAAAAATGGGAATCATTGGCTTTACAAGCCGAAAGTGATAACACACGGGTTTGTTTGTTACGTATGGGCGTGGTACTGGCGAAAGAAGGCGGTATACTGAAAAAATTGTTACCGATCTTTAAAGCCGGATTAGGCGGACCGATAGGCAAAGGTAAACAATATATTCCTTGGATCCATATTGACGATGTGGTTAACACTATTTATTACCTGCTTGAGTCACCTTCACTATCTGGCCCGTTTAATATTACTTCTCCCTATCCCGTTCATAATGATCAGTTTAGTGCCATTCTGGCCAAAGTCCTTAATCGCCCTGCTCTTATTAGAACACCAGAATTTGTTATTAAGTCGATTATGGGGGAAGCGGCAGCATTAATGTTAGGTGGGCAGCAAGCCATTCCAAAGCGACTGGAAGAAGCAGGATTTAAATTTCGCTATGTGGATTTAAAAGAAGCGTTAGAATCCTTACTGTTAACTTCGTCTGAAGAAACAATTACTTAATACCTTGCCAACGAGTAAATAGAGTTTGTGGTAAGGTTATACCATATTGATCTAATATTCGATTGACAGTTTGATCGATAATATCCTGTACTGTTTTTGGCTGATTATAAAATGCAGGCATTGGCGGAAAAAGTATAGCACCAATTTCTACTACATTAGTCATTAATCTAAGATGGCCTAAATGTAAAGGTGTTTCCCTAACTCCAAGTATTAACTTACGTTTTTCTTTCAAAACCACATCAGCCGCTCGTGTAATTAACGTATCATTGTAACTATTAGCAATACCAGATAAAGTTTTTATTGAACACGGCATAATAATCATACCGGAAGTAATAAATGAACCAGAAGAAATTGCCGCGGCAATATCTCTATCATCATAAACAACATCTGCCATTGCTTGGACATCACGTAGGCTGTAAGACGTCTCCAGAGCTAAAGTTTGCTTAGCCACTGCACTAACAATTAAATGAGTTTCAACGTCAGCAACAGATCGTAAAACGTCTAGTAATCGAATACCGTAAGCAACACCACTCGCGCCTGTTAATCCAATAATTATTCTCTGCATCATTTTTGCTCAATAATAACAATAAAATCGACTTCAACATTGTAGGCTTAACGATATCCGATGAACCCTAACTGATCAAACTTAGTTTAAAAATATAACAAAAAGTTAGCCTTCGTTATAAATTTCCAAGTTTTCAATTTCATTATGCTCTTTCAACTGATCAGTTTTTCTTAAATTTTCCAGCTTATCCAGATAAGCTTGATCAATATCCTTGGTGACATAAACACCATTGAAGACAGAACACTCAAAAGCGGCGATATCCGGATTCTCCTCTCTAACAGCGGCAATCAGATCATTAAGATCCTGGAAAATTAAGTCATCTGCACCAATAAGTTGACGAATTTCATCCACTTCACGTCCATGTGCAATCAATTCATTGACACATGGCATATCAATACCATAAACATTAGGAAAACGCACTTCTGGTGATGCCGAAGCAAAATAGACCTTCTTTGCCCCTGCTTCACGCGCTAACTCGACAATTTGCTCAGAGGTTGTTCCACGTACAATGGAATCATCAACTAATAACACATTTTTATCCAGGAACTCGGCTCGATTGACATTCAATTTGCGACGTACAGACTTACGTCGCTCTTGCTGCCCTGGCATGATAAAAGTACGACCTACATAACGATTTTTAACAAAGCCTTGACGATAGGGTTTACCCAAAATGTAAGCGATTTCCAACGCACTATCACACGAAGTTTCAGGAATTGGGATGACAACATCTATTTTCAAATCCTGCCATTGACGGGCAATTTTTTTGCCCAGTTTTTGCCCCATACGCAAACGAGCCTTATTGACAGAAATTTTATCAATAAAAGAATCTGGTCTGGCTAAATAGACAAACTCAAACAAGCAAGGAGTTAATTGGGGATTTTCTGCGCATTGCCGCGTAAACAGCTGTCCTTGTTCGGTAATATAAATGGCCTCACCTGGCACGACATCACGCAAAAACTCAAAACCAAGGGTATCTAAAGCGACACTTTCCGAAGCAACCATGTATTCATTTTGATCTTCGCCCACTGTGTGCTTACCTAACACCAATGGCCGAATACCAAACGGATCACGAAACGCTACTAAACCATGGCCAATAATCATCGCCACACAAGCATAAGCACCACGAACTTTCTTATGCATTGCGGCAATCGCGGTAAAAATGTCTTCAACAGTAAGGGGAAAACGAGCAAACTGATCGAGTTCATAAGCCAGGACATTGAGCAGAATTTCTGAGTCGGAAAAAGTATTTACATGACGACGGGCGGTCTCAAATAGTGTTTTCCTCAATTCATGTGCATTAGTTAAATTACCGTTATGTGTCAATGTAATGCCAAAAGGCGAATTAACATAAAAAGGTTGAGCTTCTGAAGCGCTGGAACTACCCGCTGTTGGGTAACGGACATGGCCAATCCCCATTTTCCCCTGCAAACGCAACATGTGCCGAGTAGCAAACACATCTTTTACTAAGCCATTCGATTTACGTAGGCGAAATTGATTATTTTCATCAATTGTTGCAATACCTGCTGCATCTTGCCCACGATGTTGAAGTACTGTTAAAGCATCATAAATTGATTGGTTAACTGGTGTGAAACCAGCAATACCGACAATACCGCACATCTACTTTTTCCTCATCAACCAAGTGGAGTGATATTTTCCGGCAAAAAACTTGACGCATTTTTTAAATAATCAAAAAACCATCTAATAATATGACTAAATTGGGGTATCAATTCAGAACGTCGCCAATCTTCACTTTGTGGCAACAGTGTAAAAGTATCTAAGAAAAACAAGATTGCCGACACAATTAATATACCACGCAATACACCAAAACAGACACCTAAAACGCGATCGGTTCCGGATAATCCTGTTCGCTCGACTAACGAACTAATCACATAATTGACTACAGCACCAACAATTAAGGTGACGATAAATAAAATTGCAATTGCAATACCATTTCTGATCAAGGGATCATCAAAATGAGTGAGATAAGCCGCTAAATAAGTATAAGATTGGCTGGCCACAAAAAAAGCACAACCCCAAGTAACAAGCGACAAAGCTTCTCGTACAAAACCACGAATTAGGCTAACCAATGCAGAGAAACCAACAATGGTAATAATGGCGTAATCAATCCAAACCATAATTTTAATCCAAAAATCAAACATTCAGCATGATTGCACGCATTCTAGCAGAAAAAGAAAACGTTTGTGTTAGATATTTTACTGAAAACTAGTCATCCATCCATTGTAGCGAAAACAGAAACCATAATCGCCGCGTAAATAATTAATTGTTTGTATCAATATATTTTTTCTATTAGTACATAACCAGTTTAAGGTTTATAAATCCGTATTTGACCTTGCAAACCGGTTAAATCCTTCAATTCTGGCAAACTAGATTGCAATTTTTCTCTCGATGTATTTGGACCAATAAAAATACGTGTCAATTGTCCATTAACAGGTTTGGCTGGCTCGGTGTAAACCTGATAGCCAGATAAGCGTAACCTTGCAATGATTTCTTCTACTTTTGCCGCATTTTTCAATACCCCCAACTGAATAACATAAGCCCGAGCTTGCGGTGCTCTAGATTTGTCACTCGCTTTAGTAGTTTGTTCTAACACTAAGGCTGGTTTTTCATTTTTTGCTTCTGGTTTAGACTCAGTTTGCTGTTGACTGGAGTGATTGTCGGTTAATTGGGTCTGCGTATTGGAAATTGCCTCAGAGATCATCGCTTCTGCAGTGCTCTCTGATGGTGTCGCCTGAGGTTTAGGATTAATTGGTGCAATAGGTTCAATGTCATATTCGTCGCTGGGTTTAGGTACCAAAGGAATAGCTGCAAATTCAGTCTCATTATATTTCTTATTTCCATCCAATAATACAGGCAAAACAATAACACCAACGGCAACAATAACAATAGTTCCCACCAAACGGTTTTGAAACTTACTGGCCATTTATGCTTTCCTCTCTTGTCTGCAGTTCCATAACCTCAGCGACAGTATGAAATGAGCCACAAACCACTACAATATCTTGTTTGTTAGTATCTTCCATTACCTGCAACCACGCATCTTTAACTGTAACAAATTGAGATGGTGATTCTACATATTGTGCTAATTGTGCTGCATCAGCACCACGGGTTTCATTTAATGAAGCCAGATACCATTTATCAACCTGTGGAGCCAGATAAGATAAAGTACCTTTTATATCTTTATTGGTTAACATCGCCACCACAGCATAAACTTTACTATTTTTATGCCTAGGCAATTGGGATAGTCTATCGGCTAAATAAGCTGCTGCATGGGGATTATGAGCAACATCTAAAATCACGTAAGGCTGTTGGCTGATAACTTGGAAGCGGCCAGCTAATTTAGCCTTAATCAATCCTTGATGAATAGCTTGCAATGATATTGCCTGAGCAATAGTATCACCGTCTTTAATTAAACAATCAATAATCGCCAATGCCGTTGCTGCATTTGCCAATGGCACATTTGGCATAGGTAACTGCTCAAAACTGTGATCCAATGATTGCCAATGCCAATGATCACCTTGTAGTTGAAATTGCCAATCTACTCCATAACGAAATAACTTAGCGCCAAGCGCTTGGGCAACTTCATTAATCGACCACGGCATATCCGGCTCACCCACCACTGCATATCGCCTTGAGCGAAAAATACCGGCTTTCTGATAGCCAATTTGTTCACGATCACTACCCAGCCAATCAATATGATCTAACGCAATACTAGTGATAGCAGCAATATTAGCATCCACGATATTGGTTGCATCCAACCGCCCACCTAACCCGACTTCTAAAATTACCACATCCAGTTCAGCTTGTTTAAACAACTGCAAAGCAGCTAATGTTCCATATTCAAAATAGGTCAACGAAGTTGTGCCGCGTTTAGCTTCAATCTCAGCAAAAACCCGACAAAACTCCTGTTCAGGCAACATCTTACCCTGGATCCTGACACGCTCGGTATAATACAACAGGTGGGGGGAACTGTAGACACCAACTTTTAATCCTGCTGCGATTAAAATAGCTTCAAGTGTATGACAAGTCGTTCCTTTACCGTTCGTTCCAGCAACAGTAATGACTTTCGGCGCCGGGTTTAAAAGATCCAATTGACACGCCACGACTCCGACACGCTCAAGCCCCATATCGATAATTTTACTATGCTGATTAGTTAAATAAGTTAGCCAAGTAGCTAAAGAACATGTCACCTCAGGTGTTAGCAAGGGGTCAGATATCTTCTCATTTTTGATCGGGTTTGTTGTCAAGTTCGGGTTTCTCACGATATGGCGGCTCCAGATCATCGTCAACTAAAGTAATAACATCAATTTGACTTACGTCTTGAACAGTTTGATGAGTTAAAATAGCCACTATCTCAGCTAATTTGTCGCGCATTTCTGGCCTTCTGACAATCATATCAATCGCGCCTTTTTCAATCAAAAATTCGCTACGTTGAAAACCTGGCGGCAATTTTTCACGCACCGTCTGCTCAATAACTCGTGGACCAGCAAAGCCAATCAGCGCCTTAGGCTCTGCAACATTAATATCCCCTAACATAGCTAAACTCGCTGATACGCCACCCATAGTTGGATCGGTAAGTACTGAAATATAGGGAAGCCCTCTCTCCTGCATCTTTGCCAAGGCTGCACTGGTCTTTGCCATTTGCATCAGAGACATTAACGCTTCTTGCATGCGAGCACCGCCGCTGGCAGAAAAACAAACTAACGGACAATTATCTTCCAGTGTTTGCTCAACCGCCCGCACAAAACGTGCGCCAACAACCGAAGCCATTGAGCCACCCATAAAAACAAATTCAAACGCCGCTGCAATAACTGGCATGCCTTTAAGAGTACCTTTCATCACAATTAAAGCATCTTTTTCATGTGTTGCTTTCTGTGCCGCTGATATGCGATCTTTATATTTCTTTGAATCACGAAATTTCAGAATATCTTTGGGTTCTAATTCACTGCCTAGTTCAGCCGTAGTTCCTTCATCAAGAAAAGAGGCCAGACGCTTACGGGCCGAAATACGCATATGATGATCACATTTTGGGCATACCTCCAAATTACTTTCTAATTCAGCGCTATATAACACTTGCCCGCAGCTATCACACTTTGTCCAAACCCCTTCAGGAATACGCGCTTTACGGGTCTGGGTAATATTGTTTTTATTAAGAATCTTTTCAATCCAGCTCATTAATAGACCTTTCTGTCTGAAATTACATTATCAGTCTCATTATTATGTTAATCATTAAACCACAATGCCAAAGCATAGCGGATAAAAAACTGATCAAACCTGCTAATGGCTATCTATTTTTTGGGTTTAACAATCTATTTTTCTTTAATTGATGCTCGAGGATAACACCAAATCTCAATAATACCTGGCAGAATAGAAATTAAAATAATTGCCACAATTAATAATTTTAAATTCTGCTGAATAATTGGTAAATCACCAAAAAAGTAACCAGCATAAGTAAATAATAGAACCCATATTAAAGCCCCGGTCACATTATAAAAAGCAAAATGCCGATACGACATTTTCCCCATACCAGCGACAAACGGAGCAAACGTCCTAATAATAGGTATAAGTCTAGCTAAAATAATCACTTTTCCAACATGTTTTTCATAAAAAGCGTGGTTTTTTGCCAAATAACCCTGTCGAAAAATTTTTGAGTCGGGATTACAAAATAGATGCTTTCCGAATAAGCGACCAATAGTATAATTAACAGCATCTCCAATAATCGCAGCAATAACTATTAATACTACCATTAAATGAACATTAAGATCATTACTCTCTAGCGCCGTTAATGCCCCGGCAACAAATAATAGTGAATCCCCCGGTAAAAAAAGAGTAATAATTAATCCAGTTTCACAAAATACGATTATAAATAAAATAGCATATAGCCAAATACCATACTTAGCTACAAGCTCAGCTAAATGAAGATCAATGTATATAATAAAATCAATAATAAAAGTAATAAATTCCATACGAATTCCAACGTTTGGTCACTTCAGCACTGAGTAATTAAACGCCAAATTAAATTCATTATTCTGGTAAAAAAAGAGGTCCAACAATCGTTTCAGGTAATTTATATTTTGACGGATAATCGACAGCAACTAAATAAAGTCCTTCAGCTTTGGCTGTTGCTGCCGCTTTTGTTCTATCTTTCAATGCTAAAAGCTCTGCTAACCAGATAATATCTTGATTACCACAACCTATCTCAAGCAAACTACCTACAATATTACGCACCATATGATGAACAAAAGCATTAGCTTTAATATCAACCACAATATAGTCACCATAACGGTTAACTTGAATATGCTTTATATTACGCCAAGGCGATTTAGATTGACACTGAATAGCTCTAAATGAGGTAAAATCCTGCTCACCAATCAATGCTTGAGCTGCAATATGCATTCTTTTAGCATCTAAGGGTGCATGATAGTATGTAACACCTGTCGCTAATATCGCTGGTCGGTATCGATGATTGAAAATAATATAACGATAGCGACGCGCTGTGGCACTAAAGCGAGCATGAAAATCCGATGCAACAATTTGGCACCAACGTACTGCGATGTCAGATGGTAAGTAACTATTAACTCCCATCGTCCAGGCAGAATCTTTACGTATTACAGATGTTTCAAAATGGACCACTTGGCCTGTAGCATGTACACCTGCATCAGTACGCCCAGCGCAATAAACTTGAATAGTCTCATTCGCTACTTTTGTTAGCGCGAACTCCAAACAAGCCTGGATGCTTTTTACCTCTTGTTGACGTTGCCAGCCATAATAATGACTACCATCATACTCAATACCTAACGCAATTTTTGTCTTAGGCAAAGGTGGTTGCTTCTCCAACATTAATAATATTGCTCCTGCACTAATCGCTCCGCAGTTTCTATTAACATTCGAGCACCGCCAAAACGAGTATTATCGGCAACTGACCAAAACTGTATGATATCAGGTGCACCATAATCATTACGAATACAACCGATGCTTAATCGATCATTTCCTGACGCATCTGTTACCTGAGTTGGAAAATCTTCATCTGTCACCAACTGAATATCATCACATTGAGCAATGTCCTGACAGACTTCTTGCACGGTCATAGGACGTAACGTTTCTACATGAACCACTTGTGCATTGCCATAAAAAACCGCTGCTTGTAAGCAACTGATAACAATAGCTAATCCATCATTCTGTAAAATTTTACGCACTTGATCAACTAAATTGCGTTCTTCCGGCGCTGAGCCTTCAACATCACCTAATAATGGTAATATATTAAATGCTAGTTGTTTAGCAAAACGTCCATTATCAACCGGTAAACCATTTAATAATCGGGCACTTTGCCCGGCCAATTCATCTATCGCACTTTTACCATGCATAGATACCGAAAATAGATTAGTTAATATTAAACGATGAATACCTGCAACATTAATTAGCGGTTTAACGGCGACTAACAATTGACTGACATAACTATCAGCGATTGCAATAATATTACGGTTACGATAATCAGCTAACACATTGGGGTTAACATTAGGTACCACTAACGGAATATCCGGTTCCAACGCAAATAAACCACCGCTATCAATTACAATGCAACCGTCCTGTGCCGCTTGCTCAGCATAACGAGCAGACGCTTCTTTACCGGCAACAAAAAAAGCTAATTGTACCTGTGTCCAATCAAATGACTGTGCATCAATGACGGTATATTGCTTGCCATTAAAACGGATACTTTCTCCTGCGCTATTTTCACTGGCTAATAGAAATAACTTACCAACAGGAAACTGACGTTCTTGTAATAAACTCAGTACGCCTTCACCGACCGCACCAGTAGCACCTAATAATGCAATATTCCAACCTTCTGTCATGTTGGCTGTCTCCAATCTTATTAGCATTTTTAATCAAATTAATTTTACATTGAAGCCTAGCTTTCTTAATGTGTTAGCTGTATCTACATCAATACAATTTACCCTAAGAGATGACCATTCACGACGTTCTGGATAATATTTACGTAATTGATCAAACTTACCGGTCAGATGAGCAACTTTTCTTAATGGCGCATCATCACACCGTACATCATAGATCAAATGCACTAAACGTTTTAAACTTGCCTGAGTTAATTCCCCCTTAAAGGTAATTTCATTAAATTCAGCAATAGGTAATAAATCAGCTAGCTTAATTTGCTGTGTTTGGCCTAAAAACTGGCTAAATGCGGCAAAAATCTGAGTAGTACCGCGCACTTTACCTTCAACAGAATAACCTGCAATATGTGGTGTGCCAATGCTAGTTTTTGCTAACAAAGGCAAGGAAAGGCTGGGTTCCTGCTCCCAAACATCTAATATAACCTCTATTTGCTTGCCACCTTCTAATGCAGTTAATAACGCTTGATTATCCACCACTGAGCCACGACTAGTATTTAGCAAAATACGCCCAGCTGGCATTGCAGCAAGTAACTCTTCATCTACTAAATGGTAAGATGAATAACTGGCTGACTTATTTAACGCGGTATGAAAAGTTAAGATATCAGCCTGATTAACTAATTTTTCCAGCGGCCAAAATTGTTCACTACTATCAGCGACATCCGCACGCGGAGGGTCACAAAGTAACGTATTCACTCCCCAAGCTTTTAAGCGCGCATTAAGATGACTACCAATATTACCCACACCGACAATACCTACTATTTTTTCTCGTAAATCAAAGCAATTACGCTCAGCTAACAGCAATAAAGCGGAAAAAACATACTCAACCACAGCAGTCGTATTACAACCAGGTGCGGCAGAAAAACCGATGCCTGCCTGCTTTAACCATTGTCTATCAACATGATCAAAACCCGCCGTTGCCGTACCAACAAATTTTACCTGACTCTCTTTTAGCAACGCTTCATTGACTTGCGTAACAGAACGTACCATTAACGCATCTGTTGCTGCCAACAGCGAGCTTGAGATTGAACGCCCGGAAACTACCTTAACTTCACCAATTGTTGCAAACAATTGGTTAGCATAAGGCATATTTTCATCAACCAATATTTTCACTTCTCATGCCCAGTTATATTTATAAAGATTAACCAATCGTTTTTTAATATTTGATAAAGTAGCAAAACACTATTTTACCATGTTAATGAAACAAATCCTAACAACCAGTTTGCTCAGCATCATTTTTTGTCAAAAACGTTCAGGGGTTGTGCCTGAAATTTGTTGAAACATAGTGATAAAAGCTGATACCGAACTATAGCCGACATCAAAAGCCACCTCATGGACACTTTTTCCTTGTTCTAATTTCATTATTGCATGTAAAAAACGTAATCGCTGTCGCCATTCACTAAATGACACATCCCCAGCTCCTACTGACAACAACGTGACAAAGTACGTTCTGAGGAATATACCCGCTTGGCTCATATAGCTAAAGCGGTATTATCTACTGGATTTTGCTGTAATTGCGCTAAAATAGGTGCTCAAAATTTATCTTTACTAGCAGGTAAATAGTTTTTTTGAATAGGTGAATGTTTTAATTGATCAATCAAAACATTGGCTAAGCGCATATCTTCTACGCTCTTTGGTTGTGTTATATTGCGCGCATAAAAATCTAACAATATGGTATGAAAAATCGGCGTTTGACGAATAATACAGGGTTTTTACACAAACTATTACTGAAGGCTTGAGAAACATCTTATATATTAAACTTAACACTCTTTTTATTGTCAGTTGCATGTTCAACACCGCATGGGATCCAGATACAAAAGTCAGGTGGAGCAATATAATGTTGGCTTGCAACTTGCATTTCTATAATACCTTTAACCACATAAATTAATTGACCAAAGGTATGGTGATGCAATTTACATTCAGTATCGTCTAACAATTCTCTATTACGAAAAACAATAGATTCTGACTCAGCAATATTTAATTCAATTATATGTTTGACTTTATCCATAATAACAATGTTGGCAGAAACTGCTTATTAATTGTCTAATTATAAATATATATAATAAATCAGACAATGCTAAAATAACAACATTGTTAGTCAATGATAAGCATGACTAAATAATGAAAAATTTTCTTTTTCCCCTATTTCTATTTGCGGTTTTATTGTGGTCAATTAATGTGATAGTAAGTAAACCTGCAGCAAATGTTATTGATCCGGCAGCTATTTCCTTTTATCGATGGCTATTGGTCTTTTTGGTACTTACTCCTTTTATGATCAGAGACATAGTTAAAAATCGGGCAATTATAGTGCAATATAACTGGAAACTTTTTATATTAGGCGCCCTTGGCATGGTTCTTTATCAAAGTTTGACTTATTACACAGCACACACCGTTAGTGTAACCTTTATGGAAATATTAAATTCTGTTATCCCTTTATTAACGTGGTACTTAGCATTTTCGTGCTAGGCACTATTCCTACTATTGGTATCGTATTTGATAGCATTATATCCTTGCTCGGACTTGTCTGGCTTGCCAGTCAAGGTGATCCAATGATATTGTTTACTCAGGGAATTAATCAGGGTGAATTATTGATGTTTCTCGCCTCTCTTTTATTCATTATGTGGTGTCTTAATCAAACGTTGGTCGATCCCATTACCAAATTGGCAATCACTTTATATCCAAATTGCTTAGGGCGTTACTTTATTATTACCTAACTTTTTACTGGCTAAAACAGTAGCAATTACTGCGGCAAATATTAATTTGATTTTATTTGCCGGTATTGCTGCTTCACTGATTGCACCTTATTTATGGATCCAAGGGGTACTTCATCTTGGTGCTAACACCACCTCAATATTTATGAATCTAGCGCCGGTTTTTCCCACCATTATTACTATTCTTTTTTTAAATGAAAAAATGCATAATTATCATATAATTGGTGGTAGTGTTGTGTTACTCGGTGTTATTTTAGCGCAGCAATTATGCACTCCACTTACCCAACTTTTTAACTTCCATCCAGTTAATACCAATAAAAAAATTGATAACTTTTTGCAGCAAAGAGTAATAGAAAATAGATTATGACCGGCCAAAAACCTACTGATAATATATCAGTAGATGATTATTTTTAGCGTGGCAAAATAATTATGAATGATATTTACTCATCACCAGTGATGCATTAGTTCCACCAAAACCAAAACTATTTGACATTACCGTGTTTAATTTTTGCTCAGTTGGTTGAGTAATAATATTCATTGCTTGAGCTTTTTCATCCAAATTGTCAATATTTATACTTGGTGCAATAAATCCATGCTCTAACATTAATAAACTGTAAATAGCTTCGTGTACCCCTGCCGCCCCTAAAGAGTGTCCAGTCATTGCCTTGGTAGCAGAAATTGCGGGCGTATTAGTACCAAATACTTCGCTAATGGCTTCAAGCTCTTTAATATCGCCAACAGGAGTTGAAGTACCATGCGTATTGATATAATCAACCTGTTCAACATCTGCTAAAGCCATTTTCATACAGCGCACCGCACCTTCACCTGAAGGAGCAACCATATCATAACCATCTGAAGTCGCACCATAACCAACAATTTCGGCATATATATGAGCGCCACGCGCCAAAGCATACTCTAATTCTTCTACCACAACTATCCCACCGCCACCAGAAATCACAAAGCCATCCCGATCCTGGTCATAGGTACGTGAAGCTTTGGCTGGAGTTTCATTATATTTGGTTGATAACGCCCCCATGGCATCAAATTCACAGGTTAATTCCCAGCTGAGCTCTTCGCCACCACCAGCAAAAATGATATCTTGTTTACCTAATTGGATCAGCTCAACAGCGTGACCAATACAGTGTGCTGAAGTTGAGCAAGCAGAACTAATAGAATAATTAACGCCCTTAATTTTAAACGGTGTAGCTAAACAAGCTGAAACACCCGACGCCATTGCTTTAGTCACCATATATGGCCCAACACCACGCAACCCCTTTGCACGCATAGCATCAGAGCCAGCCACTTGATTATGGGGTGAGCCACCACCAGAGCCAACAACTAAACCAGTACGGAGATTTGAGACCTGCTCTTCGGTCAATTTAGCTTCCTGAATGGCTTCTTCCATCGCCAGATAGGCATAAATAGAGCAATCACTCATAAAACGAAGAATTTTGCGGCCAATCTTTTCTTTAATATAATCATTCGACAGCTGAATATTACCCCAGACACGGCTGCGTAACCCCATTTTTTCAAATTCTTCTGAAAACCTGATACCAGAACGACCCGTTTTCAGAGAAGCCAGTACCTCTTGCTGGTTATTACCTATGCTGGAGACAATGCCCAGACCAGTGATGACTGCACGCTTCATTGATTATATTACCTCATAGTCGAAATTCATTTACTGGGAGTTTAGTCTGTCACTTTAGCTTACACTTGTACGCTGAACAAGTCCGATCAGGTAAAAAATTGCAGAAGTTATTATCTTCTCTCACTTTTATATTTTAGCGATAGCTAGCATACTGATGTTAAGTTCGCTAGAATTGGCTAATTATTTAAAATATTGTAGATAGTTTTGTGAATACAGATGAAATCAAGCAAGCTGAAATAAGCTGGAACGAACAAAATATCCCAACCTCTAAACATTTTGATGATATCTATTTTTTCAAGCAAAATGGTCTAGAAGAATCGCGTTATGTTTTTTTAGCCGGTAATCAGTTGCCAAAACGCTTCTTTTCTCACACCGCTAATCAATTCGTTGTCGCAGAAACAGGTTTTGGTACCGGCCTAAACTTTATGACAGTTTGTCAGTTATTTACTCAGTTTCGACATCAAGCACCTGAAAGTCAGTTGAAGCGTTTACACTATATCAGTTTTGAAAAATATCCCTTATCAATTGCCGATTTAACCAGAGCTCATCAATGCTGGCCTGAGCTCGCACCTTTTTCTAAACAGATATGTCAACAATGGCCGCAATCGTTACCCGGCTGTCATAGAATAGTTATAGAAAATGGGACAATCATACTTAATCTCTGGTTTGGTGATATAAACAGACAATTACCACAATTAAACTCTAATTTTTTCAATAAAATAGATAGTTGGTTTTTAGACGGTTTTGCGCCGGCTAAAAATCCACAAATGTGGAGTGAACAACTGTTCACTACAATGGCAAAATGGGGACACAATGCGTCAACTTTTGCAACTTTTACCTCAGCAGGTATTGTTCGTCGTGGATTAGAGACAGCAGGTTTTCAAGTAAAAAAAATCAAAGGATTTGGCCGTAAGCGTGAAATGCTAGTCGGTTACTTACCGCTAAACCAGCTTGCTCTTACTCCACAACCGTGGTTTGCTCGGCAAGCCGCTTCTAACACTGATGACATTGCAATTATTGGTGGTGGTATTGCCAGTATCATGACCGCCCTTGCTTTATTACGTAGAGGAAGCCAGGTAACATTATATATATTGTCAGGATGCCTGCGTGGCACAAAATGCTTCCGGCAATCGACAAGGCGTTCTTTATCCATTATTAACCGGTCGTGATGATAGCTTAGAACGTTTTTTCATTACTGC
The DNA here is from genome assembly GCA_045399315.1 of Arsenophonus sp. Classification (GTDB taxonomy): domain Bacteria; phylum Pseudomonadota; class Gammaproteobacteria; order Enterobacterales; family Enterobacteriaceae; genus Arsenophonus. The sequence goes on from DAYVGO010000033.1 coordinate 104,223, forward strand.
TTTTACTTATGCAAAACGCTATTATGCACAACTTCAGCAGTTAGGTGTTTCATTTGCTCACGGCTGGAGCGGCTTAGTCCAGCTAGCTTATGACGCAAAAAGCCGTAAAAAAATGAGTCAAATATTGACAAAAAACTGGCCTGCTAGCTTTGCTCGCTATGAAACACGGCAAACATTACAAACCATTTGTGGAATTGATGTTAATCATGACGGTATCTACTACCCAGTTGGTGGCTGGTTATGCCCAGCAGAACTGACATTTAATAGTTGGCAATATGCACAGCAACAAGGTTTAACAAGTTATTTTAATCACCGTCTTTTACAGCTTGAAAATACCCCTGCCGGCTGGCAGCTGATCTTTCAGTAAGGACAAAAACAACGACAAATAACCCATAAGACCGTTATTATCGCTAATGGTCATCAACTCCCTTTATTTTCACAAACCAAAAAATTGCCGGTTAGTGCTGTTCGAGGACAAGTTAGCCATATTCCAACCACTGCCACACTCAGCCAATTGCAAACCACGCTCTGTTATGCCGGCTATTTAACGCCAGTTAATAATCAATATCACTGCTTAGGAACTAGCTATAAACGCCATCAACTTGAGTTAGCATATTCCCCATTGGAGCAACAAGAAAATCATACTCGCCTATTGACATGTTTACCCGACGTTGAGTGGCCACAAGAGATTGATATCAGCCAAAATGCAGCACGCCAAAGCATTCGTTGTACTACGCGTGATCATATGCCGATAGTCGGTAATATACCAGATGTTAATCAACTTATGCTGCAATATAAACAGTTAGATAAACAACTTACTGAACAACAACATATTTTGCCAGCACCGATTCATGCTAATCTGTTTGTTATTGGAGCATTGGGAGCCAGGGGATTATGTAGCGCACCGCTTTGCGCTGAGTTGCTTAGCAGTCAAATTTTTGCTGAACCATTACCTTTCGATGATGACATACTAGCAAATCTCCATCCTAACCGATTTTGGATAAGAAAATTATTACAAGCCAGGACTGTTAAACTTGATAATTAGTTCATTTAGCAAAAGTAGTTGATATTCATTAAAGGGTATACTACATTGCGCAGCGCGAGGAGGCACTAAGTCCATACGCCACTTCGCTTTTTAGGATCTTTTGTAGTGGCGCGGTTAAGTTTTCTGGCGGAATAATGGTAAAGCCTAATTTCTAATAATAGGGCTCATTCCAGGCAACATCACGAAAAGTAGTTAAAGTAACCTGATCACACTTTAATTGTTTTACCTGCATAATAGCTTGTTTCAATAAAACCTTGCCAATTCCTCTTCTCTGCCATTGGTTAACAACTGATAATTCCCAAATGTGCAAGGCTTGATCCATAACTTTAACTTCAATAAAACCAACAAGCTGTTAATCTTCGACTGCCACCCAGCAATCACTATCAATAATAAATTCTAAATGTTGAGTAACTGATTTTGCTGGCGGATCAGCCACCTAAGTAAGCGCTGCAATTTGTCGAAATAATGTTGCTGCTGAACGTTCAATATTGGCTAACTTTTTTGCTTCATCGGCTACTGCCATCTAACAAACATTGTTACCCCATTTTAAAAAGTCCAACCATGCTTGGTTAAGCTTACTCTCTTTTTACTTATTCAGCGGCGTTTTTTAATAACTCTCTCCAGGTATTTAATATTAATTGTTGATCAGGAGGACTCAATTCACCGGCCTTAATTGCCGTATAAATACTCTTTTCGACACGGTTAGAAAATGCCTCGATATTATTTTCATTTTCCGTTTCCAATTCGGCAAAGGCTAATGTTAAATGTCCACGTAAATAACCACCAGCAAAAAGCTCATCTTGACTGGCACGATCAACATTGTTATCAATTTGAGTTAAAATACGTTTTTCCAATTCTGCAAGCATTGTTTAGTACCTTTGCACTAGCTAAATTTATCAAAAAACTTAGGGGTAAATAAAATTCTGCTTCATTAAGGGAGGACTATTATAAAACAACTGTAGACCCCGAATAAATCTTTCAGCTCTGGTCGGCATCCCATTTGCAAGATAGTTCATCACTTGTTGATAGACTTTTCGCTGGAAAGCAAGCCGATCTGGCTCAAAATCAACAGCTAAATTATCGCAGCTAACATTAAAAGGAAACGCCACTGCGACACAAAACATTCATTCAAGTGCTTGCGGTTTCACTTCAACCTTCTCAAAAGCACGTTGTGTTTGCTCATTCCGTCCATCTGGATAATATCAATAACCAAAATCTATTTGTTGACGTCTAGTTTCTCCAGTAATACACCAGTGAGAAATTTCATGCAAAGCACTAGTATAATAACCTCGAGCAAAAATAACCCGATGATACGGTATCTTATCATCTGCCGGCAGATAAAGAGATTCATTGTCTCCTTTAATTAAACGAGTGTGGTATTCTTCCTCAAAACATTCACTAAAAATGTTAATAAGATGATTATAATCATGTTCTTTCATTAATATTTCAACATCATACGATTAAAAAGCTTATTCACCACACTGAGCTCGATGGCGTAAAAAATGATCAATAAGCACTATTGCCATCATCGCTTCAGCTATCGGTACCGCTCGAATACCAACACAGGGATCATGACGCCCTTTTGTGATCACTTCAACCTCATTACCCTGCTGATTAATAGTTCTGCCTGGTATACTGATACTGGAAGTTGGCTTTAAAGCTAAATGAGCAATGATCGGCTGACTACTACTTATACCCCCTAATATGCCACCAGCATGATTAGTGACAAATCCGTCGAGAGTTAACTCATCCCGATTTTGATTGCCTTTTAGCCTTACTACCTTAAAACCAGCACCAATTTCGACACCTTTAACCGCATTGATACTCATCATCGCATGAGCAATGTCCGCATCCAATCGATCAAAAACAGGTTCACCCAATCCAGCCGGCACATGGTCAGCAATAACGGTAACTTTAGCACCAATAGAATTACCTTCTTTTTTCAATGATCGTAGCAAGGCATCTAAAGCTGCCAATTTTGTTGCGTCCGGGCAAAAGAAAGGATTCTGTTCAACTAGGCCCCAATCCTTTAATTCACAACAAATATCTCCCATTTGACTTAAATAAGCCCGAATAGTTATTCCTAGTTTTTGTTGCAAATATTTTTTAGCAATCGCCCCTGCTGCCACCCGCATCACCGTTTCACGAGCTGAAGAGCGTCCACCACCACGGTAGTCACGTAAACCGTATTTTTGTTGGTAGGTATAATCTGTATGCCCAGGACGAAAAATATCCTTGATATCATTATAATCCTGTGACCGTTGATCTTGATTTTTAATCAACAACCCAATGGGAGTTCCTGTCGTCATGCCATTAAAAACACCGGACAAAATTTTAACCTGATCAAGTTCACGACGCTGAGTCGTGTAACGAGAAGTACCAGGCCGACGACGATCTAAGTCAGTTTGCAGATCTTCTTCCGACAGTGCCATGCCAGGAGGAATACCATCAACTACGCATCCTAACGCTAAGCCATGAGACTCACCAAATGTGGTAACACGAAAAAGCTGTCCAATTGAATTTCCTGCCATCCCGCATGCTTCCTATTTTTTCTCATTTATTATAATGATCAACAAATAAATTATTGTATGAAAAAATACAATTACCTAATAATCAATAAATAATTTAAATTTTTCTTTATATTCAATAAGTTGATTTTGTGTCAATATGAATACCCCATCTCCACCATGTTCGAAAGTTAACCAAGTGAAAGGAATATCTGGATATTGCTCAATAAGATTTATCATACTATTACCAACCTCACAAATGAGTACACCATTTTCTGTTAGGAAGCGTGTGGCATTAGCTAAAATTCGTCTGACAAGTTTTAACCCATCAGAACCAGCGGCAAGTGCTAGTTTAGGCTCTATCAGATATTCAGCTGGTAAATCAAACATATCTCCAGCATCCACATAAGGTGGATTAGTAATGATTAAATCATATTTAATTAGCGGCATATCTCGAAACAAATCTGAGCGAATCGGTACCACACGCTCAGAAAATCCATGAGCTGTAATGTTTTGTTCAGCTATAGCTAATGTATCAGCAGAAATATCAACCGCATCAATTTGCGCGGCCGGAAATTCATAAGCACAGGCAATAGCAATACATCCACTGCCAGTACACATATCTAATATGGTTGTAGGTTCATAAGCAATAATCCCCTCAAAATGCTTATCAATCAGTTCGCCCATTGGTGAACGGGGGATCAAAACACGCTCATCCACATAAAACTCGTGTCCACAAAACCAAGCTTTATTAGTTAAATAAGCAACGGGAATATGATCATTAATGCGGCGTAAGACTCGCTCAACAATACGCTGACGTTCACTTATCGTTAGACGACAAGCCCATAATGATTGGGGTATATCCAATGGTAAAAAAAGTGATGGCAAAACAAGTTGTAAAGCTTCATCCCAAGAATTATCTGTGCCATGACCGTAATAAATATTTGCTGCATTAAACCGACTGACTACCCAACGCAACATATCTTGCATGGTATGTAGTTCCGCAACTGCCTCATCAACGAAAATTTTGTCCAAAACTCCTCCAACAAAAAATAAAGTTGATATATTTAAAACTGGTAGTCTGCCATGAACTACCCAACAAATCAGCTTATTGTTAGTGAATTTTATAGGTATCATATTATTTAACGTTAGGATACAACCAAGCTCTCATTAAGTTTGATGCTCATAAGGAAGGAATAAGAACAAGATTAAGATAAACTTAAAGAATAATTGACTAACTGATTGATAAAATGATGATGAAAAATAAGTTCAAACTGAATACTGAGGAAATTAAACTATTTAAGGAAACTATCGCAGGAACTAAACCTTTACTACATGATATCGTTAGTCATTCACCACCAAGACATCAGCGAATAAAATCACAACTTGTGACAAAACGTTTGCTCCAAGAACAACTAGACTCTAGTTTTTACTTTTCCGATGAATATCAACCGCTTCTGCAAGAAGATGGACCAACTCGTTATATACGACCTGATATTAACCCTTTTGAACTAAAAAAACTCCGCAGGGGTGATTATTATACTCCTGAACTATTTCTCGATTTACATGGTTTTTCACAACGACAAACTAAACAAGAAATTGGCGCACTGATCGCAGCTTGCTATCGAAATAACATCCATTGTGCCTGTATTATGCATGGTCACGGAAAGCACATTTTAAAACAGCAAATTCCCCTTTGGCTTGCTCAACATCCTAATATCACTGCTTTTCATCAAGCCCCTAAAGTTTGGGGAGGTAACGCCTCGTTGTTTATCCTAGTCGAAATTGATGAAACTCAGTGTCGATAGCAAATCTAATTAAAGCTAGAAATGTGCCGCTAGTTTATTAACACTTTGAAATATTTGAGAAGGCCCTCGTTGCCATCTATATTCAGCGTGATGGATTTCGGTATTGATCTGTACATAAGCAATTGCAGATGTTGTAAACATAGGCGGAATTTCTTGTGGGCATAAAGCTGATACCAAATAACCGACTAATGGTAAATGAGAAATAATCAATGCTGTTCTTATACCTTCTTCTGCAAGTAATTGTAAATAATTAGCAATACTTTGCGGATCTCCATCTGGGATAAGTTCAGATAAAACTTCGTGTTCTCCTGAATATGGCAATAATGGCTGCATTGCTTTATAAGTTTGTACTGCTCTTAAATATGGGCTCGTGAACACTCGTTCGAACACTGGATTTTGTTGTGCTAACCAACTGGCCATTAATTTAGATTCTTCTATTCCCTCAAGTGTAAGCTCTCTAGCTTCATCATTGATTGTATTTAGTGTTGCGTCACCATGACGCATAATAAAAACTTGCATAATCCACCATTTGAGTAAAATATTTTCACCTAACCCCTACATAGGAGCTCCTTTCATTACTCGCTAATATTGTTGTCGGAAAATATGCAGGGCAAGGCAACCTGAAATTCTGCACTAAAATCACAAAAAAAGGAAATGCTTTATTTTCATAAAAATAGAAAAAAGTTTATTTTATATCTAGTTAAACAGAAAATACGCTTAAGGCCATGATATTATTAGGGTTTAATATTGCTAATACTAATCAACTATTGATAGAATTTTTTATTAGTTTTTGCCATTTGGATTAACCTTTCACAAGGAACAAAATTGTTACCATATTTCTGTGCGAGTTGATACATGGTGTCAACAATATTCGATAAACCTTGCTGATCCATATATCGAAATGGTCCGCCGATAAAAGGGGGAAAACCTATTCCAAACACTGCACAAATCTCACATCATTTACTTGACAAATACCCCCCTTCGTCTAGACAACGAGCCGCTTCATTCAGCATTAGCATAATACAACGCTGAACAATTTCTTTTTCTAACTAAAATTGTTTTTTGGGTTGAATATTAAGTAATTCATAAATGGTTGTGTCGACTTGACGCTGTTTTTTACGCCATGGCCAATTACTTTTACCATAAAGATAAAATCCACGGCCATTTTCGTGTCCCTTTCTATCATCTTCCAATATGATATTAAGTTCTGAAGGAACAGAAAATCATTCGCCAAATTGTTCAACAAGCACTGGCATAATTTTAGTGCCTACATCAATTCCTACTTCGTCCAACAAGTTCAATGGACCAACAGGAAAACCAAAATTAACCAAAACATTATCGATATGCTTAATTGGCTCATCAGCTAATAGACAACGTGTAGCTTCAGCAATATAGGGAGCCAATATACGGTTAACATAAAAGCCAGCATTATCAGCAACAATAATTGCGGTTTTACCCTGTTTTTTGGCTAATGTAATGGCAGTCGCAATCGCCTTATCGCTCGTCTTACTATGAGGAATCACTTCAACCAATAACATTTTATCAACTGGACTAAAATAATGAAGTCCAATGATACGTTCAGGTTACTTAGCAAATTCCGCAATTTTATAAATTGGCAGTGAAGATGTATTAGAAGCAAATATAGTCTCATTTAATGTTATTGCCTCTACTTTCGCTACCATTTTCGCTTTGATGCTAAATCTTCAAAAACAGTCTCAACAACAATTTGAGCCTTTTCAAATCCCTTATAATCCAGTGTGCCTGAAATTAACATCATCTGTTAATCACGCTCTCGTCCAAGCACACGTTTACGTTTAACTTGCTCCGTTAAGCGATCCCAACTAAGTTTTAATGCCTGATTAAGCCCTTTATTATTAATGTCCTTCACGCGAACAGGTAATCTGCCACGAGCAGCGGTAACAAAGGCAATACCAACTCCCATGAGTCCACCAACTGACGAATTGTAGCAGATTTTCAAAATTACCCATTTCATTTTTTAGCAAATCCGAGCCAAAAAAAGACTTCTTAAAGCGATCGATTCTGATGTCATTACTAGTTCCCCAAAGGCTTTTGTTTCTGCCATAAGCCCGGCTTCCACCTTTTTCATAACCGGTAGCAATCACTGAAATTGCTTTTTCTAGCTTCTAGCGCTGGATAATGACCATTATTTTTTGTAATTTATTTTATTTTTAACTAGCCTGAATAGGATATTTCTGATAATGGCTAATTCCGAAAAACGTTGTATGAGAGGCAAACGTTTTTTATTTTTTCCTCCGATTAATCCAGCTAATTGCCGTGGCCAATAAAATTTCTGCTGGAACAATATAGTCTACTAATCCCAGTTTTAATGATTGCTTTGGCCTTAACTGTCGTCCGGTTAGAATTAAAACTAATGCTTTGCTCAAACCGATTAAACGTGGTAACCGTTGCGTTCCTCCAGAATGAGCCTAATTTCACCTCAGGCAAACCCAGATGTGTTTTATCTGATAAGGTACAAATTCTTATATGACAAGCAAGCACTAATTCTAATCCACCGCTTAAACATACACCATCAATTACGGCTACAATTGGTAACGGATAATTTTCTACTAGGTTAAATAACTTCTGGCAGGTCATAGCAAGCTGGCTTGCTTCTTCTTTTATTTTACAATTGGCAATCATACTAATATCAGCACCAGCAATAAAACAACCTGGTTTATTTGAAATAATGATAATAACTTTTAAACCCGCTATTGCTTGTGCTTGCTGTAATAATGTATAAAACTGCTCGACAAATTCCGCTTTTAAGACATTAACTTTTTCGCCTGGAACATCAATTGTAATAACACCTATGTTGTCTTGCTTGACCGACAAATGAAATACAGGATAACATTGCAGGCAAACTGTTCTCTTCATTTCTATTGGTCATAATTACTCAACCTCCAAAATCATTGCTGTTCCTACGCCTCCTGCGGCACAAACTATTGTTAGCACCAAACCACCACCACGGCGATGTAACTCATTAAGTGTCTGTGTCACCATACGAGTACCGGTGGCAGCAAATGGATGACCATAAGCAATAGACCCAACCAATACATGAAATTTTTCCATATCAATTTCACCAATTGTTTCAGACTGCCCTAATCTCTCTTGAGCAAATTTCTTACTAGCAAACATTTTTATATTAGCTAACACTTGAGCAGAAAAAGCTTCATGCATATCAATTAAGGTCAGATCCGTTAAATGTAATCCCACCCGTATAAGTGCTATTGGTGTAACATAAGAAGGACCTAATAACATGTCCTACCAAACATCAATAGCTGAAAAAGCATAACTACGTATATAACCCAATGGGGTTATACCTAAGCTTTTGGCATGCGATTCAAACGTCAACATTACTGCCGCCGCGCCATCAGTCATTGGTGTACTGTTCGCTGTCGTAACAGTACCATGTTGACGATCAAAAGCGAATTTTAATTTGGCATAAGAAACAAGCGTTAAGTCTCTGTGAATATTATTGTCTTCCTCTAATGACTGCAAAAGAGGGGAATATGGGAAGTCATTACTTCTTTATGTAATACACCACTATCCCAAGCTTGAGCAGCTAAGATATGGGATCGATGAACGAAAGCGTCCTGTTCTTCACGACTAATATGATGTTTTTGCCATCTGTTCCGCGGTATCTCCCATTCGTAAGCCAGTAGAATATTTAACTATTGCTGGTAAGACAGGAAGAAAATCACAAAAATGTAATTTGTTCAACAGTCGTAAACGCTACCCAATTGATTTCGCTCTATTGAGATCAACTAGAGTGCTTGCCATTTTTTAGTTACACCAATAGGTAAAACTGATGATGAATCAGCACCACCGGCGATACCGATCTTGATAGTACCTGCCATCATACTTTCTACAATATTGGTAATAGCCTGAAAACTAGTAGCACATGCTCGAGAAACACTATAAGCATCGCTTGAAACTGGTAATCCAACTCCTAAAACAATCTCTCTGGCAATATTGGGGGCTTCAGGCATCTGAACTACCTGACCAAAAACCAATTGATCAATAGATTAAGGATTCAATGCCGCTGTGAATTACTAACTCACACACAACCATTTTGCCCAAATCTACAGCAGGTATATTATGATAAGCTGTTGCCTGTTTAGCGAAAGGAAGAAGTAATCCAGTAATGATTGCAATACGATCAGTATTCTTAACATTATAGTTCATGGCAGCTCTTGCTTCCTTTTTTTATAAGAATGTGAAAAATGAAACTATAGTTAATCATTCCAATATTTCATAGAGATCTGAATTAATTGTTATCAAAATGTAGTGAAAGAAAAATAATAAAAATTAAACACTGAGAGGCGACAGACAAGATATGAAATCAAAATACTGAGTGTAACTCAACTATTAAATGCCTATAGAACATCTATAAGCATAGTTGAAAACTTAGTTAACGTAAATTTAATTGAAAAATTAGCATTTCAGCTAGTAAAATTCGCGATTAATTTAACCCCCCCTCAGCAACGGGCTGAAACTAATATTCAATAGTACAAGGGGACGATTCAACTGCCCGTGCTTTTTCTATCAACCGTGTTAACATCGTCTTAGCTTCTTGTTTACTTGAAAAACTTTCTTCAAAACAAGCCGTACGATTTTGATTATCTATCACAGTGCCCACATCAACACAACAACAAGCAGTAGTTTCTTCAGCATGACAACGATTCTTAGCGTCCGACATAATTTTTCCCACAATAAAAATTAACAAAATATAATCATAACGCTAATTAACCCAAAAATACCAGTCACTAGGTAATAATCTATAAAATATCAAATAGTTATTTGATCTAATATCTGATTGTTACTGTATCCCTACTAATTCGTATAGTTCATACGCCACTTTTATGTTAAATAAATCACACTCTTACAAACAAATAACACATGCTTAAAAACCATGCTTGTAACAAAGCGGGGATTTAATTCTATACTCAGTCAACTGGTCTGATTTGTCATATTGGCATGGAGCAATACAATTCGGGCCTTTCTATTGCGGTTAAAAAATCGCTCTTATCATAAATATAATTTAAGAGGGTTTTGGTCATGAACCAGAAAACCCTGTACAAACATACGATTTTGGCAATGGCAGTAAGTTTCATTTCCACAAATGCTAGCACTGGTAGTCACAATCCAACTGTGATAATGTTATTCAATAAGCCGATGCTCTCTTTTGGTGCTATTTATATTAATCCTGACGTTGACATAAAAGGAAAATCACCCATCATTCCAGGTAATAGCATCACCTCAAGAAATATCGCTCCTCATGCCTGGATACCTAATGCCCACTTTATTTTTCCAGTCAATGAAAAATGGGCTATTGGTTCTTTAATTACCACTAATTATGGTTTATCTACTGAATTCAATCACAACTATAATGCCGGACCTATTGACGGAAAAACAGATCTAACTACGTTTAACTTAAATCTAAGTGGTGCTTATCGTCTTAATGAACACTTTAGTACTGGTTTAGGCTTTAATGCAGTCTATGCCAATACAAAAATTACCCGTCACATGGGTGCACTTGTGCCAATATTGGGGCTTACTAAATCAACTACCATTGCCAAACTTAAGGGTGATGATTGGCGATATGGCTGGAATGCCGGTATCCTCTATAAACTAGACGAAAATAATCGTTACAACTTTACCTATCGTTTAGAAGTCAAAATAAAGTTTAATGACGACTATAGTAATGAGCTTCCTCCATTACTACCAGGTGGTTTAGGTGGAAATAGCATTAAAGGCAAACTGGATCTTAATCTGCCCGAAATTTGGGAAATTTCCGGATATAATAAAGTCGCCCCTAAATTGGCTGTCCATAATTTAGCCTATACCAATTGGAGTCAGTTTAAAGAACTCAAAGCCCAGCGCAAATAATACTGGTCAAACTTTATTTAATAAACATTAAGGTTTTAAAGATGTTTTCCGAATTCTTTAGGGACAACTTACTATCATGACGATTATTAGATGCTTCGTACCGGTATTGCCTTTGATGATAGCCCGGTACCCACCGAAAATCGTTCGATCTCAATTCCTGATCAAGATCGCTTTTGGATCATTGCCGGTACAACTTATGCCTTTAACGAAAATACCTCTGTTGATGTAGGAATTTCCTACATGCATGGAAAAACGTAAAAATTAAAGAAGAGATGCCGCCCATGCCTGGTGGCGTACCTATTCCTGCGTATGAATTTAAATCCAGTGGAAGCGCTTGGTTAGCTGGCGTTAACTTTAACTATACATTCCAATTTTTCGTTGGATAGCAATAGCTATCCTGCCTAAATTTAGTTTGTAAGAAATATTTAGTTATAATAATAACAAATACAACTATCCATAGCAGTCTTTACTAATTAAATAATAGTCTCCAGTAATGGATGATTAGTAAACAATAATATTAATAATTACCTTTATAATTTTTTAATCTATAAAGATGTTAGCTATCGTGACAACTAAATCATCCCACTATTATTTTTTACCAATTTAAAATTTAACTTAAAATGTGTAAGTATATTGCTAATCTATAGAATCCAGATCGTCTTCAATCACAGCGGCATTAGGGTTAATAGTTGGCTTCAACTCTCCTCCTCGGGCTCTAAAATCTTTATTCTGAAAATAAGCCTCTCTGATCATTAAATAAGGATCAGAAGAGTTTTGTAGTATTCCATCTGAGTCTAAGAAAAGCGCTCGCTTTTCTATCCCTTCTAATAGCCATTTTCCTGCTGACATCCAGAAAGTAAGATAACTCAACATAGGATAAGTTTTATCAACCCAGTCGCCACCATCTTCTCGTAGTGTAAAGCTACCATAACCTGGCAATACCACATATGGCCCATAACCAACCTGATAATAACCTAAAGTACTACCAAAACGATTCGATTCCTCTCTAACTAGTTTAGGATTAGCCATTGAGGCAATATCGATAAATCCCGCCATACCAAAAACACTATTTAGAAAAAAACGATTAAGATGTTTTATTCCTTGACAAATATTGCCGCGTAGAAAATTATTCACCATACTCGCGGGTTCTTCCAAGTTAGCAAAAAAATTCACTAGGCCATTGCGAGTGGGCATAGGAACATAATCGCGCCAGGCTACTGCAACAGGACGAACTATATAATAATCAAGAACATAGTAATTAAAATCAAACATTGTTCGATTAAAACTCTCTAGCGGATCAGAGCGCTGTTGATTATCAGTAGGGATACTCGAACAACTGGTAATCAATCCTACTGCAAAAAATACCCCGCATAATCGATATGTTTTAAATCTTGTTTTTCTATTCAACAAAACACCCTCATATTAATTGTCCATTCATAATTATATATCCACATTAATTTAATCTTACTTACTTTTAGTTTTATGATAAAAATTTAATCAATGTTTATCTAAGTAAATAGTGTTCAAGTATTTATTTTAAATAGGACACTATAGGAAAAAACTAATCGATAATACTAAATTACAGGTAAAACCATATTAAAAAACAAAGTAATAAAATTATTATTAAAATCATGAAAACATCATAATACAAAATACATAAATATAATTAACAAAAATTATTACTTTAATTTATTATATTATCTAGGAAAAAATAATTTACAAAATAATCAGTTAGTAAATTGTTTGCCAATATAACAACACTAATAATATCAAACCAATTAAACACAAATCCAATCATCGCTAATAAAAATCAACTAACCCCATTCAACAAGTTGATTTTAATAGGGATTTAAGGGTAAAATAAATTGTATATTGTGGTAATATTGGCTTAAGAAATTCTATGTCCTCTTAGTTAAATGGATATAACAAGCCCCTCCTAAGGGCTAATTGTAGGTTCGATTCCTGCAGGGGACGCCATTAACAGATTCACAATAATTTATTTTAATTAACAAAAAGTTATAATAACCATCGTTTGTACTGCTATTCCAATACCTACTCTCGTTTGACTAAATTTATAACTTAGTTTAAAGCTTACCTAATATCACTGAACATACGCTAAGGCTTTCTTACAATTAATAGACTTTTATTGTGCAGCAAAAAATAACAAGGCGGTGTTATGTGATTAGTTTATCTTATTAAAAATATTATGAAAAAATATCATAATCACCCTGCTATTGGTGAACGTGTTAAGTGTTTATAAAGTGCTAAATCCAATCGCATTGTTAGCCAATTAGAAGCAAAATATCAAACAATTACTTATCAACACTTATGGAATAGAGCTGTAAGTATTGCCAATGAATGGTATCACTATTGCCAATACCCGCTAAAAGCCAGTGATAAAGTTGTTGTCTTATCTTTTATTTATAGTGATTATATTGCTATTAATCTCGCCTGTGCTCAAATTAATACAATTATAGTTCCTCTACAAACCAATTTATCAAATAAAGAATTAACACTTATTATACAAGAAATAGAACCGTGAATAATTGCAGCCAACATAGAATACTTACATATTGTGGTAGAGTTAGTAAAAAATAATCAATCAAACAGATCCTTGTTTTCGATTATGATTGTTGCCAAGATAATGCAGAAAAACTAAACAATTACAAAAACAATTAAATATGACATTGAAAAATTATCCAATATTATCCGTTTAGGTAACCAGTTACCAAAAGTACCTTATCCCGAGAATAGTCATGACACATCCTCGATATCGATGATAATTTATACATTGGGTAACAGTAGCTCGCCCAAAAGCGCTATCTATACTGAAAAATTAGTATCAAATATGTGGAGCACTACCCAATTTACTGATAATCTTAATAAAGAAAATGCGACTGTTTTGTACCTACCGATAAGTCATGATTTGGCAAACCTACAATTTAAAAATCAGTTAGCTAAGAGGGTACTTGTTATTTGATTACTAAAAGTAACTTATCCATTTTATTTGAAGATATTGCCTTAGCAAAGCCTACTGAACTTTTATTAATAGCCAGGATAGGTGAAATGATATTGCAACAATATCAAACTGAATTAGAGCGTAGAAAAAACCACCGATGATCCATAACTCAATATTACGCTCAAAAAAGAGATGCATATCAATACCTTGGTGGCAGAATTACACAAATAACCTTTGGTTCAGCACCATTTGCTAAGAAGTTATTTGATTTAATTGAATCGCTGTTTGAAGTTAAATTACATAATGTTTACGGTAGTACTGAAACATTGGCTATTTGTATAAATAATCAGGCACTAAATAAAACCAACGGCTTAGGATTATAAACTTATTAATATCCCAGAGCTAGGTTATTATTCAACCGATAAACCTCATCCACGTGAAGAGTTATTAGTTAAAACAACCACAGTCATTACAAGCTATTATAAAAATCCTGAATTCAATAGTCAACTTTTTGATGAACAAGGTTATTATAAAACTGGTAATATCGTTAAAAAAATAGCTAAAGATCAGCTAGTATTTATTGAAAGAAGAAAAAATTTTATCAAACTTTCTCAATGTGAATTCATTAACATAGCCTTGCTGGAAACTTTATTTAAAAATAGTCTCCTAATAAAAGATATTTTTATTTATAGTAATAGCCAGTGGTCTTATTTATTAGCTGTTATCATTCCTACGCCAAAATTATTATAATAAACAATATAATGAAATAAAACGATTAATTAACCCCTCACTTTAAAAAATTGCTAAAATTTCCAACTTAAAACCTTACGAAGTTCTACGAGATTTCTTAATTGATACTGAACCTTTTAATCGAATAAATGACTTATTATCCGAGCTAGGGAAACCATTACAGCAGAAAATTAAAACTCATTATATTGATGATTTGAATAAGTTATATCAAAAAATTACCAATAATGATTTCTCAAATTTATCACAACAGATTAACAAGGAAAATATCTTAGAAACTATAATAAAATTAACTCAATTTTTAATAGGTTCTTCCGATATTGCTATTACTTCGACCACAAATTTTCGCCAATTTGGTGGTGATTCTTTATCTACATTACAATTTTCATTAGAATTAGAAAAAATTTTTGCTGTAACTGTTGATAAGATTACTAATCCATCCAGCACACTGCTTGATATTGCTAATTATATAAAATCAAATCAATTTTTAATAAATTCACATCCAACTTTCACTACTATACACGGTATTAAGAAGAAAAAAATTTATGCCAGTCAATTAGATTTAGATAAGTTTATTAATCCTAATATTCTCCAACAAATAAAAAATAGTTCTCTACCAATATCAGTTTTTCGTAATGTATTTTTGACTGGGGCTAATGGCTATCTTGGAAAATTTTTATGCTTAGCTTTACTAGAGGAATTAAATAAAACTGATGGTAAATTAATTTGTGTAATACGTGAAAAAAATAACAATCACGCAAGGCAACGTTTATTTAATACTTTCAGTCCCCATAATAGTCAATTAGCACTTAAACTTAAACAACTTGCTGATAAACATCTAACTGTATTCGCTGGCGATATCTCGAAGAAAAACTTA
This sequence comes from Arsenophonus sp., assembly GCA_045399315.1. Lineage (GTDB taxonomy): Bacteria > Pseudomonadota > Gammaproteobacteria > Enterobacterales > Enterobacteriaceae > Arsenophonus. Next base: position 120,076 of record DAYVGO010000033.1, read on the forward strand.
GGGCTTGAGGAAAAAACATGACATTATTTATCGCATACTATTGATCATATCTTTCATGCCGGCGCTTTAGTTAATCATATACTTCCATACCAACATCTTTTTGCAACAAATGTTGTAGGTACATCAGAATTAATTAAATTATCACTTATCAATCGGTTAAAACCGTTTGTGTTTATTTCCAGTGCTATTGTTGCTATACCGGCTATGCAGTCAACAAATGGGCGAGTGAAATATTGCTACATGAAACATATAATCGATTTAATTTACCAATAACCGTTTTTCGCCCTAGTATGATACTGGCACATCGCCAATATGCGACCCAATTTAATATTGCTGACATATTTACTCGATTACTATTAAATATAATCAATACCAAAATGACACCAAAATCATTCTATCAATCAGATAGTAATATATCCCCTTATTATAATGACTTAGTGTTGATTTTGTTGCTGCGGTAATAATTAAATTATCAAAAAAATCATCATCCACTTACTTACAATATGGTTAATCCTCAAAATGACAAAGTGTCCCTTAACACTATTGTTGATTGTTTAATTAATTCAGGCATTAATATAAAAAAATAGATGACTATAAAGTCTGATATCAACAATTTAAATTAGTAATGAAAAAATTGCCTGATAATTTAAAACAGTATTCTTTACTGCCGCTTATTACCCAATTTAATCAACCCCAAAAAATAACAAACTGTTTCTGGCTTCTACCTAATAGATTCGCATCTGTTTTTGGCACTACGATACCTGCTATTACACCATCTTTAATTAGTAAATATATTTCTGACTTTATGGCATTAAATTTATTAATTTAAAATAACTAAATTGACTATTTAACCAATAAACTTTAAATATAATTATTAAATATAGATTTATTAACTATATATCAATAATTGAAAGCACCATAACATACTGATGGTTCTTTATTAATAACGTTTGGCTAAATAATAATATAGTGGATAAAGCTTAACGACCTGCTTTCAATTGTTGAAAATAACTTTCATACAAGATATTGGCATTACCCACATCATCCTGCCATTCTCCATTTTTTAAGGTCTCTTCATCAGGATATAGAGTCTTATCTGCCACAAGTTCAGCTGGCAATAATTGTTTAGCGGCTAAATTAGGGGTTGGATAACCAATTTGTTGTACTACTTGAGCGGCAATATCAGGTCGCAGCAGAAAATCAATCAACTTAAGCGCCCCTTCGACATTTTTCGCATTGGCTGGAATAGCTAAACTATCCATCCAAAAAATTCCCCCTTCCTTAGGCCAAATAAATTGTATCGGGGCTCCTGACTGACGCACTACATAGGCAGAACCATTCCATAACATACCTAAATCAACATCTCCTTGTATAAAAGGATTAGCGGGATTATCAGAATTAAATACCATAACGTTTGGCATTAATTTTTTTAATTCTTCATAGGCTGTTTTAATCAACTTCGGATCGGTTATATTACCTGAATAACCTAGCTTGAGTAGTGCCATTTGAAACACTTCTCGTGCATCATCAGTCAATAATAGCCCATCTTTATATTCAGGTTTCCATAAATCCGCCCAAGAGGTAATTGTTTTTGGATCAATAATCTTGCTATTAATTCCAATTCCTGTCGCTCCCCAAATATAAGGAATTGAATAATCATTATTAGGATCAAAAGGTTTATGTAATAAATTCGGATCAAGGTTTTTAAATTGACTCAATTTACTTTTATCAATTTTTTGTAGCATGCCTTCCTTACTCATTTTTGCCACAAAATAGGTTGAAGGAACCACTAAATCATAAGCTCCTTCAGTGTGGGTTTTGAGCTTGGCGTACATACTTGCATTAGATTCATAAGTAGAATAAATCACCTTGATACCAGTTTCTTTGCTAAACTGATTAAGAAGCCCAGGAGGGACATATTCTGACCAATTATAAAAATATAATGTTTTATTATCATCTGCTGCTACTGCCGAGCCAATACTTGCTGCGATGATCCCTGCAGCAAGCCATGAGGAGCACTTATTCATGTAGTGTTTCCTTCATAAAATAATTGTGAGTGAAAACCCAATAGACTTTTGCCTACCCCTAAAAAAGTTATTATATGAGCCACTCTTAATTGGGTAAAGCATATAAATACCATTTACTCGCCTTTGGTTAAAAAAGCCGATTTTAAACTTGCTAATAAAAATAAAAAAGACAATCGTTAGCCAAAACCGACTAATTGTATTAATTTTTATACTGATTTAATTTATATATTTTTTATCGATTTTATTTTTAATATCCATTGACTAAACAACACAAGTGCTAATGAAAATAATAATAAAATGGTTGCCAGCACATTAACTTCCGGTGAAATTCCTATTTTTACCATTGAATAAATTTTTAAAGGTAAGATCTCATAGGCCGGCCCAGTAACAAAAGAAGACACCACCACATCATCCATTGAAAGGATAAAACTTAATAACCAGCCAGAGATCACTGCTGGCAAAGCTAATGGTAAAATAATTTTTTGTAAAATAGTTAATTCGTTGGCACCTAAGTCTCGCGCGGCTTCTAACATTTTTACATCAAAATCCTTCAATCGTGCATAAACAGTAATAACAACAAAAGGTAAACAAAATGTAATATGAGAGAAGAGTAAAGACCAAAAACCTAAAGAAATTCCTAATAACATAAAGAGGAGGAGTAATGAAATTGCCATTACAATATCAGGGGATATCATGACAACAAATAACATACCACCAACAAATGACTTTCCTCTAAATTGGTAGCGAAATAAAGCCACTGCCGCCAATGAACCAATTAATATAGTACAACTAGCTGATATCATTGCGATCGTTAATGAATGACCTGCCGCCTGTAATAAACTATCATTATTCCACAACATATCATACCAATCGATAGTCAATCCTTGCCACACATTGCCAAAGCGTGATGCATTAAATGAATTAACAATTAAAATAATAATTGGAATATATAAATAGGCATAAATGATGGTGAGAAAACTACTTCGTAAGAAAAGTCCAATCATGCTAAATCCACCTTTTTATTCAGCAAATTTGCGGCACGATAATAAACATAGAGTAGTAGGCCCATGGCTATAGTTAATACAATACTGGTCGCTGCGCCAAAAGGCCAATCACGCAAATTAAGAAACTGGCTCTTAATGACATTACCAATTAATAAGTTTTTTGAGCCCCCCATCAAATCCGCTACATAAAACAGACCCATTGCCGGTAATAATACCAATAAGCAACCGGTGATGATACCAGGCATGGTTAACGGTGTTATAATACGTATAAAGGTCTGAAATTTGTTAGCACCAAGATCACGTGCAGCCTCAAGGCACGATTTATCCAATTTTTCAATACTAGAATAAAGCGGCATTACCATAAATGGCAGCAATATATATACCAATCCCATAATGACCGCTTCTTGCGTATACATGATACGAATGGGCTTATCTATTAATCCAATCCATAATAAAAAGCCGTTTAAGTAACCCCGATTACTCAGAAAAATTTTCAATCCATAAATACGAATAAGTGAATTAGTCCAAAACGGCACAATCAGTAAAAATAACATTAATGGCTGCAATTTTGATGATAATCGTGTCAAAATAAATGCAAATGGATAACCAATAACCAAACAAAATAAGGTTGCCATGATTGCCATATTTAGTGAGTGGAGCATTACCTCTGCATATAAAGGATCAAATAGCCTGGTATAATTGTCGAGGGTAAAAATCATATCGACTAAATTTGCATCATCACGTGTCAAAAAACTGGTAATAATGATCATTAAATTGGGTAGAAAGGCAAACAACACCAGCCAGGATACCACGCCGATAACAATAACATTCTGAAAAATTTTACGATTATTCTTCATCGAGAAGCACGACCTCCCAACTTTCTACCCATGTCACTGCAATTTTTTGTGCCAACGAGTGGTCAACATCAGGATCATCTTCATTGAAAAACTCACTAACCATCACTCTCTTACCATTGCTCATTTCTACTTCAGTATCGAGCATCATCCCTTTATAATTACGCTCACGCACATATCCGATCAGTCCAGCAGGCTGCTGTTCGTCATCGATCTCTTTAACCCGTAAATCCTCTGGCCGCAATAAAACTTTTAATCGCTGACCTTCAAACACAGAAAGCTTAGTGTAAATATCACACTCATAGCCCTCGACATCAGCTCTAATACGCTGCTCATCAATACGATATAAAGCAGTCGCATCAAAAATATTAATTTCTCCGATAAAGCGCGCGACAAATAAATTCTTCGGCTCTTCATATATTTCACGGGGAGAAGCGTCCTGTTCAATATGACCATCTCGCATAACTAAAATACGATCAGACATGGCTAGTGCTTCTTCTTGATCATGCGTCACATAAATAAAAGTGATCCCTAACTGACGTTGCAAAGCCTTTAATTCACTTTGCATCTTTTTACGTAAGTTATAATCAAGCGCCGATAAGGACTCGTCTAGTAAAAGAACTTTAGGCTTATTAATAACCGCACGGGCTATTGCTACGCGTTGCTGCTGTCCGCCAGATAATTGATGGGGATAACGCTGCGCTAAATCTTCTAATTGCACCATACGTAGCACTTCTTCCACTCTTGGTTTTATCTCTTGAGAAGATTTTTTTTGCATACGTAAACCAAAGGTGACGTTATCAAACACCGACATATGGGGAAATAAGGCATAACTCTGGAAAACAGTATTTACATGACGCTGTTCGGCTGGAATATCGGTAATATCTTGGCCTTGGAGAAAAATACGCCCATTATCAACATGTTCTAACCCAGCAATTAATCGCAAAATAGTTGTTTTACCACAACCTGAAGGGCCTAATATGGTAAGAAATTGACCATCATTAATCGTGAGATTAAACTGTGAAATAATATTTTTGCCATCGAAACCTTTAGTTAAGGATTTTAATTCGATCAGTGATGTAAGAGAGGTTGTCTCAGTCATTTAAAGTATCACTCTATTCTTTGTAGTAATACAGATAGAACCACAACAGGAAAAAGACTGTATGAGCTAATCAGAAAATACTCCCAGCAATAGCCAAAACCAGTTGCGCCAATAGATCTAACGAAGGCAGAATAATAAACATAGCGAGACAAAATTAAAAGCTCTATCATTAGAAAAATGACAACATTAATCATAATATATTAAATTAAACTTAACTCTAAATAGCTAACAGCCGAAAATAGATCTAATAATTCTATATATTTCATTCAACTTATTAATACAGAATATGATACAGCAGGCGAGTAAATTGATAGATAAAAGAATTAGCACAAATTATAAATAAAATTTTACAATTTATAAAAATCTTAATTGATACAATTAGTTACTTATCTAAACCAGTGGCTAAATATAACAACATAGGACCTGTTTATTTATCTTGTTCTCTATGCCACTCAATTAGAATAAAAAATACATAAAAAACGTGAGTACCAGCGATGAGGAGTAGGATACACTAATGCATTTAACGCACGAGAATAGTCCATTACCAATCCTGGTGTCCATGCCATTGATATTACTCGCTGACGAATTTGCGATGCAACCCACAATTCCGGTGCGATCAACAACTTACCAAGACTAAAAAATTGTTGATGTTATCAGCCATACACCCTCTAGTGCCGCTCCTAGCGCATAAGCCACACTAATTGAGCAATCGAGGTAAGTTAGATTATAGCCCTGTTTGCCGATATTATTGCCAAAACATAGCTAAATTAACCGCATTATAATGAAAAAAATGGATTTGAAAATCTGAACGACACCACTGTGAAACTTCAGTGAAATAGTCGGACTGAAATTCACCTGCCACATTATTTTCCTCAGTAGCTTTCAATCTATTTAAAAACTCAGAAGGAGAATGATCAATATCATCAATCGGATACAAGCTGATACAAATCTGATTTCTGATCTCCAATGCAGCATGAACAGTAGAAATAACACGATTGCCATCCACAGCCACAATATAAAGATTAATAACCGAACAAGGTCTTGACGTTAAATCAGCCAAGCCTTCTGGTGTCCAAATATAAATAGTAAGAGTAAGCGGTGTCATATGTGATAAATTTATCTCCGCTTACTGCTTGTCAGTCAGTGGCATCACTTCATCTGTTTTAATTTCTTGTTGTCCAAATTCTTTTTGCGATAATGCACTATCGGCCATTAAAGTAAATATTCTTTGCCCGTATCGAATAACCCGTAATTTATTAGAAAAACGAATAGCAGATATTCCAATAACCATTAATAACACAGCTAAAACGATTGGAAATGTCGATTGGTAACTAATGGGATAAGGGGCTAGGATCAGTATTGCAAAGAATAAATAAAATCCCCTAACCAAGCGGTATGTTTCCATAGACGATGACGAACAACTAAATCTGAAACGATACTAAATATAACGAGTAACAAATAACTGAAGCCTAACACTATTGAAAAGATCAAATAGCTATAATTGTCATCAATTAACAGAAAGACAGATACCAACAAAAATAATCCCCCTTTTAAGGAAGAGAATAAATTTTTGGCTACCAATACCACTATTGGCAACATTAAAGGTAATTAAATTCTCAATTAATATGAATATACTTATCCAGACAACTGGAACATGCCGTGTTTGCAGCAATTCATCACACAATATTACTAAACCCGGAAAAGCCCATAATATACCGCCGATTAGCAACCAAATCACTTGTTGGTGCATAAATTTTCTACCTAAAAGTAAACAAGCAATTTGCAACATAAATAATCTCTTATAAATCAACCCGTGATTTTGTAAGAATTTCCCATTCACCTAACAGCATTGGATTAGTTTTATCAGCAATAGTAATTAATATTCGATCACGTATATTAAGCCATTCCTCCTAATATATGGTCAACATTACTTTGCACAGGTAAGACAGTTATTAATTTAATTTGCGGATCAAATTTTATTTTGTCATCTTGTATAAATAACTGATAACGAATAAGTGATCTCGATGCATGTTTAATCGTTCTTTCTACTTGTGATGTGGTAAGCAGTAAAAGTAACAACATAAAAATAGTAATGATTGACAAGTAAGTTTGAGCAAGTAAAAAGAAAGGTACACTCCCCTGTTCACTATAAAAGATAACAATGTTTCCGAGCACTAATAACCCTATTTTTCAACCAAAATCTTGCAGAAACAGAATCAAAAGAATGATAAAAAGAATGGGTATACAAACCAATATCATATTTAACGCTGGACCATAATGGTTATTAATATAACCTTTTAACTCAATAAGAGTATCAGAAAAAATTAACCAACTACTTACTGCCAGCAATATTAATCAACTTAATGTTAATAATATTTTTTTAATACTATTAAGTTGCTTTAATGACTGTGGTTGTACTAAGCCTAATAACATCGCGACAGCAAAATAGATACCTGACATATCGGCAAACCAACTAGTGAGAAAATCATCTAACACAATTTTCTCATCTAGCGATGCCAACAACATTACACTTAGCCAATTACCAATAGCGCATATTACAGCTGAAATCACAATCCAAGTAATAATGGTATTTAATGGCGATTGATATTGAGCTAAATATCTTACAATAGATGCAATTAATAACGGTGAAATAAGTAAACAAACCGCACTAATCACTTTAATGGCAACAGATTCAAAATCGATTAGTGCCAAATACAAATTAACTATACTAAACAAAAGCAAAAAAACAGGCAAGCTACACACTGGGGATAGTAAAAATGCCACAATACTCACACCAGCAGGAAACCATACCACAATTAACCCTTCATCATACAGTACTTGTACTTCCTTAGAAATAACAGCCGAAATAAAATAAATTAAGGTCCAACTGAGGAATGTAAACCACCTAAGTATGACTGGAAATTTTTACCAGTTCTATCATCAACTATTCTCCTTTATATTTGGCTAATAAAATTTTTAATAATCAATAGATAGTCTTTACCTGCAGAATGAAACTGTATTTCAATTAAGGTACTAATTTAATGATATAGGTTAGTTTTACACAAAAACCAAAATGAAATTTTATCGTTTTTAAATTAGGTGATTATTTTGCTATTAACAAAAATGGTATTACGCATTTATTAAATATATTTTCCACAATTAAATTTAACCTAATTAATCATCATTTTTATTTAGCAATATAATATAAAGAGACGCTTCATGAAAGTCAGCTTAGCAATATCACATGAAATCAACAAAATTAACCCAATTTCTGATGCAATACTGCAGCAACTAATATACCTGAACAAGCAATAAGGCAACATCGTCAACGTGCTTTGTCACCAGAGGCACCAACGATCAGAGGCACTGTTGCCAACCCAGACACCTATTTTCAGGCTCACGGGCCATTAATCCTTCGTATCTCAAAGACTACCAACATGTCTTAGATGCCATACTGTCCTTTGGCAATATGACCAGCCGTTATTATCAACCTTTTGTATATTATGGTCATCCAGATGCAGAGCAAATTATCATTTTAATGGGATCAGCCGCCGGTGTACTGCTGAAGAGGTCATTGATCAGCTTCTGACGCAAAATGAAAAAGTCGGCATGATAAAAGTCCTTCTTTATCGTTCCTTTTTTGCTCAACATTTTCTAAATGTGATACTGAAGGCGGTAAATTCTATTATGGTGCTCGATCACATAAAGGAGCCCGGGGCTCATGCAGAGCCACTCTACCTTGATCTTATGACTGCTTTAGCTGAGTCTTTTAGCCGAGGGCAACGTGCATAGTTACCTAAAGTTATATCGGCAACGAAAAATACCATCAAACTTATCGGTAACCATACCCCTCTGGGCTAACTGTTTCACATCTACGTATTAACCACCAACCTCTCTATTCGTCATACCTTGTTAAGCACACAGATTTTATTGGTTATCATCAGTGGCAATTTATCAATAAATACCAGATGGTTGAAAAATTAAAACCAGGTGGTATTTTTTTAATTAACGGCCCCTATAGGTCTGAGCAAATCTGGCATCATCTGCCACAAGAAATACAATCTCTATTACGACAAAAACAAGCACAATGCTATACCATTAATGCTTATCAAATCGCTCGACAATGCCAATTAGATGGTCGGATCAACACCGTCATGCAAACCGCTTTTTTCGATCTGATACAACTATTGCCCAAATCTGAAACTGAGCGGCGATTAAAAGAAGCTATTAACCAAAGTTATAGCAAAAAAGGTGCCGATATCGAGGCAAAGAATATTAATGTCGTTCATCTTATCAGCAAAACATTAGAAAAAATCGACTTATAGGAAATTGATATAACTAGCCCTTGCCGCCCGGCTACCGTATCTCATGATGCCCCTGATTTTGTAAAAACTGTAACCACAGCAATGATTGCCGATTTAGGTGATACACTACCATGTCAGCCTTTCACCCTGATGGCAGCTGGCCAACCGATACCACAAAATGGGAAAAACAAAATACCGCCGCAATCATCCCTATTTGGCAAGCAAACCTTTGCACGCAATGTAATTATTGTGTTGCGGCCTATCCCCATGTCGCTATTCACGCAAAAGTCACTTCAGCTGAGATACTTAAAGCGGTGCCAGCTAGCTTACTCTCTTTAACCATTAAATCTCGGGATATGCAAGGACTCAATTATATACTACAGGTGGCACCAGAAGATTGTACCAGCTGTAATCTCTGTTATGAAGTTTGTCCGGCTAAAAATCGGCAAAATCCCCAAATTCGGGCCATCAATATACAGTCTCGTCTTGAACATCTCACTGTGTAGAAAATAAACTTCAATTTTTTCCTGCAAATCCAAGATATTACACCAAAAAAACTTGAAAGTATAGATATTTGTACTAGCCAATTAATTACCCCGTTATTTGAATACTCAGGTGCCTGTGCCGGCTGTAGTGAGACACCTTATATAAAATTACTGACCCAACTATATGGTGATAGGCTGCTGATCGCTAACGCTACTGGCTGTTCATCTATCTATGGCGGTAATCTACCTACAACTCCCTATACCACTAATAGTGATGGTCGGTAACCGGCTTGGGCAAATTCCTTGTTCGAAGATAATGTGGAGTTTGGCCTGGGATTTGGTTTAACTTTACAGCGGCATAAAAAAGAGTCTCTCATCTGCTAGACAGTCTAATTAAACAACTACCGATCACCCTGATTGATCAACTAAAGGATGGCTCATTATCTATTGAGATAAAATGTCAATTAATTAATCGTTTACAATCATTACTTAGCAATATTAATATTGCTGAAGCTCAACAATTAACAGATGCGCACTATTTGCTTTATAAATCAGTATGGATCATTGGTGGTGATGGTTGAGCCTACGATATTGGTTATGGTGGCTTAGATCATGTACTCAATAATGGCGAAAATGTTAATGTTCTGGTGCTGGATATGCAATACTATTCTAACACTAGTAGCCAACAATCGAAAGCAACACCTATTGAAGCGGTAACTAAATTTGGTCAAAATGGCAGACAAAAAAGCCGCAAAGATTTGGGAATGACCATGGTGATGTATGGACATATATATGTGACACAAGTCGCCATTTGTGTTCAAATGAACCAGACTGTTAAAGCTATTCAGGAACATCACTAATTATCGCTTGTAGCCCTTGTGAAGAGCATGGCTATGATCTTGCATATAGTCATCAACAAACTAGACAACTTACAGCAGCTGGATTCTGGCCGTTATATCGTTTTGATCCCCAACGTAGTCAGGCCAAAAAGTCTGGGCTAATACTTGACTCAAGAGCGCCAGCTGCATCATTGACAGATGTTTTACAAAAAGAACAGTGCTTTTCTCAATTAACCAGGCAGTTACCTGAGCAAACAGCAAAACTGGCCAAACAAGCGGAGATAACAGCTCAAAAGCATTATGCTTTACTTGAATTACTTGCAAACAGCAAGCTGATCAGGAACAACATCACCACTACCTTTAGTCACGGTAGCGGGATCCCATAGTTTGTCAACGGCGCTTTTTAAGAAATCAAATAATCCCATATAACCTCCATCACTAAGTTTTGAGGGAATAAATCTAAACCTCAATCTATTGGATAATTAATAAAGCGCGCTAACCCACAAGCTATTTTGCTTACTGTATGTTTATCTAATAGTTTTTTAAGTAAATAAATATATCTATATGTTAATAATTGTAGAATGATTTAAGCAAATTAGCCAAAATTAGATAGCCACTATTGTTGTTAAGGCAATATTAACTGGTAGGTCATACAGGATTCTAACCTGTGACCAATTGATTAAAAGTCAAGTGCTCTACCGACTGAGCTAACGACCCATCTGAATAGGCTAGATTATGATCACCTTGCTTATGCTTAATTAGTAGCAAAAAATAAATCAAAATCTTATCGATTACTATTAATGGTGGGTCGTACAGGATTCGAACCTGTGACCAATTGATTAAAAGTCAAGTGCTCTACCAACTGAGCTAACGACCCTATTTAATAGCAAAACATATCATAAACAACTGCAATGAAATAGTGCATTATGTTTTGCATGAATGGTGGGCGATATCAGATTCGAACTGATGACCTCCTCCTTGTAAGGGAGATGCTCTACCAACTGAGCTAATCGCCCATTCATAACAAAAATAAACAACTCTTTCACTGAATTATGATTGGTGGGCGATACCAGATTCGAACTGATGACCCCCCTCCTTGTAAGGGAGATGCTCTACCAACTGAGTTAATCACCCGTCGTGATGGAGGTGCATTATAGGGATAGTTCTTCATGAGTCAACGGTTTTTCAAAGGAAAATATCCGTTCGTTGCAAAATTAAGCAAGATACACCCAATATTATCAACATAAAATAATATTTATTTAAACTCATTTAGTGTAGATCCTATCAGGATAAATTAAGCATTTTTATTGTCATATTAACAAAATAAAGTATGAATCTTGCGCTAACAGGATTGAGGAATTAAGTTGCAGTGATAAAATAACCGACGGTAAATTTTTCACTGACTATATTCGATATAAAAAAGATCATTAAGGCAATCCTAATGAATAAAATAAAAACCCGTTTTGCACCAAGTCCAACTGGTTACCTTCACATCGGTGGTGCTCGTACTGCACTCTATTCATGGCTTTATAGTCGACATTATAACGGTGAGTTTGTATTACGTATTGAAGACACCGATCTTGAGCGTTCGACTCAAGAAGCGATTGACGCCATTATGGATGGAATGAGCTGGTTAAGTTTAAATTGGGATGAAGGTCCTTACTATCAAACTAAACGTTTCGACCGTTATCATGCAGTTATCGATCAAATGCTTGCCGCCGGGACAACCTACCGCTGTTACTGTTCTAAAACGCGCTTGGACAATTTACGTGAAGAACAGAGGGCTAGAGGTGAAAAACCACATTATGATGGCTATTGCCGTGATCATGTTAATGATCATACCCCTGATGAACCTCACGTAGTACGCTTTCGTAATCCCCAGCAAGGCTCTGTCGTTTTTGAAGACCTAATTCGTGGACCAATTGAATTTAGTAACCTTGAGCTAGATGATCTCATTATACGCCGTACTGACGGCGCCCCCACCTATAATTTCTGTGTTGTTATTGATGACTGGGATATGAAAATTACTCATGTAATCCGTGGTGAAGATCATATTAATAATACTCCACGACAAATTAATATATTAAAAGCCCTTGGTGCACCAATCCCTGAATATGCTCATGTTTCAATGATCTTAGGTAATGATGGCAAAAAATTATCTAAACGTCATGGTGCTGTCAGTGTAATGCAATACCGTGATGACGGTTATCTACCAGAAGCCTTACTTAACTATTTGGTCCGTCTCGGATGGTCTCATGGTGATCAAGAAATTTTTAATCACGATGAAATGATCAATTATTTTTCCTTAGCCGCGATTAACAAGTCCGCCAGCGCCTTTAATCCTGACAAATTATTATGGCTTAATCACCATTATATCAATTCATTACCCGCTGAATATGTTGCAACACACTTAGCTTGGCACATTGAACAACAAGGTATCGATACCCAAACCGGGCCAAGCTTAGCAGATTTAGTCAAGCTTCTTGGTAAACGCTGTAAGACCTTAAAAGAAATAGCCGGATCATGTCACTATTTCTATCAGGATTTTGACTTATTTGATACCGATGCTGCTAAAAAACATTTACGTCCGATTGCACGCTTGCCCCTCGAAACCGTACGGACAAAATTGGCAACGATTAACAACTGGACATGTGAAAATGTCCACCAGGCAATCAAATCAACAGCAACTGAACTTGAAATTAGCATGGGAAAAATTGGTATGCCACTTCGTGTCGCCGTAACAGGAACAGGTCAATCACCGAGTGTTGATACCACTGTACATGCCATTGGCCAAACTCGTTCATTAAAACGCATTGATAAGGCCTTAGTTTATATTAATGACCGTAAGAATAGTGATAATTAATAATCTTACTTTAATGTAAGGGCACATTTTGTTGTGCATTTTGCCATATAACCATGGATGACTATTTTTTCAACGGTTAAGCGTTATTTTCATATTAATCAATTGACAGTCTCGTTCAGCTTGCATATCATGCGCCCGTCTAACCAACTTTGTGTAGGGGCTATAGCTCAGATGGGAGAGCGTTTGCATGGCATGCAAGAGGTCAGCGGTTCGATCCCGCTTAGCTCCACCAAATTTAGGTTTTTAACAATTATTTTTAATCGTTCCAAAAGCCATTGCTTATGATGAGCGTTTCAATGGTCTAACCAAGTTGTCCAATCCTTCCTCTTTAACTGTTAATGTCATTTGCATTAAATAACCCAATCTTCCTTGCGGAAATTCACTTTTGTGGGCAAACCAAAGTAAATATTCTTCCGGTAAATCTATCAAAACTCGTCCCTTATATTTACCAAATGGCATCATGGTATTAGCAATATCGATTAGATCCTGTTTCTGCATGCAGAATTCCAACATATTAGTTAATTAAACTAAATACGACATTCACTAATAATAAGGAATGCCGCTTTGTAAAATGTGTTTTTAAATTATTACAAAACTAATCCCGTTATCGCAGCAGATAAGAAACTCACTAGCGTGGAACCATATAATAATCTTAAGCCAAAACTAGAAACAATCTTTCCCTGTTTTTCATTGAGACCTTTTATTGCTCCAGCAACAATTCCTATCGATGAAAAGTTAGCAAAAGAAACTAAAAAGACTGATAATATACCGACTGAACGAGACGATAACTCAACAGCGATTTGTTTGAGATAACCCATAGCAACAAATTCATTAGACATTAATTTGGTTGCCATAATACTGCCAACTCTAAGTGCATCTTCAGCAGGAACACCCAAAATCCAAGCTAATGGATAAAAAACATAGCCCAAACAATCTTGAAAACTTATTCCCAGCACAGCACTGAAAATGGCATTAATTGCCGCAATAATCGCAATAAAACCAATCAACATTGCCGCCACAATCAAAGCTACTTTAAAACCAGCAAGAATGTATTCCCCTAACATTTCAAAAAAGCTTTGTTCATCATGAAGATGACTAACTTGAATATCCTCTTCTTCTGCAACTGAGTAGGGATTAACCAACGATAAGATAATGAATGTGCTAAACATATTCAGGATCAACGCTGCCACTACATACTTAGGCTCAAGCATGCCCATATAGGCACCGACAATCGCCATAGAAACTGTCGACATCGCGGTTGCTGCCATCGTATACATACGACGTGGTGACATTTGACTCAATATGTCTTTATAAACAATAAAGTTTTCTGACTGACCAAGGATTAACGAACTGACCGCATTAAAAGATTCCAGCTTTCCCATACCATTAACTTTAGCCAGTAACGTTCCTATTATTTTAATAATAAAAGGTAGCAGTTTGATATGTTGCAGGATGCCAATTAACGCTGAAACAAAAATAATTGGACATAACACGCGTAAAAAGAAGATAGCAAGATTTGCATCCATCATGCCACCAAAGACGAAATCAGTTCCTGCCGCGGCATAAATTAATAAATAATCAAAAATCTTAGCAAATCCGGCAACAAATCCCTGACCAATATCTGAATTGAGAAAGAACCAGGCTAATATTAATTCAATAACCAAGAGTTGAAAAACGTAACGAAAGCGTATACTAGTACGATCATTACTCGTTAAAATAGATAACACACCAATAAGGATAATGGATAAAAGAAAGTGAAAAACTGCAGACATAGAGATTTCCAAGTATGTTTTAATCTAAAAAATAATTATATTACTTTATGTAATTGAAAATAGTCCTGTGGGATTTTAATCACTAAAAACGGCACTAAGCGAGTAATTTAGTGATCTAATTTGCAGATAGCTAATAGATAATGAATAAAACAATGACTAAATCAAAGCAATCAATATCTTGCCAATTACTATTAGCAAAAGCTATAAAATATTAATGATGGTCTAATAATGTCATTAACTCATCTTCACTAACAATTTTTATCCCTAGTTCATTTGCTTTTATTAATTTAGAACCCGCTGCTTCTCCAGCTATGACTAGATCGGTTTTTTTAGAAACACTAGCGCTAACTTTAGCACCAAGCGATATTAATTTATCTTTAAGCTGATCTCGGGTTAAGTGATTTAGTGTGCCGGTTAAAACCATCGTTTTACCTGTAAAAGGACTATCCGTTTTGTTAACCACTATTGCCGGCCAGCTAATACCAATTTCGTTGACTAATTCATTAACAACATCCTGATTATGCTGTTCCTGAAAAAAGTTAATGATATGCTTAGCAACTACTTCGCCAACATCTTGCACCATTTTTAATGATTCTATATCTGCCGCCATTAGTGAAACTAGCGAAGCATAGTGAGTAGCCAAATTGTTGGCTGTGGCTTCGCCAACTTCCCGAATGCCTAGCGCATAAATAAATTGTGCTAATGTCGCTTGTTTGGATTTATCCAGCGCATTAAGCAGATTTTGTGCAGATTTTATCCCCATACGCTCCAATCTGGTTAATATATCTAGATTTAAACGATAAAGATCAGCCTGTGTCTTCACATATTCTTTATCAACTAGCTGATCAATAATCTTATCGCCCATCCCCTCAATATCCATTGCTCGGCGCGAAACAAAATGTTTCAAGGCACCTTTACGTTGTGCGGCACAAATCAAACCACCGGTACAACGGATCACTGCTTCACCTTCAATACGCTCAATTGCTGAGCCACAAACCGGACAGTGAGCAGGAAATATAATTTCTCGGGTATCAGTAGGACGACGATCTGTGAGCACATTAACAATCTGCGGGATGACATCACCAGCTCTACGAATAACGACGGCATCCCCAATTCTTACCCCTAAGCGTTCGATTTCATCAGCATTGTGTAATGTTGCATTACTTACCGTGACACCGGCAACCTGAACAGGTTCTAAACGAGCAACAGGAGTGATTGCACCAGTGCGTCCCACTTGAAATTCAACATCATGTAATAAAGTCATCTGTTCTTGAGCGGGAAATTTAAATGCCGTCGCCCAACGAGGAGCTCGAGCAACAAAACCGAGTTCTTCTTGCTGCTGTAATGGATCCACTTTAACCACTATACCATCGATATCAAAGCCTAAATCTAACCGAGCTTGTTCTATTTGATGATAATAGGCTAAAACTTGTTGACTATTTTGGCAGAGTGCAATCTTATCACTAACGGGTAATCCCCAATTTTTAAATTGTATTAAACATTGATATTGACTAGCAGGCAATTCACCTCCCGCTAGCACGCCAAAACCATAACAAAAAAAAGCTAATGGCCTTTTGGTGGTAATACGAGGATCAAGCTGACGTAATGAACCTGCTGCAGCATTGCGTGGATTGGCAAAAATTTTACCTCCATTCCGGCGAGCGTCTTCGTTTAGCTTTTCAAAACCGCGGTGAGTCATAAAAACCTCACCCCGAATTTCGATTCGCTCAGGAATATTATCGCCTTGCAGACGGAGTGGAATTGCTCGGATAGTACGAATATTAGCGGTAATATTTTCGCCTGTGGTACCATCACCACGTGTCGCTGCCTGTACCAGTTCACCCTGCTCATATAGCAAGCTAACTGCTAAACCATCTAATTTTAGTTCACAACAAAATGTCACCTGGCTACTGTTTCTTAACCGATCATGCACGCGTTTATCAAACGCCAAATAACTTTCTTCATCAAAAACGTTATCCAGTGACAACATCGGTATTTCATGCCGTACCTGTTTAAAAGCCGATAATGGTGTAGCACCAACACGTTGTGTTGGTGAATCGGCTGTAACCCATTCTGGGTGTTCAGCCTCCAATTCCTTCAATTCCTGCATCATCCGATCATATTCTACATCAGGTATTTCCGGCGTATCTAACACATGATAAAGATATTCATGACGACATAATTGCTGTTTGAGCCATGTAAGATAATGTTGTTGTTTCATTATTCACCATACAACTAAAGACAAAAACCCCCGCTAACAGGGGGGTCGGTTACTAATCATGCTAAAAATTAAGTTAGTGCGTTTCTAATTCTGCTGTGATATGTCTCTATCATATGTGGCGTCAGCATTTTGCGATCCTCATCAAGTACGACGCCACCAACATCAGCAGCAATACGTTGTGCTGTTTGTAACATCAATTTAAAGTTCTGGGCTGAATCACCATATGAAGGTACCATCATAAATATAGAGACGCCCGGTGTAGTGAAATCAGACATTGCCTCTGGTTCAAAAGAACCTGGTTTAACCATATTAGCTAAGCTAAACAAAACCTGCCCCGAACCGGGAGGATCAACCTGACGATGAAATATCTGCCTTTCACCAAACTGAAAACCTGATTGAAAAATACTTTGCAACAACAGATCCCCGCCTAAAACTTGACCTTGTAGTGCAGCAACATGCAAAACAACAACAATATCTTTTTTAATTTCTTCCCCAACTAATTTACTTTTTTGTTTCTCTCCGTCAGGATGTTTAACTTCACCAACAGCTTCTTGGATGATTTCAGTGGTGTTGGCTACCAAAGCTCCTTCCCTTTCTGCCGTATTAATTGAATTTAACCCGTGCTCAGAAATCTCCAGCTCCAGCTGTTTAGTCTGAACGCTTTTTTCTTGCTTAGCTCTAGTGCCAATTTCTACTTCAGAATCAGTTAAATGCTGATCATGGTTAGGGGTATTAATCACCCTAGATGATTCAGATTTTCTAGCAGCAAATTGTTCATTTGTCTCCTGAGTAGTAGATTTAGATTCTAATTGCTGTGCCGCCACCGTTTTTTCGCCAAACGATGTCTGGTCAACACTGTCAAGTGTATCCTGATTAGGTTGTTTACAGGGCTTCATAGGGCGATTTTTAAATAACTTTGAACGCTCTTTACGACTTGTCCAAAAACCATGTAACAGTAAAGCTATTATAGCTATCGCACCAACGACCACTAATATTAGACGCAAATCCTGCATCGCTCTATCTCTGTTGTTTGAAAAATAATCGCCACCATGGCGGTATCATTATATTAAGAGTATTTGCCAATAACGTTAAGTGCAACCCTCTAAATAATTTTCTTACAAAAAGTTAAATATTTATTATTTTTTTATTGTTTTTTTAGCTAACAAAATACTAGCCAGCTAAAATTCCTATCTATATGATACTAGATCAATCTAAAAGGAGATAACATGAAGTATGACTAATTCAATAAAATTACTAAAAGCTATGAATGGTTTCTACTATTTCGCTCAAGGATGGCAATTAATTAGGCGCCCAAGTATAAGACGTTTTATCATCTTACCGCTACTTGCAAATATTATTTTACTCGGTAGTGCTTTTGGGTGGCTGTATAGTAAATTAGGCGACTGGATCCAAGCTCTACTTTCATACGTTCCCAATTGGATGCAATGGCTAAGTTATCTAATATGGCCTATTGCTGTAATCTCCATTTTACTTATCTTTGGCTACTTTTTTAGTACCATCGCCAATTTTATTGCCTCCCCTTTTAATGGTTGGTTAGCAGAAAAATTGGAAGCCGAATTAACAGGTACTCCCGCACCCGATACCAGTTTCGCCAGACTTATTACTGACATACCACGAATTTTAACTCGTGAAGTAACCAAATTATTCTACTACCTTATTCGAGTTATTCCTTTACTTATCCTATTTTTTATTCCTGGTATTGCTCAGACCATCGCCCCGATTTTATGGTTTTTATTTGGCGCCTGGATGATGACGATTCAATATTGTGATTATCCTTTCGATAATCACAAAGTAAAATTTGATGAAATGAAGCTGGCGTTGGCCAATAATCGAACCACTAGTATCCAGTTTGGAGCACTCGTCAATTTGCTGACTATTATTCCCATTATGAATTTGGTTATCATGCCGGTCGCTATCTGCGGGGCAACAGCAATGTGGGTCGAACTGTATCGTAAGCACCATGCCAAGCGCCAATTCCAACACTGAAATTGACTAAGCTCTTCTTGCAGTAACTTCAGCTATTGTCGGATATCAAGAATAATTATTAAACTAATTGTTACATACTTAACATACACAACTACCATCAGTACTAAAATTAAGCATGATTTAATAAAAATTGCCAATAGCTATTACAAAATAGCTGCTAAACATCAGTTAATAAAATTAATCAATTTGACGATAAGTATCTGCTCAATATAAAGATAGTTTGAATTTTTATTTCCAAAATAACTCGCTTAGCGTATAGTGATTAATACTATATTTAGGCATGTTTATAACTTCTGAAAAATACTAAGGACGATCGATGAGCAACATCTATGAAGATAACTCGCTAACTATTGGTCATACTCCATTAGTTCGTTTAAAACACTTTGGCAATAGAAATTTGTTAGCAAAAATCGAGTCACATAATCCAAGTTTTAGCGCAAAATGCCGTATTGGGGCCAATATGATTTGGGATACAGAAAAAAAGTCTACTAACCCCTAATCTAACTAAATTAGTAACCCACAAAATTTTAATCGGACCGATTAGTGGCAATACTGAAATTGCCCTAGCATATATCGCTGTGGCGTGTGGATATGAACTTACCCTAACCATGCCTGAAACAATGAGTCTTGAACGCCGCAAATTATTAAAGGATCTGGGTGCTAACTGAAGGTGCTAAGGGAATGAAAGACACGATTGAAAAAGCAATCAAAATTGTTGCCAGCGCTCCCAATCATTATCTTCTTTTTCAATCCAGCTAATCCTAATATTCACGAAAAAACGACCGAGCCTGAAATTTAGCAAGATACTGATGGCAAAATTGCCGCTGTCGTCGCTGGAGTAGGCACAGGCGGTACAATTACTGGCATTGGCCGTTATCTAAAAAAATCGTTGGCGATAAGACCGTTAAAATGATTACTGTTGAGCCAGCAGATTCACCGGTAATAAGTCAGATCCTTGCTGGCCAAGAAATAAAACCAAGCCCACGTGAAACTCAAGGGATAGGTGCTGGTTTCATCCCTGACAACCTTGATCTGTCTCTTATTGATGACACCTTTGCTAACAGCGGTGACGAAGCGATACTAACTGCCCGCCTGATTATGCAAAAAGAAGGTATTTTAGCCGGTATATCATCAGGTGCAGCTGTCGCTGTTGCGGTAAAATTAGCAACCAAACCTACGTTTCAAAATAGCAACATTGTGGTTATTTCACCTTCTTTTGGTGAACGTTATTTGAGTACCGATTTATTCTCTAATTTAAAGCCAAGCTAAACACTATTTTTGAGCACAATTAGCTAAAAAAGCACTTTTTAGTGCTTTTTTGTGCCTTAGATCAAAGTTTTGTGCGTATTAAGATGATTTCTTGAAACGAGTTTAGTATTTAAGTCATTTAATTATTTCGACTGTCGAAATTAATTAAAAAATAAGCAACAAAAATTGGCCAATAGATATAAACTAGGCAAATTATCATGTCTGGCTATGATGTTGATATATATAAAATTTATTATTGTTAATGGACGAAAACGTTTTTCTTCTATTATCACAGAAAAGTAATATGTAAATCCAGATTATTTCAGCTAAAATATTTTGGATTTACTAATAAAAAATATTAAGTTTGTTGAGGGAAATAATATGTTCCAACAAGAAGTCACCATCACAGCACCTAATGGTCTTCATACTCGCCCAGTGGCTCAGTTTGTCAAAGAGGCAAAAAGTTTTTCTTCTGAAATTACCATCAAATACGGTGATAAAACTGCAAGCGCTAAAAGTTTATTTAAACTGCAAACACTTGGCCTGACTCAGGGGACTGTTGTCACTATTGCTGCTCAGGGTGAAGATGAACAGAAGGCGGTAGAACATTTGGTTAAGCTAATGGCTGAATTGGAGTAATGATATACGGGCAAATTTAGCATTTATCTTCTATTTTTTATCCCCGGATAACAATATCCAGGGATATCTATTTAACCGTAAATATCAAAGCCATAGTCCTATGAGCTAACTATTTTCCGCCCATTGGTAGTAAGGTAACATTTATGATTTCAGGAATTTCAGTATCACCAGGTATCGCCTTCGGCAAGGCATTAATTCTTAAAGAAGCACCTATTGTTGTCAATCAAAAGAAAATTACTGATAACCAAATTGACAATCAAATTAACCGCTTTATTGCTGGACGAGCAAAAGCAATAGAACAATTAATAACGATAAAAAAAATCGCAGAAAAAAATCTTGGTGAAGAAAAAGCGGAAATATTTGAAGGTCATATAATGCTGCTTGAAGATGAAGAACTTGAGCAGGAAATTCTTTCTTTCATAAAAAAAGAACACAGGACTGCTGATGTGGCAGTCCAAAAAGTAATTGAAGAACAAGCGACAGCATTAGAAGAATTAAACGACGAATATCTTAAAGAACGTGCCGCTGATGTCAGAGATGTTGGTAAGCGGCTACTAAAAAATATTTTAGGATTGCCTATTGTCGATCTTGGTTTAATTGCTGAAGAAGTCATTTTGGTTGCCGCTGATCTTACTCCATCTGAAACAGCACAATTAAACTTGAAAAAAGTGCTGGGCTTTATTACTGATTTAGGTGGACTCACTTCTCATACGTCAATTATGGCTAGATCACTGGAAATTCCAGCTATTGTTGGCACAAGTAATGCAACCAAGAAAATCCAATCAAATGATTATATTATTTTAGATGCTATCAATAATCATATTTATCAAAATCCATCTGATAGCGAGATTGACAAACTTAAAAAAATTAAAGAAGAATATTTACATGAGAAAAAAGAGCTAGCAAAATTGAAAGATCTGCCAGCTATTACTTTAGATGGTCATCAAGTTGAAGTTTGTGCAAATATTGGAACCGTCCGTGATGTAGAAGGTGCTGAACGTAACGGTGCTGAAGGTGTTGGGCTATATCGTACTGAATTTCTATTTATGGATCGCAATAACTTACCTACCGAAGAAGAACAATTTCAGGCTTATAAAGCAGTAGCAGAAACCATGGATTCACAAGCTATTATTATCCGTACTATGGATATTGGCGGTGATAAAGATCTTCCCTATATGAACTTACCAAAAGAAGAAAACCCCTTCCTTGGTTGGCGAGCAATTCGTATTTCCCTTGATCGTAAAGAAATTCTTCATGCGCAATTACGTGCTATCTTAAGAGCTTCTGCCTTTGGTCAACTGTGTATTATGTTTCCAATGGTCATTTCAGTGGAAGAAATCCGTACCTTAAAAGAAGAATTAGCAATACTTAAACAGCAATTAACCGAGGAAAAACATGCTTTCGATCAAGCGATTAAAGTTGGCATCATGATCGAAACACCAGCAGCAGCGGTTATTGCGCATCATTTAGCAAAAGAAGTTGATTTTTTCAGCATCGGTACTAATGATTTAACTCAGTATACCTTAGCCGTTGATCGCGGGAATGATCTCATTTCCCATCTTTATAATCCGATGTCACCCTCAGTGTTAAAACTGATTAAACAAGTGATCGATGCTTCACATACAGAAGGTAAATGGACAGGTATGTGTGGTGAGCTTGCTGGTGATGAACGTGCTACACTATTATTACTTGGCATGGGATTAGATGAATTTAGTATGAGTGCCATCTCAATCCCTCGTATTAAAAAAATTATCCGCAATGCAAATTATAAGGATGCAAAAACATTAGCAGAACAAGCTCTTAGTCAACCGACAGCGAAGGAATTGATGGATTTGGTTGAAATATTTATTAAAGAAAAAACACTTTGCTAAAATCATCAACCAACTCTTGATCCCATAAGAAAACAATTAATTAGGAGGAGATTCATGGGTCTGTTTGACAAACTCAAATCACTGGTTTCAGATGATAAAAATAGCACTGGTAATATTGACATCGTTGCTCCCATTTCAGGTGAAATTGTTAATATAGAAGATGTTCCAGACGTCGTTTTTGCCGAGAAAATTGTTGGTGATGGTATTGCTATCAAACCCACCGGTAACAAAATTGTTGCTCCAGTTGATGGTACTATTGGAAAAATATTTGAAACAAACCATGCATTTTCTATTGAATCAGATAATGGTATTGAGTTATTTGTCCACTTTGGTATTGATACAGTTGAATTAAAAGGCGAAGGATTCACTCGAATAGCAGAAGAAGGACAAAAAGTCCAAAAAGGTGATCTGGTGCTTGAGTTTAATCTTCCTCTATTAGAAGAAAAAGCAAAATCAATATTAACCCCAGTGGTTATTTCTAATATGGATGAAATAAAAGAGCTAACTAAATTAACTGGCCCTGTCATTGTTGGTGAGAGCACTATTATGCGGATCAAAAAATAAACTGCTATTATCCCCTCATTAATTATTAGTGAGGGGAAATTTTTCTTTATTTAGTCTTAACAACAAGGACTCTTGCCGAAAATTAACTATTAGTCTTTGTTGTTATTTTATTTAATTAAATAACCCAGTGGAAAGATATCGATCTCCTCTATCGCAAATAATTGTCACGATAACGGCGCCAGGATTTTGCTTAGCAATGTGTAATGCCCTTGCCACCGCCCCGCCAGAACTAAGACCACAAAGGATGCCCTCATCTCTTGCCAGTCGCTTCATCATTTGTTCTGCTTCTATCTGAGTGATATCTAATATTTTATCAATTTGTTCAGACTTAAATACGCTTGGAATATAACCTTCAGACCAGCGCCGAATTCCGGGAATATAGCTATTTTCGGCTGGTTGTAAGCCGATAATTTCTATTTTATTAGAGCGGGATTTTAAATATTGGCTAACGCCGGTAATTGTCCCGGTTGTACCCATACTAGAGATAAAATGCGTGATCCGCCCCGCTGTCTGATGCCAAATTTCAGTGCCGGTTGTCATAAAATGCGCTAACGGATTATCATGATTGTTAAATTTATCAAGCACCTTACCTTCACCGTGATATTCCATCTGTAATGCAAGATCACGTGCCCCTTCTATCCCTTCTGCTTCACTAACCAAAACTAATTCCGCACCATAAGCACACATCGCTGACTGACGTTCAATACTCATATTTTCCAGCATTAATAATTTTAATTTATATCCCTTTATCGCTGCTATCATAGCCAAAGCTATTCCAGTATTACCACTCGTCGCCTCAATTAAGGTATCATGAGGTGTAATTTCACCTCGTTTTCCGCTTGTTGGATCATAAAAAGAACCATTCTATCTTTAACTGAACCAGCAGGATTATTACCTTCTAGTTTTCCCCAAATCTCAGCACCACTATCCTGAGTCAATCTTTTTAGTTTAACTAATGGCGTATTACCAATAAATTGTTGCAAATAAGTCACATTATTTACCTAATTATTTTTTATTATAAACAATAAAGCAACACTAACATTATCATAAGCGACAAAAATAGCTGACTATCCTAGCGATGAATTTATAAAATGCACTTTCATTACAAGATTTAACAATTCAATTTTTAAGTGATTTTTTAATGTAATTTATTATTAAATTAAACCATTATTGTGCAGACCAAATAATATCACTGACTTTCCAATTAGCTAAAATATCGTTTGATGGTACTAAATGTTTAGGTCCATTCCATTTACCAGTAAAACGATAAATAACACGCGCAGACTGAGGAGAAACACAGTTGATTGTTAACATATCAGTTTCAGTTGGATCAGTATGACAACTGCCTTGCGCTGCATTTTGGTAGATTTGCGAAAATAGTGTTCCTATTTGAGTCTCCCATACGGTTTTAACATCTTCATCCATAACTTTAATCCGTTTAACTTTTCCATTCTCAATACCATAAATAGCTATTTTAGCTTGACCATTTTTCATACCTTGAAAAAGATGTATTAACTCTCCCTGCTTGATTTGCATACTAGAGCAAAAATGGTATCGATTATCTAAGGCTGCTGAAATAATCTGTTCTGTCATTGGAGTCATTTTATTTATCTGACCAACTCCAGAATCTGAAATTTTAATTGAACTAGTAAACCAATTTATTGGATATAAGCTTGACCATGAAACGCTACTACATCCTGTTAGTGCTAATATAGTGATTAAAAGTGGCACTTTTAACCAGCCTAAACGGCTGTGTCCAAAAAGTTGTGGCATAAAAATCCCTTGAAATCAATTTACAAAATAAAAATAAAAACAGTGATAATTTTATTTAAAATTTTTGTTAATGTGTGAATTTAACAGTAGCAAGAACATACGATATTAATCTACAAAAAAACCCGCAAAACAACCTATTTTTGAATATCGATCCAAATTAATTTCTATTAATCAAAATTTTTAAGATAACGAACTAATATCGCTAGAAAAAATTTCCAAATAAAAAATTAGTAGAACTTTA
This sequence comes from Arsenophonus sp., assembly GCA_045399315.1. Lineage (GTDB taxonomy): Bacteria > Pseudomonadota > Gammaproteobacteria > Enterobacterales > Enterobacteriaceae > Arsenophonus. Next base: position 145,890 of record DAYVGO010000033.1, read on the forward strand.
TACAAAAAGAGATAAATATTAATATTTTCCAATCAATAGCATTAATCACTCAAACGTTTGATCATCAATTAATCGTTTAGTATATAAAATATTTTCTTGTTGCAACTCTTCGTATGCCATTTTCTCACACATACATATGGTAGCATCATTCTCTACTGGTACTAAAAACATAATTTGCGGGCAACCTTTAGCGATTAATTTTTTTTCTAAACGACTAATTAATGCATTAGCTATTCCTCTACCCCGATATTCAGGGTGAACTGCTAAATAATAAGCAGAACCTTGATAACCATCATATCCTCCCATGATGGTACCAACAACTTCACCTGCCATTTCAGCTACCAAAAAAAGATCTGCCCCAGATAACATCTTACGCTCAATGTCCACCTCAGGATCTCTATCTGGTTGGATTAGCTGACACAGCTCCCATAATATGATGATTTCTTCAAAATCATCTTGCCGAAATGTTCTTATTTCCATATTTTTTTACCTACTAAACAAAGGAATAAAAATTCTCATTCCTATTATCTAAACAAGGATGATAGTAGCAAAATAAAATGAATAAGATAGCGCCGAAAATGTTGATTTTATACCCCATGAATCATTATTTCATTTTTGAATAATTTAATTTATTTACAATAAAATCAAATAATTATTAATAAAACATATTATTCTATTTACTCCAACATCACGTTCCTTAACTTTTAAATTCGAAGTAATAGAAATTTACTCACAAAATAATACTAACGCCAAATAATTGTAGAGCTTAATTAGTCAAAATTAATTTTATATTAAATCTACTCTGACGATAAAAAATATATAAATAATCCCGTTTTTTCAACTCAAATCGGTTGTGATTAACCTTACTAGCCAATAATTATAGTATTAACAATAGACTTACACTGACTACAACGACAGTTTTTAAATAGGTTGAAATGAACTTATGTGACTAATAGTGCAACTTGCTTATGTTCTTATCAATAAGCAATTGTGTTTAATACTTTGAAATTAGCAAACTCAATTAATAACAAAATGCACTCAAACAGCTTTAAGGGTATAATCCGACTCAGCTCTACTACTCTAATAATAACCAAAATTAATTCCATGAATATACCCGATTTCACTGTAGTAAAAGCATTTTTTCTCACTTTGCAAGATCAGCTCTGTCAGCAATTTGAACATGTTGATAACAAAGCAAAATTTGCAGAACATAACCGGCAACATAAACCAAAAGGAGGAGGTCGTAGTCGTATTTTAAAACATGGCACAATTTTTGAGCAGGCTGGCGGCAATTTTTCACATATAAGTGGTAAGCAATTACCTGCTTCTGTGACAGAAAATCGACCCATGTTAATAGGACGTCGTTATCAACCAATGGGTGTTTCTTTAGTCATTCATCCACTCAATTCTTATATTCCAACAGCCCATGCTAATGTGCACTTTTTCATCGCAGAAAAACCCGGAGAACCATCAGTGTGGTGGTTTGGTGGTGGATTTGATTTAACTCCTTATTACAGCTTTGAAGAAGATGTCATACACTGGTATTCAACCGCACAGTCTTTATGTATACCTTATGGCAAAGAAATTTATCCCCTCTACAAAAAATAGTGTGATCGCTATTTTTTATCAAACATCGTAATGAGCCACGTGGTGTCGGTGACCTTTTCTTTGATGATTTAAACCAACCCAATTTTACTACCTGCTTTTATTTTACTCAGGATGTAGGCAACGGTTTTCTCAATGCCTATTTACCGATTGTAGAAAAAAGAAAACAGACCACCTGGAGCGTCGCGAACACCAATTTCAATTATATCGCCGAGGACGTTACGCAGAATTTAATCTTGTGTGCGATCGGGGAACCCTGTTTGGGCTACAGATTGGCGGTAGAACATAGTCAATTTTAATTTCTTTACCGCCACTAGTACACTGGGAATATAACTATCATCTTGAATCCAATTCAGATTAAGAAAAACTTTATAACCATTTTTTAATCGAAAAAGAGTGGGTATGAGTATTAGCAGCACACTTATTTTTATTAAACATGCCGTATGTCATTAACGTTTTTTAAGATGCGTTATTAGACGCTTACGTTTACGCAGCTGCGTTGGCGTCAATTTATTTTTCTTACCGGCATAAGGGTTTTCGCCTTCCCTAAACTGAATACGAATAGGCGTCCCCATAACCTGTAATGTTCGGCGAAAATAGTTCATTAAATAACGTTTATAGGAATCGGGTAAATCAGCGACTTGATTGCCGTGTATGACCACAATCGGAGGATTATAACCACCGGCATGCGCATATTTCATTTTCACTCTGCGGCCTCGTATTAGTGGCGGCTGATGTTCTTCTTCGGCCATCTTCATAATACGCGTTAATAATGCAGTACCGACTCGCCGGGTTGCCGATTCATAAGCTTCATGAATAGACCCAAACAGATTACCAACACCACTACCATGCAACGCTGAAATGAAATGAACTTTAGCAAAATCAATAAAACCTAATCGCAAATCCAGCATATCTTTTACAAATTGCCGATCTTCTGGCGACATACTATCCCACTTATTGACCACTATCACCAAAGAACGACCAGCATTTAGAATAAAGCCTAGTAACGATAAGTCTTGATCAGAAACTCCTTCACGCGCATCAATAACTAGTAAAACAACATTAGCATCTTCAATTGATTGCAACGTTTTGATCACCGAGAACTTTTCGACGGTTTCAGTTATTTTTCCTCGTTTACGAACACCTGCAGTATCAATCAGTATATATTTATATCCATCTCGCTCCATCGGAATATAAATACTATCACGGGTGGTACCAGGTATATCATAAACGACCACCCGTTCCTCTCCCAAAATACGGTTAGTCAATGTCGATTTACCAACATTTGGCCGACCAACAATGGCTAACTTAATAGGTAGTGAACGCGGATCAAACACTTCTGCTTGACTATTTTCAATCGCCACTTTCTGTTCTTGAGCAAGCCAATAAGCAGCATTAGTCTGCTCTTCCGTTAATTTAATATCATTGGCTAATTTTTGTGGACAATAGGGGGAAACAACTTTTTCAAGCAGTTGGGTAACCCCACGTCCATGTGATGCCGCGATAGGATAAATATCTTTGATTCCCAGCACATAAAAATCACCTAATACGCTATCAATATCCAAACCATCTGTTTTATTGGCAACCAAGTAAGTATCTTTCTTGCGACTGCGCAAATGTTTAGCAATCGCATGATCTGCCGGCATCAATCCCGCGCGAACGTCGACCATAAAAAAAACAATATTAGCTTCTTCAATCGCCAGTAAGGATTGAGAAGCCATATGTGTTTCTATCCCCTCTTCTGAACCATCAATACCACCAGTATCAATAATAATGAACTCCTGTCCTGCAAACACTACTTTGCCATATTTTCGGTCGCGAGTTAAACCAGGAAAATCAGCAACCAGTGCATCCCTAGTTCGAGTTAATCGGTTAAATAAAGTAGATTTTCCTACGTTTGGATGCCCTACTAGCGCAATGATAGGTATCATTTTTAAGATGCCTCATAAAAATTAAAATCGGTATTCTGATTTCAATTTTCAGAATACTAAAAAGATAAAACGGCCACAGAAATTAGCAGCCGTTAATTCTATATGGAAAATGAGAAAATGTCAGGAAATTAACGTTCAATTAAATATACGGTGCCATTTTTTGCCTGAAGTAGCAATTTATCACTGGCAATAACTGGGCGACTGAGTAAACCCGAACTATCAACTTTATGTTGAGCAACAAATTGACCATCCTGGGTATCTAACCAATGAAGATAGCCTTCTCCATCACCAACCACCAAATAACCATCATAAATAGCCGGCGCAGTTAAATTACGATGTAATAATGCATCTTGGCTCCATAAGGTGATACCATCAGTTTTGCGAATAGCCAGCACGTGATCATTTTGATCAACTAAGTAGATAATATCATTCGCCACAATAATATCATTTACCGATCCCAGATCACGCTTCCAGATAATTTGGCTAGAACGCATATCCATGGCGACTAAATCACCATTATAGGCAATAGCAAAGATAGCGCCTGAATTGATATCAATAACTGGTGTCATATTAACATCGTGTAACCGATCAATTTCAGTGGCGCCACTAATCTGAGAAATATATTGTTGCCAAGCAATTTGTCCTTGAGCCAGTACTACCGCACTGATACGGCTACCATTGCTACCAACAATCGCGATACCATAAACTGTAGCCGGCGCTGATTTACCTCTTATTGATAATGTCGAGCTATCTAAATTAATACTCCATTTGCTCTGTCCAGTCTGTGCATCCAAAGCTTGTAATACACCATTACTGGTATGGATTAAAACCAGACCATCACTAACTACCGGCTGCGAAAGTGCTTCTCCGGCAACATCAGTTTCCCATGTCACTTCCCCATCGGCCTTATTTAACACAATAACTTTTCCAGTTTCTGTTCCTATATATAGTTTATCTCCTGAAACTGTTAATCCGCTGGAGAGTAATGCCGGCAAATTAGCCGTGAAAAAACCAACCTGTTGCGATAAGTCAATTGACCATAATATCTCACCTGAATCAATATCCATCGCTTTCACCTTTCCTTTACGATCTGCTGCATAAACAACCGAATCGTCGTAAGCCGGAGAAAGTTGAGAATAATATTTTCCACTACCATCCCCTACCGAGCGATTCCAGATGATCGTAGGGGTGAATTGATTATCAACCTCAGGAAGAGGAGACATCACTATAGAATCTTTTTCAGTTGAGCATCCAATTAACAAAGTCATTGCCAACAAACCAACCAAGAGCCTTCTACCCAATTGCATGTCAATATTCCTCTTAGTTTGGCAAGCTATTAATTTTTATTTTTAATATTGTCTTCATCATTTCAGCTCCACTTGATTCAATTCCTTTAGAATAAGCTGCACGAGCACTAGCGATATCACCTTTTTTCAGTAATCCATCACCTCGAATATCTTCGACAATCGCCCTCCAACCTTTATCTTGCACTTGAGTCAAAGTCATCAGAGCTTGATCTATCTTGTTCAAGGCTAACTGAACGCGTGCCAACCTGATATTGATCAAATCCTTAAGATCGTCTAGTTGCGCAGTTGCTAATGCATTTAGTAACGCTTTTTCTGCCCCAGTGATATCATTTTTTTCCACCGCAATTTTGGCAAGCTTAATATTGGTCAATACACCATAAATATTTTTTGTTTCATTAGCAAATCGTTCTCCAGTCAGCAGTACTTGTTTTGATCCTGTCTTCAATTGAGAAGTAATCTGCTCAAAGGCTTGAGCACTCTCTTGCAAACGATTTACCTGATGTGATTGCCAATAATTCCAACCAATAATCGCGCCAACTCCAACAACTAGCCCAATTACTAACGCTTTGCCATTGTTGACAAAAAAACGTTTGATAGCATCTATCTGCTCATTTTCAGTGGTATAGACTTCCACAGAGTCTCCTTTAACCTAAAAGTTCAGTCAAACGTACAGCTACATTCTGCTGAGAAATTTTTTCCTGGTTACCAGTATACAAATCTTTTATCGTAATTTGATCTGAGTGATTCTCATCTTCACCTAAAATCAGGGCAATTTTCGCCTGGTATTTATTTGCTCGAGCCAACTGTTTCTTAAAATTACCGCCGCCATGATGCGTCATTAATTTTAAAGCCGGCAGTTGATCACGAATTTTTTCCGCCAATACTAATACTGCCTGTTGACTTGCCTCACCACAAGCAACCAAATAAGCATCAACCAACGAACATCCAGCAACAAAATCCGGGTTAATCTGGCGCACCAATAACACCATGCGCTCCATTCCCATCGCAAAACCTACCGCTGGTATCGCTCGTCCACCAAGTTGCTCAACCAAACCATCATAACGACCGCCAGCACATACTGTTCCTTGTGCACCTAGTGCGTCAGTAATCCACTCAAATACGGTGCGATTATAATAATCCAAACCACGAACTAAACGTTGATTAATTCGATATTGAATTCCTGCACCATCAAGTAACTGACAAAGTCCTGTAAGATGTTGTTTAGATTCATCATCAAGATAATCAGCAAGTAATGGCGCATCATTAAGCAGTTTCTGCACATCAGGATTTTTTGAATCGAGAATTCTTAAAGGGTTAGTCGACAGCCGACGTCGGCAATCGTCATCCAATTTATCTTCATACTGTTGTAAGAAAGCGACTAACGTCTGGCGGTATTTAGCGCGTGTTGCTAATGAACCAATCGAGTTTAATTCCAGTGAAACATGGTTAGCAATCCCCAACTCACGCCACCAACGTGCTGTCATTATAATAAGTTCGGCATCAATATCCGGCCCGGCTAAACCAAAAACTTCAACACCTAACTGATGAAATTGGCGATAGCGTCCTTTTTGCGGCCGCTCATAACGAAACATCGGGCCCAAATACCATAGCCGCTGTTGCTGATTATACAATAAACCATGCTCGATCCCAGCACGTACACAACCAGCAGTATTCTCTGGACGCAATGTTATACTATCACCATCACGGTCATCAAAGCTATACATCTCTTTTTCAACCACATCAGTGACCTCACCTATCGCACGAGAAAACAGTGAGGTTTGCTCTACAATTGGTGTACGTATCTCACTAAAACTATAGCTAGCCAAGATTTGTTTTAATTTGTTTTCAATTTGTTGCCAGAATTGAATATCGGCAGGAAGACTATCATTCATACCGCGAATAGATTGAATGTTTTTGGCCACGTTATTTCTCTATTTAAAAATCTACCACAATATGGATTATAAAAGTGAATATTACAGGGTGCAATCCATAAACAAAACTGGCTCATCACTCTATAAGCCAATTATTATTAAATTACTTATCTATTTGCTCGATATCAATCCGCCGATTTTCATCCAACATAACTGCTTTTGCCCGAATTTTAGCTTCTAACTGATCGATCATATCAGTATTATCTAAACGCTCTTTTTGACGCACACCATCTTCATAAAAGCCACTCTTTGCTATTGCTCCTGTGACGCCAAGAGTAGAAACTTCTGCTTCACCAGGACCATTAACAACACAACCAATAATTGAAACATCCATCGGTGTAATAATATCTTCTAGCCGTTCTTCTAATGTATTTACGGTACCAATGACATCAAATTCCTGACGTGAGCAGGTCGGGCAAGCAATAAAATTAATCCCCCTTGAGCGAATGCGTAGTGATTTCAAAATATCAAAACCAACTTTGACTTCTTCAACTGGATCAGCAGCTAATGAGATACGTAATGTATCACCAATACCCTCTGACAATAATATCCCTAGTCCAATAGCAGATTTCACCGAGCCCGCTCGTGCTCCTCCTGCTTCAGTAATACCTAAATGTAACGGTTGATCAATTTTATCAGCCAGTAAACGATAAGAACCTACAGCTAAAAAAACATCTGAAGCTTTAACACTAACTTTAAATTGATCGAAATTCATTCGATCCAGGATATCAACATGACGCATCGCCGAGTCAACTAATGCTGCCGGAATGGGTTCGCCATATTTTTCTTGAATATCCTTTTCTAATGAACCACCGTTAACACCTATTCGAATAGGAATATTTTTATCGCGAGCACAGTCGACTACTTGACGAATACGTTCTTGATTACCAATATTACCCGGATTGATACGTAAACAATCCACTCCATATTCAGCAACTTTTAGCGCGATACGATAATCAAAATGGATATCAGCAACAACAGGAACATTTACTTGTTGCTTAATGAGTTTAAACGCTTCCGCTGCATCCATTGTCGGTACAGAAACACGCACAATATCAACACCCACTCGCTGTAGGGATTTAATCTGTTTGACTGTTGCTGTAATATCCGTTGTGCGCGTGTTTGTCATAGATTGTACTGCGATTGGGGCACCATCGCCGATAGGAACATTACCTACATAAATGCGCGTTGATTTACGCCTTTTTATCGGTGATTGATTATGCATATTACTCTCCTCCAACATCCATGTTTAATAATTTACGCTATTTCTATAATTGAAACCATCGTCAATTCTATGGCTTCTTAATTGTTGGCAATTTAACATTACTTATAGGTGTTATCTTACAATATTCATTTATGATTCAGGCAATTTAAACTTAGCTGGACGATTAGCTTTAATAAAGCGACCTAGATCAACAGAATTACCTTTAAATAACAAATTAACATTACCGGGGATACCAATATTAAACTGATAAGGTAACTCGCCATTTAATTCAAGTTTCTGACCGGCATTTTTAAAACCGCTAAATAAAATTTTACCTTTAGCGTCAAAAACTTCTAACCAGCACTGCCCTTTAAATTTGATTATCACACCCTCGCTATTTTCTATGCTGGCAGTATCAGCAGTCGTTTCTTCATTTCTTACTCGACCTGGATTAGTATTATTAGTCATACTACCTGGCAATGGTACTGTTTTTATTTCTGCCGGATTTTCTGACTCAATATTAACATTTATATCAGTATTTTTTGCTATTTCAGAAGATAGTGCAGATTTAGGTGCCGGTGATACTACATTATTTGCCAATGCTGAGGTTGCCGGTAGCATGCTCGCTTCTGCAGGTGGCGTAGCAACATTACTTTGTTCTGTGGTAGCTGATTCACTAACAGCCGAAGCAGGAGGTTCTGCTGGTATATGAGCAGCATTAGCTCGATTCTGTTCAGCCATGGCAACAATTTCCTGTTTTTGTACTTTATAACCCTGCCACCACCAAATTCCTACCATAGCAATACAAATAATAATAATTAGCCAGGTAAATCTCATTAACCAATCTTCCCGTTTTTTGCGCGTTTTTCCTAGGGAATAACTTTGCATAGGAGAAACAACTGCCGCTTTCGCTGGTGTATGTTTATCCAATAATTCGAGAATTTCTTTTTCTGGAATTTTGACTAATTTTGCATAAGAACGAATGTAGCCACGCAAGAAAGTAGGATCAACACCTTGGGAATTGCTGTCTTCTTCTATCTCACGGACTGTGCATACTTTCAAGCAAAGTCGCTCGGCAACGATTTCTCGGGAAAGACCAAGCGTTTCCCGTGCCTGCAATAAACGTTGGCCAACGGTGATTTCTGTTTTTTCTGTTTTAGGTTTGCTATTCATTCGCGGAAATATTGGTCTTTTCTGAGTTTTTAACATCATGAAGGCTTTTAAGTAAACTTTATCTATCAAGCTAATAAAAAACCTTCATGCCGATAATATTTATTACATTATTTTGAAATATGTTGACAATTAAGCCTGTTAAGTTCTTCCTCTTTTCTAAGTTTGATAATCTCCTCAAATATATTTTCAGAACATAAGAAGTCAAATAACAATAACGCATACTTGTATTATTGATTGCTGATGAACGAATTGCCACTTTAAAATATTTTAATGCTAAGGCTGATTGCTTTTACTGGAGCTTGATGATGATCATGCCTAAATTAGCAATACCATTTTTCGGTTCCGCCCGCATTATCTTCTCAAAATGATAGGATGCTGCTGGATAATTTTCTTCTGACAAATAACTAATACCTAGCTGTGTCCGTGTTACAATCACAATATCAACGTCTTTACTAATACTAGTACATCCTATTGATAAACCCACTAACAATAGGATATTAATGATAGACATCCTTATCATATCACTCTCATTTATATACCTGTTAATAAAAGGGATCCCAATATCTAATTCCCTTTATCTTGTTAATTAACATTCAGACTGCTTTTACTGTAATTGGTTCACCAACAAGGCGTTTTTTCAATGTTCGTTTTGTTCGATCAATAACATCTCCCGTTAATTGACCACAGGCTGCATCGATATCCTCGCCACGAATCTTACGCACAATGGTAGTAAGACCATATTTCATCAATACTTTTGCAAAACGATCAATACGACTATTAGAACTGCGACAGTAAATTGCACCAGGAAATGGGTTCCAAGGAATTAAATTAATTTTACTCGGAGTATGTTTAAGACATTCAACTAACTGATGTGCATGCTCAATGCTATCATTGACATCATTTAACATGACATACTCAACAGTTACACGTCCCTGATTTGCATTGGATTTTGTTAAATAGCGGCGAACACTAGATAGAAAGGTTTCAATATTGTATTTTTTATTAATGGGAACAATTTCATCACGGATCACATCAGTCGGTGCATGTAAAGAAATGGCCAACGCAACATCAATCATATCACCTAATTTATCAAGCGCAGGTACAACACCAGAAGTCGATAAAGTGACCCGTCGTTTTGACAAACCAAAACCAAAATCATCCATCATAATTTCCATTGCTGGAATAACGTTATTTAGATTTAATAAAGGCTCTCCCATTCCCATCATTACAACATTGGTAATAGGACGTCGGCCACTTGATTTCAAAGAACCAATAACTTTTGCAGCACGCCACACTTGACCTATAATCTCTGCCACCCGTAAGTTACGATTGAAACCTTGCTGCGCCGTTGAACAAAATTTACATTCAAGCGCGCAACCAACTTGGGAAGAGACACAAAGTGTCGCCCGATCATCTTCAGGAATATAAACTGTCTCTACTTGTTGCTCACCTACTGTAATCGCCCACTTGATGGTACCATCGGTCGAACGCTGTTCTTGCGCAATTTCAGGCGCACGAATTTCAGCAACTGACTTTAATTTAGTACGTAACGCTTTATTGATATCGGTCATCAGATCAAAATCATCATAGCAATGGTGATAAATCCATTTCATTACCTGATTGGCCCGAAAGGGTTTTTCTCCCATATCAATGAAAAACTGCCGCATCTGTTTACGATTCATATCCAGCAAATTGACTTTTGCTGATTTGCTAATAGGGGAAAAAGGCGACACGCACTGTGTTGCTGTTTTAAATTGAAACATTATTATTGCCTCGTTATTACACTTTTCGGCGAAAACTGTAGATTTTATAACAATTAACTACATTTATTGGAACTAAATATTATTTTTAATAGCATTATATGCCATAACCTTGCCAATAAATCACTTAACAAGGTCTGGTATTTTACAAACTTTATTAATATTTTGCTAATAATAACCTATTTCTGTTTGTTAACACGGACATATTTCATCGTCAGTGAAGAAAAAAGCAATTTCTCGCTCTGCTGAGGCGACAGAATCTGATCCATGTACTGCATTGGCGGTAAAACTATCTGCATAATCAGCCCGTAGCGTTCCTGCCAATGCCTTGGTGGGATCTGTGGCGCCCATCAAGTCACGATAACGTTGGATTGCATCTTGCCCCGCTAAAACTTGCATCATAATAGGTCCCACAGTCATAAATTCGACTAATCCATCAAAAAAAGGCTTACCTTTATGCTCAGCATAAAAACCGGCCACCTGCTCACGACTTAAATGCACCATTTTAGCGGCAATAATTTTAAATCCCGCTTGTTCAAAACGGGAATAAATCGCACCAATCACATTTTTTTCAACCGCATTTGGCTTAATAATGGAAAATGTACGTTGTATGGTCATTAAAATTCCTCTTAGTTGTTATATTTTCATCATGATATTTTTGCCTAGCATCCATACTCTATGCCAAGAAAAAGATTTATCATCATTTTTTATTAAGGCAAAATAGCTGGTCATTATAAATATTGAAAATTTAATTGCCCACCTGACGGCTAATTTTGCTAATTTTTTTATACATTTTTTTATTTCTTTAGCTTAAATCACATTTTTTTAAAATTTAAAACGAGAGACAATTAATCTCTTTAAATAACAATAAATAATCTAGCCAATTCTCTATAGAATTTAGCCTTAAAGATAAATTAAAATATAAAAAACTAGCTGGATATGAATAAATCAATGGCTGGCAAAATTTAACAATTTCTAACCGCAATAGAGTTACGCAACCAACTCCCTATTTTACGTTGATAAAATGGCTGTAGATGATGGACAATAAAATGATCAATACCTTGGTTATTAAGTTGTGTAAAGTAAAAATCAATTGATTCATTATCGGCAAGATAATCAAGTGCCAGCCTGGCTAAAAATAGAATTAATCGCTGAGCTTCCTGTTCATAGCCAATACTAATTTCTAGTGCAATAAGCATAAACAGTAATTCTGTTGAGGTATCATCCTTGGCTTGCACTAAAAAAAGCATGACGTATGACTTTATATTTTTTGAAAAACTGGCAAAGGGCATCGATTAGTTTTCGTGGCAAAGTTTCAGGTATGCTCAATTTCATGACACTACCACCTGACATCGTGGTCGTGGTCATTGCCGTGGGTTGATTCATTTTATGAGCTACCATTTTAGCTTCCTTCATGATTAGTACGATCTTGCTAGCTAATTATTTACCCTAAAGAATAAATTTAAGGGTAAATAATTATACCAGACAATAGCTATTTTGCTTTTTTCAGCAACAAATTAGCAATAGTCCTGACGCCAATACCTGTTGCGCCTTCTGCCCACAAATTCATTGCAGATTTACAGTAAGTCGCTGAACAATCAATATGTAACCAGCCTTTATGATAATTTTCCACAAAATGTGATAAGAAAGCAGCTGCGGTACTGGCGCCAGCAGTATGAGCAAGAGAGGCAATATTATTTAGATCAGCAAATCCAGAAGGTAATTGACGACGATGAAATTCCGCTAAAGGCAAACGCCAGAAAAGTTCATTTTCCATCTCTGCCGCAGACATTAATTCGGCAACTAATTTATCATCAAAACTTAACACCGACTGATAATCGTTACCTACCGCGATTTTTGCTGCGCCGGTTAAGGTTGCAGCGTCAATAATTAATATCGGTTTTTCTTTACTAGCATCAATCAATCCATCAGCCAGAACTAATCGTCCCTCTGCATCGGTATTCATGATTTCAACAGATTTACCATTACGATAGCGAATAATATCCCCCAATTTGAAGGCATTGCCACTAACCACATTATCTGCCATACACAGGAAAAGTTTTACTCGTTGTTTTAAACCACGACTTATTGCTAAAGCTAACGCCCCAGTTAGAATGGCTGCCCCACCCATATCTGCCTTCATTGAATTCATGGATGAAGATGGTTTGATACTATAACCACCTGAATCAAAAGTAATCCCTTTTCCTACCAGACAGGCAAACACTGACGCTTTTGCATTCCCTGTCGGATTATAATCTAACACTAATAATGCCGGCGGACGGTTGGAGCCTCGGCCTACCATATAAATTCCGTTATACTTCTGTTTAGCTAACTCATCACCCTGAATGATTCGGTAATTAATACCACCCTTTATTGTTTCACATAACAAATCAGCACTGTGCTGCGCTAGTCGCTCAGGACCTAATTCTTCAGCTGGTGCGTTGATAATATCTCGTACCCAATCAATAATCCTTATTCGATACTGTAGCTCTTTTTTTTCGTGTTCCGATAAATTTGGCCATTCAATAGAACGCGCGCCTTTCGGTGCTCTAAAACCTTGCCAAAAGGCCCAACTTTTTTCCAAGTCCCAGTCATCACCGGTTAACATGACATGATGGATTCCTTGGCTGTCCAATCTACGACCTGCACTTTGGATAGTACACAGCTTTGCTTGCTGTTTTAGATGAATGACTATCCCTTGCTTACTGACGCTCACTAATGCATTCTTTCCCCAACAAGGCGCTGCTGCTTGATAAGACAGTTTGACTGGCATGATCTGCTTTTGCATTCCTACTTCCACCTTAGTTTGTCATATTGTGTTTATAGAATAATTATTAATATAGGATATTAACAATAGAGGCTAGCATGAGTTAATCTATTACATGATGAGTGATACCAATAAAAAAGCTGGTGCCCCCCTCCCCCCAGCTTTCTATGTAATTGATGGTTTAATCACTCATTATTGATACTCATCAAGCCATATTAACAAAATGGCTTCTAGCAACTTTTCATTTGAAGCTTGAGGGTTATCATTAAAACCGTCTAATTGATAAATCCACTGATGCATATCGGTAAAACGAACCGTTTGCGGATCAATATTAGGATATTTATCATAGAGAGCTTCTGCAATTGTCCGGCTATCAGTCCACTTTAAACTCACTAGCACCTCCTAAGATTAAGCATAATGATTAATACTCTCTGGCATGATTAATAGTATATTCAGGAACTTCTATTGCCAGATCTTCGTTAGTAACAATCAGTTGACAACTTAAGCGGCTTTCAGGTTCTAATCCCCATGCTTTATCTAGCATGTTATCCTCTAGTTCAGAACTCTCATCCAGTGAATCAAAGCCTTCACGAACAATATAGTGACAAGTTGTACAAGCACAAGATTTTTCACAAGCATGTTCGATATCAATGCCACTACGTAAGGCAGTATCAAGAATTGATTCACCCTTTTCAACCTCCACAACCACTCCTTCAGGACATAACTTTTTATGCGGTAAAAAATAATCTGTGGTATTATTATATCTCGTCCACAGAATGACCCGATAATACTTGACGAATAGAGATATCCATACGCCGAACAGCGAAATACTGTGTTTGCTTATCCAGTTGTTTAATTGTATTTTCAATCACAATAGGATCACTTTCCAGTGTGCAGTTAACTAATTTATTTACAGCAATATCAATCGCTGCTTTTTCTTCTTTATTTAATAAATGAGCATCTTTTTTCAATGCTGCCATTAAACTTTCTATTACCCGGTTAGCTTCAACTTTCTGCTCAGCAAGACGACGTTCTAGCATATCATCTTACGCATTGGCGATTGAGTCAGTGATCATATTGGTAATTTCTTCCTCTGTTAACCCATACGAAGGTTTAATTTGAATTGAAGAACCGACTCCAGTTGACTTTTCTACGGCACTGACACTCAGTAATCCATCTGCATCTATTTAAAAAACCACCCGAATATGTGCACCACCAGGAGGTAATAACGGTATCCCTCGTAGCGTAAAACGCGCCAAAGAACAGCAATCATTGACCATCTCACATTCACCTTGCACAACATAAAATACCATCGCTGTTTGGCCGTCTTTAAGTGTGGTAAATTCCTGCACATTAGCAATAGGCAGGGGTTATTGCATGGGATCACTTTTTCAACCAATCCGCCCATAGTTTCCAACCCAAGCGACAGTGGAGTAATATCTAGTAACAATATCTCACTATCAGGTTTATTACTGATTAAAATATCGGCCTGAATAGCTGCACTAATGGTAACAACTTTATCTGGATCTATTGAAGTTAATGGTGTAAGGCCAAAAAACTCGCCGACCATACTAATAACTAGCGGTATTCGAGTTGAACCACCCACCATCACTACCTGTAAAATCTCATAGTTATCTATCGCTGCATCTTTTATTGCGAGACAAGAGGTTAATAAAGTACGTTTGATCAATGGTCGAATTAATGTATTCAGCTGCTCCCTTGACAAAGTCCCTCGCCAACCATTAATTTCAATCTCAGTATGGCTACGATCCGGCAGCACTATTTTAGCCTAACTGGCTGAACCTCCCCGGGTTTATTGGAGAGTTTTTATTCTGTAAATGTAAACAACAAACTCCCTATCATGAAGGGAAGAATAATATGCGTTTTCTACCTCTATTTTTCCAGGTCTTTCTATG
>DAYVGO010000049.1:0-5624 GCA_045399315.1 Arsenophonus sp.
CATAGAAAGACCTGGAAAAATAGAGGTAGAAAACGCATATTATTCTTCCCTTCATGATAGGGAGTTTGTTGTTTACATTTACAGAATAAAAACCCTCCAATAAACCCGGGGAGGTTCAGGCTTTGGTTTATACACAACAATTGGGGATTTTTTTAAATTTGTCAAATAGACTCATTATTTCGCTCCTGCAACCGTTGATGTGTTCTTGTCCCTCTTGGGTTATAACGGCGCTTTAAAGTATGTTCTGTTGTTAAGTTCATTACGCTATCACCCAACTGCATCACAAACTGAGCCGCCACTTCATGCAGCACCATAATATTTTATTCATATGGTAATTAACCAGTTGTTCTTTCCCGTCTGGCAAAACCCGATAAACTACAGGCTCACGCGCATTATTCAACTTGATGCAAGGGAAAATACCTTCATCCCAAACCGCATCAGGCGTTAATATTTCACTGTCTTTCACCTGATAGACAAGATTAATGAATCCACCATCGGTACAACTGCGTTCGTGTTTTGTTTTTCCGGTTAATACGTTTGGTATAACGGGTTTTGGTGGATAACGAAAACGCATTAAAAACGTGGGTGAGCTTGTCAAAGCACTACTAATAAATGGAGTGTGTACGTTTATTAGTGACCAGCGCAATGTTGGTATCCGGTTGTTCAGCTATAGGACGCAAAAAGATATTATTCCCTCTCACCGAGACATTCCACGCTAATGAGTCACCTAATCCCATTCCAGCCGCCATTCCCTTCCACGACTTCATCATTTTCAAGCTGAATAAGGGTAGCGACACCTTCTTTCACTTTTACCACCGTCAGATTGTCAGGTTGGTAAAAGACTTCCTGCACTCTGGGGTCAAGTTCTGACGATTTTGGTGTTACCACCACTAAGGCTTCATGCGTGAAAAGCAATAACATGATTAACAACGTTTTGTTCACTTAACCACCTCCGCATCAGCACAGTAGGACACCATATTAAGCCCCAGTGGATTGATTAATCGTTGTTCTTCGGCTTTAATGGTTTTGGTAAAATCAAACTTTAGTGTTGCTATCCATTTACAAAACCACAGGGAACATTAGCTCGACGACAAAATTCATGCATTTCGGTTTTCATGCCGCACCCCCAACTCTTTTAAGAATCCGGGCACTCTGATCAAGGGTTAAATAACGTGATTTTCTAGCAAAAAGCTTAATTGTTTCATTTGGTGCTTCACAGACAAGCACACAGAAGGTACTATTGTTCATAGCTCAACTCCTACTAGGTTAGGTTTTGGGTTAGCTGGCTGTTTTGGCTGCGATCCCATTCAGCCAGCGATAATAAGTATTACTTATTAAGTTATTATTCATAAGTAATACTTATTACGTATGTCTTATTAAGTATTCTTCTAGTGCAGCTCTAATTATTGAACTATTGCTTTTCGGGTTAGTACCATTTCTTTCATTCTTTAAAGCAAGATCTTCTACAACAACTAATAACTCTTTTAGTAAAGAGATAATTGTTCTAACAAAAGCATCAATTTTTTCTTTACCATAAGGACGGTCAGCTAATTTTTTAGCTAATAACTCAGCTTGATCTAATGTTATTTCCTTTTTTTTATTGATGTTTTCTTTTATTTCATGAGAAAACTTCTTTTAATAAGAAAAAAATTTTATTTTTTGCTTTCTTATTACAAGATTCCAAAACTGACTTTCCTTCTGAAATTATATCTCTATACACTTTCCTGTAACATCCAAATGAATTTAGAGAAATTGTTGCATCAAATTCTTTCATAAGCTCCAAAAACTCATAACGTTCATTGTCTTGTAAAATTGGTTTGTAGTTGCCATCGATTGATAACAATAAGCCTTAAGTTCTGGATTTAAATCTCTTATAGCTTCCAATTGCTGTTGAAGTTCAATTAAAGTATCTAAATCTAGCTGAGAACATTGATGAGGAGCAATTATTTGATCAACTACAGTACATCCAGTTATTAACTCTCTACTATTTCTTCCAGAAACATCAACAATAATATGATCATATTTATCATTTAGGCTTTTTAATGTTTGGGATATATTGTCTCTTTTTTCAATCAAAGTAATTTTAGGATCTAAACAAGCCTGTTCTCTTTCAGAATACCATCTAGAAGCTGATCTTTGTGGATCAGCATCAACTAAAACAACTTCATTGCCTTTTAAGGCTAATCCAACAGCAATATTAGTAGTTGTAGTTGTTTTAGCTAATCCGTCTTTATTACATCCAATGATAATTATCATAAAGAAACTCTTGTCAAAGTAATTTATTACGTATTACTTAATACATTAATTTTTTCAAATTATTAGATTTAGCCTGCATCTTATTTTTAATCTTATAAACTTCTCGTTTCCATTTTCCGTGAAGTTTCTGTTTTCAATGTATTTTAATTGCGATTTTTGAAAGTTACTTTGTCTGTATTGGTATCAAAAAAAACCTCATAATCATGGAGATCATTAGATGATGATAGTTTTTTTATATCCTGGCTAAACCTTTTTAAAGGTGATCCACTACCTACTTTCATATGAAGTTTTTCAAGTAAAATAGTAAATTCATACTGACTACCGCAATGTTTTCGAGCTATTTCATAGATTCGACGATCAATCGCCTTTCGTATACGGAAGTAATCAGAGCTAATTTTTAGAACTTTAGTCTTAATAATAGCTTGAAAAAAACAATATGGTAAGGTTACTTCTATCATCCCTATTTCAATTTTTCCTTTGCGTTTTTCAATGATTTCCCATTTGTCTGTTAATCCAAAATTGATCGTTTTTTTATCACCTTCTGAATAAATAATATTAGTTTGAATGCTTGTACCAGATAACCTAGAAAGGGCTTTTTTCAAATCCCTATATGCTCGTCCACTTTTATCACGATTAGTTGTCACAAAAAAATCATACGGGGTAAAAGCAATAGTCCTGCTAATCGGTTGATTGTTATTAATCGCTTCCTGCAATTTCGAAATAGCATAAATCCAAATATCTTTATCAAAAATGGTTACTAATCCTAGTGAATTTGATCTCACAGTTATAGTTACTTTTCCATTTTTATATTACCTATCTTTTGTATCAACACCTTTCAGAGCAAAGAAAGGGTGTTCCATACTCGCTATTTCATCTCGAAACGTGGTGATATCTACATCATCAGCAATGAAGAATTCGAGTTGCTTATGTTTGTGTGGCCATAATGTTTTCAAATTGTATTTTCTCGTTTTCGTTGTAAGATCAGTCATAGCCTCTTCCCTAGTAGAGTTAAGATTGTTGGTTAGAGCCGTTTATAGTGAAACAACATTTAAACAGCTTGTTTTAAACATTAAAAGATAGCTTTCGGCTTTCAGTTACCTGATTGTAAAAAACAATTAAAAATAGATAATTATATTCATTTTTTTCCTTTAACTTATTTACTTATACATAACTATATTTAACCGGAAATTTTTCCTCAGTTGCTGTGGATAACTCTTCTAACAAAAGAGATATAACCACTTCAAATTACTTATTGTTAATAAGAAATTTAATCTGATTAATATTTAACCAAAGCGTACCTAATTTCTTTGTTGCCAAGACGACATTCTTCTTCCTCGTCTGCTCACTCGCCATGCTCGGTCACAAACTCCGGTGAGCGTAACAGTTTTAGTTAAAAAGACTTTTTTGAATTAATTTAATCTGAAATATTGCAACACTAAACTAGTGCAGCTAGCATCACATATATTACCTTATCCGACAATTCAGGCACAAAATGAACAAAACAGAACTCATCAGCAAAGTTGCAAAAAAACAAACATGACCAAGAAGGACTCGGAGAAGGCTGTTAATACATTTACTGAAACCGTGAAAGAATCCCAAGTCTGGTAATGACTTACAACTCATTGGATTTGGCAGCTTTCAGGTTAAACCAAGAGCTGCTAGAGAAGAGCGTAATCCTAAAACAGGAAAAGTTATTAAAATCGCTGCTATCAATGTAGTTGGTTTCAAAGCGGGCAAGGATTTGAAAGAAGCCGTTAAATGACCTATGACGCAAAATCAATTCGTATTCTACGCAATGATGAAATCAAACAATTTGATTGGCACTGGGCTGAAACATTAGCTCACGAGCATACATTGCTTATTGATTGGGTCAAACAAGGATTTGAAGCGTCAAGGCGATTAGGTATAGAGCCTGATTTCTTTATTAACAAATATATTCTGAAACAAGACCTGCCCAAAAATGATGAATTTGAACAAATCTTCATTGAAGTGCTTAAGGAAGACAGAAAGAGACATCAAAACACCTGCTAAATCGCCTGCAATCAATTTTAAGGGATTTTAAAGAAATTAGTCAGGGTTCTTGTTGGAAAGAAATAAAAAATACGCCATAAATGACTACAGCGCATTTAGGTGAATCTACTTGAAGTTTTTAAGTTAAAGACTTTGGAAGAAAAAAGAATTACCTTAACAATAAAAGTTTATCTAGTTGGCGTAACCTATTCAATAACCCATTTTTAGGTAGAATTAAGTATAACCAATCTAAAAAAATGACTCTAATATCGGGTGATGTGGGCAAGTTGAGGATTTATCATTTAGATGTCCTTAATTATATATTATGATTATATTTAAATAATATGTAACATAAAAGAATGTGTAAAAGTTAAACCGCCAAAATCTGATATAAAATATTTTTAAGGAAGGGGATAAAGAAGGATGATTGCGCATAAAAAGCGCACCAGTGAGATTAACGGTGCGTTGTGTGATGCCTGATTAACTAATGAAACAGCAACATTTCCCCTTTAAATTTAATCATTATTTACCATAATTCAACTTTAAATCATCAATCAGCGAACAAATCGGATGAGTAAAAAATTCACCCCAACTCCCCATGATGCCGTATTTAGAAAGTTTTTGAGCGAAAAAGAAACCGCTCAAGATTTCTTTGATATCTGGCTGCCCAAAGAGATTAAATCGCTTTGTGATTTAAATAGTCTTAAAGCGGAATCCAGCTCATTTGTCGATGGTGAGATGAAAAATTATCAAAGTGATATTTTATATTCAGTAAAAACCCAAAAAGGTAAAGGTTATATTTATTTGCTTATAGAGCATCAGTCAACACCGGATAAATTAATGGCATGGCGACTCATGCGTTATAGCATGGCAGCCATGCAGAAACATTTAGACGCTGGCCACAAAAAGTTACCTATCGTTTTCCCTATCCTGTTTTATTGTGGAGAGAAAAGTCCACATCCATACAGCACTGATTGGCTGGACTGTTTTAGTGGCAAAGATATTGCAGAAAAAATTTATACGAAGCCGTTCAAATTAGTTGACGTGACAACGTTAGAAGATGGTGAAATTATGCAGCACAGGCGAATTGCATTATTGGAGTTAATCCAGAAGCACATTCACAGAAGGGACATGACGGAGCTTCTGAATGAAATTGTCAAATTGTTGTCGTATGATTATTATACCAATAATCAAGTCATCACTATTTTTAACTATCTCATTCAGGAAGGAAACGCACAAAAACCAATGGAATTTATTACTGAGATAGCCAAACAGTCAGAAAAACACGAGGGGGCACTGATGACTATTGCTCAGGCATTAAGGCAAGAAGGGCGTAAAGAAGGGATTCAGGAAGGTAA
>DAYVGO010000079.1:0-5229 GCA_045399315.1 Arsenophonus sp.
AAGTATTGGGCATCCACACTGATTATCGCGCACTCATCCAGTTAGGCGTATATCGTTATGACAAAGACGGTCAGATTGCCGGAGGGGTAACGCAAGCTGATGTTGATGATAATTTGCAACGTTTAGCAAGGCGAAGTAAGCAAAAAGTTACTTAATCAGGTACGCTAAAAAGCCAGTGTAGACCTATCCTCTATTAACGCGTAAAAAAATGCATTGTACCTAAGCTGATAAGGTTAATGACAAACGTTACGCCGATAATCATCTAAGCTGTTTGCCATGAAATACTTTCATTTTCTGCTCAGTGATTGCCAATATCGACTTCAATACTTTTGAGTACATTTTCTTTTGCCTTGTTGAGATGATCCTGAAAGAGAGAAACAGACTCCAGCATGGCTTTAAACAGAATGTTGAGTGAAGTTGAGTTTTGATACTCAATTTTCATGTCAGTTTCTTTGGCTTTTCCTTCGATAGCCACCCTTGACTTACTGGTGATAGCCCTTAGGTTTTCTACCTGTTGATCGAGATCGGTAGGGAGTTGATCGCATCAATTTTTTTGGTAAATTCTTTTGTTGTTAAGTCAATCTGTTTTTGTTGTGCTTCATTGATGGTATCTGGCGGATTTTTAATATGATTTTGTATTTCAAAAAATCCTTCAACGAGCTTTTCAAGAGCAGCTTTTCTTAATACATCATCATTCTGGGCGGTTTCCCATGCTGGGGTGTTGTTGGTTACATATATTCATATTTTAATCCTGTTTGGGTAAATTTAATGCGTCAAATGCAGATTGAAGATTTCTTTGATAAGAATCGAAACCCATCCGGTAAAATTGCATTAACTGGATTTGTGCTTTTTCTTTTTTGTCCTCTGCGTTTTCTACAAGTGATTTGAAATCTACATCTATATAACGAATATAATTGTATGATATAACTGATTTTTTAGCATAGCGAAAAGGCTAGAATCCAAGACGGTAGGGATATTTTCTGTTAAAGAAAAACCAATGGCTGCTAAATCTTTATTCTCAAAAAGGGTACTAAATTGTGAACTTATCTTTTTTTGTGGATTAACGCGATTTAAAATTATTTTTATATTATCGTTTTGTACACCAATAGAATTTAATAATAGTATCGTTGTAGTAGTATCTTGTTGTTGTTTCTTATCTGATGTTACCGGAATGATGAATGTGTCAATAAAAATTTGTGACCCTGAAAATTCATTTTTCAGTTTAGATGAAAATTGTTCCATGTTAGATGAGCCGACATCAACAATGATATTATTAGAGCCTAATATTCTTTCAAATATCGAATCAAATTCACTTGCACTTAGTTTTTCACTTGTAGGTTCTCCATCACTGTTTAGTGTTTCTATTCTGAGTACTTCACAATCAGACAAACGAGGATAAAGCATATGTTTACATAAGGTTGATTTACCTACATTTCCCCTATTGTTTAAAACACCAATTTTCATTTTTCGCCTATTTTAAACATTTTTGTTAAAATTTTTTCTTTAAATTTTTGTTCTTTTTTCACAAATTTTTGAAATTTCCTCAAAAACTTTTGCTTTATCAAGAATAAAATTAACGCCTAACAATTTTAGTTTTTCCTCTTGTTATGTCATATTGTATGACTTTATTTTTAGCTAATTCATTCAGATAATTAAGGGATGGAAGTTTGTCTTTTTTTCAGGGGTTATTTCACTTAATGGGTATTCTTTATGAGAAAATAAAGAAACTTTTTTGTCTATTTTTACTGAATTATCGTTACTTTTGTGATTGTTAGATATTGTATTTGATTTTTTATTTAATGAATTGATTGCTCTGTTAAGGTAGTGATAATCAATATTTATTTTTAAATCTTGATTTAGTCTTTCTACTAATTCTTTCTATGTAAAGAAATTATCTAATTCTAATATCAATTGGATATGATTAGCAATTATTCGTTTTATCGTTCCTTTTCTTTATGGATTAATTTTATAAGTTTTCATGAATGAATTTTATTTATTAATTTTTAATTAAAATATTATAAGCATTGAATAACAAGTCAAACTATTTGGTTATATTTAGTGCTATTAAAGTATTATTTTTGTATTATTAATGTCTTATTTATACATATTAAGGCTATTAATGAAACATAATAATGTTATACATGTAATATTTTACCTTGGAATAATCACTAAATAGTATTTAGGCACGAGGGCGATTGTACACAAGAATAAAAATGTTTGGTACAATCGATGTGCTAAGTGGGGGACCTCTTAAACCCCATTCATTTTGAATATTGTAAAAATGGAGGCTCTACGAGCCTATGAAAAAAGATAACAAGAATATTCACATTACATTCAGGCTGACCGAATTAGAATATGCTCCCTTTAAGAAAGTGATAGATACACTTGGTTTATCAAAGTCTGAGTTTTTCCGATTACTTTTAACTAAGCAGTTAGACCCCGATATTCATAATAAAACTAATTCAGAAAAATATGACCGTCTGCTTTTTTATTTTAACAAAACCAGCAACAGCATTAATCAGATTGCTAGACAGATTAACGCCGTCCATAAAGACGGTATGATAACTGAGCAACTTTTAATTCGATGGCTAACTGTCCTTAATACAATTAGTGAAAATCTTTTATGTGAGATTGAGCATGATAAGTAGAATTGGTGGCGGAAATAAAGGGATTGTTGATTATCTGGTTAATGGTATTAAACAGGGACGCGCTTTAAGCCGTGATGAACTGGATAATCGATTAATTTTAGAAGGGAATATTGAGCACCTTAATCATGTTATTAACTCAATTCCTGATAAAGGACAAGAACGGTATATTCATATTTCACTTTCTTTTTATGAGTCTTCAATCTCTTCTGAGATGCTCCAAAAAGTTACGCAAGAGTATAAAAATCTCTTAATGAATGCGTATCATACTGATGAGTATTGTTTTTATGCTGAGGCACATATTCCTAAAGTAAAGCATATTAATGATGAAAAAACAGGTCAATTAATTGACAGAAAACCCCATATTCATATTGTCATTCCTAAAAAAAATTTAGTGACCGGAAAAGTCTTAAACTCAAGAGGAAAAGGTGAACTTTATATTGATCAACTGGACGCAATACAGGAACACATTAATCTTAAATACCATTTAGTAAGTCCGAAAGATGGAATTAGAGTAAGTGACGCTAACCTCGCCAATGTGCTTTCACGAATGAAAGGTGATTTATTTCATGAAAAGCAAGCAGAATTCAAAAAAACGCTTTTTGAATCGTTGGATAAAGAGAAGATATTTACGCAAGAAAAGTTTGAATCCCATTTAAAAGAAATGGGTGAAATAAAAATTTATAATAAGGGAATGGCTAATCAATATATCGGTATTAAACTACCAGAAAAACAGAAATTTATCCGATTAAAGAGTCCTTTATTTTCAAAACAGTTTATCGAAAACCGAACCATTCCTATTCGCAAACCGTCTGCTAACCAGATTGATAATAGGCTAACAACATGGATTGAGAAAACCAGCCACGAAATAAAATATATTTATTCTGACGGTCAAAAGTTAAGGCAACATTATGCTGTTTTACGCGAACGTGAAAAAAAAGATAAACTTGATGAGATCAGGAGACAATATCATGAACGATACGAACTTGATAATTTAGGAGGAAGTAAAAACAAAAGTAACGACATTGAGGGATATCTATCAGGAAGAGATACCAAGCGAAGTGTTACGAAGTCTTTCTCACGACATTCAGCCAGAAATTCACCAGAAAAGCGATTGCCATCTTTGCAGACACGCACCATGGTTTATCCGCTGCAGGGATTTGCGGGACGAGAAACCGACCAATCTCAACCTGTATTGCCATTATTTTCAGGTGATAATGTTGCAAAAATACGACAAGAAAGACAATATCCTAGTCGGACAGTGCGATGGATACCGTATGATCGAAAAATAAATGATTTTGTGAGTCAATTATTGCATCAGTTGAACAAGAAACCGACTGAGAGTGATATGACGATTATACGAGAAATCAGGAATAAGATTGCTCCGCATCGGTTTTTATCATTTTGTGCCGTCAAATACAACATTGACCCTAATCAGCATCGAGTGACGTTTGCCAAGGATAATAGCCCGAGATTTAACGTGAGAAATCGGAATTTAAATGCCAGCGATTTTCTAACAAAATACTTAAATCTTGACTGGCAAACAGCTAAAGTGGATTTGATAGCCGTTAATGATGCACAGATAAAAAATAAGGCTTTTCTTTCAGTATTGAGACATGAGCTGTTAACGACTGAGCAAAATAAGGAAAGGCTTGCATCAAAGAAAGACTGTCAGTCTGCTTTGAATGCTATTTATGCTCATAATCGTCGTCAATTATTTGATGATTATCGACAGGCGATTAAAGGTCTTAAATTGATTAAGGACGAAAAAAAACGCGAAGTTGAGCGCGGTTTTATCTTATTTTTGCAATTACAAAAGCGTGACGAGTTAAATCGTGTGATGTGTGAGAAAAGACAGTTAATTAATGGGATTCATAATCATTGGCAACCTAAAGAAGATAACTTATCCAAAATAAATGCGATCTTAAAAGGAAACATTAACATGAACAAAAATATGATACTTAATGATGATAGTGATTTTACATTTGAAAAATCGGTTGCTTGTAAACAACAGGCACTACAATTTGAGGAAGACTTTAACAAAAGATTGAAACTCGCTGATTTGGTGGCGAGTAAGCAAGAAAAACAGGTCAATTATCTGGACAAAAAGACGCATGCGATCGTTTTTTCTGATAAGGGATCACATATTGAGTTTTCAGGTAACAGCAGTAAAGAACAGGCAGCGATGGTGCTGGAATACGCCAAGAACAAATTTGGCGGTAAGCTGCGATTAACAGGCAGTGAACAATTTAAACAAACCTGTGCGATTGTTGCTGCAGAAAAAAATCTAAACATTATTTGTCGCCTGATAAATATCATCAGATGATGTTAGCCCATGCAGAAAAATTGCAGCAAAAACCACACAAAAAGCCACAACAGAGCCTGAAATCAAACAGGGATCCTTGCAACTTCAAACGCCTCAAAAAAGCGCTGAGCCAGAGAAAATACAACCAGAAACTCAAAATCTGAACCTCCCCGGGTTTATTGGAGGGTTTTTATTCTGTAAATGTAAACAACAAACTCCCTATCATGAAGGGAAGAATAATATGCGTTTTCTACCTCTATTTTTCCAGGTCTTTCTATG
>DAYVGO010000045.1:0-12040 GCA_045399315.1 Arsenophonus sp.
AAGTATTGGGCATCCACACTGATTATCGCGCACTCATCCAGTTAGGCGTATATCGTTATGACAAAGACGGTCAGATTGCCGGAGGGGTAACGCAAGCTGATGTTGATGATAATTTGCAATGTTTAGCACGACGTAATAAATCAAACCATAAATCTGCTGATGCTCCTCCTGATTTGGCGTTGGGAAAATGATTTTCGCTGGTATGAAGCGGAACTTTGTTTGGAAGCACACTGAAAAAAGCCTATCGCTTAAAGAGATTTCAGTACAAAAATATCTCCTCTTCTACAATCCTCTTCGCTATAGATACCATTCAGTCAATAAAATAGATTTATCGCGTCTAGTCAATTCAAGCTTTGAAGGATTCCCTTACTGCTCGATGCCAGCTTGCTATACGCCCATTTTGGGGGACGGTAAGCCTTAAAGTGGCTTTCGCGGCATCGAGCAGTAAGGGAATGGCGACATGGACGTCTCTTGCTGTCACACTAAATAGGGGACACGTGTATGTCCTAGTTCATACAAGGCGCCAGCCTGAAAGTTATGTCAACTTTTCCTGATTGATAATGCAATCGATTTTATTTTAACCGACCCACCTTATCTGGTCGACTATACCGATCGCTCAGGACGTTCAATTGCCAACGATAGAAATAATTCCTGGTTGTTACCAGCCTGTCAACAAATGTTTCGCGTATTGAAACCCAACAATTTGATGGTGAGTTTTTACGGCTGGAATCGCGTTGAGAAATTTGTTGATATCTGGAAAAAATCCAGATTCCGTATTGTTGGTCATTTTGTTTTCAAGGAAAACTATGCGTCAAAGACGGTTTTTTGGGCACAGTCACGAAAATGCTTATCTGCTGACTAAAGGTCGTCCAGTGATGCCATTGAAACCGATGAAATATGTACAGTCATAGCACTATAAGGGTAATCTTTATCATCCTACTCAAAAACCCGTTAGTAGTTTACAGCCTCTTATTGAGTCGTTTACCCAACCTCACGCTATCGTATTCGATCCGTTTGCTGGTTCTACCTGTATCGCTGTTGCACTATCAGGATGGCGATACATTGGAATTGAGCTTCTTTCTGAATATCACGCGATTGGTCAACAACGTATCGCTGCTTTACGTACTTGTCGCGTTGCTTAAAACCATCACTCAAGAGAAAATTAAAATGAATTATTCCGATCATGAAATACTACGAAAAGATGTGTTTTTACTCGTAAAGAAAATGGACATGTTTTATCTACAGCTTTTTAAATTTGAGAAGACATATTTCTATGACTCCAACGAACTTACCGAGAATTTAATGGCGCAACTGATTAAGCCGATAAAAAAACAAGTGCAAGATATTTATAAACAAATGATGGTACTAGATAGTGCTTTTAAAGATTAATAAAGCGTGTACTGGGCGGTATATCCTCCTATTTACTGCAAACTTATTATGAGAATTTTGGAGTATAATTTACCCAAATAAAGCTTGATTGCGTAATTAATTATCTTTGCTGATTTTATTTCTCTTAAGATAGGCAAAGTTAATGATTGATGCTTTTCTTTTTTTCCTTTTGCGCAGTTTTATAACTGGAATATTATTGTTATAAATAAACGTAATAGGTGCGCCATTTTCATTTCTAATTTCAATTTTATCAAAATTAATATCTTCATCATGAAAATAAAGATTAACACCAGAGAGAAATTCAATTTCATAAAATTGTAATTCATCTATGGTATCACAAATTACGTGTTTAAGGCTTTTTTATTCCAATGCCCCGTAAATTTTATTCTCATTCATTCTTCCAGCTTTTATTTTATGATAATGTTGATAAATTTTTTTCGCATAGAGGTAACGATTTTTAATCGTTGAGTTGATATTACTCATTCCTGCGTTATACATTCCAACGGCTAACCAATGCTTACCTTAGATGGCAAAGTTACGATTTAAGATCATTGCACCAATATAAATATTCAAGTAGGGATTGTTTACTAAATCATTTTCCGATAATGCGGGGTATTAATTTTTAATTGATTTAAATGTTTTGGTATTAATCTGTATAATACCTAAATCCAATGAGCTGTCTTTATTTTTGTTTTTTGCTTCAGGATTAAACTTTGATTCTTGCTATGCAATGGCTCTTAAATAATCGGTAATAGAATACTGCTTTATCAAAACAATCGGTGATAGCTACTTTTGATATAACAAGACAAAATAGCAGTATTAAATTTTTCATCTTCACTACCATACTCTTTCTTTGATGATGAGTGTGAAGGGACTATTTTTAGTTTCTTGTGCTTCCCAAAACATTTTTTTAAATAAGAACAATTCGGCATATTGTCGCCCCCATAAAGCAAAAATATTTTTCCGTGCTGTTCCAATAATGATTTTCAATTTTACCTAACTAAATCAGCCTCTTCTATCACTAGTTTATACACACCACTTGCAAAATGAATTTTGCTGAATTTTTTATTTAAATTTAGTATATTATATATGGTTGTTTTATGAACTACAAAATTAATTAATATAAAATAATTTTTAAAAAAGTTATAACTATTTATTTAATAATATATATGTTTTAAAAAATAAAAAAACTAAAATAAAGTTTATAATAAGCTTTAACTAATTTAATATCAATTTTTTATAGTTCAAAATGTTATAAAATTCAAAATTTTCCACAATAAATAGTTTTAACTTAATTTAAGTATAACTAATATTAGTTTACTATTATAGTTTATAATATGCAATTAAATATAAGGTTAAGTCATTATTTTCGAGGATAAAATGAAAGGCGAAAAAATCACCCTGTATTGTTAAAAATCCCTTTTACTATTATGGATTTTATCGATGATAATGGTCGATGAAAAATTAAAAGATGGTGAAAATAAATCAACGGAAAATCGGACTGCTGTTGCATTAGAAATACTAAAAATAGGCGTCAGAGTTTTAAAGAAAAAAATGAACAAAATGGCAATAAAGATATTACCCTAGATGAAAAGCTTGCTTTAATTGCGGCTGCTGTTCTTAAATCAGAATTAAAGCTCGATTCTATGTTTTAGTTTGCTCATAAGCGGCCATAGGATATTGACGGTAACATGATTAAAGCGTTTGTTTATCAAGCCGTGAAAGAAAGAATTAATGGGGTTAATTATAAAATTAGTCATTTTTTTAGAAAAAAATAAGATAATGTTTTTTATTTAACATTGAAATGCTCCTAGATTTTAGGGGTACGTATTACCAATATCTTAATAGTGTAAATAAACGTGTGGCGAGGCATTTTGAGGGTGCTGACTGACGCCCAAATCTGCTTGATAACAATGCGTTAAATTATTAGTGGTGAGGACGTCAGTAGGAGTTCCTTTTGCGACGAGTTTGCCTTCTTGAATCAAATATACTTTATCCGCATACAGCGCAGTGAGGTTGAGGTCATGTAAAATACAGCAAACACCTAATGGTCTTTCTCGGGTCAGTTGATGCAACAAGCGTAAACTGTGTTGTTGATGATATAGGTCGAGTGCGGATGTCGGTTCATCAAGAAATAAACAGGCGGGTCTAGCGCTAGGTTGCCATATTTGTGCTAACACTCGGGCCAATTGTACACGCTGCTGTTCTCCCCCGGAGAGTTGCCTGTAATCACGTTGGCGTAGTAACTGACAACTGGTCTGTGATAAAGCCTCTTCAATTGCTTCTTGTTTGTTCTCCGTACCATGAGGTGTTCGTCCCATTGCCACCACATCTTCAACGGTAAAAGCAAATTGCAGGTGGCTGTGTTGTTTTATCACTGCGCGTTTTTTAGCTAAATCATTATTATCCCACTGTGTAAGTAAGCGTCCTTCGATAAGACACTCTCCTTGGGTAGGATTTACATAACCGGTTAGCAATTTCAAAAGACTCGATTTACCTGCGCCATTCGGACCAATAATGACAACCATTTCATTTTGTTGAATTGATAGGCTGATATCATCAATTAATGTTTTATTCTTAATGTGATAAGACAAATTGTGCGCTTCGAATAAAGTGGATTGATTACTTTCCATCGGATTAGATCTTCCCAGCCGGTTGAAGTAGAATCAACCATAAAAAGTAAGGTCCACCAATAAGGCCGGTGAGTAAGCCAACTGGAACTTCAGCTGGAACCACCATGATACGGGCAAGTGTGTCGGCAAATAACAACAGTGCAGCCCCTGCAATTGCTGAACCTGGAATTAACCAGCGGTGGTCTGCACAGATTGTCATGCGAATTAAATGTGGCACAACTAACCCTATAAAGCCAATAACACCACTCATGGCGACAGCGCAGCCAATTAACAGGGCATTAAGAAACAATAAAATGAACTTAGCCCGTTCAACATTCAAGCCAAGGTAGTGTGCGTCTTCATCCCCTAATTGTAGGATATTCAATGTATTACCTTGCCATAAGCAGATAACACTAATCGGTATAATGATCGTAGCGGCAATGCTTAGTGAGGTCCATTCGATATTACCGAGAGTTCCCATCATCCACAAGCTAAAAGTACGCAATTGTTGATCATTACTGATATAGCTGAGTACGCCGATAAATGACATACAGAGTGCATTAATGGCGATCCCTGCAAGAAGCAAGCGTGCTAAGTTACCGTTAGATGCTCGATTTAAGCCAAAAATAATCAAAGAAACCACTAAGCTTCCAACAAATGCGGCGCTAATGTGTCCATAACTTTGTAAGACTGTGGGTAATGAAAAGGAAAAAACAATAAAAGTGGCAACGCAAAGGGCTGCACCACTACTAATACCCAGTAAACTCGGGTCAGCAAGCGGATTTTGGAACAACCCTTGCATGATAGCGCCTGAAACAGCTAGTGCGAGACC
Organism: Arsenophonus sp.; assembly: GCA_045399315.1. Classification (GTDB taxonomy): domain Bacteria; phylum Pseudomonadota; class Gammaproteobacteria; order Enterobacterales; family Enterobacteriaceae; genus Arsenophonus. The sequence goes on from DAYVGO010000045.1 coordinate 4,834, forward strand.
AACTAAAATGGCGAGTAAAATACGGGGTAGGCGAATATTAAGCCAAATCTGCCAGTCTGGATCTGTGGTAGGCTTCTGCCACAGAGTTTTAAAAGACAGGGGTAATGCCCCTACATTTGACGCAACTAATATAATGACGCAAAGCACAAACAACAGTACAGTGATAATTGATAAAGGGTGCTTAAGACGACTCATTTTGATTTTTCTAACGCCTTTCTCAGTTGCTGCATCACTTTTGGGGTACCTAAACTAAAACTAAGCATTCCCACATCATTCACAATAAACAAAGCCTTATTTTTTCCAGCAGGTGTCATGGAAAGCCCCGGTAATTTCCAGACATTATCAATTCCACCGAGTGACTTAACCCCTTCTTCCGTCAACACAAGTAAATCCGGTTGGCTGGAAATAAGCCCTTCTTGCGATAAGGGGTGATAACTTTTGAAATTAGCCATGGCATTTTTTGCACCTGTGGCGGTAATTATGCTATCTGCCGCTGTATGTTGACCTGCTGCCAGTGGTTGAATACCGCCATAACTCATGATAAATAACACTTTCTTATTGATAGGAGTGCTATCCACTTTGGCAAGTTCTTGACTGAATTGCTCAACCAATTGCTGCCCTTGCTGCGTTTTTCCCACTGCGTTGGCCACTGTGGTGATTTTTTCAGGAATGGCTTCTAAGGCAGGTCGACCTGTCACTTTGATGACTTTGACACCACTTTTTTTTATCTGTAACAATGCCGTAGAAGGTTTTGCCAACTCACTAGCAAGCACAATAGTAGGGTACATGGATAATAAACCTTCAGCATTCAACATTCTCATATAACCAATATCAGGCAATGAAGTTGCTTGAACAGGGTGAAGGCTGGTGCTATCACGAGCAACAAGTTGCTCCTGAGCACCAAGTTCATACACAATTTCAGTCACATCACCTCCAAGGGTAATAATTCGTTCAGCAGAGTATGTAGTTAATGACGTCATCAGCGTCGCTATCATTATAATCCATTGTTTCATAGTTATTTATCTGATAATTAGATGTGTGGCAGCGCCATTACTTGATCGCGCCATTGTTCTTGTTCTGGTGTACCTTCAGTGCGTTGACCATACATTTGTACAATTTGATTGCCGTCTTTATCAAACACTTCAAGGCTGGTCACAAAGCCATCTTGAGTAGGTTTACGTGTGACCCAACACTCTGCAATACCCTTTTTTATCATGTACAGCCTGAAATCAGGGTTAAGAATATTAATCCATTTAAGATCATCGAGTTTGCTTTGATAATGCATTATGCTCTTTATTTTCCCAGTAAAAATCTGCACGCAACCACGGTTACCAACAAAAATCATGATTTCGTTTTGATCATTAAACGCGGTATTCACTAATTGATAAAATGAATCGGTAGGAACTTTCCATGCAAGGTCGTCACTTACGGCGTTGAATACTTGCTGGCGGCTTAAGTTGTTTTTCTTTAGAAAAATGAAAAACTGATGAACATCAGTCATATTGCGCCATTCTTGCTCCAGTTGCTGTTTGAACTCATCATTAATTGGTTGAAAAGCAAACGTCTGTGCAGCTTCCAGTTTTAAGGGTGGATTATCATTAGTCGCATATTTTTTAATCAATGTATTCCACGCACCTATATCGGTTTCATCCGTGGTATAAACTTTATGTAATGTATCGCCTTGTTTATCAAAGAATTGAATACTATGACTTTCACAATTTTGGGCTTCTTCAGTGAGGACAAATATCGAGTCCCAGTGAGAGAAAAACATACGTAAGTCGAGTGCACGCGGGTTGAGGATTAAACCACCATGATTGCTAAATTTGGTATTCTCATAGCGCCCCAATTGTTCATGAACGACATATTCGTTACTTGTAATGGCTTTGACTAGCCCAACAGTCGCTAATTCTGTTAGTAGCCTTGGCGGATCAACATTGAGGCGTGTGACTTTGTCATAACCAACACGGCAATGAAGTAGTTCCGCTTCTGAAACATTTAGGTAAGCTGCTAGATTACGAGCGTCCTTTGCTTTTTTTTCTGTTCTTGTTTGTTGGTAACACTCGAAATGTGTTGAATTCATGTTTATTTCCTTAATTTTATGTTAATTACCATTGGAAGCTAACAAGCAGTTTGATATTACGTCCATCTTGAGGAATACCTTGTGATGAGTAATATTCTTTGTCAAACGCATTGCCTAAAACGACACTACTGTTTAAGCTTTTTAGATGACCTTCACCTTGGTAGTTTATATAGAAATCATGTACCGCATAGCCTGCTTGCGGCTGTGTTTTAGACGCCGCATTGAAACTAGTATGGCGAGTAAATTCACTGAACCAACCCACTGAAAAATCACTGTCTGCAATGGGGAAAAACAAGTTACTGGTGAGTGAATCAGGTTTGATAGAGGTAATGGACTGATTATTGTATTCGTTCTTACCTTCAGTATGGTTATAAGCTAAATTCCAAGTGAAGTAATCAGTTTTATAATCCATGGAGGTATCCCACCCCAAAATTTTGACACGTTTGGTATTGATGGATGTGGTGTAATTGTTTTCCGGGTTTCTAAAATCAACATTGACGTAAGTATTAATATAATCTTTGGCTGTAGTATCAAAGTAGCTGGCTTTGAATTGCAAATTATCATGTGCCATCAACAAATCATCAAAACGAAGTCCAAAACCATATTCTGCTGTCCGAGTCGTTTCAGGTTTCAAATTTGGGTTAGGACGCCATTTATTGACAATTGGGCCCATCTGGAAATGCACTCCGTCATTATATATCTCCATCATTGATGGTGCGCGGAAGGCTTCTGAATAGGATGCAAATAGCATTGACCAGTCCGTTGGGGTAATGATTACTGCTCCTTTAGAAGACCATTTACTGTTTTTAACGTCATCATTACCTTCAGAGATTGCTTTATAGTAGTCATAACGAGTACCAATAACAAATGAGAGAGGTAAATTTTTTAATGCGATTTCATCTTGCACAAAACCTGAGGCAAATGTGATATTTGCATCGGGGAACTGGGTAGTTGCAGCATATGGTGCTTGTTTTTGCTTATAAACTTCGCTGCCATAAGTAAAATTATGTGCGGAGAGCGGTAAATCATACACATTCGAACGGTTATCTAACTTCAAACCGTAAGTTTTTTGCGTTCGACCTTCATAGTTTGTATCAGATCCTTTAGTTGTTATATTGATATCAGAATAGTAGGATGTTACTTTTAGATTTAACCAATCTTGTGAAGCTGGGTTGATCTGATAAGTGGCTTGAGCATCTCGCTGGCGTGTAGTGCGGTTAACTTTTAAGTTCTTTTTATGGGTCGCAATTTCCTGCGGGTTTTTTGGCTCATAGGCGTTATTATTGTAGTAACGCATTTGACCAGAAAGCTTTTGGGTATCATCCAGTTGCCATGTTCCTTTGGCGAGTAAGTTGGCAATAGTTTCTTTGTTATCCATATTATCTCCATTACTTAGACGAATATCTTTCACCTCCTTGGTAACAAAACTAAATAAGCCATCAAAATCATCGGTACTGCCAAATGTTGTACCACCGAATCCGAAACTGTGGTCACCTGTTGCTGCTTGGCTAAACACACGAAAACCGCTGTTTTGTCCTTCAGTTAACAAGTCTTTGGCATCAACTGTTTCCCATGCAATAACCCCTCCCATGGCTCCGTTGCCATATAGTAAAGAGGAAGGTCCGCGGACAATTTCGACTTGTTTAATTAAAGTGGGATCGATAAAGGTGCCATTAACGTGACCGGTATCCGTGCCTTGCCTTACACCATCCACTAATGTCAGGATGCCACGTCTATCAAAGCCGCGCATATAAATATCCTGTCCGTTAGCTCGACTTGTTCCTTTGACACTAATGCCAGGCACTTTACGTAAAATATCATTTACTGTACTGGCAGTTTTTGTTTCAGGTGAGTTATTTCTGATCACAGTCACCATCATTGGCATATCAAAGCTATCTCTTTTATTCCCTGTTGCATAAATGGTTATTATATCAGGATGATTTTTTAATGTTGTCGTTTCTGCTTGTGCCCTCGTTATTATTGAGACAATCGCAGTTGTCAGTATAGACATGCGTACAACATGAGACATAATGGTTATTATTGAATGGAACTTTACCCAATCAAAGCTTAATATTGTGAGAAAGTGGATGGCTTTTTTATCTTGAATATAAAAAGTTCTGGCAAAAGAAAACAGTTTGATTTCCATAAGAAACCCTTTCCTTATTTATTTTATTTAACAGGTTGTTTCTACGGTATGTCCAACAAGAGTAGGCTTAGTCATATTATTTACCCCATTAATTCTACTGATGATAAAATGATAATGAGAATTATTATCTTTAAAGAGGTTGTCGGTATCAAGCATTTTTTACATTAAGCCTTTTGCAAATAGTAAAATCAATAATGACTTTAGATTGAAAAATGCGCTAATTTTGTGTTTTTGATATTTATCTGACTATGTTTTGCATAAGTCATTATTGATTTTACTATTTGCAAAAGGCTTATTCAAACCACAAGAAAGGGATACATAGTGAGAAGTAAGGGTTATGTTGCATTGCTTTGTATTGTCCGTCAAGTGAGTCATTCGTTACGCTATGTTGAATGGAAAGACCACAAGACTGTTGCATCTGATCTGTGTAGCGTCTACAACGCTTTCAGGAATGACTGATGGTATCACCAGGAAACACAATAAAATTATTTTCCATCTTGTTGTTTTTTCTTTTCCAAATCAAAAATTTTTTCATTGAAAATATATCTAAATTGCCAGACAAAATTTCAATATCTTATGTGTATTTTACTTCTTCAAATTTGATAATTTTGCTGACACATTTTTTTCAGAAGAAAGTTCATTAATCACCTCATTCTTAATTTCTACAGATTGACTGATTTTTTCTCTGCCTGTTGTCTGCTCCAAAATTGAATAAAGATTATTAATATCAAATCCCTTAGAATAGAAAGTACTAATCAATCCTAACAAACGACTATCAATCTCGGATAAGGCAGCAGCCGTTATTATTGCTTGACGATAAAAATCGCCTCTCAGTTGATTAGGCATTTTTTCAATAAAGTCAATGGCTTTTTTATCCTGTTGATATATTGATGGATGGAGATAAGCTGTGATTTTCTTTCGACTATTACTCATAAAGTTTTAACCTTATTCAATTAAGATAAAGCAATAGCTTTCACTAAGGCTAATTGAGGTTCAAAAATTTTCTCTACCTTATGATTTTTGAAATAATTTTTGACATAAGAATAAATAATTTCAGCACCACCACCAGTTAAATAAATTCGATTAATATTATTAATTTTTTCGATCTCAGAGATGACTCTGTCCGCTAAATTTTTAGAACCCTCAATCACAACTTCGGTAATATTAGTGATTTTTTTAGGGTCATTAATGACTTTTTTTAGTAACGTCATATTATTCACGTTTTTAATAATTTCATCGGCAATGTAATAACTACTTGGTGAAGATGCGAGATAAAGGGCATTGATAACAGATTTAGTTAGTTTTGATACCCCTATTTCAGAATTACCTTTAATTTCTGAAATATTGTCTAACATACCTTGAATTACCGCGCAATCTAATGTTGTTCCACCTAAATCGACAATTAAGCTTCGCTCTAAAGAAGAAATATTATCTTTTATCAACACTTCCCTCACTGCCGGAATAGACTCAGGCATCACCATCACGTTAACAATGTTAAAGTTTTCCCCTTTATTGATATTAACTTTTCTTAAAATATTTTCTTTTTTTCGTTGGATATTTAGTTCGTTAATCTGAGCATCTTCTGTAAAGAATTCAGTGACAGGAAGCGTTACGGTTAACTCAATATCTTGAGGGAGTAAACCAGAAGTTAAAAGCGCATGGTGGATAGCGAGTCGATTAAGGGCGCTATATTGGTAAGATACGTGGGTTGTTTCAATAACAGAACTACTTCCTATATCGAAAGTATATTTTTTATCATCAACTAAATAATTAAATACAGGATTATTACTCAATATCTCAGTATTCCATCCCTCTTTAAAGCTATTTGGCGATATATGTGTCACTATTTTTTCACTTTCTAGCCAGGCTAATTTAACGCTAGTAGAACCATCATCACAAGCTATCATTAACATAATGAACCTCAAAATGAGAATATAAGTAATATTATATTAACTCATTATGAGATTATTTGCAAATAAGATCCTCAAAATTATCTTAAATAAAAACAAAAATGTCAATTTTTAATTTAAATTAAAAATTTAGTTACTCATTTTGAGTTTAATTATATTTTATTATATCTTTTGCTTTTTTCGCCGTGCTAAAGCATAAGTGTGAATTATCATCTTTCCAGCCTTTGTTTTAAATTGAGATATAGAGTTGTTCAACCTGTTCATGCAATTTTTCGCATTCATCGGCAAAATCATCCAAATTTAGCTGATTGAGCTTATCTAAAAACACTAAAGTTTGTGTTTTGATAAAACCCGCTATATTCAGGGCTGATAGTTCTTGTTTTGTCATCACTTATTAAAAACGTTAAGTAAGATTAAAAATGGATATAAGGTTATTCTATCCGATGATAAGGATTTTTTCTTTTACTTCGTTGTCTGTCGATAGCGTGTATATAAGCGACGTCGGTAAGTAAATCAGAAACAATTTCAGTTTGTTGCCCATGTAAGACGGTTACTCAATCCACCCCAACGTTGAATAAGCAACAAATCACCAAAGAGGTCATAACACTGTTCCGCCTCATACCAGCGAGAATCATTTTCCCAACGCCAAATCAGCATGACTATCAGCAAGATTGATGATTTAATTTATTTCGCCGTGCTAAACGTTGCAAATTATCACCAACATCAGCTTGCGTTACCCCTCCGGCAATCTGACCGTCTTTGTCATAACGATATACGCCTAACTGGATGAGTGCGCGATAATCAGTGTGGATGCCCAATACTTGCCTAAACACGCTCTCAAACGCCTTCTCGCTATCGGTAATGCCTTTTCCTTCACTTATTGCCACATATCCTGTTAGATGCCGATTTTCATTGGACGCAATTGATTATTTGGGAACAAATTAGGCCAGAAAGTCGTTATTTGTGAAATTGCCTCATTTAACAACAAGCACTCTTTAGGTGGTGTTGGGGGTTTGGGGATTTTAACCTTAACCATCTGTTTAGGTTTAACAACCGATTTCTTCGGCTGTT
>DAYVGO010000026.1:0-15037 GCA_045399315.1 Arsenophonus sp.
AAATGCAAATGCAAATGCAAATGCAAATGCAAATGCAAATGCAAATGCAAATGCAAATGCAAATGCAAATGCAAATGCAAATGCAAATGCAAATAGGGTGAAAAAATAGTCTATAGTAAGTTTTGCCGTGTAATAATTTTTGTTCCTCAAAATAGGTTTTAGGATAGATAACTGACTATTATTAAAGATAATAAAATAAACTTTGGTTAAACTTTTTATTATTAGAAATGGTATCAAAGATAATCGTTTGTAAACGTGTTTATGCGGATAAAAACAGCAGTGATGGGTGCCGGGTATTAGTTGATAGATTATGGCCATGAGGTATAAAAAAGCAAGATTTTTGCTATAACGAATGGAATAAGAATGTCGTTCCTTCTAGTGACTTACGAAAATGGTTTCACAAATATCCAGCAAACTTTGCTCAATTTAAGCGATATTATTTTGATAAATTAGAAAATAATCCTGATAGTTGGCAACATTTATTGCTGAAAGAGGAAATCAGGCAGTTTAGTGCTTCTTTTTTCCAGTAAAGATGAAGAGCATAATAATGCAGTAGTATTGAAATTGTTTTTGGAGAATAAACTTAAGAAGAACTAGCTATTTGGATAATTTTCTGACAGATAGGTAGTTTTTTAGTTTCTAATATCATGTGAAAACGATATTGCATTTTTCTCGATACAGTTTAGTCGATCTTTTATTCATATTGTGGATTATATTCATAATTGAAGCATCTGTTTAATCGCAATAACAGAAAATAAGCTGATAAAACCAATACGCTACATTAAAGTAGGTACTGGTTTAAGAAATATTAACGCGTACCGTAAACGACAATGGTTTTACCGTGAGCAGAAATTAAATTTTGATCTTCTAGCATTTTTAGAATACGTCCCACAGTTTCGCGTGAGCATCCTACTATTTGACCTATCTCTTGACGAGTAATTTTTATTTGCATCCCATCTGGATGTGTCATCGCATCAGGTTGTTTTGCTAAATTTAATAATGTTTGAGCAATACGGCCTGTAACATCTAAAAAAGCTAAATTACCTACTTTTTCAGAAGTTGTTTGTAAGCGTTTAGCCATTTGCGATGATAAGCACATCAAAATATCTGGGTTTACCTGTATTAACTGGCGAAATTTTTTATAAGAGATTTCAGCGACTTCACAGGCGCTTTTAGCCCTAACCCAAGCTGTTCGTTCTTGCCCCTCCTCGAATAATCCAAGTTCACCAATGAAGTCCCCTTGATTCAGATAGGAAAGGATCATCTTTTTCCCTTCTTCATCTTTAATCAAAACAGCAACAGAACCTTTTACAATATAATAAAGTGTTTCTGCTTTTTCGCCCTGATGGATAAGAGTGCTTTTGGATGGATATTTGTGAATATGGCAGTGTGACAAAAACCATTCAAGAGTAGGGGCTGTGTGTGGTTTGCCGAAAACCATTCGCGTAATCCTCTAAATGTTATTGCAGCCTGAATAGGAAAATAAGTATCTTCTCAAGGCTGGCTTATCTTAAAAGTTCCAACATAGCATACTAACTTATTTAGTTTGACAAAGTTAATATTAACTATAGGTATATTGATTCGGAATTTTTGGTATTGATCTTAACCATACTATAAATGTGCTTTTGCTTTGTAGCATAATAAAAGCATCCTGTCTTTACTTTCTCGATTCAGCTATATTATATAGACCCAAAAATCTATATTTTAGCGATAAGGTGATAAATTTTATATAGTTATTAATAAATATCACTAAGTTAATATTACATTTGAAAAATAAACTGAAATAATAATGATATATTATTTCATAAGTTATCAAACTATAGCAAAAATGAATATTAACTATATAAAATAATTGTCGCATAATATAATAAATTAGAAAATATTAACGTTATTATTAAAATAAACATAAAAGATAATTTTAAGTACAACTTAAGCCTTTAAAAGGTTGTAAAAATAAAAAATTGCTATAAGTAAAAATATAATGCTGTCTGGTTCAATTATTTTATGGAGGATTTTTTTATTAGTGACGAGTTTTTTAACTAATGGCGTCATAATTAACTCTATTGCTAATTCAAGTTTTCCTCCTGGAACAACTAATGTATTCATTGATGAAATAAATAAATTGTGTAACATGGATAACAAATAGGGAAAATCGATTTGGGTTAAACCATTAAATCGGATCACAATAAAGTTTTCATCAGGAGAGGGGATCGTTTTAGCAGCAAAAGGATTAGAGGTATCTATTGTTGGCAAACGTTGAAAGTTGATATGGGTGCGAGAAAATTGAGGAGTAATATATTTAATGTAATCTCCCATCGAGTGGATAACTGAATCCATTAGAGCTTCTCTTGAGTGACCTCGTTCTGATGTATCGTGAATTAATTTTTGGATCCATTCAAGATTAACAATAGGTACAACTCCGACTAACAAGTCTACATGTTTGGCGGCGTTGTATTTTGATGTTACAACACCACCATGTAGTCCTTCATAAAATAATATATCGGTGTTTTTCGGTAGCTTTTCCCAGGGCGTAAAAGTGCTAGGTTGAGGGACTGCTTTATCGTAGGTATGTAGATAGCACCAGCGTTTTCCTGTTCCTTTTTCGCCATACTCAGTCGAGGTTTGCTCAAGTAGACCAAAGTCATTGGATTCAGGTCCAAAGTAGCTAATATGACGGTTCTGTTCTTTAGCTTTACGAATAGCAAAATCCATTTCAAGGCGGGTATAACAATGAAAGCTATCGCCTTCAATGGTTGCAGCAGAAAGTTTTGATTGAGTGAAAATTTTTTGAAATGCAAGGCCAGTAGTGCTAGTGCCCGCGCTACTGGAGCCTGTTACTGCAATGATCGGATGTTTAGCTGACATATAGATGGCTTCTATTACTCATTCATATAACATAATATTTTAACGTATCAATTACAATTTTGTAAAATTTCTTTTTATATTACCGATGTATACAGTTATTTGAGGATATAATTGTGTTTTTGGCAAAATATTTATCGTTTAGTGTAATTCGGACTAAACGAGTACAATTTTGCATAATCGTAATTGCTGCTTAATATCCTCAACTTTTTCATCGAGCGTTTTCTCATCTTCACCATAATCAGTTCCTTCTCGTAAAACAAAACTTTTGATCACTTATTTAACGTATCTGTTGCTAGTTGTTGTCATGGGATGATAATAAATTACGGCTCCAGATGAGGGGTTAACCAATCAGGGATACGTTGTTCAAGCCACATTTTTGGCTGTTTTAATGTTCCACCCACAAAACCAACATGACCACCATGTTCTGTCATTTGATATTCAATATTAGCGGGTAATTGGTTGATGTCAGGCACCACTTCAGGAGCCATAAAAGGATCATCTTTTGCATGAATAATTAGTGTTGGTACACGAATATTAGGTAAACGAGGCAGAGCACTACACTGATGATGATAATCCGTAGCATCTTTGAAACCGTGTATTTTTGCTATAACGGCATTATCAAAATCACGTAGCCGTTTTAGTTTTTTTAGTTGTAGCAAATTAAGGGGTAATGAGCCCGGATAACGAATAAGTTTGCGTGTTGCATTACGTTTAAGACCATTCAGTAAATAACGTTCATAAAATTGTGAAATTCCTTTTTCTAAACGAATTGAACAAGGTTCTAACATTAAAGGTGCTGAGACAATGATAGCTGCATTAACGTCTGCATATTGCCCGGTTTCTGCTAAATAGCAAGCCAACATATTACCCCCAAGTGAGTAGCCAACAGTGGCGATTGGCACCTGGCCGTAGATTGTTTTTTGCCATTTAAGGAAATAGCTAGCATCGGTGATTTCACCAGAATGATAAATGCGTATTTGGCGATTTGGTTCGCCACTACAGCCACGAAAATGCATAATGACACCAAGCCATCCTCGCTTTTTAGTGGTTTCTAACATGCCATGAGCATATGGACTTCTAAAACTGCCTTCTAAGCCGTGAAAAATAACTAGTCGAGGTTTATGCTTGGCTGATTGAGGATTTTCACTCCAAGCCAGATCAATAAAATCGCCATCAGGTAATTCGAGACGTTGCCACAATGGCTTGATTTGTGGTTTTCTCCTTACAATCCGTGGCAATAATGTTTGTAAATGGGGATTTTTAGCCCAATTTAGTGGTTGAAAATTTTTACTCATAATTGTAAATCTAAATAATTAATTCTACATATATTCTGATAATATATCGTTATTTTTAATATGATAAAAAGTTTAATAATAGTTAATCAAGGGATCTTAAATGAGTTATGGGTTAATTTTTGCGATGTTTACTTTTTTGTTTATTGTGGCTATTACTCCTGGTCCAAATAATTTATTATTTGCGTCATCAGGTGCTCAGTATGGTTTGCGGCGTTCAATACCTTTAATGTTTGGTGTAATATTAGGTATCCAGAGTATTCTATTTCTTTCTGCTGGTGGCCTTGCTGTACTTTTACTGCTTTCACCTGTGTTACAAATTATAATGAAAATTGCGGGAAGTTTTTATTTATTATGGCTTGCTTGGAAACTCGCTATATTTCACCATATACAACTTAATACAGAGTCTCAAGTTGCTAAATCAATTAAATGGTATCAAGGTGGCTTATTACAATTCCTGAATCCCAAAGCATGGATGATGGGTTTAGGGGCGGTTAGTAGTTATAGTGTCGCTGATAACTACCTTTACTCGATTTTGATCATAAGTTTTGTCATGTTGATTGTCAATTTAATCGGTGGTTTTCTCTGGATTGGTTTTGGTTCGTTGATTGGAACTCTGCTTCGTGGGCGTAATGCTTGGTTTATTTTTAATATTACCATGAGTATTTTTACACTTGGCTGTATTCCTTTTATTTGGTTGCAATAGCAAAGCAAAAAAGGGGGAGTCCCTTTTTTTCCTTAACTCAAATCGACATTTTTACTAGCAAATAAGTAAGTAAGAATAAAGCCAAATAAATAGGAAATTAGTAGGCCAGCAATATAAATAAGGATGCCGTTAAAAATACCTGTTGTTGATGTCATGAAGGGAATGGCAATTAAACCGGATGGGCCTAATACCAAGTTAAGGCCAATTGGTAAACTTAACCAGGCAACTAATCCAATAAAAAAACCACCAACAGCGCCTCATAGACAGACGGTTATAAAAGGTTTAATTTGTGGTAGCGTTACACCATAGATTAAAGGTTTACCAATACCTAATAAGCCGGGGATAATTGCGCCACGTATCTGATTGCGTAAGCCAGAATTTTTAGCTGCTTTGATATAGAGTGCTAATGCTGCGCCAATTTGCCCACCACCAGCCAGAGCCAGAATCGGGAAAAGAGGGTTAAATCCTTGAGTCTCCATCAAGGCGAAATAAATCGGCTAATGTCTTGGTACCAAATAGATTGCCATTTAAGTATATAAATAGCCATGACATACCAGTAAACAAATAGCTACCAATTGGTATAATAACAATATAGGTGATGGCACCAACAATAAGCAATGTTATGGCTGAGGTTAATATCATATCTAGGCTGGCAAGCATCATTTTCCTGATTTGTTGTTCAACCCAGGCTCCACAGATACAAGCGGGTAAGATGCCGATGATATTACCTCGAGGATCAATGGTATAACCGAAAAAGTTACTCATGTTGGAGAAAAAGCCTGTTGTTGGATGTGGGGGGTCGTAACTCAGGATAAAAAGTGACGCAATAGTGGCGCCATTAATACCTGAACCGTCAAAGACTTTTTGCGTATTGTAACCAATCAAGAACCCTAGAAAAGCATAGAGGCCTTTGCTGAAAACAGACATATAAAGGATCAAGTGAACTAGAAAGGTTTGTTGTATCGCCTTAGTTGGCAGATTTGCTGGATAGTATAACTGTTTGGCTAAAGTTGCGAAACCGAGTAATAAACCAACCGCTATGAAACCCAGTATAAGTGGGGTAAAAATAGTGGCAAAGGTGGATAAAATTTTATGAATACTACTAGTTTGTTTATTTTTTAATTGTTTTTTGTTATCAGCCGCGATTTTTTGTAAGTTATTGTTAGTATTTGATAAAACCTCTGTTTCAGAGCCTTCTGCTAATAATTGTTTCATGATGTTGGTAGCGGTTTGCGCGTTACCTGGACCTAAGACAATTTGTAGTTGTTTATCACTTTCAATAATTCCCAACACACCAGGATCTGTTTGAAACAATTTTTATCAATAGATTGTATGTCATACAATGTCATGCGTAACGTGTCATACAGTTGCCGTACTAAATAATATTTTTGGCTCCACCGATACTTACCAATATCTGCCTTAGCATCTCATGAGTAATTTTTGCCATGGTACTTTTTCTTTAAAACGATTATTGATGGTCAGTATGCTGTTTTAAGGCGGCGCGAATAAAACCTTTATTATCAGCTAGCGTTTGTTTAGCTTGTTGGGCATTTAAGCAGGTGAGGATCATAACGATAGCGGTTTTACAATAATTATTACAAGCAATGAGGGCTTGTTCTGCTGTTGTTCGATCACACTCGGTAACAGCCATAACAATATGCTTTTGACGTTCAATAAGTTTGGCATTGGTTGCTTCTACATCTACCATCAGGTTACTGCATACTTTTCCAATACGTATCATGGCATCGGTAGTGATCATATTAAGCACTAATTTTTGCGTAGTATCTGCTTTTGTTCGTGAGGAACCGGTGATCACTTCAGGACCAAAAATAGCGTTATTGCAATATATGCTATGTTGACCATTTCACCGTTAGGATTGCAAATAATACTGACTACTATTGCTCCTATCGTTTTAGCATATTGCATTGCTCCTAACAGATAAGGTGTGCGGTGGCTGGCGGCTATTCCAACTAAAACATATTGTTGATTGAAATTAAAAGCTCTAAGATCATTAGCACCAAGCTGAGAATTATCTTCAGCATTTTCTACCGCTTGAAGAATAGCTTGATGCCCACCAGCGATTAGGTCTATTATCATGTCTGGTAAAGTGCCATAAGTTTGTGGGCATTCACTTGCATCTAAGATACCTAAACGCCTTGAAGTGTCAGCCCCACTGTAAAATAATCGACCATTTTGCTGAAAAGCATGGGTTACTTTGTCAATAACACGTGCAATTTCAGTTAGTGTTTGCTAAACGGCAATAGGCACTTTTTTATCTTCCTGATTAATAATTTTTAACATATCTAAAGTTGATAATGTATCAATATTATTGCTAACTGGATTACGGCTTTCTGTTATCATTTTGTTTAGATTTAATACCATTGTATGTTTCCTATATGTTATTTTTTAGAGATATTAAGGAATTATTTATTCTTTATATGTGTGGCTGTTCACAAAGCTATCTATTCTTGTTTAATGGTAATAGGAGAATAAGAGGAAAATAAAAAATAATATTATGTTAACTAATTTATTGTTTAATAAGCTATTAATTAGAATAATAAAATAGGAATAATTTATCATAATTATTTTAATCTGGTGATCCTGACATTATGAATAATCTTAAATTTAGTATGGCCATACTGAGTAAAATTTCCTAGTTGTTACCTCAGTTAGCGGTAAATCAACAGAAAATCGCAACCTTTATTTTTGAACAACCAGAAACGGTATTACTACTTTCATCACAACAAATTGCTGCCCAAAATAGGTATTAGTCAGTCAGCGATTGTTAAATTTAGCCAGAAAGTTGGTGTTAAAGGACTCCAGGTGTTAAAGTTGGCTATTAGTGAAGAATTAGGGCGTAAGCAAGTCCTTACTGATCGATCATATAAAGTTATCCATAACCAAATTGCTAGTGACGATAGCTTGATGGTTATTGCACAAAAACTCGTGCAAGAAAAAATTGATTCGTCATGGAAACGACGCGCCAAATTAATTATTCAATTTTTAATAAAGTTGCTACCTTGGTTAATCATGCCCAAAGAGTACAAATTGTTGGTATTGGCGGGTCAGGATTAGTGGCAAAAGATCTCTGTTATAAATTGCAGAAAATAGGTATTACTACCTTAGTTGAATTAGATCACCCTGTTCAGATAACGACTGCACTAACACTCAACTCAAAAGATATTCAGATTGCTATTTCATTTAGTGGGAAACGAAAAGATATTTTTAAGACTGCAGCAATAGCTAAGCAGCAAGGGGCTAAGGGTGGGTAATTACTATTGTTGGTAATAAGCAACAGGCACTGTTAGTGAAGTTAGCTGATTATGTATTGGAAAGTATTGCCGGTGAAAATGAATGGCATAGTTCATCTATTGCTTCTCGTGCCGCACAAAATACGTTAACCGATTTATTGTTTTTAGCGCTGTTACAAAAACGGGAGACAAAAGCGAGATCATTAATCGTAAATGTCCGCTTAATAATCAAAAATATAGACCAATAGTGGCTGACAGCACGGTGAGGCTGATAATAAAAATTTACTAGCCTCATAAACTTAAGCTTTAATTTATTAATCTATCTTATGTTTAAATCGGATCGCCATTACATAGAGTTATTGCTGACGTTTAAATCCCTTTATCATATTTTCGAGTACTTCTTGCTGTGCTAACCATTTAGTTTCAATTTCTTCTAATGTTAATTTTGTTTCTTTTTGCTGTCTTAGGTAATCGTTAAGTTCAGATTTACGCTCATGGTCATAAATATCACTGTCTGCCAGTTTTTGTTCAATTTGTGCTAACTGATTAGATAGGCTTGCGAGCTTTTTTTCTAATATTGATAACTGTTTTCTGATTGGTTGTATATGTTGGCGGAATTCTGCTTCACGTCGTTTTTGTTCTTTACGATCTTGGGCAGTTAAGTTGTCTGATTGCATCTTATCTTGTGACTGTTCCTGACGAATTTGTTGGTGCTGTTGTTTTTTCTGTTCGGTTAACCATTTTTGATAATCGTCCAGATCACCTGCAAAAGGTTCAACCTGACCTTGATGGATGCAATAAAATTCATCTGTTGTCGAACACAATAAATGGCGATCGTGGGAAACAACAATTAGAGCACCATCAAATACAATCAATGCTTCTGTTAATGCCTGTCGCATATCTAAATCTAAATGGTTAGTTGGTTCATCAAGCAGCAACAGGTTTGGTCGCTGCCAGACAATGAGTGCTAATACTAATCTCGCTTTTTCCCCACCAGAAAAATGCTGACAAGGCTCATTCACCTTGTCACCTTTAAAGCCAAAACCACCGAGATAGTTTCGTAAATGTTGTTCAGTTTCTTGCGCAGCAAGGCGGCTAAGGTGTTGTAAAGGAGATTCATCGATACGAAGATAATCTAATTGATGTTGAGCAAAATAACCAAGTTTGATTCCCTTAGCTAACGAAATTTCCCCTTGTTGCGGTAATAAATCGCCAGCAAGTAACTTGATTAAGGTTGATTTACCTGCCCCATTACGGCCGAGTAAACCAATTCTTGAGCCGGGAACCAGATTAAGTTTAATTGATTTTAAAATGACTTTGTCGCCATAGCCAGCACTGACTTTTTCCATTTTAAGTAGTGGATTAGGTAAACAGTCTGGTGCTCGAAACGAAAAACGAAATGGATTATCAAAATGGGCGGGGGCAACTAGTTCCATACGTTCTAACATTTTGATCCGGCTTTGCGCTTGTTTCGCTTTTGTTGTTTTATAACGAAAGCGATCAATATATTTTTTTAAATGGGTAACTTTTTCTTGTTGATTTTCGTAAAGCGCTTGTTGTTGAGCCAGTTTAGTCGCTCTTTGTTGTTCAAAGGAAGTATAATTACCGGTATATTCAAATAAACTTTCTTGTTCGATATGCAGCACTTTATCAATAATAGGATCGAGAAAATCTCTATCATGAGAAATAAGTATTAATGTACCGGTGTAATTTTTAAGCCATCTTTCTAACCAAATAACCGCATCTAAATCTAAATGGTTAGTTGGTTCATCAAGTAATAAAAGATCAGAACGGCAAATTAAAGCTTGCGCCAAGTTTAACCGCATCCGCCATCCGCCGGAAAAGACGCTAACAGGTTCTTCTATTTGTAATGGTGAAAAACCTAAACCATGTAATAAACTAGCGGCACGAGCACGAATACTCCAGGCATTGATCGCATCTAGTTGACCATGTATTAAAGCAATATGATGGCCATCATTTTTATCATTTGCTTGTAGCAGTTGTTTTTCTAGTTTGCGGTATTGGCGATCGCCATCAATAACATATTCAATGGCAGATTTTTTAAGCGCAGGTGTTTCTTGATTGACCCATGCTAGGGCCCAAGTGGCTGGAAAAGTGATGGTTCCTGCTTCTGGTTGCATATCGCCTTTGATTAAAGAAAATAAAGTCGATTTTCCACAGCCATTTTTGCCAATTAATCCTACTTTTTGGCCTGGTGTGATGTAAGCTGTGGTATCATTTAATAAAACTCGAATACCACAACGCATTTGGAGCGAAGAAAATACAATCATATGAACCGTATCTTGATAATATATTAAATCATTTATAATTTTAAATAATATAAATGGCCTTTGGTGAGTATGTTAACTAAAAATTGTGCTTCTGACACGTTTTTGAGGAGCTAATTATGTCGCCCCCACCCAAGATTCTAATTATCTATGCTCATCCTGAACTTACTGAATCTGTGGCGAATAAGATGCTCATTGAATATGTTCAGGATTTAGATAATGTTTTGATACATGATTTATATGGTACTTATCCTGACTATTTTATTAATGCCAGTTATGAACGAAAATTACTTTGTCAGCATGAGATTATCATTTTTCAGCATCCGCTTTATACCTATAGTTGTCCTTCTCTTTTGAAAGAGTAGTTTGATAGAGTATTAACACGAAGTTTTGTTTGTGCGCAAAGTAAACAACTAAAAGGTAAATATTGGCGCTCTGTTATTACAACCGGAAAACCCCAAGAAGCATACCAATATGGTGGCTATAACCGTTCCATTAACTGAATTATTACGTCCTTTCGAGCTTATTGCCTTAATGTGTGGAAATGCAGTGGTTATCGCTGGTGATCATTTATATGGCAAGAAGACAAACCATTGAAGACCTGCAGGAGTGTGCAAGAGCCTGCTTTGATTGGATAAAATCGCTCTTAGAGCATGGAGGCTTATAATTATGGAAGAATTTAGTTTTTTCCATTTTATTATGATATTCCTGCTGGCGGGTGTCATCATGGTGCCTATTGCGCAAAAAATTCGTGGGGGGGGGCGGTATTAGGATACCTATTAACAGGTATTGTTATTGGGCCATTTGCATTAGGGTTTATACGAAATGTTGATGTAATTATGCATTTCGCTGAACTAGGTGTCGTTTTTTTGATGTTTTTAATTGGCTTGGAGCTTAATCCAGCCAAATTATGGACCTTAAGACGTTCAATTTTTGTCATTGGTACTGCTCAGGTGTCATAACGGCAGCATTATTTACCATTTTACTTATTATTATTCATTTTTCTTGGCAAGCAGCTGTGGTTGGTGGATTGGGGCTGGTGATGTCATCAACGGCAATTGTTTTACAAATTATGCATGACAGAAACATGAGTAATACCGAAAGTGGGCGGTTTGGTTTTTCTTGTATTACTTTTTCAGGATATGGCGATGATCCCAATATTGGCGCTTATTCCATTTCTTGTCAGTGGAACGGTTGATAGCGATTGGTATCGTATTGGCCTAAAAGTGGTGGCCTTTGTTGGTTTATGGATAGCCGGATGCTATTTATTAGTCCATTATTTCATCTAGTAGCTAAATCGGGAGTGCATGAAATATTTACTGTCACCTCTTTACTTGTCGTATTAGGGGCGGCTTTTTTATGGAAAAGTTGGGTTTTTCCATGGCGTCGTATAGAACCGTTCAAAAGTTTGCTACTAGGTTTGTTTTTTTATTTCTGTTGGTATGTCACTTAATTTAACAATCCTTTGGTAACATTTATTAGAAATAGTAGTTGGTGTTGTGATCCTGGTAACAGTAAAGTTTGTTATTCTCTATATTTTAGGTTGGCTAACGCAGGTGCGTCGATCTTCACGTCTATTGTTTGCTGGTGTGTTTAGTCAGGCTGGTGAATTTGCTTTTATTATCTTTTCTACTGCTATTAATGTAAAAATGATTAGTAATGAGCAAATGTCGCTATTATTAGTTATTGTTATTTTATCTATGATGACAACGCCACCAATAATGCAACTAATTAGTAACTTATTGACTCATTGGTACAATGTGTGTAATGAGCCGATAGAAAAACCTTTTGTTGAAGATACCGATCCGCAAGTGATTTTAGTAGGGTTTGGATGTGTTGGGCAAGTTGTTGGGCGTTTATTAATGGCCAATAAAATTCTTATTACTGCATTAGAGCAAAATGTTAGTGCGATCCATACGATGCGACGCTATGACTATAAGGTTTACTATGGTGATGCGCAAGATTTGCAATTATTGTGTTCGGCGGGCACAGCAAAAGCCAGTGTGATTGTGATTACCAATGATAACCCAGGAGAAGTAATGAGGATCGTTCATTTATGTCAAACTTATTTTCCAAATCTTCATATTATCGCCAGAGGACGCGGACGTTTTGAAGCTCATCAATTGCGAGAAAATGGTGTGACCGATTTTTGCCACGAGACATTTGTGAGTGCCCTTGAGATGGGGGAAAGGACATTAGTAAATTTGGGTGTACATCCCCATCAGGCGCATCAAGCAAAACAGCATTTTCGTCGGCTGGATGTTAAAATATTTAAAGAAAATTCCTCTAAAGCTGGTGAGGGTGAAATTGGTCAAGCTACTTGAATCAAAGAAGCACGTAGAGAGCTTGAAGAATTGTTTGAAATAGAAATAACGCAAGAACGTGGACAACCAAAAAGTTGGGATTAACATAACATTAATTAGTGAGATCGTGGATGCCTGTAATACGTAAAAGATTCATTGCTGGTGCTGTTTGTCCTCAGTGTCAATCTCAAGATACGCTAATGTTTTGGCAAAAAAATGCATTTGATCTAGTTGAATGTATAAAATGTCATTATATACACTCTCAGAGTGTGGCTGGATCTGACAGCCATATAAAAGATAAAAATTTATTAATAGATATTCTTACCTTGTAATTAAAAATAACGTTTTTATAAGTTTCAATACAGTTGTACTTTTTTTTGCATAATTGGTGAAATTTTTTATCCGGGGTGATGTAGGAGATGTAATGAAAAAAGTAGCGAAAGATCTAGTGGTGAGCTTGGTTTATCAAGTGAGAACAGAAGATGATGTATTAGTTGATGAGCCATTGGTAGTGCGCCACTTGATTATTTACATGGTCGTGGTTCTTTGATTTCAGGGTTAGAAAAGGAGCTTGAAGGACGCAGTGTAGGTGAGCGTTTCGATAATGTGTTTCTTAGCTGATACGGATATGGGTTCAGTACCGGTAGAAATTACTGGTATTGAAGGTGATGAGATTATCGTCGATGGTAATCACATGTTAGCAGGCCAGAATTTAAAATTTAATATTGAAATCATTGCGATCCGGGAAGTAACTGAGGAAGAATTAGCGCACGGATATGTCCATAATGAGCATGGTCATGAGGGTGGATGCTGTCATGGAGAACATCATAGCGACAAAGGATGTTCTCATGGGCATGGTGGTTGTCATTGAATGGCATAATAATTATTTATGTTGAAATAAATCAGCGAGAAAATGTGCTCGCTGATTTTCTACCAGATTAATAGTGTGGTGGTGGGGTTTCTTCAGTAATTGGTGCTAATGGTGATGATTGTGTGGCTTTCAATCGTTCAGTAATCAGTTGCATATGTTCTTTTAACTTAGCCATTTCAAGTTGTTGTTCGACAACGGCTTGATTGAGTGCGTCAATGGTGATCTCTTGAAAAGATAATTTACTTTCCAGATCTTCTAGTCTTTCTTCATATTTTTTGAGTAAATCCACTTGAACCTCCTGTCGGGAGTGAAATACATAGATTGGATATACGATATAATGCCTACTGATAAAGCCTTAGAGAAGTTTTTTCTAATATGATTTACCTTGTAACTTCTTTTTATTTATATGGTTTAACTATATTTAATCCCCTAACTTATTGTATTATCTAGCAGTTGATTAGCTTGTACACTTTACTATGACTCATTGGAAATAATAAACGTAATTGGAGAACTGAATGAAATCCTTATTTAAAACGACTCTATTAGTGTCAACTTTATTTACGGTGCTAAATACCTCACAAGTATTAGCTGCTGATGTAAATAACAAATTTGATAATGAAGATCAGCGTAGCGCTTATGCATTAGGTGCTTCGTTGGGTCGTTATATGGATCATTCTTTAATGCAACAAAAATCTATCGGTATTAATCTTGATAGACAACAGCTTTTAGCTGGAGTACAGGATGCATTCAGTAATAAAAGCAAACTTAGTGATCAAGAAATAGAAACAACGTTAAAAGCATTTGAAGAAAAGGTACGTACTGCAGCTCAGGCAAAAATGGAAGAAGAGAGTAAAAAGAATGGCAAATTGGGTGATGAATATCGCACTAAATATCTTAAAGAAGAAAAAGACGCAGCAAAAACAAAAAGCGGATTGATTTATAAAATTGAGAAACCAGGCCAAGGAGCAAAACCAACCGATAAAGATACTGTTGTGGTAAACTATGAGGGTCGTTTGATTGATGGCTCGGTATTTGATAGTTCTTATAAACGTAATGAACCATTAACTATCGCACTGGACTCAGTCATTCCAGGGTGGACGGAAGGTCTGCAACAACTGAAAAAAGGCGGCAAAATCCAACTTATTATTCCACCAGAGCTTGGTTACGGTAAATCTGCTGCTGCAATTCCAGTAAACTCAACCTTAATCTTTAATGTCGAGTTATTAGATATCAAACCAGCTAAAAAATAAATGAGTAGCAAAAGAGGCAGAGTTGAACTCTGTCTTTGGCTTCCTTATATAAGAAGAAAAATAGTTACGATTTATTTATATTTTTATGGTGACAGGCTAAATTTGGCTTAAGCCTTTTTCTCTTCAAATTTATTTCCCTTCTAGTAAAGTTGCCATTGGTGTACGCCCACAACATATTTTGTCTTGATGAGTCCGTTGATTATTGTATTCC
>DAYVGO010000057.1:0-155584 GCA_045399315.1 Arsenophonus sp.
GGCGGCAATAGCGCGGTGGTCCCACCTGACCCCATGCCGAACTCAGAAGTGAAATGCCGTAGCGCCGATGGTAGTGTGGGGTCTCCCCATGTGAGAGTAGGGAGCTGCCAGACTTTGAATAAGTGTGGAATTGATGGTTTATATTACCACTCAAGATGAGTTGATCGAATTTTTGACCTTGGCGGGTTACCAACAACTTAACTGAATAAAAAATATTTTACATATTTAATATCTGATTAGCTTTTATGAGGAGAGGTAACAATGGTAACCACCAGATCACAACAGATTGCTGAACTTGAAGAAGAATGGTGCTTTTCCCCTCGTTGGAAAGGGATTATTCGGCCTTATAGTGCAGAAGATGTTGTCAAATTACGCGGTTCAATAAATCCCGATTATTTTTAGCTCGCAATGGTGCTGAGAAATTTTGGCGACTGATTAATGGCAAATCAAAGAAAAGTTATGTGAATGCGTTAGGTGAATTGACCGGTGGCCAGGCGTTGCAGCAAGCAAAGGCTGGTATGGAGGCGATTTATTTATCTGGGTGGCGAGTTACAGCAGATGCAAATACTGTTGCCAGTATGTATCCAGATCAATCACTTTATCCTGTTGATTTTGTTGTTGAAATTTTTAAGCGAATTAATAATAGTTTTCGTCGAGCAGATAAAATTCAATGGGCAAATAATATCAATCCAGGCGATGCAAAATATATTGATTTTTTTTACCGATTATCGCTGATGCGGAAGCCGGTTTCGGTGGCATATTGAATGCTTTTGAACTTATAAAAGCATTAATTGAAGCAGGCGCGGTGGCTACATTTTGAAGATCAGCTTGCTGCTGCCAAAAATGCGGCCATATGGGTGGTAAAGTATTGGTATCAACTCAGGAAGCTATACAGAAGTTAATTGTAGCACGTTTGACGGCTGATGTTTATGGTGTATCAACGGTTTTAATTGCACGTACTAATGCTGAGGCAGCAGATTTACTGATTTCAAATAGCGATCCCTATGATGAAAGATTTATGATCAACAAACGGACACCAGAGGGTTTCTTTCGCACTCAAGCAGGTATTGAATAAGCCATTAGCTGAGGTTTAGCTTATGCGCCTTATGCTGATTTGGTGTGAGACATCAACCCCTGATTTGGGCGCAGCTAAAATATTTGCCGAAGCTATTCGTGCTAAATATCCTGATAAATTATTAGGTTATAACTGTTCTCCATCTTTCGATTGGAAGAAAAACCTAGACGATAAAACCATTACCTATTTTAAAAAAAAATTATTGGAAATGGGATATAAATTGCAATTTATAACTTTGGCAGGTATTCATAGTATGTGGTTTAACATGTTTGATTTAGCTTATGCTTACGTTCAAGGTGAAGGAATGAAACATTATGTTGAGAAAATTCAGGAAAAAGAGTTTGCAGTTGCTCAGCAAGGTTATTCATTTTATTCGCATCAACAGAAAGTTGGAACGGGTTATTTTGATAAAGTGACAACTATTATTCAAGAAGGAACTTCTTCGGTAACGGCCCTAACAGGTTCAACTGAGGAACAGCAGTTTTAAATATATTATGATATTGTTTTTGTCAGATGGATTTGATGTTAATAAAGCTTAATTTGTCAAAAATGAGGGCGCAGTTTATGACCTTAAGCTTAGCAGAGTTAATTGCCGAGACAATTTTGCAAGGCTTTGATGCGCAGTATGGACGTTTTTTGGAAGTAACATCAAGCGCACAGCAACGTTTTGAAGATGCTGATTGGCATGGTGTACAAGAAGCGATGAAAAAACGAATTAATCTTTATGATCATCATGTTGATTTGGTTGTTAAACAGCTTGACCAGATGAGTTTAACGGATCAATTTACTAAGCAGTTACTAGCTGAAATTAAGCAGTTTTATATTAGACTGTTAGAAGATTACCCACGTTTTGAAATTGCAGAAAGTTTTTTTAATTCAGTTTATTGTAGATTATTTCAGCATTGTGATCTTACTCCTGAAAATTTATTTATTTTTATTTCACGGCCAGTCAATCGTTTTTGTGATACTCCGCGTCCATTATCGCGATGTTTTTCTCTGCACATGGGACTGAAAAAAACGATAGAAAATATTTTAATGGATACCCCACTTCGTCTAGCTTGGGAAGATTTAGCGAGAGATGTAAGTTATATAGTTAACTATCTTAAAAAGACATTTTCTGTTGAACAATTGGCTGACGTTAAGTTTGAGATAGCAAATGAATTATTTTTTCGTAATAAAGCTGCCTGGGTGGTAGGTAAGATAATGATTGATAAAATTGTTTATCCATTTTTACTGCCAATGCACAATAATGAGCAAGGTGGTATTTATGTTGATACTTGCCTGACTAGTTATAACAATGCCAGTATTGTATTTGGTTTTGCTCGTTCCTATTTTATGGTTTATGCTCCATTTCCAGCTGCGTTAGTTTTTTGGTTAAGAGATATTTTACCAGGTAAGTCTATTGCAGAATTATATATGTCTATTGGCTGTCAAAAACATGGAAAAACAGAGTATTACCGTGAATATTTGGCTTTTATAAACTTCTTACAAGAACAATTTATTATTGCTCCTGGTATTAAGGGGATGGTAATGCTGGTTTTTACTTCTCCTTGTTTTGAGCGTGTTTTTAAAGTGATTAAAGATCACTTTTTACCACCAAAGCAAGTTACGCAAGAGCGTGTGCGAGCATGTTATCGGATAGTTAAGGAGCATGATCGTGTTGGTAGGATGGCAGATACACAGGAATTCGAGAATTTTGTTATAGACAAAAAGCATATTAGTGAAGAATTAATGGCAGAGTTATGGCGTGAAGTACCATCCAAACTGAAAGATTTAGGTGATAAGATTTTGATCAGTCATCTCTACATGGAACGAAAAATGATTCCACTGAACATTTACACTAATCAAGTTAAAGGTGAAGAATTAAAATGGATTATTGAGGATTATGGCAATGCTATCAAACAATTAGCGGCCGCCAATATTTTCCCAGGTGATATGTTATTTAAAAATTTTGGCGTTACTCGTCATAAACGAGTGGTTTTTTACGATTATGATGAAATTTGTTATATGACTGAAATGAATTTTCGTAAAATACCAGAGCCCCTTTATCCTGAGCAAGAAATGGCAGCAGAGCCTTGGTATAGCGTGGCTGAACATGATGTCTTTCCAGAAGAGTTTCGCCATTTTCTTTGTAATGATCCTAGTATTAGAAAATATTTTGAAATGTACCATGCTGATCTATTTACTACAGAATATTGGCAATCATTGCAAAAAAAGATTTGCCAAGGGTGCATCGCTGATGTTTTTGCTTATCCAGTAAAGCAAAGATTTTGTCAACGCACATTTTAATTCATGAAGGTATTATTATATATAAAATAGCATGCTGAATAGTTTTAAAATTAGCCAACAAGGTGGTTGTAGAAAAAACGATAGATGGTTAATACTATAAATTATTAATGAAGAGCGTCATATTCACGACTAATTTGTTTTGCGTTTTTAAAATAGCGCTACCTAGTTCACTAATGCGATCATTTGTAATGAGAGAACTAAGTCCTGAGATGGAAATTGCAGCAAAAACTTCTTGATATTCATTATAAATGCACGCCCCAATGTAACTTAGTCTTAAAACATATTCCTGATTATCATATGAAAATTCTTGTGTTCGTATATAGTTAAAGTTCTCTTCTAGTGCCTGAAGTGAAGTAAGAGTATAAGGCGTGTAATTTTTGCTTTTGTAATAAAGAAAGTCGTTGTGATTTAGGTAAAGCCGCTAATAATGTTTTGCCTGCTCTAGAAGCATGCATTGGTAATTTGCCGCCTATTTGGCGTAGACATTCTCATCAAAGCGTTACATTGCACTTGATCAACAATGACAGCATAATATTGTATACGATCTAATATAGCAAGGTTTGTAGTTTTACCAGATTCTTCCATTGATTTACGTAAGATTGGATGCACAGTCGCTAAGAGGTTACGATTTTCTAGGAAACTGCTACCAATAATAAAGGCGTTTGACATAATTACCCATAAGCCTAGTTCACTGGTTTGACGTATGTAACCATGCTGTTTCTAATAGGCGATGGGTTGTTGAGTTAAGTAAGCCTGTTTGTGTGGTTAGATCAGTCAATGATATTCCACCTGTTGAATCAGAAATACATTCTAGTAGTGTTAAACCTCTGCTCAATCATTGTACTTGAGGGAGCGATGGTATACTTTTGTCAGGTGTTTTAATCTTGTTGTTTTTCTTACTTTATTGAAGTTTTGCTCATGTAATTAGATCCCTCAATTGGAATAAATTTCTATTTATTATGAACAAAGTAGCAATAAATACTCATCGGAGGAATTGACTATTTTTATGGGCTAAAAATATTTCACCTCATCACATCTATACCAATGTGTTATTTTTAAGTAAACCATATTTGTTATTGGATCATAATTAGGCAAAGTTTTTTTAATTAATTTAATAAAACTATTAATCATTCATGAAGGAATAAGTTATTTGGCAATATATCAATTTATTAAAACAACTTTAATTTTTATTATTAAATTAATAGTAAGAAAATAGATTATTAGATAATCGTTTTCTAGTATTATTCGTATCTTAATAGGTTAACATTCCTCATAGCAGAATATGATGTGTTTTTTTATTTACTGAAATTAATTTTTAAGAAGAGGTAAATGAAAAATATAAATATAATTAGTGGCATTAAAAGTTGTTTTTATTCTACAGCTAATTTGGCAAATAAAGCAGAAAAACCAGCAACGTCAAATATATTTGCTAAATTATCAACCGTGATGGAGCAATGGTGTGATCCGTCTGATAAAAATGATGCTGAGCTACGTTTA
The DNA here is from genome assembly GCA_045399315.1 of Arsenophonus sp. Taxonomy (GTDB): domain Bacteria; phylum Pseudomonadota; class Gammaproteobacteria; order Enterobacterales; family Enterobacteriaceae; genus Arsenophonus. The sequence continues at coordinate 4,862 of DAYVGO010000057.1, forward strand.
CAAACCTTGACTAGTCAAGGGATTGACAATACAAAAACAGTTTATGCCAAAATGTCTGCATTTATTCGGCTTGTTACATTAGCAGGTGAAATGCATCGGGATGATTTTAAAATAAACGTTACTTCGTGTTTGAATCTCTCAAATGCCCATGCCCAAAATGGCTTTTGTCAAATAACTTTTTTTGTTGAAAATATATTGAATAAGACTTCTATCTGGTTTGGTGATCCGATGCATGAGTTATATTGCGCATTGAAAGTGCCTTTAACAAATTCTTCTGAATATTTTGCTACTAAAAGTAGTCTTTCAGCAGAAAAGATCAATCTTTTTATGCAGAATAACCTGGCATTGGTTATAGATGATAATGATCAGTGAGGTTTTAGGCTCAATGGTGTTGAAGACAGAAACCAAGATCGTTTAAATATAGCAAAATTTTGTTTAGAGGTGCGGGAAAAACTAGCAGATGATAAGCGATTGTTACAAACTTTTATTATGGCAAAGATGAAATGTTTTGATTATTTTTCGGTTACTTCTCCATCTTTATTCTCAATTTTTTCTGAACTAGTTAATCATAATTTGCTGGAAATAGCTCAACACTTGCTAGAGGAATTTGATAAAGTTAGAGACAATACTGAGCAAACTTTATTTGATTTATTTAATCAAAAAAATATAGATATAGAAGATATTATTGTTCGTAAAACTTTAATGAATTAAGAATAGTATTTATATAGATTATTTAAATTGTTATAATTAAGCCAATTTATTAATGAATGGGCTTTGCTTTTAATTTTTATTGTTAATAATCATATCACTATTTTTATGCTATATAAATTTATTAATCAGTGAAAAATTTATCTTTTTTATACTACTTTATTATAAATTTAAATCGTCTTTTTGTTCTATATTTGTAAAATAATTCTGTAAGGGATTTTTATTTACATGGATAATTATTTTTAAGGATATATTAATGGGTGTTATTGCTGATCGTTTTAGAAATTTTTTGCATATTCGACCTATATATGCAGATAAAGCAAAGCCAGTTTCTGAGACCGTTTTTGATAAATTATCCCAAGCAATGGTAAAATGGGGTTTACCTTTCGAAGAAGGCAAAATAAAAAAGCAGTTACAAATTTTATCTGAGAGATATACAGATAATACACCTGAAAAAGCTTATGGTAAAATTCTAGCCTTTAGTCGGCTCGCTGAGTTTGTTGTGGAACAACATCGACATGATTTTCAGCTAGATATAGTTGAGGAATACAATAATTAAATACAGCTTACGGTAAATGATATATTTAGTCAAATTTTACTATTTTTGATGATTGTATGACTGAATTGCATAATGCGTTAAAGATACCTTTAATGAATGGTTCTCAATTTTTAAAGGCTAGAAGTGATATAGAATAAGAATAACTTATTAAATTTATTAAGGATAATGTTAGGTTAACCATTAATAATCAAAAAATAAGAGGGTTTAATATTGCTGGTGTTATAGAAGATAATCAAGAACGTTTAGGGATAGCAGATTTTTCTTCACTGATATTAGCTAAATTAGCTGAAGATCGAGAATTATTACAGACCTATATTATGGCTAAAATGAAGTGTTTTGATTATTTTGGCAATATTTCTATATATTATGAGCCAACTATAGCCGAATAGCCAATGATAGTAAAAGAGTAGATATAGCTGAAGAAATAAAGAAATAGTTTAATGGTATGAGGGATAATGTCGAAAAAAATTATCTGAACAATTAGAAAAAAATCTAGATGCCTTTACTAGCTATTACAATCATATTATGAATAAAAGTGCATCGCGATAAATTTATCTTTTAACACTCTTAAAAATGAGTGGTTTTATATTTGATCTATAATGTTTAGTTTTAGTGATCAGATGATTGAAAATATTTTTAATAAAATTTGATGACTATTTAGTGATAAAAAATATTTTTTAGTATAATAAGATCATTTTTTATGATAGATAAATTTTAATTGGATTTTGATTAGCAAAGTGGAAATTTTGTTGTGATAATATATAATAACTGACACGGTGATGGCTAGCTATTTTAACTAAAAATTTTTAAATATCTGGCATAAAATAAAATATTTTGATTATTTTTCCGCTATTTTTTCATAATTATTAATTGTTCATATCTTATTCAATTCTGTTTTGGTTGCAGTAATGTTTCAATTATTTAGAAAGTTAAAAATAATGAGATAAAAGCAAAAATTTATTTTTTTATATAGTCGTCAGTTTTATTAGCAAAAATTTTAATAAATAATTTAGCAAATTTGTGGATGGTAATGAATATTGTTAAAAAATAGAAGTTAATATTAATAAATTTTTTATTTTTAAAATGTAAAAATATTATTAACATTCATTGTCTTATAATATAGTTTTCTCTTGGTGTTTTTGGTTCAAATTAATATTTGGATAGTGGATTAAATGAAAATAAAATTATTTATAACTTGCTTGATATTATTAAATTTTTCAGTGGCAAATGTGATGTTTTGCCACAAATTGACATGAAAATAGCAAATAATACGTCATCCTTGGAGCAAGAGAAAAACGATGTATTTAAACAACAATTAAAAAAAAGCATCTCAGGGTGATATGAATGCTATGATGAATGTTGTGGTGACTTATCTTTATGGCTCAAGCGATATACCAGAAGATATCGCAAAGGCCAATTTATGGTTGGAAAAAGCGATAGAAAAAGGCAAAACCGATGCTTTTTATTATATAGGTGTGATTAACCAAAGAAAAAAAGATTATAAGGTTGCCATAAGCTAGTTGCAACGCGGTGTGGATAAAGGTGATCCCTATGCTCAATCTGGTTTGGGTTATATATATACCGTTGGGCTAGGAGTAGATAAAGACTACAAACAAGCTAAAAAATGGTATGAAAAAGCCGCTTTGCAACAGAACACTTATACTAAGTTTGTAATGGGATATTTATACCAGAATGGATTTGGTTAACCAAGATTAATAAGAAAGCAAGAGAGAGGTATGAGAAGAGTGTTGATTTAGGCTCACTTAATAATTTAGCGCAGTTTTATGAGAAAGGTTATGGTGTTAAGAAAAATTCAGCATATGCAATTGAGTTGTATCGACGCGCTGCTTATAGTAGTGATGCTATTGCTCATATAATATGGGGTTTATTTATGATGCAAGAAAGTATATAGAAAAAAATAACTATCAAGCATTTTATTGGTACAAACGAGCAGCAGAGCAGGGATATGTCAATGCACAGTATCATCTTGCAGAATTTTATGAACATGGTTACGGAGTGGAGCAGAATGCTATTTTAGGTAGGCAATGGTAAGAAGTATTAGCGGATGCTGGCTATGCTGATGCAGATATGAAAGTGGCTTATTATTATGAAAAAGGCATTAGTATAAAAAAGGATCTTATAAAGGCGGTTAAATTGTATCAGATGATGGCAAATAATGGGAGACTAAGGTGTAATACCAGCTGGCTTAACTCTATTTAGTTGGTCAACGTATTAATAAACAACCAAAAAAGCATTTAGCTTAATGCAAAAAGCAGCGCAAAAAATGCTACAAGCGAAAAATCAGTTAGGGCTTTTTTATTTATGTGGAATCGGTACTGAAAAAGATCCACAAAAGGCCAGTGAATTGTTTTTATCTGCGGCCCATAAACAAGAAACTGATGCACAAAATAATTTAGCCGTATTATATGCAACAGGTTAGGGAATAAGGAAAAATATTTTCGTGCTATTATGTGGTTTGTAACTGCCGCAAAACTTAATAATACGATTGCGAAAGAAAATCTTAATCGACTAAAAGTTAGTTTGCACGTGAAGTCAACTTATCTGAAATTATCAGAAAAATATGACTAACCCGATGTGTGTTAGCAGAAGAAAATCTCACCGCTCCATTAATTATTTTAAGTGGTGAGGATATTTCGGTTATTCAAAAAGATTTTTATGCAGTATTTGAATAATCGTTTCTGCTTCTTTATCAGATACTAGTAGGCAAATATTATGACTACTTGCCCCACAGTAAATCATGCGAATATTATAGTTTGCTAATTCGCTAAGAATTTGATTTTCAATACCATTTTTGTGATAAGGCATTATAAATAATAGCAACTAGTGCTAGCCCTTCCTCAATATCTAGACGACATAATTTGGATAATTCTGTTATCAAAGCCTCAGTTAACAAATTTCCATTAGTGACTGTAGAGCCGGTTGTATCCAGGGTTAAGGCTATACTAACTTTGGATGTAGTAATGAGATCAACAGAAATATGATGTTGCGATAATAGCGTGAATACTTCAGTAAGAAATCCACGAGCATAAAGCATGTTTAGACTATGTAAAGTGTGAAGGGTCTGCTGCTGCCGTAGAATCAGCGCTCGAAATTGAGGTGATTGCTCTGTTTTGTCACAGATGTAAGTTCCGCCTTTTTCTGGCATTTGACTTGAGTCGACAAATATCGGTATTCCTGCTCATATAGCGGGTAGCAATGTTGTTGGGTGTAAGATTTTGGCACCAAAGTTGGCCATTTCTACAGCTTCATTAAATGTGATAGCACTAATCGATTTGGCGTTAGCAACAATACGTTGATCGGTCGTATAGATACCTGCAACATCTGTCAAGATATCAACACGGGCAAAAGATAATGCTTCAGCAATTAATGCAGCGGTATAATCACTCCCTCTACGACCCAATGTTGTTGTCCGGCCTGCTGCATTTTGGCCAATAAAACCTTGAGTTACAATCAGGGTTGCTTGCTGTTGAGGTTGTAGATATTTATTTGCTAGTTGTTTTAGTTGTTGCTGATTGGGATCGGCTTTACCAAATTTGTCATTGTTTTTCATAATATTAAGAACATCAAACCAGGTTGCCATTACCCCTCGTTGCCGTAGAATTTCGACAAATAAGTAGGTTGACATCAGTTCGCTATAGCTAACAATTTCATCAATTTGTGGTGTAGTAAGTAGTTGTTGTAGCGTGACTGTGGATAAAATAGTGAGCCTTTCCAGTAACTGGTCAATTGTTATTGAATTCTAAAGAGGTTGTCCAGGCGATTGATTATTGTATATTGGATCTGACGAATTTATTTCAATAGTGCTTTACGTTTATTGTCATTGCTCTCTTCAGTAAGTTTGATTAGTAGATTAGTCATACCAGATGAGACTGAAAGCACAACAATTCGTATATTTTTATTTGCACTTACGATATCGGCACTTTTACATATGGCATCAAAATTAGCGACACTAGTGCCACAGAACTTGGCAACAATAAAGTTTTTATTTGCGGAAGTGATAAAAACTGCACTCATCATGCTATCTCTAGGTATTTTAAGGGCGAATGATTAATCTACCATTATTGAGTTATTGCATGAACGTCAATTTATTTTTAGCAAAATCAATAAGTTTTATAATGACATAAAGATTATTAATTTTATCAATATTCACCCAATCATGATCAGAGGCTATTATAGTAACAAGCGAAAGCATTAAAAGCAGTTAAATTGGTATGGTGAATAAAGTTACTATCTAAACATTGGTAGTTGTAAATTCGATTTAAAGAAAGATAGAGAGTATTTCAATGGAAAATATTAATCCAAGTCAAACAGTAACATGGCGTGAATTAGAACAACATTATCAAACAGTAAAAGATATCCATATGCGTGATCTTTTTCTTAATGATGCTGACCGTTTTACTAAGTTTTCACTCACTTTTAATAACCAGATCTTGGTTGATTTTTCTAAAAATCGAATAACGGATGAAACGTTGAGTAAATTACTGGATTTGGCTAAAGAGACAAAGTTAAGTGCTGCAATTAACAGCATGTTTTCCGGCGAGAAAATCAATAAAACAGAAGATAGAGCCGTTTTACATATTGCTTTGCGTAATCGTAGCAATACTCCGATAAAGCTGGATGGTATTGATATTATGCGACAAGTTAACGCTGTATTAATAAAAATGCGCTCTTTCAGTGAACGTGTCATTAGTGGTGACTGGAAAGGTTATACTGGTCAGGCCATAACAGATGTAGTTAATATTGGTATTGGCGGTTCTGATCTTGGACCATACATGGTGACAGAAGCCCTAAGGCCATATAAAAATCACTTAAATATGCATTTTGTTTCCAATGTCGATGGCAGTCATATTGCTGAAACACTGAAAAGAATTAAACCTGAAACGACATTATTTTTGATTGCTTCTAAGATTTTTACTACCCAAGAGACTATGACTAATGCTCATACTGCACGAAAATGGTTTTTAGCAGCGGCAAGAGATGAAACACAGATAGCAAAACATTTTGTGGCTTTATCAACTAATGAGCAAGAAGTGGCTAAATTTGGCATCGATACGCAAAATATGTTTGAATTTTGGGATTGGGTTGGTGGACGTTACTCATTATGGTCTGCTATTGGCCTCTCTATTGTGCTATCCATCGGATTTAATAATTTCGAGCAATTATTAAACGGTGCTCATGCAATGGATCAACATTTTGCAGCAACCGCTTTCGAGCATAATATCCCGGTAATATTAGCGTTAATAGGTATTTGGTATAATAATTTTTTTACTACCGAAACAGAAGCTATTTTACCTTATGACCAATATTTACATCGATTCGCGGCTTACTTTCAACAAGGTAACATGGAATCAAATGGTAAATATGTTGATCGCAATGGCGGAATAGTCTCTTATCAAACAGGACCTATTATTTGGGGTGAACCAGGTACTAATGGTCAGCATGCGTTTTATCAGTTGATCCATCAAGGTACCAAACTTATTCCATGTGATTTCATTGCCCCCGTGATTAGCCACAATCCATTAAGTGATCACCATAATAAATTAATGTCTAATTTTTTTGCACAAACAGAAGCGTTAGCATTTGGTAAAAATCGGCTTGAAGTGGATGAGGAATTTAAAGTGGCGGGGCAAGATCCAAATCAAATGGCCTATATTGCACTTTATAAAGTTTTCCAAGGTAATCGCCCAACTAATTCCATTCTTATTAATCAAATTACGCCTTATACGTTAGGTGCTTTAATTGCTATGTATGAACACAAGATCTTTGTGCAAGGTGCTATATTGAATATTTTTAGTTTTGATCAATGGGGAGTCGAACTTGGTAAGCAATTAGCTGGTCGTATTCTACCTGAGTTGGCAACTAACGCCAAAATTAATAGCCATGATGCTTCAACTAATGGTTTAATTAATTGTTTTAAAAGTTGGCGCCAATAATATTATCACCAAAGCCCGTAACAGCGGGTTTTGGTTATGATAAATAAACTACCATTTAGATTACTCCTTGCTAATATAAGGATTGCAGAATTAATAAAAATTTTGCATTCAGGGATAACTTTTTATATAAATTAGCAGATCCTATAGTTTCCTTCATTATTAGCATGTTATCTTGTATTTTAAATCTCAAGATATAGTAAGAGAAGTATTCTATGGGTGTAGCTGCAACGATAAGCCATTAAATAATAAGTCACTTTTCTTCAATCAACCGATTAATTGGTTTTCGGCGCAAGAAGTTAACCTACCGGATCCTATATAATTGGTTAACGGAATTAGGTTTGATGACACAGCACCTTGAGCGCTATTGCCAAAAAATCACCGTCAAACCTTCTCTAGAAGGTTTTATTCTATTAGATTCTCAGGCTGAAGAAGCACAACTTTTACCTCACAGTCAACGCTATTGGTTACGTGAAGCGGTGCTTTTGGGTGATGGTTGTCTATGGTTATATGGACGGACAGTGATTCCAGAAGAAACATTATTGGGGCCGGAACGTAAATTAATAAATTTAGACGATGTGCCATTGGGACGCTACCTGTTTAGTGGAAATAATCTGACTCGTGATTATATTAATTTTGGTATGGAGAATAATTGTTGGGTAAGGCGTTTGTTGTTAACATTATCAGTAAAACCTCTCCTATTAACAGAACTTTTTTTGCCAGATTCACCTATTTATAAAAAATAATAAGGAGATAAATAGATTGGAAGGGCAAACGATGGTGAAATTGAATAAATGGCGAGCCTATTTTCGTTTAATGCGTGTTGATAAACCGATAGGTATTTTATTGTTACTATGGCCGACTTATTGGGCATTATGGTTGGCAAGCCGCGGGCTGCCTGATCTTTATATTTTAATGGTTTTTACTGCCGGTGTTGTTTTGATGCGTGCGGCTGGCTGTGTTATTAATGATTTTGCGGATAGAAAATTTGATGGTTGTGTTGCCAGAACTAGGACACGCCCTCTGCCAAATGGAGATGTAACTGAAAAAGAAGCTAAGATACTATTTTTTTTATTAATTATTGTCGCTTTTTTGTTAGTGTTAACTATGAAGCAAATGGCGATTTGGTTATCGTTGGTTGGCTTATTATTAGCCTGGATTTATCCTTTTATTAAACGAGTTAGTCATTTTCCGCAGATAGTATTAGGTGCAGCCTTTGGTTGGTCGATCCCAATGGCGTATGCAGCAGTTAGTGAGTCCTTACCGTTAGAGTGCTGGTTATTATTTTGGGTGAATATTATTTGGTCTGTTATTTATGATACCCAGTATGCTATGGTTGATCGCAACGATGATATGAAAATTGGTGTAAAATCAACAGCAATTATTTTTGCTCAGTTTGATAAATTGATTATTGGCCTTTTACAAGTGGGAATGTTGCTGGTGTTATTTTATATAGGGCAACAGATAAACTTGGGTGCGTTTTATTTTGCTAGCTTAATATTAGTGCTAGGTCTATTTATCTACCAACAGAAACTGATTGCCGATCGTCAACCGGCGTTATGTTTTAAAGCATTTATGAATAACAATTATGTTGGTTTGGTTTCATTTATGGGTATTTTATTAAGTTATTTTTAATTATAAAGAGGATAATCTTGAATGATTATCCTTAGTGATTTTAGTCGATTTAAGCCTGCAAATATTTTGCTTTATTATATCAATATAAAAATGGTTTATTCAGGCGTTGGAGCATGAGAAACATGTTTAACACTTTCAATTGTTAAGCAAACCTCAGGCGATATTAATTTAACAATAATGCGATAAAGTAGTTGCGTATTTGCTATGATAATCGCATCTCCTTCTCTATTGATATAACCTTCCTGTTTTAATGTATTCACCAGCGCGGAGAAAACCGCTTTATCAAAGAATTCAGGTGCGTTGATACCATGTAATACAGACAAGCGTTGTGCAAGAATACGACTCTCTTTTTCCAATACTCCTTGACTAATTTCAGGTGTCGTACTGAGTAACGAAAGTGTAATTGCATAGCGCTGTAATGTTTCTTTAATACCAGCCGCTAAAAGCTGAAGAGGGCGGATACGAGTTGGATTGATAGTTACAAACCCCTCTTCTGTTAACTGGATTAATTGTTGACGTGCCAATTCGTCAAGTAGGATATCAATCGAATCAGGCAATTCTTCTATGTTGTATCGCATAAAAAGTTCTGCTTTTAGAAATGGATAGATAAGTGCAACTTGATAACGAATTTCCTGACGTTGGACATTATCATTATGTAATACGATATTGGCTACCAAAGAAGGTAAGACTAGTAAATGCATAATATTATTTCGATAATAAGTCATCAATACTGCATTTTCACGTGGCAATATAACAATATCACCCATGCTGTCTTTTTCGACTTCAAATTTATCCAATTCCAATGCATTTTCTAACAATTGTTCGGCAGTTTTATTGGGCGTCGTGCTGTCATCGGTGTAAGGTACATTTCTTAACAGTTGCAGGTAGCATTCGATTTGTTCAATCAGTTGCTCTCGTGTCAATGCTCGTTGGCGTGAAGCTAACAAAGCAGTTGAACATAAGTTGACCGCATTAGCAGCCGCGGCATTGTTAATTCTAACCATGATCTTATTAGCTAGGCGAGTCACAGTTGAGTTTAACCAGGCAGGACGTGGTTCTATAACATCAATGGATTGACGCCATTCGGGAACGTGCTTATTTAAATAGTGTGTTAGTGCAATCGGTTGACCAAAATTCACATAACCTTGGCCAAGTTTACGCAGTTTGCGTAGACCTCTTAGCATTGAGAAAAACCCTTCTTTCTCTTTTGCTGCACCTTTTAACTCTTTGGCGTAGGTAGCAACTTCCAATACATGCTCATAACCTATATAGATAGGAACAATAGTAATTGGGCGTGAATCACCTCGTAGCATTGCTTGTAACGTCATTGACAGGGTGCCGGTCTTTGGTTCGAGTAGTCGACCTGTTCGCGAGCGTCCTCCTTCAACAAAATATTCAATCGAATAACCACGAGCAAACAATTCACTGAGATATTCACGAAATATGGTGGAGTAAAGTTTATTTCCTTTAAAAGAGCGACGAATGAAAAAAGCCCCTAAGTGGCGAAAAATTGGTCCAGCCGGCCAGAAATTAAGATTGATACCTGCGGCAATATGAGGAGGAACCAAACCTTGATGGTAAAGTACATAAGAAAGTAACAGATAATCCATATGACTACGATGAGAAGGGATATAGACAATTTCATAGCCATCTTGTGCCAATTGGCGCACACGTTCGGCATGTTGCACGTTAATTCCTTGATACAGGCGATTCCATGTCCAACTTAGAACCCGGTCGGTAATACGGATCGCTTCATAGGAAAAATTGGCGGCGATTTCTTCCATCATCGCAACCGCATGATGTTTTGCCTTATCGAGCGAGATTTTTTTCGCTTTAGCTTCATCTTTTACCGCTTTCTCAATCACCTTTGATGTTAATAGCTTATTGAATAGATCGTGGCGAACAGGAAGTTTGGGACCAACGGCGGCTAATCGTTGCCGTGAATAGTGAATGCGAGCTACTCGAGCAAGTTTGTTGGCAATAATTTTATCCGTACCATATTCACTAGCCATTTGGCGTAGAGATACCGGTGGTGAAAAACGAACAAAACTGTCACGTCCTAACCAAATTACAGCAAAGAATTTTTGGATACCATTGAGTAAACGTAAAGGTGGTGCTGGTAAGTGGCCTTCTCGACCAGGTGCTCGACCGAACATAACTGATACAGGTAATAACTGAATGTTTAATTCGGCATTATGACAATGGAGATCAAGATAAACAGTAAAGGTTTTGACTGAATCTTTACGTGGATCTGGCGAATAATAACGAAAGATACGTGGGCCATCGTCGATAAATACATAAGCAGGTAATTTAATTTCGTCTATTTCAATCGGAGCAAGCGGATCAGGTAAACCAATAGAGCGACATTGCTGACGTAAGGTCAATAAATCTGTTTTGGAGTGATAAGGTAATACATACAAAAAAGGAAGTGTCATATCAAGACACAGTTCTTTAATTGGATCTGCTGGTATCAGTTTACTTTTTACCAATAATTTCATTGGTAAATTTAATAGATTATAGTAAATTTTACGCCAAAATGACATAGATGAGCTATAGCCTCTTATTTGAATTTTACATAAGCATAACAGAAAATAGGAATTAATATCTGTTTAAAAGATAATAATTATACTAAATCCAATATTTATCTAAATCTAGAGAGTAAATTTTATGGCAAACCAAACAACGGGCCTAACCCGAATTATTAAAGCAACTGGTTATTCGCTAAAAGGGTTGAGGTCAGCTTGGGAGAGTGAAGTGGCTTTTAGGCAAGAAGCGATTATGGTTGTTGTTACTATTATTGTGGCTGTTTTACTTGATGTGCAATGGCTTGAACGTTTATTACTTATTGGTTCAGTGGTATTAATAATTATTGTTGAATTATTAAATAGCGCAATTGAAGCTGTGGTTGATAGAATTGGTACAGAATTGCATGAACTCTCTGGTAAGGCAAAAGATATGGGCTCTGCGGCAGTTTTTATTTCAATTTGTTTAGCTATTTTTATTTGGTTAGTTGTGATTGTTAATCATTATTTCGTGAGCTAGCTATAAAAAACAGGGTGTTAACGCATTTGCGGTTTTAAATCTTGCTATACCTGTATATAATTACAGTGACAATGGGTGAATAAATAGGGGGCGAAATGAAAGAATTAACGTTGAGGCAGCAGCAAGTCTATGATCTGGTGCGTGAACACATTTCGCAAACGGGTATGCCACCCACACGTGCTGAAATTGCATCAGGTTTAGGTTTTCGTTCACCAAATGCGGCAGAGGAACATTTAAAGGCTTTGGTGCGTAAAGGGGTGATAGAAATTGTTTCGGGCGCTTCTCGTGGTATTCGTTTATTGCAAGAAGAAAATGAGGATGAAGGGTTACCACTTATTGGTCGGGTGGCGGCAGGAGAACCATTGCTTGCCCAAGAGCATATTGAAAGCCATTATCGGATCGATGCGACTATTTTTAGACCAAGTGCCGATTTTTTATTGCGTGTTAATGGTATGTCCATGAAAAATATTGGGATCATGGATGGTGATTTACTTGCTGTACATAAAACACATAATGTGCACAATGGTCAAATCGTTGTTGCACGTATTGATGATGAAGTGACGGTTAAACGCTTCAAACAAGAGGGTAGTAAAGTCGAATTAATTGCTGAGAATCCTGAGTTTGAGCCAATTATAGTGGATTTGCGGACGCAAAATTTTACTGTTGAAGGATTGGCTGTTGGGATTATTCGCGGTAGTAACTCGTTTTAGTCAAAATGTTAGTAATTTTGCATATAATTAATTTTTAGATTTTATAAGCAAATAGAGTTTAATTTATTAAATGGCAAAACTATTTTTTAACTGAGTCATTTATAATATGTTGATATCTAATAAATTAATTTAAATTTTTATTTATAAGCCGGTTGTATGAATAGCCGACTTTTATATGCTTATTATTAACCGCTAATAATACCTAGTCTTAACATAATTTTTTCTCGGTTTTATAGCAGGGTGAGCAAAGCCCATGGCTTTCCACGACAATATGGGATAACTGAAAATCAGCCTGTTTTGCTAGTCTTAAAATAGTTGCTTCTACTGCCTGGCTGTTACTTTCGGCAATTCTGCCACAATTGTCACAAATTAGCATAACTGAAGTATGTTTAGGATCCTCAAAATGACGACAAATAACATAACTATTTGTTGATTCGATCTTGTGGATAAGTCCTTGTTCTAGCAGAAATTCTAGGCCACGATAAATGGTTGGAGGTTTAGCTTGGGGTTCAGAAATTCTAAGTAGGTCAAGTAAATCATAAGCACTAATCGCGCAGGATTGTGCGGCTATGAGACGCAATACTTCTTCTCGTTGTGGAGTTAAACGAACATTACGTGCTTGACATATTTTCTTTGCTTGGGATAGTAATTTTTCCTGATCTTGTTTTGTCATAAATCATCCTAAGGTAAGGATCTTATAATAATGATATTATCATATTTGTATTTTTTGATATCTACCATAGTTCTAAAATAAATAATATATTTTACTATTTTTTAAAAAACTTTTTTATTTTCTTTTGCTTTGACTGATATGTTTAATTGGAAAATAACATCTATAGGGAGTAGTATCTAAGATTATTAATTTTAACCAGTTAGTGAATTGATATAAGTTATTTCTGGTGGTATTGAGTCATAAAGTTGATAACACATTTTTCTTGCAACCATCCTGGCTAATTTACTGAGAAATCGTATCACAATTCTATTATATTATTTTTTTATAGCTGATGATTATCAGTAACATTTTATATATTGCCTGTTCTATAAAGAAGTTTTTAATGAGCGATTCCCAAAAAATACACTATATTTTTATTCTTATAGGGGGTATCTGGTAGTGATAAATCTACTGTTGCGACTGGCATTGCTCAGAAAATAGGAGTGGTGTTTTTAGATGGTGATTTTTTGCATCCACGAGCCAATATTAAAAAAATGGCTGCTGGTCATGCTTTGAATGATTCAGATCGACTGCCTTGGCTTAAGGCTTTGAGTGATGCTATTTTCGCAATGCAAAGAACAAATAATATTTCTTTAATTGCTTGTTCAGCGTTGAAAAAAATATCGAGATATTCTAAGAAACAGTAACCAGCATTTGTCATTTCTTTATCTTGAAGGTGATTTTAAGTTAATAGAAAGCCGTTTAAAAAAGCGTAAAAATCATTTTCTTAAACCTAATATGTTTGTCTCACAATTTGACACTTTGGAAGTACCTAGTAATGATGAAAAAGATGTATATATCATTGATATTAAACTGCCATTAATTGAAGTTATTGATAATACCGTAAAATTAATTAATGAAATTATTGTTATTGCTAAGGAAAACAAATGAACATACCTATCCCTGAAACATTAAATATGCTGGTACTGACATTGACCGGAGTAGGAGCTGTGTTTTTATTATTGTTTCTGGTTATGTATTCAAGGGTACATGCTTTTATTGTATTGATGGTGGTTTCAATTTTAGCAGGATTATTTTCTGGCATACCGGTTAAAAAAATCATAGAAACTATGTAAGAAGGAAAGTATGGCTGGAACATTAGGATTCTTGGCAATTGTTATCGCATTAGGTGCAATGTTTGGCAGAATACTTCATGAAACGGGTATATTAGAACAAATTGCAGGTAAATTAATCACTTGTTTTGGTGAAAAACGGGGCTAACTTAGCCATCGGGATCACAGGATTAATTTGTACTTTACCTCTTTTTTTCGATGTCACTATCGTATTATTAATTGGTATTGTTTTCACTATTACTAACCGTATTTTATTAAAACGGCGATCCAACTTTTTGCTGGTGTTGTTGCTGCAGTTGTATTTTTACTACCGGGTCTAACACCAATGTTAGTTGCATCTCAGATGAATGCGATTTTGGTTGGATGATCTTGATTGGGATATGTGTAGCTATTCCAGGAACGCTAATCACAGGTCCATTATTTGGTAATTTTATTAGCCAGTATGTTTTTATTGAATTACCAGAAAATTATCAAGTTAATGAAAATAAAAAAAGCAAGATGCCGAGTTTTATGTTCAGCCTGGTAATTATACTGTTTCCTTTGGTGTTAGTTGGATTAAAGACCTTAGGCTGTTATTTTTTGGTGAAAGACTCAATTGCGCAGCATTGGTTAGAATTTATCGGGTACTCATTTTTTAGGGTTTCGCTATGGTATGGATAGAGAAAAAGTGATAGAGATCTGCTCAGCTGCTATTCAACTAGCTTGAATTATTTTACTCATTACTGGGGCCGGTGGCGTTTTTAAACAAATTTTAGTTAATTCAGGTGTTGGGCCAGCATTAGGTAATGAGTTAATGAACATAGGCTTACCAATAGTATTGGTTAGTTTTGTATTAGCTAGTGCCGTACGAATTATTAAGGGATCAGCGACCGTAGCTTGTTTAATGACTATTGGACTTATATTACCAGTGATCAGTGGGTTAGGTTATTCTGGAGCTCAACTAGCGGCTTTAGCAGTTTGTATTTTATTTTTAGCAATTATTATGGCAAAGCCAATCAAATATGTTTTGGCAAATTTTGTTGAACTTGAGTGATTAATTCTTCGTTATTTGAAAACATCTGTTGTAAATAGCGATTATATGCTCTTCCAAGTTGTGAGTAATTTTGCATATTATCAATTAATACGCTGGTATTTAATGAGTTCTGTGTTCTACGTTGTTGTGCGCGAGAATTGCGTAATGACTGATAGGCATTGTTAGTATTCAAATTTTTTAAGTATGCATTGATAGATGCATCAACAGATGAATAAACCACATAGCCTTTGATAGTACCTTTGCTATAGGTACATTTACGGCTACATTTCATGCCAAACAAGTTATTATTTTTCTGCGCTAAGCCAGAAGCTCCCCAACCTGATTCTGTTGCTGCTTGTGTAACAACAAAATGGATAGGAATAATGTCTACACGACTTAACAGGTTATTCCAATTTAAACTAGCAGGTGAACGGCATTGTACATTATAATTGGTACAAATCTGATTTAGTCGTTGTAAATCAGCGGCATTCCAATTTTTACTGGAACGCTTCGATAATAACCACTGGCGATTTTGCATGATCTTGTAGTTATACTTTTCAATTATTGGGACAATTGCTTTTAAAAACGCTTTCTTGCGAGCCGCTCCAGATGGGTATTTTCGCATGTCAGGCAGACGACTTAGTTCTTTGGTCTGCACAGGTTTGTGATAATACTTTTTTAGAGACAAATTCGTACTGGTTGATGAATAACTAAAACTAGTTGAAAACAATAATATCAAGAAAGCGAAGACGGCGTTAGTCCTTATTGTTTGAGAGAGCATGGCGCTTCTCCTCGTTTCAAGTTGAACAAAAATTGCACAAATGCTAACAGATAAATTTCACTAGTGCTACATATTATTAGCTATTTATTATTTAAATTTTATTTTAATCTATTAATTTTCACTAAAAATTATTTTAACTTTATTTTACAATTAGTTATATTTTTATGAATATTAATATAATTAAATTTATTTAAACTATTACATGAGAAATTAATCTATTTTAAACAAAAAATAGTGATTTTATTGCTGTTTTAGTTGCAAATTATCACGAATTTCAGCAAGTTTAGCTATTTGTGGAAAGTCTTCACGCGTCCAATAATCTTTTTTAGTGGGTAGAGTAGCAGAAAATTTTGTTGGCCATAGTTGTAATTGAGCAAACTGTGACAGCTTATAATGTTTATAATTCTGAGGAAGTGATAGTTTGTGTCCGTGTTGGATCTTGTTTGGTGGCATAGCAGATATACGTGTGCTACTTGTATCATAGTCCCGTTTTAGGACTAAAAATTTTTCAGGGATACGCATTTTGCTATCCCACCATAAGTTATCTACTTGATCGAACATTTGTTGGGTATCTTTTTTAGAGTAAGCCCCTAATTCTTCTAATGCTAACGGTAATGTCTTAGCTAGAGCACTACTAAATTGTGATATTGAATTAGCTTGACCTTGTAAAATAAGTGTGAGTGCAATACGCGCACCTAACAGGTTGGAATAGAGATCTTCCGGAGAAAAAGCGGAGATGCCCTCAGAAAAGCCAGGTACCGATTCATAGCCATAGTCTTGGACGATTTCATGCCAGACGGCTAATTCAAAAGCTAATTCAGCAGCCAGATAAGCACTTAATGTATAACGTTCAAGATAGGATGTTGATGACTTAGTTGCAAAAAGTTGTATCTTTCGGGCAGCTAGTTCATCATCTAGTTGAATTTGATAATTTTCCCCAAGATGAGCAAAAATTTCAGTAAAAAGATATAGGGTATAATCTGCAGTATCCCTTGCATGAGCAATGTCAATAAAACCTCCTTTTTCAGTATATATAAGACCTAATTTTTCTTTGCTTAGTCCGCTAAGTGTTGCCAATGCTCCCCAAAAACTATCATTATAATGATGCTCACCTAGCTTATTTGCCTCAACAATATTATCAACTTGATAAAAAGGAATCGGTATTTGCCAAAGTTTAACTTTGAGGTTATAACCAAAAGCACAACAAGGCCTTAATCCTTGTGGTGGTGTTATCGACTGCATAACAGGCCAAACCATTTGTGCTTCTTCTACAGTTTCTGTTGTAAGTACTGGCTGTATGGTAATTAAATGGGAAGTATTTTCTTTGCAACTGATTAGCACAAGGCAAAGACTGATAATCATAATAAAAAATTTCAAACTCAATCTCTAATCTTTCACATAAAGCAACTTATACCGTTTGGCCAAACTATCTTTTTTAGCATTAACAGTATAAGCCAGGAATAAATAAACCAACTTAATGAAAAAATGCTATTTATTTAAAAACGTAATTCACCCGAGATGTAAAAACTATTGCGATTGTTAAATCCTACTTCAGATAAGATATTAAAGTTACGAGTAATTTCTATTCTGGCACCAATCGTGTTGTTCCATTTTTGTGCTAGATGTTGTTTCACGTCAAATTTCATACCAGGATCATCGAGAGCACGGATTAAACTTGCAAATGGTTTTGGTAAGTTTAAGTTATTAATATTGCCTTTAAAACGTTGAGTTATATCCTGATACATTGCGCCTACCCATACTTGTACTTTAGTACTACCTTGCCCTGATAATAGAGGTTGAAAAGTAAATTCGTAGCCGATACGCGGAGTGATAACTAATGCACTAATATCACCGTCTAGGATATCTAGGTTTGTGCGCGTATAATTAGCATCTAAAGTAGCAAAAAATTGCTTATAACCACCGGCCAGGACAGCTCCACCACCATAGGTTTTTCCTTCAAAATCTAGTACGAAAGGCATACCCTGGGCGAAAGGTAGATCGATATCATTAAATGTAACATTATCTATGGTAGTTTTGGAGGAACCTTTAGTTTTCCCATAAACACCATACACATTCAAAAAAGGTAATATCCAAGTATCCAGTTTTAGCATATGAGATTCATTTTTCTCACGAGTGTGACCTGCTTTTATTTTAGTTGCTTCAGCGGTTAGTGGGTTTTTGGGAAAAATAAAAGCAATTTTATCTACGACCACATCTTGCCGTAGATTCATGTAACCATAACCTATACCAAATGGTTCAGGCAGTTCATAACCTCGGGCACGGGCTTCATTACCCCAAATAGGCAAAATACGGGATTTGCTCTGAATTGTTGATCGTGATAGATCTTCATCACGTTGTTGTTGATAAGAAGACTCATTTACCGTAATAGATAATAATGGCCACTTTTGTGCGAAACTCGAGTATGGTGGAGAGAAAACCATTATTAGTAATAATAATTTATGAAGGTGAATAGGTTTCATTGATTAAAAACACCATTTAATATGTAAAATGTTTGAAATTAGCGTAAGCAGACGGGAATAGCTTATTTTTGTAAATTAGCAAAGCAGCTATGTTATTGTTTATTAAAATTTTTATTTTAATGACATGAGATATCCTATAAATTTGTAAAAATATAAATTATTGTCAAATATTTATCAATGATGGTCAATTTTTATAGTTAAAAGCATTCAGGTTGTATTTTCAATATAGAGAATCAAATTATTTTATTTTTTCATAAAAAATACTAAACATTTTTGTTAATAAAACATAATATTTTGATTTTATGATCAAAATTAATTACCAAATATGATAATATTTTTGTGGATATTAATTAGCTAAAATATATAAAACTTGTTAAATGTGATATGGCTATGTAAATAAAACGTATTTTGATTTGTTGTATTAAAGTCATTGTATCTGAAATGCGATTTTTCTGTAGTTTATAAATAAATATATTTCTAAAATTATTTTAATAAATATTCTGTTAAAATTTTTTGCTTAATCCGGTACCATAAGAGTTATCAGATATTATCAAATAACAGACCAATAATTCATATCTTATGGTGCTTGTTTTCTCGTCATTACTTAATTAGTTATCTTTTTGATAATTGCCGTGGTTATTTTTGTCAATATGATCATTTTATATGGTATAGAATTTGTTTGACTTATTTAATATTGGATAGTTTATCTTTTTTTTCACAATAGATGCTTTGTTCAGGATGTTAAATAGTATAAAGAGACTTAATTGTTTATTTTATATATGGAAAGCTTTTTTTCTTATTTTAAATTACCTGATTTATATTATAAATTGATTTGATTAACTTTTAGTTTGAAATTTAGAGTTGAAGTGTATCACACAGGATACATTTGTTTATTTAATTTCTTTATTTAGATGGTAATGTCTTACTACTTTTTAAAGAGTAAGATACTCTTTGAATATTTTACATAAAAGAGTATGAGAGTTAGACTACTAAATAGAGCGTAATACGACAATACCTGGTCGTGAGCGAATATAATCGAGTGAAGGTGTATCAACAACTTTCATGTTTTTTGAAACTGATGAAGCATTTCGGTAATAGATTTGATCCCCTTTTTTAATAACAAGGCCTACGTGAGACACATCTAAACCATCTAGTTTTGAATAAGTACCTATATAATCTCCAGTTTTTAATTTTTGCAATGTTTGTGAGTTTAATTTGTCTGATGGAATATAATTAATTTAGTGATCGATAACGTTTAGATCAGGAATAAACTTACCACCATCGGATTTGAGATTAAGATGTTTAGTTACCGTAATATAGTCATCGCTTATTTTATCAGTAATATCATTGGCATTTTGTGAATAATTAGCAAATCAGTCAGAGAAAAAATGTTTTATTTTTAAATAAGTTACATCGCTATCTATATAACGTGTTTTTATCAGATTTTCTAAAAATGTTTGTTGATTTGTTGAATGATAATGGCTTGTATATAATCAAGTAAAGTGAAACAATCAACATCATTAAAATTCACCACCAGCTCTTCTGGTATAATTGACGAACCGATAAGTGTATTAGCTTGATAAGGTATATCCAGGAAAGATGCTAATATTTCTTTTAATAGAATGCTTTTTTCAGAATGTTGATTAGGAGTAACTTTGGTCGTGATTATTTCATTCAATTCTATCAATGTTTTTTCATCGATTTTTGTGATATAGCCTACAGCTTGACCGGATATTACTAAAGTTAAGAATAATACTATGGATTTGTACATAAAAACTTCCTTATTATAATACTTATAGAGTATAAAGGATATCAGATTTTTATAAAATTGATAAAAATATTATTTGATTAATAGTTTTTTAGTTACACTATATAATTTTATAATATAAGAAATAGTAAAATAATATAAAATTAACTGAAAAATGTGATTCTATTTGAAATGAACTTTTGCTCATAACCAGTATTAGATGATTTTTATACTATGAATTATTTTCTATGTATATTTATGTTCACTATTATTAGTTTACTACAAGTTATGAAAATAATAAACTATTTTAATCGTTATAAAATATTTATTATTTACAACAAATGAAATTAGATTTTTATTAAGTTTTAAATTAATATATTGATTTTTTTATAATTTAAAAAATATCATTCCGAATGATTTTTATTAATTTAATAAATACAAAAGTAATTGTTATTTAAAGAATTTAATAGTTATACAGTTAACAATATATCTATAGTTATTAATGTAAGTATAATATTATAACTCAATAATATTTTTATTTAATAGATGAATTATTAAAAAATTCACTATATATTGAGTATAGATATGTCGTTATTAGTTAAGTATTATTAATATAAATTTATTAATTAGTTATTAAGTGATAATTATCTTAGTTACATTATGAGTTAAAAATTCTATTTTTATAAGATAAATGGCTATTTTATATTATATTTTTTAAAGGTTGTTTATTGGAAATCATCAGGTAAAATTTAATATTAGGCAATTATGGAAATAATAACTATTACAATATTTAATGTTAAATTTTTGTTAGTAAAAAAGGGTAAGTTGCAGACATTTTCTCTATTTAAAGGAAACCAATAATTACGTTATTTATTACTTTGATTATATGTGTTGTTTACTGGTGTTTAATTTTTATTTTCACATCTATACGAGGATAATATATGAGTATTAATATAAATATTGGTAATATAATAAAATTTAAACGAAAAGGGATTATCTGGAGAATTTTTGGCTGAAGAAATAGGGATTAGTCAACAACAACTCTCACGCTATGAACGTGGTGTAAATGACATTAAAGTAAATACATTATATTCAATTACACAAGCGCTCAATATACCTATAGATTTATTTTTTGCAGAACTAAGATCAATCAAAAATTAACCAGGAAAACAGTCAAACCGATAAATTTTCATTGTTAGCTGAGAGTATTATTTTAGAATAATTAAATATAGATTGTATTTAGCTTAGTATAATATTATTTAAGTTAATTAAAATTTATTAATAACTATATTTTTCATAAGATTTACTAAATAATTAATAATTTTATTACTTGATAGAGTTAATCTAATTACAACTCTATATTTTATGCCTAGAATAATTGTAAATGTTTATATACTTAATCAAAATAAGTGATTTTTAATTTTAAAAAATATAAACTTTTACTCTTTTATAACAATAATTTAATATAAAATATAATAAATTAGCATTATGTATGCAAAAAAATATATAATTTTATTTATTTTAATAATGATTACAAAATAAAAAATCATAATTTATAAAATATGAAAATAAAATTATTAGTATTTAATATGTTAAATTAACAAACATAATCGCAAATAGTAATATAATATTAATTAATGTAAATGATATTATTATTAACTCTTTATTAAAATAAGATAATGTTATGATTTAATAGTAAATTCGTATTGTTTATTGTTGCAAATAATATTTTTAGATAATTGTCACATAGAATTTTTGTTACTAGTGTAAATGAGATATCTTAGTCCGTAATCACAATAAGAGTGATCTTAATTAATAATAAGATTCCATATTCAACAAATTTATCATTCTTTTATTTAAGTTGTGTCAAAAGTTAAATTGGCTTAGTGGCTATTAATAATAGAATAGCACTTCTATTATGCTTAATATTATAGTTATAGATTATATGAAATTATGATATTTGATTTTTTTAATTCCAGTTGGTTTCAATTAATAAGTTAATTTTTAATGTAATAATTAATTTAATATATTTTACATGATTTTATTTATATATTCTAGAGAGTTTATTTATTAATAATGATATATTTATTTTAAAAAAGGAAACTGTTTATAAGGATTATATTATTAATTAATTTTATTATTTGTAATTTTTTTATATTAATTTAGCTTTTGCTAAATGTAACACTGTTAGTGGAATACTGGTGATGAATGGAAGAGATCTTATTGTAAAAAGTGAAACTCCTATTGGAACTATGTTAGATACTTTTACTTTAAGCTCTTTTCAATCTTATCATTGTGATAAAAATAATATTGCAAATACGCGGACAGGAGGAAGAGTTTATGGTGGATTTGCTACCTATATGGATGGTATTAGAGTATACAAAACTAATATAGAAGGTATAGGCTGTTCATTTGGTGTTCAATCGATGTGTGGTAAATTATCTTTTCCTTCTGAAAGCTGGAAAGGTGATTTAAATAATATCGTGACTTGTTGGAATAAGGATATTTGGAACCATATAACACATAATTTTGATGTTAGGATCTATAAAATAGGCCCAACAGGTACTAGTGTCGTTGAAAAGAAAAAAGTTGGTGCCACCATTTTAGCTTTTAATAAACAAAATTCTTGGGCACATGAAAATTCAATTTTTTTAAATAGTTTTAGAGTTGTGACGTTGAATAATAATGATAGTCAGCCTAATAATAATAGTGGCCAAGGTGGGTAGTGCTAGACAGAAAGTAATAACAATACCAATGAAAGTATCAATATTAATGAAAGTACTAATAGTAATGAAAGTAGTGATATGAATAATAGTACTAACGCTCATAACAATACTAATACCAATAGTAGTAGTAACGTTAATAAAAGTGGTAATACTAATAAGTTTAATGTTAATTGTTAAAAGTAATATAATCTTATTGACTAATATTTATCTATAAAAGTCCATGACAATATTTTTATAAATTTATAAAATATGTAGGTAGAGGCTATTAGCTTAATTCTACCTATTAATATACAGTTAGTAAATAAAATTAATTTAACGATTGTTATAATTAAATAATAAGTTTAACACTTTTCTTTATTAATTATTTTTAAATTTATATATTTTAATAGTACATAATATAATTATTAATTAATACATTGAATTATAATGTAATATTTATATTTTAAGATATTAATCATTATAAACTATATTTTTATTGAGGGAAATTTATGAGGATTGTATTGTTAATTATTTTTATTATTTCTAGTCTTGGTTACACACCTTTAGGTTTTGCTAGTTTCACTGACTTTGCTCGTTTTAGTTGTTTCATTGGTTTTGATATCTGCGACACTATTAGTGGACCGTTGACAATAAATGGAAGAGAAATTGTTGTGCAAGGTGGATACACTTGTTGATATTTTATTAGATACATTCACATCAAGTTCATTTAAGACTTATCGTTGTGATAATAATACTAAAAATATGGTTAGCGGTGGCAAACTCTACGACAAATTTGCTAAATCTATTAATGGTATTAGAGTATATAAAACTAATATTACAGGAATTGGTTATTCTCTTGGTATTCAAACCATGTGTAATGACATGGTTTTTCCAACTAAAGGTTGGAGAGATAATATAGATAATGTTGACGTTTGTTGGTCGAACGGTACCTGGAATCAGATCAATCATAATTTTGAGGTCAGAATTTATAAAATAGGGCCTACCACGAGTGGGATTGTTATTAAGAGAAAAATTGGCGCCACTATTCTTTCATACAAAAATACCAGTATCTGGGCAGAAGAAAATTTGGTTTACTTAAATACTTTTAAAGTTACGACGATAAGCAATAATAGTGGCGTGTAGGGCAATAACAATAGTGGTGGGCAGAGTAATAGAGATAGAGGCGAGCAAGGCAGCAACAATTGGGGTGGCCAGGGTAATAACAATGTGTTACCACTATTATTACGTTATCTGAAATTGTCGATCAAGTAAGCCATTAGCACCTCAATTTTTGTGACAACTATTTTGTCGGGTTCATCAGTGATTGCCTATATGTGGGATGGACATACTGATGTTGTGCTTGAATTTACGTTATGCATAGGCTCATTAATGACTATCCCACTGGCTAAATATTTAATGTTGTGTTTATCCGATCGTATTTTGCACTATGTAACACTGTTATTTACTTTATCTAGTGCCATTATGATGAGTATAAAATTATGGTGCTATTTTTAACGACCAAAAATATGAGAACTCATAGTTTGAGGTATTTCAACACTTTGATACATAAGTAATCCCACAATAGCTAACACTATTCCACCAAATAACATTATTCCTAACGTCCAGTAAGGGCTGATTTTAAATCCTTGCCATTTAGAATAGCGAATTGCTAGATGTTGAGCACTATGAACCAGTAATGCAATTACACTAATTGTTATTGCGGTTCCTAAGGCCATCATTAGAGAGGCGATAATTCCCCAAAAATAAACACCGACTACATAGGAAAAAAGTAAAACGATTAAGGCGCCGGAGCATGGACGTGCTCCCATTGCAGCAATAACAACAAGTTGAGTACGCCAATTATCTTGTAATTCTTTATTAGACAATACATGTTTGTGACCACAATTGCAGTTAGAAGAATGTTGATGTTGGGTCGGTGAATGGATTTTGGTAAATTGATAGCGGTAATGAGTTGTTTTTTTTAATATGGATCTAATTCTAGCAATCGCTTTTAGGCATAGTAACAGCCCAAGTAAAAAGACTAAGCTATAGCTTATTTTTTCTAACCAAAAGCGGCTTAGATGTAAGTAGCGGCTGGATAGCTGGAATAATCCAAGCACTAAGGATGTTAAAAGAATAGCAATTGATCCCTGTAATAATGATGCTAAGAGGCTAAGTGTCAAGCTTTTTTTTAGTCTTGAAGAGTGGGTAGCAATATAGGTGGTAATAATAATTTTTCCATGTCCTGGTCCTAACGCGTGTAATAAACCATAAAAGAAACTAAAACCAACGAGTAATAATCCGGCTTCAGTTGGAGAGTCTGTGACTCGAATTAGTAGAGAAGAGAGATGCTGATTGAGTTCTCGTTGCCAAGTTATCGCTATTTTTAATCCAACATGCCAATATTTGAACAGGTAAAATGACAATAGGCCAAAAATGGAAATAAATAATCCGATCATTATATAATACTTTTTATTAAATAGACTGATAGCCGGTTTGTTGGACATTATTGACATGTTAAATTTACCTTTTGCGCAAATTGTTGGCCGAGGCTAAGGTCTTTTTTCGGTGTTTGTCCTTTATCAAGAGAAAGGGCGTAATCGATCAGAGATTCACTGGGCTCAGGAGTTATGAGTTGAATTTGGCATTGAGATGAGATGTTAGTTAATGAAATTTTTCCTTTGTTGCTATATGTCATATCAACATAATAACTTGGATCATAAGTCATTATAATTAATGTCTTACCAGCTAAAGGTTCTGGTTTAGCTAAGGCGAGGGTAAAAGAGAGCACGGCTTGGTTCCCTTGACGCGATAGCTGATAGTCTTTAGGGTAATAGCTAAATTTTATTAACTTATTCTTATTATATAGGGAAGTAAAATAGTGTTGTTTTATAACATTGGCCATGACTTCAGCACTTAACTGCTTCCACACTTCATATTTTTCTTTCGCCTGTTGTGCATCATAGAGTAAATCCGCTGAAGTCATAGGATCGATGATCCAAATCATTTTCATGGCAACGAGATGACCATCTTTAATTTGCAGATCATTTTGCATATCAATAAAACTGTGTGGATGAGCAAAAACAGTTGTTGAATAACATAATGTTAACCCTATTAGTAGGTTTCGTAGGAGAATTTTAACTATTGTTATTAATCTGTAATAGAGCATTTGAGCCACTCAATAGGATAATATAATTTTAACCGAAGGTAGCATATTTTATGGTAGCAATTTTCTTTAAAAACTAAATATTACTTTGATATTTAATTAGTTAAAAGGTTTATTACTTATATTTACGTAAATTTTTCCCGTTATGTTGGTTATATTTTATTTAATGATAACTATTTTGTTTGTAAATGGATTATGTTGTTAGTTGTCGATTAATCAATCGATTTATTCGATCAATATTTATTTATTAATAGTTTTTAAAAATCATAAATGTTTATATCGATCGTTTTAAACGATTGGAAGTCATTTGAATTATTAGGTTAAAAATAGAAGAACAAGGAAGTTTAAAGAGACAAGGATGTATTTGAAAAATAAAAGTCAATATCTATCAGTGTGAGCAATGGAGAAAAATATAATGACATGGATTAAAACGAATTTTTACTTTAAATCGGTGACTATTCCACTAGTCACCTTTAAATAGCGTTTCTTAAAGCAGGTTAGCTGACTAAAAAATGGTTGCTAATTTTTTGCCGGAACTTCTAATGAATGGTGAGTTGATATTTTCCACTCTTTTCCATCCCAGACATAGATAAATGTGTAACGAGCTGAAGCAGTTGATTTATCTTTAAAAGTATAGATACCAATATCGATCGCTTTATTACAATCAATACGAATAGTTCGGTTATCAATTTTTCCTACTGGTTTCTTTGCTAAAAAGTGTTTGAAATAATCAATACGTTCCACTTCGGTTAAACGAATCTGGCTTGATATGGTTGGTAATAGTACGCATCGATAAGATAGTTTGCCGAAATTTTTTAGCATCACCACTTTTTAATGAATCATTCCAGTGGTCAAATAAACTGGCAATTTGTTGTTGATCTACCTTTACACATTGGGTTGTCTCTAGAGTAAATGTATAGCTAGAAAGTAACGTTAGTTGAATAGCTAAAAGAATCAATTGTCTCATAAGTATCTCGCAAGTAAGTATTATTTTTGTGATGTTTGTGTATGATAATTATTTCACAATGAAATAATTTTATATGTATAATAACTTATTGCAGCAATAGCTAGAGCCTTCAATAAACGATTGCAAATTTGACTGGATCTTATTTTTTAATACTTTTTTGCAAAAAATCTGTTATGCATCAATTAAATACTATTAATTTGATGTATAATCACTTGTTTATTACGTCATAATTAAAGATTAGGTTAGTTAATCTGATTAGTACAATTGTTACTTTGAGTAACAGCGATTTTTATTATTGGTTACTCATCCTCTAACCGAGTATAACGGTAACTATGGTGATATCAGACCGCAGGCAAAGTAAGTAGGTTAAGCCATTAGTCACCTTGAAAGTTTATTCCACTCACTAGCTGATATTAATTATTACAGGTAATTGTCATGCTAATCTATCCTTTGTTACATCATCACTACATCGCTTAATCATGCAGTGAAGATTGAACGTGCTTTCACTGCTGTGGAATAACGTTTCGTGGTTTTTTAACCCAATTAGAGATTAAAAACCATGTCAGACAATGTTAAACATTGGTCTAAAGTAGAATATCTTTACCAAACAGTAACTAACCCTAATATTCATATTAAAGGTGAAAACAGTTATTACAACCCATGCTAAGATGCTGGTTTTGAAAAAAGCGTCGTTCGCTATTTGCATGGCGACAATATTAGCCAGCAGTAGGAGCCACTGGGCGCTGTTGATCAACTTTGGATAGGCGATTATGTCTGTATCACTGTTGAGGTAGTGATCTTGATGGGTGGTAACAATACCTATCGTACTGATTGGTTCTATTTTATCCCTTTATGGAAACCATTAAGGAGTCCTATCTAACATGAGGGGATACCTGTTTAGATGATGGTTGCTGGATCGACATACGTGCCATGCTCATGCCCGGAGTGACTATCGAAGGAGGTGTGATAGTAGCGGCTGGTAGTGTGGTTACAGCTAATGTTGTAGCTTATACAATTGTCGCAGGCAATCCAGCCAAGTTGATTGCCCAGCGCTTTGATCCTTCAGTGATCACACGGCTTTTAGCATTAAATACTTATCAGCTTAGTCCTGTGGAATTTGCAGTTATTCGTCCGTATCTGACCGCCAATGATACAGATGAACTAGAACAAGCTGTTGCTATGTTATCGGTAAGCTAAAATAGCAAGATATTTATAGCTAACAAAAAAACCAGATGCGTTAGTTACAATCTGACTTTTTTATTCGCATAATATTTTGATTAGAGTTTAATGATAGCAATTACACTAATGAGAGAGGCAGCACCATAAAAAATTCATTTACCGGCCGGAATATGTATTTTTAGATCATACATGTCGTGATGAAGACGATCCAAACTACACCAGATAGGCAAAATGATCATTAATAGTAGAAAAATGTGTCCAATAAAGCTTTGGCTAAAGGTAAGAATACGTTCATAATTAAGCATTTCCGGTGTGAAACCGTAAGGAATTAAAACCGCTAGCAATAGAATGATAACCGGAGAGACGATAGCACTCCACATACCACCAGCACCAAATAATCCCCAGAAAATAGGTTCATCAGAACGTTTAGGGTGGTGATTCATGATTGTTCTCCTTAGATTATATTAGCGCCACGGTTAAGATAATGATTGTCACAAGAAAAGTGATACTCTAGAGTAATTTTATAATGGTTTCTTGAGCTATTTGTTTGTTTTTAATTACAATATTGACAGCTTTAGGTGCTAGTTCGAACCAGGTTTTTATATGAAATAAAGTGGCCATTAAAGTGAAGATGTTGATTAATAAAACAATTGGATGATGTAGCCAGGAAACAAAATTAAACCAGCTTTCAGGTCCTGCTGTTAACGAAAATACCCCATACAGCAATACTAAACTAAACCAAATTTGTGGGATAGCAGTTGCTTCCGAATAACATAAAAACGATAAAGTTCAAGCTGCTGCCACCAATTTGATGACATTTCACATACGTAAGGCTTACGTTTTGTCGTCATTTTGCTCTCCCTTACCTTGGTTTTAACATAGCGATAATAAAATCTTCTGCACTCGCTGCTTTGCCTTGTTGAATGGCAGCGGCCGGATCGACATGTTTAGAGTATACTTCAGAGCAGTAACCTACAAAAGTACAGCTCCATACACCATTATCGCTATTGAGTATGCATACGCTTTTTCCCCCTTTATCGCGACTATCCAGGTTATAACATTATGCCAGTGTGATCGCAGCAGGGCCAATAAATTCAGGATTAAGACCAAATTGAGGGCAAGCTACATAACAGAGACCACAATTCATACAATCGGAGAATTAATGATATTTAGCCATTTGGCTAGGTGTTTGTTTATTGGTTCCGTAGCTGACTTTACGGTTATTGCCAATAATGTAAGGTTTAATAGATTCAAGACTCTCAATAAAATGGCTCATATCAACGACTAGATCTCTTTCGATAGGAAAATTTCCTAATGCTTCTACTTTTAAGCCATTGGTATAATCGCGTAAAAAGTTTTACAGGCTAATTTAGGTACCCGGTTGACCATCATACCGAAAAAGCCACATATTGCCATCCGGTAAAACCAGCGGTACGAGAGATCAGGCGCTAAGTGGTCTTTAATATATTAATATAACTGAGAGCATCCAGCAAAGAGGTCTGTTCGTCGTAAGGAACTTTATAAGTGACAGAATGGGGGCATCGTCAGTTTCGGGATTATAACGCATGATCTCCATGTTCAATTTTTTCATCTTAGTCATTCGCCTGTTCCTTCTTTGCTTGCTCTTGTACTGTCGCTTCACCACTATAAACTCGTCTAGCAGGCGCGGATTTGGTAATTTTCACATCACTATAAGCTACTTGCGGCACGCCTTGTGAGTTATAAAACGCAAGAGAATGTTTTAGAAAATTAGCATCATCACGTTTGGTACAACCTTCATCCAGACGCTGATGAGCCCCTCGAGATTCTTGCCGATAGAAAGCAGAGTAAGCCATGCATTCTGCTACATCTAAACTAAATCCTAATTCGATAGTATAGAGAAGATCAGTATTAAAGACACGGCTATGATCTGTAATTTCAATGTGTTTAAAGCGTTCTTTAAGTTCAGCTAATTTATTCATGGTTTTTTGCATTAACTCAGGTGTGTGATAGATACCACATCCTTCCTCCATTGCCATCCCCATTTCATCACGAATTATAGCCCAATTTTCTTTGCCTTTTTGATTGAGCAATTTGGTTAAATTAGTTTCAATATCATGAGCTTTTGATTCAATGGTGTTATTATCTGCTGGACAGGCTTCAGTGGTATATTTAGCTGCTTCTTCGTCGGCTAAACGGCCAAAAATAACTAATTCTGCTAAAGAATTGGAACCTAGACGGTTTGCACTATGTAGACCAACAGACGAACATTCACCAACCGCAAACAGGCCTTTAATTAAAGTTTCACATTTTTGATCCGTTGCAATACCTCCTGTTGTATAGTGGGTGGTTGGGCGAACAGGAATAGGATCCGTAACAGAATCAACACCTACATAAACTTTAGCTAATTCACAAATAAAGGGCAGTCGTTCGTGTAGTTTCTCTGCTCCCAGATGACTTAAGTCAAGATGTACCACATCTCCACGCGATGATTTTATTGTGCGACCTGCACACGCCACTCATGCCAAAAAGCTTACGAAACCTTATTTTGTGGGCCTAATTCCATATATTTATTTTCTGGTTTACCTAGTGGCGTTTCCAGACCTAAACCATAATCCTTGTAGGTAACGATAGCCATCTTTATTGATCAGGATCCCTCCTTCACCTCGACAGCATTCGGGCATCAGTATGCTAGAGTCAGGCAAGCCAGTTGGGTGATATTGAACAAATTCCATATCACGTAATGGGATACCATGACTTAACGCAATTCCCATGCCGTCACTAGTAACAATTCCGCCATTGGTATTATAACGGTAAATTCGACCAGCACCGACGGTAGCCATAATAACAGCGTTTGCTCTAATTTGAATATGAGTGTCTTCCACCATATGGATGGTGACCATGCCCCGTACTTGTTCTTCATCAACAATAATGTCTAACACAAAATGCTCATCGAACAGCTGAATTTGTGGGTATTTGAGTGAGGTCTGAAATAAGGTATGCAGCATATGAAAGCCAGTTTTATCAGCAGCAAACTAAGTGCGTTCGATTTTCATTCCGCCAAAACGACAAACATTTACTGAACCATTTTCTTTACAACTCCACGGGCAGCAACATAATTCCAGTTATGTCATTTCTGTTAAGCAATGTTTAAAAAATATTCAACGACATCCTATTCACATAACCAATCTCCACCGAAAACCGTATCATTAAAATGATAATCATGAGCTTGGGCTATTACAGCCGCGCCACATTCTGTAGCTACAGTATGGCTGCGCATGGGATAGGCTTTTGAAATCAAAGTAATCTTCAGATGGGGATTCGCTTCAGCAGCAATTGCTGTTCTTAAACCAGCCCCCAGCCCCTCCAGTTTCAATAATGGCTAAATCAGCATTAAAGGTTTGCACACTATTCTTCTCCGTTGTTTAATTAAAATTAATGAATCTCATATTTTTGTATTAGTACTAATTTGATTATGATTAATAATTAACAAGAAATTATCATTTAGCAATTATAACGAATTGTTACTGATAGAAAGTTGATTCAGGGACGAGTTTTTTCGGATTTTAGTTATAAAATGTGATCTAAAACTTGTTTCAAAAAATTAGCTATTTTTAAAATTAAAATAAGTATAATAAACTTGCTGTTATTTATTCAGTTAGGGGATTGTGATTTTATTTTATTGGTAATAATTTTTAAGCGAATTTCAATGATTCATTAGTGGTAAATTTTTGTTACTAACTTGATGATAATATAAACGTTATTCAATGAAATAGTATAATTTTATGTTTACTCGTTGATATATAATATTATTACCTTTTGGTATTTTATTATAATAAATAAAAATATATTTATTTATAATATCCTTATGAATAAGGATATCATAATTATTTTAATAATATTTTTATGATTATAAAATTATTATAAATAAATGTATTTTAATAAATAAAAATTCGTACTAATCGTATTTATAGTGGTTATTAACTCCTTTATTATTTAACATATTGATATTATTCAAATTTATTTTTTATGGTTTGCTGCTTATCAGTTGAAATATTTTCTTTATTCAGCTAAATTAGAGATCATATAAGATAGTTATAACAATTTATAACTGACATTAATTATTTCTTTCAACAAATTAATATTTTTTAGGTTCTCTTACTATTTAACTAAGAGTTAGTTTATTTTTGTTAAAAAACCTAGCGATGAGATTAACGGTATGAAATATTTGTTTATTTGTTTACAGGCGAGTAAACTAGCGTGCTTCGTTTTCTTTTGGAGTTTTTACAATGAGTGAGATAGTAAATTGGCAACCGAACGCGTCTATCAATAACTTACTGAAAAGATCCAAAATTATTGCTGAAATCAGACGTTTTTTCATCGATCGTGGGGTAGTAGAAGTAGAAACGCCTATATTAAGCAAATTCACGGTAACAGATATTCATTTGTTACCGTTTGAAACCCAATTTGTTACTCCTGTGCTCGCTAACAGCACTAAACTGTATATGATAACTAGTCCTGAATATCATATGAAACGTTTGCTAGCGGCTGGCAGTGGGCCTATATATCAGATGATTAAAGCTTTTCGTAATGAAGAACAAGGACGATACCATAATCCAGAATTTACTATGCTTGAATGGTATCGACCTCATTATGATATGTACAGACTTATTGATGAAGTGGATGATTTACTGCAACAAATTTTGGATTGTCAGCCGACAGAGCGGATCTCATATCAGCAGGCTTTTCAGCGTTATCTAAATGTTGATCCATTAGCACCGGAAGCAGAAAAAAAACAATTACGTGATGCAGCAATAAAGTTGGGTTTAAATAACGCAGAGACAGAAGAAGACAAAGATGTATTATTACAATTTTTGTTTACTATGGAAGTTGAACCTAATTTAGGTAAAGATAAACCCACAGTTATCTATCATTTTCCAGCGTCACAAGCTGCATTGTCTGAAATTAGTAAAGAAGATCATAGGGTTGCAGAGCGTTTTGAAGTTTATTTTAAAGGTATTGAGTTGGCTAATGGTTTTCGTGAGCTTACCGATGCACAAGAACAGAGAAAACGCTTTGAACATGATAACGAAATGCGTGAAAAAATGGGCTTACCTGTACAGCCAATTGATGAATGCCTTCTTGCCGCCCTTGATAAAGTGATTCCCGATTGTTCAGGTGTTGCTTTAGGTATTGATCGTTTAGTTATGTTAGTGCTGAAGGCAGAAAAAATCAGTGATGTTATCTCTTTTTCTATAGAGCGTGCGTGATATTGTAGAGCTAATGGTAATCAGCGGTAAACTATTACCGCTGAGTTTATTGACTGGCCGTTATTGGTGTTGATGTTGTTTTTGCAAGAATTTTATCCCGAGATCAGGGAAATAGGTAAAGGTACCATTAACGTTAGCTTTGTTATAGATAACATCAAACAGTTAGTTGTTCACTGTTTTTCACGTAATTTGGTAGTTTATCAATCCGAATGGGTATAGGGATGGACGACTAACTTATTTTTGTGTGCATCTTTAACAATTCCAGATAATTTTACCTTATTTGGTGTAGAATCTTTTTTAAATAATATAGCATAGGTTGGTCCGATCCCCATCAGCGTACTTGGTGATTTCTTGCATTGCTCCCGGTTTTAACATCCAGTCATAGCTACAATTAGTCCATGTCCGGTTTAGCTGTTGTTTATAAGTTTCATGCCAGTAAGTATAAGCGATTAATTGAGCCAATTTTAAATCCATACCTAATTTAGGTAGGAGTTGATTTTTAATGCGTTTTAATTCATTAGGATTAAAACACTGCAGATAAATATTGTCGTTTTTCCTGCTGTAACCATATTATTTCAATATTTCTAACCCCCTAGTTGAAATATCCTTTCTTTCTTGCTTGTGAAACCAAGGGGCTTTTATTTCGGGATAAATACCAATGTTTTTGTCTATTGATTTATTCAAACCTTGGACAAATTCAATTTCTTCTTGAAAAGTATGAATATGGAAGTTGGATTTTCCCATTGGGAAACGATTAGGATAAGTTTGCATCTTTTTGTCATCTTTGATTTCAAAGGCTTCAGTAAATTAAGTGCACGAATTTCTGGTAAGGTAAAATCAATGGCATAAAAGCGACCATCTTTACGAGCACGGTCAGGGAAGTGATCAACAACGTCTGTAACGTTGTCCAGATAATGATCATGTAACACAATCAGTTCATTATCTTTTGTCATTACCAGATTTTGCTCAAGAAAATCTCCGCCTTGCGCATAAGCCATCACTTTAGCAGGTAATGTATGTTCTGTTAGATAACCACTTGCTCCGTGGTGAGCAATAACGATTTTTGCATTAGATTCTGTAATTGTTGACATCAACAAAACTAACAACGAGGGTATTTAATTTTATATTCGTTAGTATAATATCTTTTATTATGAGTGGGGAGAAGCAGCCTTAAACTAAATTCCCCTTTTTGCCGAGTTTATTTTATTATTCAAGATAGTAGATTTATGACAACAATTGGCTATTTTGCTCCATCAGTTGGCGATTATGCTTGTTTTCACTTAGCATCACTATAAACAGCAAAATAACAGAAAGTAAACTACCGCCAATCATTACCATAAAACCGCTATTCCAGCCGAAATAGTCAACGGTATAACCCACAATAGCGCTTGCCGCTACAGAACCACCAAGATAGCCAAATAAACCGGTAAAACCAGCAGCAGTGCCAGCTGCTTTTTTGGGGGCTAATTCAAGAGCATGTAAGCCTATCAACATAACAGGGCCATAAATTAAGAAGCCAATAATTAGCATACAAGCCATATCAATATGAGGATTTCCTGGAGGATTGAGCCAGAAAGCAACGGTTGCAACTGTTACTAATGCCATGAAAAATACGCCGGTGGCACCACGGTTTCCTTTGAAAACTTTATCTGACATCCAACCGCAAAGTAGTGTGCCAGGAATACCTGCATATTCATATAAGAAATAGGCCCATGAGGATTTATCCATAGCAAAGTGTTTAACTTCACGTAAATAAGTCGGCGACCAATCAAGTACGCCATAACGTAGTAAGTAAATAAAAACATTTGCAAAAGCGATCATCCAAAGCAGTTTATTGGGCAAAATATATTGCATAAAAATCTGTTTTGCAGTCAGCTCTTTTTCGTGTTTGTTGTTGTAATCAGGTGTATAATCATTTTTATATTCTTCAATCGGTGGTAAACCACAAGATTGGGGGGTATCACGTATTAAAGCAAAAGCAATTATTGCAACCAAAATGGCAGCAAAAGCTGGCATATATAGAGCAGCTTTCCAATCGTGAAACCATGCCATACCTAAGATAAATAATAAAGGTGGAATGCCACCACCAACATTATGAGCACAGTTCCAGATAGAAACGATACCTCCACGTTCTTTCTGTGACCACCAGTGAACCATTGTTCGACCACAGGGCGGCCATCCCATACCTTGAAACCAACCGCATAGGAAGAGTAGAACAAACATAATCATAATACTTGAGGTTGCCCAAGGTACAAAACCCATAATAAGCATCACCGAAGCAGATAAAATTAGCCCGGCAGGTAAAAACACTCTCGGATTTGAACGATCAGAGACTGAACCCATGATAAATTTTGAAAAACCATAGGCAATTGAGATGCCAGATAGAGCAAAACCAAGATCACCTTTGGAAAAACCTTGCTCAATCAAATAGGGCACTGCTAATGCAAAATTCTTTCTAACTATATAGTAGGCAGCATAACCAAAGAAAATGCCGAAGAAAATTTGCCAACGTAGACGGTGGTAAAGTGGATCAATTTGATCTGCTGAAATTCTATTGTCATGTGGTGCTGGCTTAAAAATACTTAACATAATTCCCTCCGATAGCATTTAAATTTTTGCTATCAAGTAATAAGCAATTGCTAAAACGAAAAATGTGAGACGTTATTATTAAGTCTTCTTTCTTAATCGCACGTTAAGATAACTCATGTTAATGTATATGTCTGCATATGAATGAGAAAATGTTATAAATTTGTGCATAATATAGACAAAATATTTGGTGATAGAAATAATTTTTTAATTATTCAAATATTAAGTGTGAGATTTGTCATAGTTTGGTTGATTATGCAAGGTGAATTGGCTATTAATGTTCGTTTTTGTTCTTAAACAAATATTAGTGATTGGAAATTGTTTATATTGTCATAAATAATCACTAATGAGCTCATCATTATGTTAATGTGAGCAACTGGTGATGAGCAATTCAGCTATAACCAAGATAGATGTAATTATTATTGTTGCCTATTGTGACAGTAATCATATTACTTGTTGATTGTGACCTCCGTGGTTTACTCTGTTGTATATCACTGAGTGGATATGGTTCTTCTCTACTCAATGGACAGTTTGGTAATTAAACAGATATTAAAATTAGACATATTTTTGATCTTAATCCGTCTTAAATGATTATCTGGTAGCGAGGTAACAATTCTTTACAGGTTGGTTAATTAAAAAGAAGCGTAGAATGACATTCAACATTAATCCGTAAGCAGGTAGGAAAAATAACATACAAATAAGTAAGTTAAAGCTATAATCGACTAAAGCAGTTTCCACCCAATCAGTAGCCATAAAGGGGTCGGTGCTGCGATAAAAAGCAATAAAAAAGAAAGCAATAGTATCCAGTAGATTACCGAAAAACATCGCTGCAGCAGGTGCAATCCACCAACCACTATATTTGCGTAATTTATTGAACACGAAAATACCCATAATTTGCCCCACAACGTAAGCCATAAAGCTTGCTAGTGCAATGCGAGCAACAAATAAGTTAAATTCATTAAGTGTGATAAATCCTTGCCCATTGACTTTGATAGAAAAGCGCCTAGGGAAAGTAAAAGCTCTCCATGTGGTATGAAAGCCGAAAATAGTAATAGGAAGCTGTACCAGATGATTACTGGGGGGAATAATCAATATATGAAAAAGAGAAAGTCAGATTAATGCCTTAAATTACTGCTATGGCGTTAATTCAAACATATTATACCTTTTTGTTTTTGGTTAAATGGGGTGAGGGAACCCATGATAGTTTAATTTATGCAGTGCATCATACGGTTGAGATTAAGATAAAAGCAAAATTAATAATAAAGTTTTCTTAATCTATTTTTATTTGATAAATAACAGGCCAATTTACTTGATTTGTAATATAATTCCAGCCTATTTTATAGGCTCAAAAACGATATACCTATGTCAGATATTTTTGCTAACCTCAACCGAACCCTTGATACCCAAGGATTACGTTGTCCTGAACCGATTATGATGATAAGAAAAATGGTTCGTCAGATGGCTGAAGACGAAACGTTACTAATTATTGCTGATGATCCGGCGACAAAACGTGATATTCCTGCTTTTTGCCGCTTTATGGAACATCAACTTATAGCTGAAGACATTCAGCAATTACCCTATCGTTATTTGATTCGCAAAAAAAGCTAATTAAAACCAAAAATGAAATGGTGATAAATAATTTATCGATAAGAAAAGGAGAGGCTATTGAACAATATCTCTCTTTTACCGAATATATAAATAATATTTAATTACATGTTTATTTTGCCTGCCAACCTTTTAGTAAACGGATAGCATTTGTGGTTACTAAGACAGTGGTACCTGAATCTGCTAAAACAGCCATCCATAAGCCAGTTATGCCTAGTAAACTAGTCACCAGAAAGATAGCTTTTAGCCCTAAGGCGATAGCGATGTTTTGGCGAATATTGGCTCGGATTGCTCGTGATAACATAATGATCTCGGCTAATCCTGTTAGTCGATTATGAGTCAATGTCGCATCAGCTGTTTCAAGAGCAACGTTTGTTTCATTGTCCATTGCAAGACCAACATTGGCGGCTTTCATTGCCGGAGCATCATTAATACCATCGCTAACCATAAGTGTATGAGCGATTTTATTGAGCGCTATAATGGCATTCACTTTATCTTCTGGTAATAGTCCGGCCCGATAATCTAAACCGACTCTTTGCGCAATTGATTTAGCTGCCAATGGATTATCACCAGTCAACATGATTGATTTAATACCTAGTTTTTTCAATTTATTTACAGCATCAATCGCATCTGCACATAATGCATCCTGCATAGAAATAATACCGAGTAACTTATTATCGACTAATACAATAACAACGGTTTTTCCTTGATTTTTAAGTGATTTTATGGTTTGTTGCCATCTAATGGTTAATATATCGACAGATAGGTTATTTGGTGCTGATACCAGAATATGTTTACCTACCAGATATCCTTCCACTCCAATATCGGCCAAAGGTTTATGATTTTCGGCGGGTTCAATATTAATTTCTAGTACCTTAGCTTTGGCCAAAATCAATTTTGCTAAAGGATGGTGTGAGCTATTTTCAACTGAAGTGGTAAACTGCAATATTGTTTCCTGCGTCACTGTTTTGGCGGTTATGATATCAGCAACTTGCGGTTTCCCTTCGGTCAGGGTACCTATTTTATCTAAGGAAACTTGGCTGACTGAACTTAATCGCTCCAAGGTCGCGCCTCCTTTAATAAGTGCTCCCCTACGGGTTGGAGCGGCAAGGGCGGAAGTAATTGCCGCCGGAATAGAGATCACTAAGGCACAAGGGCAGCAGATTAATAGTAAAGTTAGACCACGATAGATCCATGTTTCCCATGATTGGGCAAAAAAAGCGGCGGAATGATAATAACTAAGCTAGCAGCTAACATAATAAGTGGCGTGTAAATTTGGCTAAAACGATCAATAAATCGTTCAATCGGTGCTCGGCGCTCTTCCGCTTGCTTGATTAGTATCATAATATGATCGATTGGCATTTTGATCTTGTTTGGAGATCACTTTAATGTGTATAGCACGATCGATGGAAAGGGCGCCGGCTAATACTTTTTCGCCTGTTTTTCGTTCGACAGGAATCGATTCACCGGTCAATGCACTTTCATTAAAACTGGTGAATTCATTCAATAATTCGGCATCGGTTGGTAAGTGGCCACCTGGAGTGATTTCAATAATATTGCCTGGTTGTAATGTTGCGACAGGAATAACGGTTTTGCTACCATTTTTAATCAGCACCACTTGTTAGGAATAAGCGCCAGCAAACTACTAATACCTCGGCGTGCCCGCCCAGTGGCATAAGACTCTAATCTTTCTCCTAACATAAATAATAACAAAACCATGGTGGTTTCTTCACTAGCATTGATAAATAATACCCCTAATGCTGCAACACTCATCAGTGTTTCTATCGCAAAAAAAAAGTCCCTGAGTGTATCAACTGTATTGCTCTAACAGTAATCGGATAGAGTCCATATAATGTCGTGTCAATAAAAGCAATTTGTCCTATTTTGTCATCAACTAAGGAAATTCCCCAACTGATTAACATTAAAAAGAATAGAATAATTATGGCCTTAGATTCACTAAAT
Organism: Arsenophonus sp.; assembly: GCA_045399315.1. Taxonomy (GTDB): domain Bacteria; phylum Pseudomonadota; class Gammaproteobacteria; order Enterobacterales; family Enterobacteriaceae; genus Arsenophonus. The sequence goes on from DAYVGO010000057.1 coordinate 44,691, forward strand.
GGATTGTCTTGACGCTTTTTTGCTGCTGATTTAACTACATTTATGTCATATAATTTGAAGCTAATTTGTTGCACCACTTGGATAACATCATCAGCATCGACAATTAATTTCTCGGTATTAAAAAGCACTTTTACTTGTTTGACGTTCTGAATTTTACTGACAGCGATTTCAATTTTACGTGCGCAACTTGCACAGTCCATACCATTTGTAATCCAATGGAAGCGCTGTTTTCCTCTTTGCATGGAAGTATTATTTTCCTCTGATATAAGTGAATGTTCACTTATACGGTGAAGTTTATTAGCATCATTATGCAGAGGCTGATCATCTGTAAGGTTAGCATTACTGTTAGTGGGATGGTGTTCCTCACCGTCCGTTAAGTGTTTTGCTGATAGTGATACTGTTTTTTTGCTATGTTTGTGACCACTAACTTTCTTTTTGGCGCTACATTGACCACTTGTTGTGCAGCACTGCACAGTATGCTTATATTGTTTGTAGGTATGTGTGCAAATAGTCTCCCCTTTTTAATTCTCTCACTTAAAATTTTGTTTCTGTGATTCACCTTACACTTTAGAGTTAACTCTAAAGTCAAACAAAAAAGAGGGATTATTTGACAAAAAATGCTATTTAGTTGAAAAACGACTATCAAAGCTGACAATAACTTATAAGTAAAGCGAACGTACAATTAAAAATTGGCCAATAAAATAGCCAGCTGTAATTGTGGCTTTCGATGCTTTAAATGGGTAACGAAATTTGGCGATTAGCCAGGTAGCGTTGGCAATAAAAAGTAAAAATGCGCCAATCATGATGGAGAAATTATGTTCTCTGGCTAAACCAAAATATTGTTCACCCGCTACCCACGCCATAATGAATGACATTAAAAGTAGAACAACAGCAGACGTGCGAAGTGTTCCAAGATGTGCCCATATTATCATTAAGACAATGGCACTTAAGATTAGTAACATAGCAAGTAATGGCAGGAAGAAAGTGAAATTCATCTGCATGGCAAAACTGATGGTATAAAGTAGGTAGCTGATAGATAATAAAAAAATAGCTGGTAATAAACGTTCACTGGAAAGCATTTGCCAGCTATCAGCAATTAACATCACTAACAAGCCAGCCATAATTAGATATCCAGAAGCATAACTAATATCGGCACTCCAGGCCCAAAATACTAGCAGTAATAGAGTCACTGGACGAAATAGCCAGCATTGCCATTGTGGGCCACGGTAGGCAGCATCAATATACAGCCAACCAGAAAATAACACAGCAAGAAATGGGCAACTTATCATTGCTTCTCCACTAAATAAAAAGATTAATTATTGTTGATCATCCTATTAAAGAATAGACAATAATAATAGTTATTAGTTGCATCGATGATTGAACGTTTGGAAAATGTTGTGAATAAATCAATTATATTGGTTATTACCATTGTTATCATTATCATGCTAGTGACAAAGCGTTTCTTTGACCAACGTCGACAAAATGAAATTAATAATAATTCTCCAATTATTAGTTATCAGGTTGAAGTTATTGGTAAGAAAGATTATCCCGATACTAATATGCGTTAACGTCAACGTGAAATTGTTACCCCTGAGACTTTTCGTTATGAAATTTATTTTCAGTTACTCTCAACTAGTGAGGTGATAAAGGTTATTGTTAAAAAGGAGAAGGAATACAACGTGATTAAAAAAGGGGATAGAGGTAAACTTTCTATGCAGGGAACAAGATTTGTTCGCTTTGAGGTAGAAGCCAATGCAAAATAGCCAAATTCATCAGCTGATAATCCATTGCTCTACAAATTGTTTGCATATTTATTTTGGCAGTTGGTCAGTTTTTTGTCTTTGCTGCCAAGCTAGCAGTTCAAAAATGCCGAAGAGAAATATTTTTATTTGCAGCCAATGAGGATGTTTTTCTGTTTTTGCAAAAGCGGTTTTTAAAAAAATGGCTTGCATAGCATGCATGAAAATCATAAATATTATTGCTACATCTATAAAATATTTTAATGGCTTAGGAAACGGTTGGAACAAATTAAAAATTATGAAGCCCCAAACAAAAAGCATTAATAATTTTCCAGCATTTATTAACATGATATTTCTTAAATAATTATTGATGACGGATATAAAGACAGTAAGCGACTTGCCCTGCCACTTTCTTATGATGAAGTTGCCAATTTTTAGGTAACATTGCTAAATTAGCTTCAGCTTCTGCCTCAACATAGATCCAACTGTTTACACTTAACCAACTATTCTGTTCTAATAATAAAGCTGTTTGTTGCAATAGATCTTTACGAAATGGAGGATCAAGAAAAATTACATCATAAGCTGTGCCTAACTGTGCCAGATAGCTCAATGTATCGGTATTGATTACTTGCGCATTTTTTGCCTCTAATTTAACTAAATTGGCCGTAAGTTGGGTCGCAATGGTACGTTCTAATTCAATTAAGGTAGTAGAAGCGGCATAGCGGGAAAGTGCTTCAATAGCTAAAGCGCCACTGCCAGCAAAACAATCAAGACAGCGAGCTTCTTGAATAACAGGAATTAACCAATTAAATAAAGTTTCTCTGATCCTATCGGTGGTGGGGCGTAAGCCTTCATTATTAAAAACAGGAAGTTTACGCCCTCGCCATTTCCCGCCAATTATACGAATTTGGCCTCGTGGTGCAGATTGTATTTTTCTTACCATAATTTACATAGTTTAGTCATTATAGTTTGTTAATATAGGTGATAATAATATCAATGTCTAATAGACAACATGCACAACATGAAAATTATTGCTAATTTAACATAAATGACTGGCAGATATGTGTTGCAATCAAATCAAGTGATACACTGCCATCATATTTTTGTTGTTTATGTTGGTAATACCATATTTTTACCGCAAGGAGTGTAATGGCAGATGACTAAAAAAAGAAAAAAAAGTTTTTTTTCCTGGCTAGGATTTGGCTCTGAAAATGAAGTGCAAAAAAGAGAAACAGATCAACAACACGAACAGAAAGTAGAAAATCAATCTGCAGGATTGACAGCTGTAATAGAAACATTACCTCAGTCTACAAAAGCAGAAAAGCTGCAATTCCAATCAGTTGGAAAAAGAAACGGTCAAAGCCAACAAACAGACGTTGATGCTACAGAAACTGTTACGCTTAATAAACAGACAGTCACTTTGCCAGCGATAGATGAACAGAAAAAGGCACCACCCATAACAGAACAAGAAAAGCCGAAAAAAAAGAATTTTTTTTCGCGGTTAAGAAAGGGTTTATTAAAAACTCGGCAGAATATGGGGGTCGGTTTTGTTAGTTTTTTTCACGGTAAAAAAATTGATGATGAACTGTTTGATGAGTTGGAAGAACAACTTTTAGTTGCTGATGTCGGATTAGAAACCACACGAAAGATAATAACTAGCCTAACTAGCCATGCTAATCGTAAAGAGCTAAATGATGCTGAGAGGCTTTATAGCAAATTGCGTGATGAGATGGCCAATATCTTATCTACGGTTGATAAGCCATTGGTTATAGAAAATAAATTACCTTATGTAATATTGATGGTTGGTGTTAATGGGGTAGGTAAAACTACAACGATTGGTAAATTAGCACGTCAATATCAGGCGGAAGGTAAATCGGTGATGTTGGCTGCGGGAGATACATTTAGGGCAGCGGCGGTTGAACAACTACAAGTTTGGGGAGAGCGTAATAATATACCTGTTATTGCTCAGCATACTGGAGCAGATCCTGCATCAGTTATTTTTGATGCTATCCAGTCTGCTAAAGCGAAGGGGATCGATATATTGATTGCAGATACGGCCGGACGCTTGCAAAACAGAGCTCATTTGATGGAAGAGTTGAAAAAAATTGTCCGAGTTATGCAAAAACTTGATCAACAAGCACCGCATGAAGTGATGCTAACCTTAGATGCTAGTACTGGTCAGAATGCCATTAATCAGACTAAAATTTTTCATGAGTCAGTGGGTTTAACCGGCATTGTTTTAACTAAACTTGATGGTACAGCTAAGGGTGGTGTGATTTTTGCTATTGCCGATCAGTTTAAGATCCCAATTCGTTATATCGGCATTGGTGAAGCTATTGATGATCTTCGACCTTTTGTAGCTAATGATTTCATCGAGGCGCTTTTTGTCCGAGAGGATTAATATCAATGATTCGCTTTGAACATGTTAGTAAAGCTTATCGTGGTGGGAAGCAAGCACTCCAGGGTGTTGATTTTCATCTTCAGCCTGGAGCAATGGCATTTCTTACCGGGCATTCTGGAGCTGGGAAAAGTACCTTATTAAAGTTAATTTGTGGTATTGAACGTCCCAGTGCTGGCCGTATTTGGTTTGGTGGTCATCACATTAGCCGCTTAAAAAAATGTGAAGTTCCTTTTTTACGTCGCCAGATAGGGATGATCTTTCAAGATCACCATTTATTGTTTGATAGAAACGTTTATGACAATGTTGCTATGCCGTTGATTATTGCTGGTGCTAGCTCTGAGGATATTCGTCGTCGGGTGTCCGCTGCGTTGGATAAAGTGGGTTTACTCGATAGGGCGAAAAGTTATCCAATTCAATTATCAGGTGGAGAACAGCAGCGGGTAGGGATAGCTCGCGCAATTGTTAATAAGCCTAGTGTATTGTTAGCAGATGAACCAACAGGTAATTTGGATGGTGAATTATCTGAAGGTATTATGCGATTATTTGAAGAATTTAATCGAGTCGGCGTAACAGTTTTGGTGGCCACTCATGATCTTGAGCTTATTGAGCGTCGTCATTATTCTATTCTGACATTAAACGGAGGAAGAATGATAGGAGGTCAGAATGGCTAAAAAACCTATCCATAAAATATCCAAAGCTAAGGCACTAAAAGGAGGATGGCGAGGACAGTGGCGTTACGCCTGGCTAAATACATTAGCAGATATGTTACGTCAACCTTTAGCCACGCTTTTGACAGTAGCTGTTATAGCGATTTCTATAACGCTCCCCAGTCTTTGTTATATCGTTTGGAAAAATGTTTCACAAGCGGCGCAACAATGGTATCCCACTCCACAATTAACGGTTTATTTGGATAAATCCTTGGATGAAAAAGGTGCTGAGCAGACAGTCACTGGTCTTAGAAAATTAGATGGTGTTAAAAGTGTCAATTACCTGTCGCGCGAAGAAGCAATGATTGAGTTTCGCAGTTGGTCAGGATTTGCTACCGCGTTAGATTTGTTGGAAGAGAATCCTTTACCAGCAGTGGCAATTATTACACCTAAAATTGATTTTCAAAATTCACAATCATTGATCAACCTGCGCAATAAAGTTAGCCAGCTAGCCGGAATTGAGGATGTTCGTATGGACGATAGTTGGTTTACTCGTTTAGCTGCATTAACGGGTCTGATCGGACAGATAGAAATGGTGATTGGTATTTTAATGGTTATGGCTGTGTTTTTAGTGATAGGCAATAGTATAAGACTAAATATTTTTGCCCGTAGAGATACAATAAATGTCATGAAATTGATCGGGGCGACTGATGGTTTTATTATGCGTCCTTTTTTAAATGGTGGTATTATACTCGGATTAGTTGGCGCCTTACTTTCATTAATTCTTTCTGCCATATTAGTGTGGCAACTTACTGATATCGTTACCCAGGTAGCGAGTGTATTTGGTACCACATTTCATATTCGCGGACTTTTATGGGATGAGGTGCTATTAATTTTGCTTGTTGCAGCGATGATTGGCTGGTTAGCGGCCTGGCTGGCTACAGCTCAGCACTTAAGACGATTCACATCAGAATGATCATTTTCAGCATAAAAAGTGATTTTGATAATCAATATTGAACTTTTATGCTGTCATTGTGTCAAAATAAAAAGTTCAATGTAATTAAGTCAAGGCAATTTTCTTCGATACCAAGCAGTGGTAAACTACTAGATATCAGATTAATCGTTGAGCAATGGAAGCTGCTAAAAATAGAAACTTTTTATTTAGAACTAATTCTTAGTTTATTGAATTCAAAGAGGATATCAATGACCAAAGATATGCAATCATTAGCATTAATTCCACAAGGTAGCATTGAAGCTTATGTGCGCTCAGCTAATGCTTATCCGATGCTAACAGCAGAGGAGGAACAAGAATATGCAAAACGGCTGCATTATTATGGTGATTTAAATGCGGCTAAACAGCTTATACTATCTCATTTACGTTTTGTTATTCATATCGCACGTAATTATTCAGGCTATGGGTTGCCACAAGCGGATCTTATCCAAGAAGGTAATATTGGTCTAATGAAAGCCGTTCGTCGTTTTAATCCTGAAGTTGGCGTACGTTTAGTTTCATTTGCGGTTCATTGGATCAAAGCTGAAATTCATGAATATGTATTGCGTAATTGGCGGATAGTTAAAGTTGCCACAACCAAAGCGCAACGTAAGCTTTTTTTCAATTTACGTAAAAATAAGAAGCGTATTGGCTGGTTTAATCAAAATGAAGTCGATATGGTTGCTAAGGAACTCGGTGTAACCAGCAAGGATGTTCGAGAGATGGAATCTCGCATGGCTGCCCAAGATATGGCATTCGATATGAATGACGATGACGATAATAGTGGTGAAAATACTATTATTGCACCGGTTTTATATCTACAGGATAAATCTTCTGATTTTGCTGATAGCATTGAGGATGATAATTGGGAAAACCATGCTACTGATAAATTAACACAGGCATTATCCACTTTAGATGAGCGTAGTCAGGATATCATTCGTGCGCGCTGGTTGGATGAAGAGAACAAAACCACTTTACAAGATTTAGCCGATAAATATAGTGTATCTGCTGAACGCGTCCGTCAATTAGAAAAAAATGCCATGAAAAAGCTTCGATTAGTAATGGAAGCTTAAATTAAGTTAGTAGCATGATGTAAAAATTTTAGCTGTCATTTTTGCTATTCAGCTAATATTAAAACTTGGCAATAGAGTTATGAAAAAGTCTTTGAAAGTTAGAAAGCTAATGGCAGACTTATTTTGATCACTAACATGTCAAATAAAAGGCGTTTACTATACTAGTAAGGTAAACGCCTTTTTTATATGGATGATTAATTCATACCATATTTTTTCAATTTCTTACGTAGAGTTCCACGGTTGATGCTTAACATTAATGCAGCACGGGTCTGATTTCCACGGGTATATTGCATTACCATATCTAATAATGGTTTTTCTACCTCAGCCAATACTAATTCATATAAGTCATTCACATCCTGGTTATTAAGTTGGGCAAAGTAGTTTTTCAGTGCTTGTTTAACTGAATCACGTAGTGGTTTTTGAGTTATTTGATCTTGTGAATTTACAGTAGCAACGGTTAGTACGTCAGAATTTCCGCGTTGTTCGAACATAGTTCTGTCAGCTCTTTTCTTTGATTTACGCAAAATTTTTCGAAATATGCCTCCAACACCTCCAGCTGTTCGCTGGCATCCTCTATGGTGTTAAATGTGCGCCGAAACTGGTCATCAGGTGCATGTTCTCTTAAGTACCACGAGAAATGCTTGCGTGCGATGCGGATTCCTTTGCCCGGACCGTAAAAGTCGTGCAGCTCCTTAACATTCGCTTGCATTAAGTACTGCACCTTAGCGATAGGCATTGGTGGCAGTAACTCACCTGTTTCCAGGTAATGCTGGATTTCCCGAAAGATCCAGGGTCTTCCCTGAGCAGCTCTACCAATCATTAGGGCATCAGCCCCAGTATAGTCAAGTACTACTCTGGCTTTAAGCGGGTCAGTAATATCGCCATTAGCGATAATAGTAATAATAATATTTTGCTTAGCTGCTCGAATACTGTCATATTCAGCTGCACCATTGAATAAGCATGAACGAGTTCTGCCATGAATAGTTAAAGCTTGAATACCACAACGTTCGGCCAGTTGGGCTATTTTTATACAGTTCCATTCTTCAGGTGACCAACCAGTACGAACCTTTAAAGTAACAGGGACATCAACCGCATTGACAACAGCTAATAGAATTTTTTCAATTAGCTCAGGATAGCGTAATAATGCCGAGCCTGCTAACTTACTGTTCATTTTTTGACCGGACCTCATATTGATATCGATGATCTGAGCACCGCTTGCAACATTAATTCGTGCAGCTGCAGCCATTTCATCGGGATCACTACCTACAATTTGCACAGAACGAATACCTAATTCATCTCTAATGGATCATTCTCAATCTGGATTTGTCTGTTTTCCAAACCTGAGGATTAGAAGAGAGCATTTCCAAAACTGCCATACCAGCACCCATTGAGTAACACAGTGACCGAAAAGGCCTATCGGTGATACCTGCCATTGGTGCCGCAATGAGACAGTTTTTTATCTGATATTGACCAATATACATAGGCGATAAAAGAAGACCATCCTGTGACTGCAAGGGCGCGTATATTACGCATTTTTTACGAGATATGAAAGGACAAACTTTGAGCAAACCGATATTTCTTAGCAAAATTTTATCTTGATTTTTTCTGATTACGAAAAATATTCATAAAAATCAAGATAATGAAAATTTCTGATTGGTTTTCAAATTTTGTTATTCTTTATCGTAAATTCCTTGTTAGGATAGATTATCTCTGTTGATTGTATAAAAATCAACCTTGATAACCATTTTTATTATGGTTATTTAAAAGATATTATTTAACATAAGCAATAAAAGTAATTAGATTTATAATTGTTATAATTTTATGATTTTTTATAAAAATAGATTATAAGTAAAATTTTTATTTTATGGTCGGGATTAGCACATACTATGCGTTAATCCCGCTTAAAGTTAAGCCGTTTTTTTGTCCCTGTTATGCGACACCATCCTTCTTTTGCTATTATCGGATCAATATTAAACTGTTGTTGATAAGCTGTTATAACTGCTTCAGCTTGACTTGCTAATATACCAGATAATCCAAGTAAACCATTTGAATTGGTTAATTTTGCTATCGTACCAGCCAGTTCGCGTAAGGGGCCAGCTAAGATATTAGCAATCACAATACCAGCCGTTAAATTATCAGGTTGATCTTTTGCCAAATAAAGAACTAATTTATCGGCAACATTGTTTCGTTCGGCATTATTATGGCTAGCGAGGATAGCTTGTGGATCGATATCAATACCGATGGCTTTCTTTGCACCTAGCTTAAGTGCAGCAATAGCCAGTATGCCTGAACCACAACCAAAATCGATAACTGTTTTATCTTTTAAATTTAGACTATCTAACCACTTTAAACAGAGCGATGTAGTAGGGTGTATCCCAGTACCAAATGCCAAGCCGGGATCTAAAATTACGTTAACCACATTGGCATCAGGTATGTCACACCAACTAGGACAAATCCATAGCTTATGACCAAACTGCATAGGATGGAAATTATTCATCCATTCGTGTTCCCAGTCCTTATCTTCTATTTGTTCAATTTTATGAACAAAATTTTTGCCTAGTAAGGTGTGACTTTCAAGTTGGTGAATAACCTGTGTCATATCGCTTCCAGCATCAAATAAACCAATAACGTCTGTATCTCCCCAAAGACGAGTTTCACCAGGTAAAGGTTCAAAAACAGGATTGTTGTAGCTATCTTGAAAGGTGACAGCAACCGCTCCCGCTTCCGTTAATGTATCGCTTAAAGCTTCTGCGTGTTCGGCTGTTGAATTCAGCCGTATTTGTATCCAGGGCATAAATATTCTCTTGATGTTATGGGTTATTAGCTCGCTTTTATTGATGCAGATAATAATTTTTTCTCACCAACAAAATTACCAATTAAAAAAGCGAGCAGGCTCAATAATAGCGATGGCACGATGGGATGAAAATTTAAGATCTTAGCATCAAAGACCGTTAATGATATGTAAAAGATGGCACCAAAGATCATTGAACTTAATGCGCCAAAACGATTTGCTCTTTCCCAATACAGCCCCAGTATTAATGGCCAAAGAAAAACAGCTTGTAATCCACCAAAAGCGAGTAAATTTAACCAAATAATCATTTGTGGTGGATGCCAGGCGGCTAATAGTAATAAAGTGCCAAGAATAAGGGTTGAAGCGCTTGAAATCCATGTTAGCTTTTGTTCTTTTTTTATTTCGTTTGGTGCAATGTTTAAATATAAATCTTTAATGATAGTTGCTGAAGACTGAAGAAGTTGTGAGTTAATTGTTGACATAATAGCGGCCATAGGCGCTGCTAAGAAAATGCCTGCGGCGAAAGGAGGTAAAACAGTGATCATGAGTGTCGGGATGACCTGATCAGGAATAGTTAGATTTGGTAAAATGGCTCGACCTAGTGCTCCAGCTAGGTGCATTCCTAACATCAAAATGACCATAACAATAGTACCAAAAATGATCCCACGGTGCATTGCTTGGCTATTTTTATAGGAAATGCAGCGGACAGCTGTGTGTGGCAAGCCAATAACGCCAAAACAAACTAATACCCAAAAGGAAAACATAAATGGTAGGTTGAAAATATTATCTGCACCCTGTGGCGTAATCAATTGTGGATTAATAGCTTTTAGTGTCTGAGTTGCTGTAGCTAAGCCGCCCGCTTTGTGAATAGTAGCCACCAAAAGAATAATTGTTCCTAATAACATAACAAAGCCTTGTAGCGTGTCATTGAGAACACTAGCTCTAAAACCACCAAATGTAGTGTAAAGTGCAATAGAGATGCCAAATATTAATAACCCAATTTCATAAGGAATGTCTGCTGCAGTTTCTAGTAGACGTGCTCCACCAATAAATTGAACAGTCATAGCACCAAAGAACGCGCACAGCAAACTCAAGCTAGCAATCCATACTAGTAAACGGCTTTGAAAACGAGTATATAACATATCATTAAGTGTTACCGCTTTATAGCGGCGTGCTAGAATGGCGAATTTTTTGCCTAGTACGCCAAGTGATAGCCAAATAGTAGGAACCTGAATTAAAGCAAGTAACACCCAGCCAAGGCCATATTTATAGGCGGCTCCAGGGCCACCTATGAAGGAGCTGGCGCTGATATAGGTGGCAGTGATGGTCATTGCTAGAACCACTCCACCCATGGAACGATTACCTAGAAAATATTCATGTAAAAATTCGCCTTTTTGTCGTCTCTTATAGGCATAAATAGACAGTAGAAAGACCAATAATAAATAACCAATAAGAGGTAAGAGGATTTTAATTTGCATCTTTATCCTCCAGTGACATTGGCTTAAAAATAAATTTAACTATTAATATACAAAGTAAAATAAAAATCAGTGGTAAATATAAACATGAAAGCTCAAACCATAATGGCATTCCTGTTATTCCAACTCCCTTACCGGGGAGGTAGGCGGTAATAATCCAACTACATAGATAAGCAAAAGTAAGAAAAATTGACCAACGAGCTTCTTTGTTGGATTGCAAAAAACGTTTGTCCATTGGTTCTCCTGGTAGTAAGAATTTAATCTGGAAGGATTGTATGTTAGTTAAAGATTTTCTTCAGAAAAATTATAGAAAATAAGGGTACATTAAGTACCCTATTGCAATGAAGGGTGGATAGATTCGAAACGTTTATTCCTGTGATCCGAGTTTTTTTTCTAGGTAATGGATATTGGTACCACCTTTAAAAAAATTGGCATCATCCATAATCTTCTGTTGTAATTCTATGTTAGTTTTAATGCCATCGATGATTAATTCAGATAAGGCATTTTTCATGCGTAAGATAGCAATTTCGCGGGTTTCACCATAGGTAATTAGCTTACCAATCATTGAGTCATAGTATGGCGGAACCGTGTAGCCGGCATAAATATGTGATTCCCAACGTATACCAAAGCCGCCGGGAATATGAAGGCGAGTAATTTTACCAGGGCTTGGCAAAAAGGTATTAGCATCTTCTGCATTAATTCGGCATTCTATTGCATGCCCATGAATTTTAATATCTTTCTGCTTAATAGACAGGGAGAAACCAGAAGCGATCCTTAACTGTTTTTTAATTAGGTCAACACTAGTGATCATTTCAGTCACGGGATGTTCAACTTGAATACGAGTATTCATTTCAATAAAGTAGAATTTGCCATTTTCATAAAGAAATTCAAATGTACCGGCACCACGATAATCGATATCGAGACAGGCTTTTGCACAATGTTCACCAATATTTTCGCGCATATCAGGTTTTATACCTGGCGCAGGCGCTTCTTCAACCACTTTTTGATGACGGCGTTGCATTGAGCAATCACGCTCGGCTAAATAAATTGCATTGCCTTGACCGTCTGCCAGTATTTGAATTTCAATATGGCGGGGATTTTCTAGAAATTTCTCCATATAAACCATACTATTATTAAACGTGGCTTTAGCTTCGGCTCGTGTCAGCGTAATTGCTTGTTCTAGATCACTTTCATTACGAACCACACGTATCCCACGGCCACCACCACCACCCGAAGCTTTAATAATAACTGGGTAGCCAATTCGATTAGCAATCGTTTTATTGGTTTTTATATCATTCGCTAAAGGTCCATCTGAACCAGGAACACACGGAATACCGGCTTTTTTCATAGCTTCAATGGCGGAAACTTTATCACCCATGAGACGAATAGTTTCTGGTTTGGGGCCAATAAATATGAAACCAGAACGTTCCACTTTTTCGGCAAAGTCGGCGTTTTCAGATAGAAAACCATACCCAGGATGAATCGCTTCTGCACCTGTAATCTCTGCTGCGGAGATTATTGCTGGAATATTAAGATAGCTTTCAGCTGAAGCGGCAGGCCCGATGCAAACGGTTTCATCAGCAAGCAAGACATGTTTTAAGTCGCGATCGGCGGCTGAATGAACCGCGACGGTTTTTATTTTTAGTTCCTTACAGGCACGTAAAATGCGTAAAGCGATTTCGCCACGGTTAGCGATAACAATTTTCTTAAGCATAGGATGTCTCGTTATTCGATGATAATCAGTGGCTCGTCAAATTCAACAGCTTCTCCATTTTCCAGGAGAATTGCTTTAACCACACCTGCTTTGTCTGCTTCAATCTGATTCATCATTTTCATCGCTTCGACGATACACAGAGGATCACCTAATTTAATTGTTTGACCGACTTCAACAAATGGTTTTGCTTCTGGACTTGGAGCTCGGTAGAAGATACCTACCATTGGAGAGCGAACAGTATAACTACTGATTTCTGCTTTGTTCTCATTTACGGTTTCAGGTAAAGTTTGAGAAGGTGCAAAGGCATTTGCTAAAGCAGGTTGATGTGTGGTGGGTGCTGCCATATATTGTTGTAAAGTTGGTAAATTCTGTACGATGGTACGACTGATACGTACTGATTCTTCACCTTCAGAAATTTCAATTTCAGAAATGCCAGATTCTTCAATAAGCTCAATCAATTTTTTAATTTTACGAATGTCCATAAGTTGATTCCATATTTTTATTCTTTACATTTATTAGGATGGGTTTCGTCAATGGTTTCTAATTCTTTAATATTTAATAAGAATTTGACTGCCGCTTCTAATGCAAAAATATAACTATTAGCACATAAACCACAGATAACACCCTGTGCGATATCAGAGAGATAAGAGTGATGCCTGAAAGGTTCACGTGCATAAATATTAGTAAGGTGGATTTCATAGAAAGGAATGGCGACGCTTAACATTGCATCTCGTAACACAACACTAGTATGAGTTAATGCTGCTGGGTTAATCAATATAAAGTCAACTTTCCCTTGAGCTTGATGGATTTCATTAATAAGCTCATGTTCCGCATTAGATTGAAAATGGCTTAATTTAACACCCAATTGTTTTGCTTTTTGGCATGTTTGATTAACAATATCCAGGAGTGTAAGATCACCATACAATAGTGGTTCTCTCGTTCCCAACATATTTAAATTTGGGCCATTTAGCAGCAAAATGCGAAAATCTTTTGCCATTCTGCGGGTATCTCCGACTGATAATTGATAATTTGTCAACATAACTCGATGTTAATAGTTTGTCATCTTTTTCTCACAATAAAAGCGATTATTTAGACGACAAAGAACGATATTATAAACATTTCATAGCAATTAGCAGCAAAATTTTAGTCTAATTAGCAAAGTTATCTTGGATATTAAAAAGTTGAAGTATTTTTACTAGCGTCCGGCCAGTAATTAGTAATTTGGTTGCTAATTAATTTATCAGCATATTCAATAACTTTTTCTAAAGGGATCTCTGTTGCTGTTAGTTGATAAAAACTGTCAGGTAATAAATCAGTTAGGCGTTTCCATATCTGTGAGCGTTTTATCGCTGGAAACATCACAGAGTCGATCCCTTGCAGTCTTATATTACGCAGAATAAACGACATCACGGTGGTTGATAACATAATATCAGCCGCCAAACCACAGGCTGTTACGGTACCTGAGTAGTGCACCTGTGAAATAATTGTTGCTAAATATTACCGTCATCCGTATCAATTACGCCTGTCGAACGTTGTTTTTCTAAAGGGTGAGGAATTGGGGTAAATTCTTTACGTAACAGCACTTGTTTAGCACCAAGAGTTTTTAAATAATCGATATTACTTTCTCTACCTGTTACGCTGTGACAGAATAACCAAGTTTATTTAGAAGTTGTATTGCGCTACTACCTACACCACCACTGGACCCTGTCACAATATGTTGCCTTTATCAATAGTTACTCCGTTTTCTTCCAAAGCCATTATACAAAGCATAGTGGTAAAACCAGTGGTGCCGATAATCATAGCTTGTCACATAGTTAGATTGTCAGGAATAGCTGTTAACTATTTAACTGGCACGCGAGCTTGCTCTGCTAATCCACCTCAATGCTTTTCACTCCCCCTCCAACCGGTTAGTAAAACTGGTTGGCCAGCTGCAAATTTTGGATCTTTTGAATCTTTAAAAATCCCTGCAAAATCTATACCGGATATCATAGGGAATTGGCGGATGATTTTTCCTTTCCCGTAATCGCTAAAGCATTTTTGTAATTCAGTGTAGACCAATAAATATCTACGTTGACGTCCTCGGGAGGTAAAAACGTGTAGTCGATCGATTTTATACAGGCTTGTGTTGCTTGATTTTCTTGTTCTAATAGAAGCGCTTTCATATATTTTGTTGTCTTTGAATTGGTATGAAGAAATCCAGTATATAGTTATCTTAGTTATTTCTAATGGGATACCAGTCATTAATGATAAATAAATTGTAAATATAGATTTTTTTACTAGCGTCAATAGGGAATTATCAGGCAAAATATCGGCTTATTAGTAAAAATTTTCTTTTTCTTCTATAAATAATAACGTGCAGAATTAATACTTACATTTAAATTATTTTTTATTGCTACTTTAATAAATTATTAACGTAGAAGGCTTTTAGAGTTTAAGATAATATTAAAAAGTAAATTGGTCTCGCTTTGAAGCGTATGTCAACTAATAATTATATAGCGTCCTATAAACTTAATACAGTGATATATTTTAATATGAGAGTAGTTAATTTTCTGGCTAAAAAGTTTTATATTAAATGAATTAAGTGTTTCTTTTGAGGGTAATGTTTACTTTATACTGTAATAGATTATAGAAAATAAGCAGTAATAATGGTTTTATATTGTAAAAAAAAATTGGCCACTTTTTATTGAAGCAATTCAATTAACACCTTGTCGTCGCTTCATGTGGTTGGTAAAGTAAATGGATTTTCATTCGTTTCCAGCTTGCAGGATTATCCTTTCGTTATGTTTAAAAAAATTCGAGGTATGTTTTCCAACGACTTGTCTATTGATTTGGGTACCGCCAATACTCTCATCTATGTCAAAGGGCAGGGTATTGTGTTAGACGAACCGTCAGTTGTCGCTATTCGTCAAGATCGCGCAGGCTCACCTAAAAGTGTTGCTGCAGTAGGTCATGAAGCAAAACAGATGCTAGGTCGTACGCCAGGTAATATAGCGGCTATTCGTCCAATGAAAGATGGCGTGATTGCTGACTTTTATGTTACTGAAAAAATGTTACAGTATTTTATCAAACAAGTTCATAGCAATAGCTTTATGCGGCCAAGTCCACGCGTCTTAGTTTGTGTACCTGTTGGAGCGACCCAGGTAGAACGTCGTGCCATCCGAGAGTCTGCACTTAGTGCTGGTGCCCGCGAGGTTTTTTTAATTGAAGAACCCATGTCAGCAGCAATTGGTGCGGGTTTACCTGTTTCCGAAGCAACCGGTTCAATGGTGGTTGATATTGGTGGTGGAACGACAGAAGTTGCTGTTATTTCTTTGAATGGTGTTGTTTATTCATCATCGGTACGTATCGGCGGTGACCGATTTGATGAAGCGATCATTAATTATGTTCGGCGTAATTATGGTTCACTAATCGGTGAGGCAACTGCTGAGCGGATTAAACATGAGATCGGTTCGGCCTATCCAACAGATCAAGTATACGAAATTGAAGTGCGCGGCCGTAATTTGGCTGAAGGGGTACCACGTGGTTTTACCCTTAACTCGAATGAGATCCTTGAGGCATTGCAAGAACCTTTGACCGGTATTGTTAGTGCCGTTATGTTGGCTTTGGAACAATGTCCACCAGAATTGGCTTCTGACATCTCTGAACGAGGTATGGTGTTAACTGGTGGCGGTGCATTATTGCGTAATCTGGATCGTCTATTAATGGAAGAGACAGGAATTCCAGTTATTGTAGCTGAAGATCCGCTGACTTGCGTTGCACGTGGCGGTGGTAAGGCATTGGAAATGATAGATATGCATGGTGGTGATCTGTTTAGTGATGACTAAGCATGAACCAAAGTAGGAGGAGCAACTTAAGAATGGAGCTCCTTCTTACTTTTGTATGGAGATGTTAATGTTCAACATTTATTTATTTTTTATTAAAATAACTCATGAAGCCGATCTTTAGTCGAGGGCCATCCCTACAATTGCGTATTATTATTGCGATAGTTGTTGCAATCGCTTTAGTTGCTTTTAATCGTCAATTTGATACTTTTAATAAAATACGTAGTTATTTAGATACGGCGGTTAGTCCTTTTTATTTTTTAGCAAATGGTACGCGAGAACTGCTTGATAATATTTCAGACACATTGGCAAGAAAGGATCAACTTCTTTTTGAAAATAAAGCCTTAAAGAAAGAGGTCTTACTAAAAAAAGCAGATAATTTATTACTTGAGCAACTTAAACAGGAAAATGCTAGGTTACGTGAGCTTTTGGGTTCCCCTCTACGTCAGGATGAACACATGATGGTTACTCAAGTGCTCTCAGGTGCAAATACGCCTTATCACGATCAGATTGTGATTGATAAAGGTTTACATGATGGTGTTTATGAAGGCCAACCTGTTATTAGTGATAAGGGTGTTGTCGGTCAAGTTATCGCAGTTAGCCAGTTTAATAGTCGTGTTTTATTGATTTGTGATACCACTCATGCCTTACCTATACAGGTATTACGTAATGATATTCGGGTGATCGCAGCGGGTACGGGATGTAGTGATGATCTTCAACTTGAACCTTTACCAGATAATACTGATATACGTATTGGTGATGTGATAGTCACTTCTGGTTTAGGTGGGCGTTTTCCTGAAGGCTACCCAGTTGCGATTGTTTCTTCGGTAAAACATGATACCCAGCACGCTTATACAATTATTCGTGCACGGCCTAGTGCGGATTTACAAAGACTTCGTTATCTCTTATTGTTATGGGGAAACTCAAGCGATCCTTCTTATCCTTTACCTCCATCAGAAGTATATCGAGCAGCAAATGAGCGTTTAATGAAGATTCTGCCCCAGGTGTTTCCTAGCCCAAATGAGCCTCAAGGGCCACAGTTACCATCAACTGGGATGAAAAACAATATAGTGCAATCTCCTGTGGTCACTCAGTAGGAATTGCTACCGTGAAATCAAGGCAACTAAAGGAAACATAGAATGGATCAATACCGTGGTAATGGGCGGTGGATCATTCGGCTGTCCTTTTTAATTGCAATAATTCTGGAGCAAATGCCCTGGCCTGAACAGTTTATTTATTATCGGCCCACCTGGTTCGTATTAATTTTAGTTTACTGGGTTATGGCTTTGCCGCATCGGGTTAGTGTAGGTACCGGATTTTTTTTGGGGATCTTGATGGATTTGATCCAAGGCTCAGTCCTCGGTGTACAAGCATTAGCTTATAGTATGATTTGCTATCTAGTATCCTATAAACATCAGCTTCTTCGTAATATGGCACTGTGGCAGCAATCACTTGTTATTGCTGCGTTATCAATGATTTTAAATCTTACCATATTCTGGGCAGAGTTTCTTTCTTCTTTTGTATTATTTCACCCTGAAATATTCTGGAATTGTTTGGTTAATGCCATCTTGTGGCCTTGGATGTTTTTATTATTACGCAAAGTTCGCCGCCAGTTTTTAGTTCGTTAAAAATGGGCAGCCAATTGTCTATTTTTTCTGAGATTCTTTTCTATGGTAAATAGTATTTATTTAGCGTCAGCTTCGCCAAGAAGGCATGAGTTAATTGAACAATTGGCTGGTTATTTGAAATTATTCTTCCTGAGGTACCTGAAATATGGTGTGAAGGAGAGACGCCTAGTGAATATGTTATTCGCTTAGCTTATGAAAAATCTCAAGCCGGTGTTGATATGGCACCGAAACAATATCCGGTTTTGGGCGCTGATACTATTGTTGTAAATAACGGTAATATTTGGGGTAAGCTTAAGGATGAAAACCATGCTGCATAAATATTAAGACAACTTTCAGATAAAACACATCAAGTGATGACCACAATCGCGTTCTCAGATAAAAAAAGACATTGTGTGATTTAATTGTCACCGAAGTAACATTACGACAGTTAACGAATAAAGAAATTGATGAATATATTCTATCGGGTGAACCGATGGATAAAGCAGGAGCTTATGCTATTCAGTTAAAAGACGGTTATTTTGTTAGGCGGCTTGTCGGAAGTTATCACGCTGTAGTAGGTTTACCATTAGTGGAAACAGATGAATTATTGACTAAATTTCTAGCGTTAAATAATAGGAAGGAAAGTTATGTTAGCTGAATTATTAGTCAATGTAACACCTTCGGAAACGAGGGTGGCTTATATTGATGGTGGCGTGTTACAAGAAATTCATATTGAGCGTGAAGCAAAAAGAGGAATTGTAGGTAATATTTACAAAGGTCGTGTTAGTCGAGTTTTGCCTGGTATGCAGGCGGCCTTTGTTGATATTGGCTTGGAAAAATCCGCTTTTCTGCATGCCTCGGATATTATGCCACATACAGAATGTATTGCCGGTGATGAACGTAAAAACTTTCATGTGCGTGATATTGGCGAATTGGTTCGGCAAGGACAAGATATTATGGTACAGGTTGTTAAAGATCCGCTTGGTACGAAAGGTGCTCGTTTAACAACTGATATCACATTACCCTCTCGTTATTTGGTTTTTATACCAGGTGCTTCACATGTTGGCGTTTCCCAACGAATTGAAGGAGAAGAAGAGCGAGAACGTTTGAAAAACATTGTCGAACTATTTTGTGATGAAAATGGTGGATTTATTATTCGTACTGCAGCAGAAGGGGTCGGCGATGACGAGTTGGCACAAGATGCGGCCTTTTTGAAGCGTTTGTGGACTAAAATTGTTGAACGTAAAAAACGCCATAAAACCCGTATGCAGATTTATGGTGAACTGGCTTTAGCACATCGTATTATTCGTGATTTTACGGGTGCATCCTTAGACCGAATTCGAGTTGACTCAAAGCTGACTTTTGTTTCATTAAAAGATTTTATTGATGAATATGTGCCTGAAATGACAGTAAAACTTGAACTGTATGAAGGGCTATTACCGATATTAGATCTTTATGATGTAGAAAAAGAAATTCAACGTGCTTTAGAACGTAAAGTTGAATTAAAATCTGGTGGCTATCTGATTATTGATCAAACTGAAGCGATGACCACAATTGATATTAATACTGGTGCTTTTGTTGGCCATCGTAACCTGGAAGAGACCATTTTTAATACCAATATTGAAGCATCACAAACCATAGCCAGACAGTTAAGATTACGCAATTTGGGCGGTATTATTATTATCGATTTTATTGATATGGTTGATCCTGAGCATCGCCGTCGGGTTTTGGCATCTTTGGAGCAATCATTAATGAAAGATCGAGTTAAAACCACCATTAATGGTTTTTCCCAACTAGGATTAGTAGAGATGACCCGCAAAAGAACGCGAGAGAGTCTTGAACATGTTCTATGTGATGAATGTCCAACTTGTCAGGGTAGAGGAACAGTAAAATCGGTAGAAACGGTCTGCTATGAAATTTTACGGGAAATTGTCCATATAAATCGTACTATCGATGCAAATCGTTTCTTAGTCTATGCTTCAACCGCGGTGGTAGAAGCATTAAACGGTGATGAATCTCACGTATTGGCAGACGTTGAAATTTTTGTTGGCAAATCTGTCAAAGTTCAAGTTGAACCACTATATAGTCAGGAACAATTTGATGTTGTTATGATGTAGTTATGTTAGAGGCTAGATTGTCATTGTAGTAACTTCTTGTGGAAGGAGAGATGGGTGAAACGACTACCTAAGGTATTGGTAGCGATAAGCGTAATAATAGTACTTATTGTGGCATTAGCCATTATTGGTCTACGTCTTTTTCTTCCGCAGATTAATGAATATCATAGTCAACTTGAAGGGCAGCTTCAATCATTAACCGGCGTACCAATTAAAATTGGTCATATGGAAGGAGAATGGGCTTCTTTTGGCCCAGTATTAACTTTTTCTGATGTAAGTGTTACTACTGAAAAAGCGAATATTAAGGTAAAAACAGTAAAATTTTCCCTCGATATATGGCATTCGCTATTTTCTTTGCATCTCCGTTTTCGCGATATTATTTTCTATCAATTAAATGCTGATTGTTATAGGTCTCTAGAGTTTGCCAATGGAGGTGATTTTAGTCATTTTAATTTAGATACTTTAGATGAACTGTTTTTAAAGCAATTTGATTATCTTACCCTAAAAGACAGCCGTATCACTTTTTTCACTCCATCGGCAGAGAAAAGGACATTAAAGATTCCTGAACTGACATGGTTGAACCAAAATGAATATCATCGAGCACAAGGATTTATAAATCTTGATAATTTTGAACAGCAGGAAGATCAGGATGCAATTCAAATTAAACTCAATCTGTATAATAAAAATGGCGTGATTAATGAGGGGACAGTTTACTTACAGGCAGATAATGTTAATTTGCGCCCATGGATAAGTCGTTGGCTACGTGATAGCACGGGATTAGAGGGAGCAGTATTTAGCCTTTCTAGTTGGATTACGATCAAAGATAGCCGTATCAATGGTGGCCAACTACAGTTGCATCAGGGACAGGCAAATTGGAAAGTTGATGGTCAAGAGCATCAGCTAGCGGTTGATAATCTATTGTTGATCATGCGTCGTCAAGAAAATGGTTGGTTATTTAATATTCCACAGCTACAACATTTAAAAACCGATCAACAACAATGGCTTGAAGGCCAAATTTCTCTGCTCTATTTGCCACAATCTCAAGCCCATCAAAATCAAGACCATTGGCGTATACGTGTTAATAATATTCAATTAGAGCGATTAAGAGCTATTTTACCTACTTTCTCTTTTTTCACACCTGAATTTATCAGTGATTGGCAAAACCGGCAGCCAAAGGGGCAACTGGTGACATTGGCATTGGATATTACGCCTAAAAATCCAGAAAAGGCTTTAATTGATGTAACTTGGCACGACATTAGCTGGATACGTTTGAAAGATTTATCCTCAATCAGCCATTTTAGTGGTTCATTGCGAGGTGGACAGCAAGGGGGAATATTTTCATTTAATTTAAATGACAGTCATATCGAATATGCGCCAATGTTTAAAGCGCCATTAGAAATTTCTCTTGGGCAGGGAACGATTTTTTGGTCTGAAGAAGACAAATTACGCCAAATTTGGAGTGAAAATTTGGATGTGCAAGCGAAATCACTCTGGATCACAGGCGATTTTCGTTATTTGGCACCTAAAGATCAACCGCCTACATTAAGTATTTTGGCTGCAGCAAGATTAACCAATGTGGGTGATGCATGGCGTTATTTTCCAGCAACTCTAATGGGTAAAGAATTAACTGATTATTTGACAAAAGCGATTATTGCCGGCCATGTAGATAAAGCAACCATAGTTTTTCACGGTGATCCGGCTGATTTCCCTTTTAAAAAGAATAATGGACAATTTCAAATTTTTGTGCCTCTACGAGCAACAACTTTTAAGTATCAATCGGATTGGCCGACAATTTTTGATTTGGATATTGATCTTAATTTTGAACGTAATGGACTTCGGATGTTTGCCCCTGGCGTAAAATTAGGTGATGCGCAAGCGATAGATCTTAGCGCAGATATTACCGATTATAGTCAATCTAAATTATTAATAAAATCTACCATTACTGGTGAAGGAAAAGCAATCCGTAATTATTTTGTCCATAGCATGATGGTGGGTTCGATTGGTAAAGCTTTAGATGCAGTGAAAATAGGCGGTAAAGTTAGTGGCAAATTGAGGCTTGATATTCCTTTAGCGGATGGCAGCAGTGTGATTGCTAGCGGTCAAGTTGATCTGAATAATAATGATGTCGATATTGCGGTTATTGATAGTCAAATGAAGAAGCTAACGGGACGTTTTTATTTTCATAATGGCGATTTGAAAAGTGAAAAATTGCAAGCTCACTGGTTTGGCCAACCGATAAATCTAACCTTTAAGACTGCTAATGAGCGACAGAATTACTTGATTAATGTTAACGTTGCCGGTAACTGGCAAGCTAAAAAAATAGCCATTTTGCCTAAATCGATTACACGTCATTTGGCGGGTAGTACAGCCTGGCAGGGTGAGGTTAATATTCAACTGCCCGATAAGGTAAACCAAAAACCAAGCTTATCTATTGATCTGAAAAGCAAATTAAGTCAGTTAACCAGCCTACTTCCGGCATTGGATAGCCAACAACTAAGGCAATTAGGGGAGATGCAAATTCGTGCTAGGGGTGATACTAGTCAATTGCAAATTTATGGAGATATTGGTCAGCAACTTAGCTTCAATAGTCAATGGCAATTTGCTGATAAGCAAGTTCGTTTACTGAAGGGCGCTATTCAGCCATATAGGCAACAAAGAGTTGTTCTGCCAGACAGTCAGCAATTTATGATCAACTTACCTGAAATCAATGATGCGAGATGGTTTTCATTGTTGGCTTTACTTACTTCATCAAATTTAGCGCCACAAAATTATGCTAAATCGCTTGTTATACCTGATAACGTTACTGTTAACTTACTAAACATCACTATTGCTGAGCAGCGATGGAATAATGTGGTCTTTACCATTAATAAAACTGCCGAATTGACAAAATTTGTTGCTCAGAGCGATATGCTAAAGGGGAGCTTAAATATTCCGAAGCATGGTAATTGGCAAGCTAAGATTGATTATCTTTATTACAATCCAGAAATTACAAACAACCAGCAAAATTTCGCGGAAACAAATAACTCTGTGGTAAGATATGATATTTCAGATTGGCCAAATATAGATATTTATTGCTCGCAATGTTGGATTGCCGGCTATAAACTTGGTGAGCTTAAAGCGCAAATCATCCGTAATAGACAGACGCTCATTTTAACCGAGGGATCTTTAATAAATAGTGCAAATAATCTGAAAATCTCTGGTATGTGGCATGCGGATCGACAAAATAGCACAACGATAAGAGGAACATTAAAAGGCAACCGATTTGATGATTTAACCGCTTATTACGGCATCTCAGTGCCTATTAAGCGGGCACCATTTAAAATTGATTTTGATTTGAATTGGACAGCAGTACCATGGCAATTTGCGGTTGATAGTTTGAATGGTAATCTGAGTTTTAATTTAGCTAAGGGAGGAATTGCTCAGATGGGTGGGGGTCGCGCTGGTCAGCTGTTACGTTTTGTCAGTTTTGATGCACTTTTACGTAAATTGCAACTGGATTTTAGTGATACTTTTAGTAATGACTTTGAGTTTGATGCAATTCGTGGTAGAGCCAATATAAAAAATGGCATTTTAAATACCGATGATTTTTATATTGATGGTTTAATGGCTGATATTACAATACATGGCAAAATTGACTTAATTCGTCGTGATATGAATTTAGAAGCTGTTATTACCCCTGAAATCTCCGCCACGGTGGGAGTTGCAACGGCGTTTGCTGTTAATCCTATCGCAGGTGCGGCAGTGTTTGCCACTAGTAGAGTATTGGTGCCATTATGGAATAAAATATCGGTTATTCGTTATCGAATTACTGGTAGTCTGGATCAACCCAAAATTGATGAAACTTTGCGTCAATTGAATGAGAATCAACAGAATGACAACTGACAATATTGCACTATTACAATTGTGTAGTGGAAAAAATACTAAACATAATCTGGCTCAGATAGAGCAACAAATAAAGCAATTGCCAAATGTGTAAAATTGGTTTTAACACCGGAAAATGCACTGTTATTTAGTGATAATATCAGTTACCGTAATTTTGCCGAATTACAGGGGCAGGGGCCCTTACAACATGCAATTGCTGAAATGGCTTGTCATTATCAGGTGTGGATATTAGTGGGTTCTATGCCATTAGTTAGTCGTGAAGATCCTACGCTTATTACCAGTAGTAGTCTGTTATTTGATGATAGCGGTGAAATTCGCGCTCGCTATGACAAAATACACATGTTTGATGTGAATATTATTGAAGATGAACAAGGTATTTATAACGAATCCTCAATTTATCAACGTGGTGAACATATTACCATAGTTGATACGCCTGTTGGCCGTTTAGGAATGACTATTTGTTATGATTTACGTTTTCCCAGTTTGTTTCAAGCATTAAGAGCAGAAGGGGCGGATCTTATCGCTGTGCCTGCTGCTTTTACTCGGTTAACTGGTGAAGCACATTGGGAACCACTTTTAAAAGCGCGCACGATTGAAAATCAATGTATTATTTTGGCGCCGGTACAAATAGGTGTGCATGGTCAACGTCGAACTTGGGGTCATTCAATGGTGGTTGATGGCTGGGGCAATATTTTGCAAGAAAATGCAGATGCAGTCAGTGTATTAACCCTTAATATTGATAGAGCCAGAGAAAGCTTGGTTAGTCTACGAGAACAGATGAAAGTTATAAAACATAATCGTTTTCGTTCCAGTTTGATGTCATTAATTGAAAACTAAACGCCACAAAATGAGTAAATAAATATGAGTTTAACTTCTGTCAGTGAATATTTACTGGCATCAAATGATCTTGATCAGCAGCATCTTCAGGATGTTTTAGCTTTACTTGCAGAGCGACATTTGGATTACGCGGATCTTTATTTTCAGTCGAGTTGCCATGAAGCGTGGCAATTAGAAGACGGAATTGTTAAGAGAGGATCTTATAACATTGATCAGGGAGTTGGTATTCGTGCTATTCGTGATGATAAAACCGGATTTGCTTATGCCGATCAGATCACTTTGCAAGCGTTACAGCAAAGTGCAAATGCAGCACGTAGCATATTAAAACAAGGTGAGAATGGCAAAATTTGTCTACTTAGTAAGGTCGATTTTAAACATTTATATTCTACAACTGATCCATTACAAGCAATAAGTCCGCAAGAAAAAATAGCGTTGTTGCAGCGTGTTGATCAGGTTGCCCGGGCTGAAGATCCTCGCGTGCAAGAGGTTGAT
The DNA here is from genome assembly GCA_045399315.1 of Arsenophonus sp. Lineage (GTDB taxonomy): Bacteria > Pseudomonadota > Gammaproteobacteria > Enterobacterales > Enterobacteriaceae > Arsenophonus. Next base: position 70,275 of record DAYVGO010000057.1, read on the forward strand.
GTTAAGCTATCAGGTGTTTATGAACATGTTCTGATAGCAGCAACGGATGGAACTTTGGCGGCTGATATTCGTCCGTTAGTACGCTTATCTGTCAGTGTGTTAGTAGAACATGACGGTAAACGGGAACGTGCTGGAAGTGGTGGTGGTGGTCGTTATGATTATCAATATTTTCTGGAAACATACCAGGGCCAAGTTCGGGCAGAATATTATGCTCGAGAGGCTGTGCGTATAGCATTAGTCAATCTGGCAGCTATTGCTGCGCCGGCTGGAACAATGCCGGTAATACTAGGCGCTGGTTGGCCTGGTGTCTTACTGCACGAGGCAGTTGGTCATGGCCTTGAAGGTGATTTTAATCGGCGCGGAACATCCATATTTAGTAATAAAGTGGGTCACAGGGTTGCTTCAGAGCTTTGTACTGTAGTTGACGATGCTACGCTAGTCGGGCGTAGAGGATCTTTAGCTATTGATGATGAAGGCGTACCGGGTAGATATAATGTCTTGATTGAAAATGGCATTTTAAAAGGTTATATGCAGGACAAAATGAACGCGCGTTTGATGGGCGTTTTGCCAACCGGCAATGGTCGTCGCGAATCTTATGCTCATTTGCCAATGCCTCGTATGACAAATACCTATATGTTAGCAGGACAGTCAACCCCTGAGGAGATAATAGATAGCGTTGATCGGGGTATTTATGCACCTAATTTTGCTGGTGGTCAAGTTGATATTACTTCTGGCAAATTTGTTTTTTCGACTGTGGAAGCTTATTTGATCGAAAACGGGAAGATCACTAAGCCTATAAAGGGAGCAACATTAATCGGATCGGGTAAAGAGGCAATGCAGCAGATTTCAATGGTTGGCAATGATCTTAAACTTGATAGCGGTATTGGTGTTTGTGGTAAAGAAGGGCAAAGTGTTCCTGTTGGTGTTGGTCAACCGACATTAAAACTCGATAGCATGACGGTTGGTGGAACAGTGTAATAATATTTTGGATTATTATTAGATGAATAGAAAAATTGTTATCTTAGTAATATTAGCCCTATTAATCGGTGCGGGAGTTTACTATAAATGGATGAGTTTGCACCAACCAGCAGTTATTGGTCCAGCGATAGAGTCAGCTTCTGTTCAGAAGATTGATCAATTAACTGCCCAGTAAAATGTTGTCAATTACCTGCGGCAATATCATAGATTACCGAATTTTTATGTCACCAAAAGAGAAGCGCAACAAAATGGTTGGAACCCCAGAGAAGGTAATTTATGTCAGGTTATACCGGGCAAAGCAATTGGCTGGGATAGATATAATAGAGAAAAATGGCTACCATCTGCGCTAGATCGTCTCAATGGTATTAAGCATATATTAATTATCATTGTGGCCACCGAGGTAGTGAGTGATTGGCTACTTTATTCATCAGATGGATTGATTTATGTAACCTTAGATCATTATAAAACTTTCTCAATAGTGAACTAAATAATGCATTGTGTTGAGTTTGATTTTCGTGAAATAAACAATCTGCCTGATTTTTATCAAAAAGCGATGTTGGTTTTTGATTTGCCAGCATAGTTTGGTCAAAATTTGGATGCACTTTGGGATGTATTGACCGGTGAAATTGCTTTACCTGTCGAGATTATTTTTTCTCATATAAATAAACATCAGTTAACAAAATTTGCCAATGTGATAACTGTTTTCAGAGAAGCTGAAGAAGCATTGGGAGGACAATTAATATTTCATTGTCGATCCTCCCAGTCTCAGTCAGATTAGGCACTTTCAGATAGTACCTTTAAGTACTGAAAAAGTTGGCGATAGGCTTTGACGGGTTTATTGGCCTCTCTTTCCTTCTTATAGTTACGGATTAGGGTACGTAGCTGTTGACGATCAGCTAAGGGAAATAAACATATGACATCTGCGATAGCGTTATTGCCATGCTTTAATAATTGATTACATAAAGCTTCAAGCTTGTGTAGTATGGTGATTTGTTGGTTGTGGCGATTGTTTAGTTTGGCCAAGGTGTCATAAATAGGTTGAGGATCTTGCGTTCTGAGTAATTTACCAATAAATTGTAACTGGTGACGCCGCCCTTTACGCTTAATTTCGCTTTTACTAACCCAGATGCTTTCATTGTTATCTATATTATTGGTGTTGTCATCGAACCAGTTCTTGGGGTGTTTCGCCATCACGGTTTTCCTCTTTGCAAGACGAAGAATTAATTTATTTCAGAATAATTTGTCGTCTGGTATGTTAACATCTTATCTCTATTGTAACTGGGAAAATAGCTTTAGTGCTATAGAGGATTTATTTTCAAGTGAAGATAAGATTGGTTGAGTTGATTTTATTTTCTATTTTTGGACAATATCAATGAGTTTGACGAAACAGGTTTTATTACAACGTAAACAATTAGAAGAAACGGTTGCATACGCATTATCAATGGCAAAAGCGAGTTGTAATGCAGCAGAAGTGGCTATTAATAAATCAACAGGTATTAGTGTAAGTACACGGTTTGGTGAAACTGAAAATATTGAATTTAATAGTGATGTGGAACTCGGGATCACGGTTTATCATCAGCGACGGAAAGGCAGTGCTTCATCAACTAATTTACATCCAGCAGCAATTAAACGTACTGTGCAGGCGGCTATTGATATTGCTCAATATACTTCAGAAGATCCTTTTGCTGGCTTGGCAGACGCTGAACTTTTAGCTTATCAAGCACCTGATTTAAAACTCTTTTATCCCTTTGATATTAATGTAGACAAGGCCATCCAATTGGCAAGTCAAGCTGAGCTGTCTGCTTTAAATGCGGATGAAAGAATTAAAAATAGCGAAGGTGGCAGCTTTAATAGTCATTATGGCATTAAAGTGTTTGGTAATACACACGGAATGTTACAGAGTTATTGTTCGAGTCGTCACTCAATGTCAAGTTGTGTGGTTGCACAGGAAAATGAGTGCATGGAACGTGATTATGCTTATACTATCGCTCGGCGTTTAGAAGATTTGCAATCACCGCAATGGGTCGGACAAGAGGCTGCTCGTCGAACTTTAGCCTTACTTTCGCCACGTAAATTAACCACAATGAAGACGCCAGTCATTTTTGCCGCTGAGGTGGCAACAGGTTTATTTGGTCATCTGGTTGGTGCGATTAGTGGTACAAGTATTTATCGAAGATCCTCTTTTTTATTAGACAGCTTGGGTAAGCAAATTTTTCCTACTTGGTTAACCATTCAGGAAAACCCACATCTAATTGGTGGACTAGCATCATCTCCCTTTGATAGCGAAGGGGTCAATACAATCCCACGTAATATTGTTGAGCAAGGGATATTACAAACTTGGTTACTCACTATTTATTCAGCACGCAAGCTTGGCTTGAAAAGTACCGGTCATGCTGGTGGTATTTATAATTGGCATATTGCAGGCCAGGGGTTAGATTTTGCTGCTTTACTACGAGAAATGGGAACAGGGTTAGTCGTCACTGAGTTGATGGGTCAGGGCGTTAGCTCGGTAACAGGAGATTATTCTCGAGGAGCAGCCGGTTTTTGGGTCGAAAACGGAGTAATACAATATCCTGTCAGTGAAATTACTATTGCAGGTAATTTAAAACAGATGTGGGCTAATATAGTAACGATAGGTAATGATATTGAAACACGCAGTAATATTCAATGTGGTTCGGTATTATTAGCGGAAATGCATGTTGCCGGCCAGTAATTTAATTTTGTGCATAGCTTGCTGTAGACGATTGAGAAAATTTTGCAAACTCAATAACTAAAGTGATGTCCATCATACAATAAGAAGGGACATTAGCTAACGCCAGCCATAGGCTTGAAGTCAGTTCAGTAGCTTGCAAGTTGTAGCAGACTGACTTTTATGCTACTTTGCCATAGAGTATTAGATTACATTTAAAAATAATAATAATATAGTTAGCTGATATCGCTTAATATTGATGTGTGAATAGTAGTGAAAAAAATGACTCTAGTAACTAATGACTTTGATTTAATTAAATTTTTTGAAAAAGACTTTTTAATCTTCTTCAAGTTTATCATGAAAAAGTTTAATAATTGCTGCTAGAGCTTGTTCTTCATCTGGACCGATTACTTCAAAATCGATATAACTGCCTTGCTCTGAGTCTAGCATCAACATCGCTATGACACTATCTGCTTGTGCTTCTATATTATGGCAATTGCGTAGGATCACCTTAGATTTAAATTGTTGGATAAGTTCACAAAGCATTATGGCTGGCCGAGCATGCATACCCAGCTGGTTTTTTATGATAATGCGTTGATAGACGGTCATGATTTTCTCTTTTCTAACGTTCGATGACGCGATTGAACATTTTTTCCTCTAGAGCGAAAGTAGTCTGCCAGTTGTTCGGCAACATACACTGAGCGGTGCTTACCGCCAGTACAACCGATCGCAATAGTTAAATAGCTACGATTATTAGATTCTAACATGGGTAGCCATAATTCAAGGTAACTACGTGTTTGATAAATAAAATTATGCACTTCTGTGTGTCGGTCAAGAAAGGCTGCAACTGGACGATCGAGGCCAGTCATAGGACGCAATTTGGGATCCCAATGTGGATTAGGTAAAAAACGGACATCAAATACATAATCTGCATCTATTGGAATACCATGCTTGAAGCCAAAGGATTCAAATACTATGGTAAGCTCACGATCGCGTTTACCTAATAGACGTGCTCTTAGCATTTCAGCAAGTTCATGCACCGACATTTCAGAGGTATCGATGACTAAATCAGCTCGTGAGCGTAGTGGTTCTAATAATTCATTTTCCTCATCAATAGCGTTTTCTAATGATAAATTTTTGCTAGAGAGTGGGTGTAAACGTCGTGTATCACTATATCTTCTGATAAGTGTATTACGATCGGCATCGAGAAAAAGTAATTGTGGGGAAAAGCTCGCAGGTAAATTTTTCAATGCCTTCTCGAAAATTGCCGGGTTGTCTGGCATATTGCGAACATCAATACTCACGGCAGCTAGAGTTTGTCGTTCAGCAAGTGTATTGGCTAATTCTGGCAGTAAAGTTACGGGGAGATTGTCAACACAATAAAAGCCCATATCCTCCAACGCTCGAAGAGCAACAGATTTACCTGAACCAGAACGGCCACTGACTATCATCAGCACCATGAGTGATACCCCTTAAATTTCTGCGCAATAAAAAACTAATAATTTTTGGTATAGATTTTTTAAAATCATTGTTCAGTAATGATTTTATAAAGTTCTTCATTATCTTGTGCAGCGCGTAAACGACGACATAAGTTTTTGTCAGCCAACCGCTTAGCAATTAAAGAGAGTGTATGTAAATGTGTCTTACATTGCTTCGAAGGAACTAATAATGCAAACAGTAAATCAATTGACTGATTATCAATAGCATCAAAAGCAATCGGCTCATCTAAGTGAAGAAAGACACCCACTGCGTCGGATGAATGACTGTCATTTAATTTGCCATGCGGAATTGCAATACCTCCACCAATACCGGTTGTGCCTACTTTTTCACGGGTTAGTAATGAGTCAAAAATGACACTTTCAGTTACATTCAGTGTAGTTGCAGCAACTTCACTAATAATTTCTAGCGCTCGTTTTTTACTCGTACAATGAACATTATTTAGTGTACATGATGGTGTTAATATCGAGCTTAATGATAATTTTTTTTCACTGTTCATTGGATTTATTCACTTAGGGCAATTATACCAGATATCTATAACGAATATCTGGTATGAATGATACTAATATTGATAATCTATATTTAGTGTCATAGTGCCCTTGTTATTTAATAACACAAATTAATGTTGTTTCAATTTTTCTTTATGTTTAGTAAGCTGACGTGCCATTTTTTCTACCATGGTATCAATAGCAGTATACATATCGTCTTCTTGAGCAGAAGCATGCAGCTCTGCCCCATTAACTTTCGCTGTTGCCTCAGCAATTTGATTAAATTTCTGTACTTTTAAAATTACATGAATTTTATTGATATGGTCAAAGTATTGTTCGAATTTTGAATACTTCTCTTCAACGGCTTGGCGTAAAGCTTCTGTAATTTTAATATTTTGGCCAGTAATTTGAAATTCCATAGTATCTTCCTTCTCAGTTAATTCAAATCAGTTTCTTACGCTGATTAGAGGGTAGAATGGATAGGGACTCTCGATACTTAGCAACTGTACGACGAGCAATTTGAATACCCTGTTCTGCTAGTATGCTCGTTAATTTGTTATCACTCAAGGGTTTTACAGGGTTCTCTGCCGCAATCAGTTTTTTTACTAGCGCACGTATAGCGATAGAGGAGGCTTCTCCGCCTGTATCTGTATTGACATGGCTGGAGAAAAAGTATTTCAGCTCAAAAATGCCTCTTGGACTATGCAGATATTTTTGTGAAGTCACACGGGAAATTGTCGATTCGTGCATATCAACCTGATAAGCAATATCAGCTAGTACCATAGGTTTCATATACTCTTCGCCATGTTCAAAAAATTGTTGTTGATTCTCAACAATACATTGGGCAACTTTTAATAAAGTTTCATTACGATTTTCTAAACTTTTTATTAACCACTTAGCTTCTTGTAAGTTATTACGAATAAAGAGGTTATCTTCTTGATTATGAGAGTACTTACCTAGCGAAGCATAATATTGATTGATTTTTAACCGTGGAATATTTTCTGTATTTAGTTCTACTTGCCAGTGATTATGTATTTTGCGAATCAAAGCATCGGGTACAATATATTGTGGCTCATTGGTTTGAATGCTTTGTCCTGGTTTAGGATCTAATCGTTGGATCATATCGATAGCTTCTTTCAAGACCGCTTCTTTTAATTTTGTTTTGCGGCTAAGTTGTCGGAAATCACGATTGGCTAGTAAATCTAAGTAGTCGTTAATTATCAGTTTAACTTCTTTTAGAAAAGGAGTATCAACAGGTAAAGCTGATAACTGAATGAGTAAGCAGTCTTTTAAATTTTTTGCTGCGACGCCAATTGGATCAAAATGCTGGATCCTTTTTAGCACAATCTCAACTTCTTCCAGGCTAATATCTGGTAGTGCTAAACCGACGTGAATATCTTCAATAGAGGTGGTTAAATAACCCGATTCATCGACAGCATCAATAATGGCGGTAGCAATTGCTGCATCTATTTCAGTAAAGGGTGTTAATGATGCTTGCCAAGCCAAATAATCTTGCAGTGTTTGCAAAGTTTCCCCCTGGTAGAGAGGAAAATCATTATTGGTAAAGTTACTAGATATGTTTGCATGGCTATCTAAAGTATAAATTTCTTCCCAATTAGCGTCTAACGGTAATTCATCAGCTAGAGCATTTTGTTCAATCGCGTCAAAATTATCAAGTGCCGTTGGGTCATTATCATTAATATCTAATGTTTCAATTTCCTGATAGAGGTCGTCGTCTTGTTCAAGTAAAGGATTTGTTTCAAGAGCTTGTTGAATTTCGTGTTGTAGTTCTAATGTTGAAAGTTGCAACAAACGAATTGCTTGTTGTAGTTGTGGTGTCATTGCCAACTGCTGACTGAGTCGGAGTTGTAAACTCTGTTTCATAAAATTGGCTTAGCCTCTTGGAATAACATAATATAAAAATTACTAACTTTAATTAGTCATGGCTAGAGACGGAAACCTTCGCCTAAATAGACACGTTTGACTTGCTCATTTTCTAAAATCTCTTTAGGAGTTCCGTGAGCAATAATATGGCCTTGGCTGACAATGTAAGCGCGTTCACAGACATCTAATGTTGCTCTCACATTATGATCGGTAATTAATACGCCTAAGCCAGAATCCCTTAGGTGTTGAATTATTTTTTTTATATCTAATACTGAGATCGGATCAACACCGGCAAAAGGTTCATCTAAAAGAATAAATTTAGGGTTTGCTGCTAGCGCACGAGCAATTTCTACCCGACGACGCTCGCCACCAGAGAGCGATTGGCCAAGATTATTTCTCAAATGAGTAATACTAAATTCTTCCATCAGCTCTTCGGCACGTTCATGTTTTTCTTCGGAGGTCAAATTGTTACGAATTTCTAATACCGCCATCAGATTGTCGTAAACGTTTAGCCTACGAAATATAGAGGCTTCTTGTGGTAAATAGCCTATTCCCCTACGAGCCCGTTCATGCAGAGGAAGCAAACTAATATCTTCATTATCGATAGTAATTTTGCCGGTATTACGAGGAACGATACCAACTACCATATAAAAGGTTGTCGTTTTACCTGCACCGTTGGGGCCAAGTAAACCAACAATTTCACCTGAACTGATCACCAGGCTAACATCTTCAACAACCTTACGGTTTTTATAGGTTTTTGCTAAATGTTTCGCAGTTAATTTAGCCATTTTTTAATTATTTACTCTTGCTATTATTGGTACTTTTTACGCCAGGACCTTTTTCTTGTAATTGGGAAGGTAACAATATGGTCGTCACTCGTTTCCCTTTATCGCTGAAAGCTTCCATTTGTTGGGTAGGGACTAAGTAGGTAATTTTGTCACCTTTAATATTGCTGTCCAGTTGTTCAAGATAAGCATTGCCAGTTAGAATAACTAACTCTTTATCTATTTCGTAACGCACTTTATCGCTGTGACCTTTGATAGGTTTACCATCATCTTGTAGTTGATAGAAGGTCGCTGGCATACCATAAGCTTCAACAATCATCTGTTTGGCGTCACCATTAGGGCGAGTAACAACGACTTTATCAGCTCGAACATCAATAGAACCTTGTTTTATGGCAACATTTTCTGTGAATGTGGTAATATTTTTTTCCAAATCTAGTGATTGTTTGACAGAATCAATCTGAATGGGTTGTTGTGAATCACTTTTAAGCGCTACTGCGGGTAGGCTTAATATGAATATTGTGCTAGTAAGTGCTGCATTGATGAAGATCTTTTTTGCCAATATCATTTTAGTGGTCTCCTTCAGGAGCTTTTTGCTTATTTGGGATTTCATAATAGGTTTTTACATCTTCCATTAACTCTGCGGTACGTGTTCGCATATTACCGCGCATTTTCATACCCACTGATCGTAAACCAATGCCAATTACTGTGACTTTATCATCGGACGAAACATCCTGAGTAATTAAATTAACAGTGGCATTTTCCGTCAAAATTTGTTGTAAATCAGAAGTTGAATTTAAGCTATTTACTTGAACATTACCATATAAATAGAGCATATTGTCACTCGTTAGTTTGGCTTTATTAGCACGCATGGACCAAGTCGGTATACTCTTTGTGTCATAAGTTGTTAACACTGGATTGATGAACCAGCTAATTTTATTACTCGAAAAGTGATGTGTCTCATCTGTTGTCAGTTTATAAGCTAATTTACCTAGCGGATCGTAGACATGAGTGATAGCATGACCAATTTGATAATTTGGTTGACTGTTATCAAACATTAGAGGTGCTTTTGATTGATTAAAATCAGCTAAATTCCAGCCGATAAGCGCTAAAACAATTAGTGTTAATATAATGTTAAGCCAAATCTTAAATTTGCTCATTGTTGTTTCATTTTTGCCTATATTGATAAACCGTGGGCACTTTCTAGCTTATTTTGCGCCAGCAGGATCAGATCACAAATTTCACGTACAGCACCTTTGCCTCCTGCTCGATATGTAACATAATGCGCTTTACTTAACAATATTGGGTGTGCATCAGCTACAGCCACTGAAAGCCCTATCAGTGACATAACAGGCCAATCAATTATATCATCACCAATGTAAGCGATCTGTTGCGGTTGGAGTTTTAATCGAGTTATTAGATCATTATAAGCTAATTTTTTTTCACTTTGTCCTTGGTAAAGATAGTTAATACCGAGTGTTTTGGCTCGATCTTCCAATAAGTTGGCTTTACGTCCAGTTATAATGGCGACTTCAATAGTCGAAGTTAGTAAACAACGTATACCGTAACCATCTTTTACATCGAATGCTTTTAGTTCTTCACCATTATTTCCCATATAAATCAAACCATTAGTCATGACACCATCAACATCACAAATTAGTAATTTTATGTGACGAGCTTTGTCAATAATATGTTGTTCTACTGAACCATAACAGGTCATTATTTTATTATGTTCATTCATGTATTTTTCCAGTGGTTTTAGATGATGCCAGCTTGCAAAAGATCATGCAGATGAATAACACCGATAAGTGTATCTGCTTTAGCCACCAGTAATGAAGTAATATGGTGTTGTTCCATTAAATTTAATGCGTCAATGGCGAACATATCAGGTTTTATCCTAATACCGCCAGCTGTCATTAGATCGGTGATTTTGGCACTATTTAAATCGATATCTGTTGCAAAGACGCGCCGTAGGTCACCATCGGTGAAAATACCTTCAATTTGCATTTCTTCATCACAAATCACAACCATGCCGAGTTTTTTATGGGTAATTTCTACTAATGCTTGCTGTAAGGTTGCATGCTTAGTTACAATCGGGATATCTTTTCCTGTGTGCATTAAGTCACTGACTCTTAGTAAAAGTTTGCGTCCTAAGGTACCACCTGGATGAGAAAGAGCGAAGTCTTCAGCGGTAAAGCCATGAGCTTCCAGTAAAGCGACAGCAATAGCATCGCCCATGACCAGCATCGCTGTTGTGCTCGTTGTTGGTGCCAGACCTAATGGACAAGCTTCCCGTGGTACTTTGATGCAAAGATGGATGTCAGCTATTTTACCCATACTACTAGCAGGGTTTTTTGTCATACAAATTAAACGGATATGTTTGCGTTTCAACACTGGAATGAGCGCTAATATTTCATCTGATTCACCGGAGTTAGAAATAGCTAGCACAATATCATGATGGCTAATCATGCCTAAGTCACCATGACTTGCTTCTCCTGGATGGACAAAAAATGCCGGAGTTCCTGTACTAGCTAACGTGGCAGCAATTTTACGGCCAATATGACCTGATTTCCCCATACCCATAACGACGACTTTACCAGCACAATGAAAAATAATTTCACAAGCTTGGTTAAAATCATCATTGATATATTGTTCCAGATTGGCAAGCCCATTCCGCTCAATATCCAATACTTTCTTAGCTGTTTTTTGAAAATCAATTTCAGACATTTTTATTTACCAATTGAAATAAGTAGTTTAATTATATGGGTTAATGGTTCGTTAGTAAGGATCGTCTTTTATAGTACTCGGTTTATATTAAGGCCATTAATAATATTATCAGTACAATGTATTATTAAAAAAATAGCATTTTTCACTATGATAACATTTGAAAATTTGTTTATTGTGACGATGTAATGAGTAAAAGTAAAATTGACCATAATATTGATAGCGAATATATGGTAGTTTTTAGGTAATATGTTCCATACTTAATAAAAATACTTTAGTGATAATTGGACAGAAGGCTATTATCGTCATGAAGAAGTCTGTAGATAATATCATAGAAATTAAAGACATGTCTTTTATTAGAGGTAGTCGGCCTATTTTCAACAATATGAGCTTGACTATACCCAGGGGAAAAATTACGGCAATTATGGGGCCATCAGGTATTGGAAAAACTACTTTGTTGCGTTTGATTGGTGGACAATTACGGCCCTATAAGGGAGAAATTTGGTTTGATGGTGTTAATATTCCAACCTTAGCACGCTCTGAGCTTTATGCTGCCCGTAAAAAAATGAGTATGTTATTTCAGTCTGGTGCATTGTTTACTGATATGAATGTGTTTGATAATGTTGCATTTCCTTTACGTGAACATACTGTTTTAGCCGAAGAGATTATTCGCACAGTAGTTATGATGAAACTGGAAGCCGTAGGATTGTGCGGGGCAGCCAATCTTATGCCAGCTGAATTATCGGGCGGCATGGCACGACGGGCAGCATTAGCACGTGCCATTGCACTTAATCCACAATTAATTTTATTTGATGAGCCTTTTGTTGGGCAAGATCCGATAACTATGGGGGTTTTGGTTAAACTTATTTATGAACTTAATCATGCACTAGGTATTACTTGTGTTATTGTTTCGCATGATGTTCCGGAAGTATTGAGCATAGCGGATAAAGCTTATATCGTTGCCGAGCAACATGTTATTGCTGAAGGTACAGCGAAAGAATTGCAACAAAATAAGGATGCGCGGGTTAGGCAATTTCTCGATGGTATAGCAGATGGTCCAGTACCATTTAAGTTTCCGGCAGGAAATTATGCTGCAGATTTATTAGGGTAATCGGATGATATTAATTGATACATTAGCCGCATTAGGCCATCGTTCATTGGCTGTGGTTGCGACATTTGGCCGCTCAGGCTATTTGTTATTTCGGGCTTTATTTGACAAGCCTGAGATTACCAAACAGTGGCCACTATTAATAAAGCAGCTCTACAATGTAGGAGTCTTATCTTTATTAATTATTGCTGTATCGGGATTATTCATTGGCATGGTACTTGGATTGCAAGGATATTTAGTCTTGACCATGTTTAGTGCAGAATCTGGTCTTGGCATGATGGTAGCCCTTTCTTTATTAAGAGAATTAGGGCCGGTAGTGACTGCGCTTTTGTTTGCTGGCAGAGTGGGCTCTGCGTTAACGGCAGAAATAGGATTAATGAAAGCCACTGAGCAGATCTCTAGTTTGGAAATGATGGCGGTTGATCCACTACGTCGAGTGATTGCCCCACGTTTTTGGGCAGGGTTAATTAGTATGCCATTATTGGCATTAATTTTTGTCGCTGTGGGCATCTTAGGTAGTGTGCTAGTTGGTGTCGATTGGAAAGGGATTGATGAAGGCTTTTTTTGGTCATCCATGCAATCTGCTGTTGAATGGAAAAAGGATATTCTCAATTGTTTTATTAAAAGTGTGGTATTTGCCTTTACCATCAGCTGGATCGCGTTATTTAATGGTTATGATGCCGTCCCAACATCTGAAGGGATCAGTCGTGCAACGACCGGAACTGTTGTTCATTCGTCATTAGCTGTGTTGGGTTTAGATTTTGTGCTTACTGCACTGATGTTTGGGAATTAGTTCATGCAAAGTAAGAAAAATGAAATTCTAGTTGGTTTATTTGTTTTGATTGCATTAGCTGCGATTATTTTTTTATGTTTGAAAGTTGCAGATATTAAATCATTTGGTAATCAACCAACTTATAAAGTTACTGCTTCTTTTACCAATGTGGGTGGGTTGAAAGTAAACTCTCCAGTAAAGATAGGTGGAGTAATGGTTGGTCGAATAGTCGATATTATGTTGGACAAGAAAACTTATACGCCACGGGTGACCTTGGCGATTTTCAGTCAGTATGACAACATTCCTGATAATAGTTCGTTGTCTATACTTACCGCTGGCCTATTAGGTGAGCAATTTTTAGCACTTAATGTGGGTTTTTATGATCCAGATATGAGCGTTACCTTTCTTAAGGACGGTGGGCGCATTGAAGATACTAAGCCCACCATAATATTGGAAGATTTAATTGGCCAATTTTTATATCGTAGTGGCGATCCTAATCGTTCAGATAGAGGGAGCTCAGTTTCAGGTAATAACCAAAATCTTCCACGACACCATGACGAATAATCTAATATATTAAAAAGGAACCTATTTTATGGTTAAGCGTTTCTTAATAATGGCTTTGTTAGTGGTAGCACCGTTTGTGATGGCGATAGATCAAAATAACCCATATAAATTGATGGACGAAGCTGCTGCCAGAACCTTCATGCGCTTAAAAAACGAGCAACCTATGATCCGTCAAAATCCGGATTATTTACGCAGAGTTGTTCGTGAAGAGCTTATGCCTTATGTTCAGATTAAGTATGCAGGCGCGTTAGTATTAGGTTCTTATTATAGTAGTGCAACGCCTGCACAACGAGATGCATATTTTCGCGCGATTGAAGCCTATTTGGAGCAGGCTTATGGGCAAGCTTTGGCGATGTATCATGGTCAACAATATCAGATTGCGCCAGAACAACCATTAGGAGATAGAAAAGTGGTTGCTATTCGCGTTACTATTACCGATCCAGAGGGACGGCCACCAGTTCGTTTGGATTTCCAATGGCGTAAGAACAGTAAAACAGGCTATTGGCAAGCTTATGATATGATCACTGAAGGTGTTAGTTTAATTACTACTAAACAAAATGAATGGGCTAATATTTTACGAACTAAAGGTATTGACGGCTTGACACAAGAATTGTTAAATAGCGTAAAAAATCCTATTACCTTTAAAAGTAAAAAACCATGATACCTATGTTAACTTGGCAGCAGAACGGTCAATCGGTGAGCTTAATCGAGATACTTTGCCCGTTTTTTGGCAACAGAAAAATCAGCTGCTGAAAGGTATTATATTAACTCTATTAATGTTTCCCAGTTATCTCATATCGATTCTACCGGACTGACTATGTTTGTCAGGTTAAAATCAGAACAGCAGTCAGACAATAAATTGGTGTTTGAAGGTATTAGTGAGCGTTTCAAAACGCTTATCAGGCTTTATAAACTTGAGGATTTTATGAACTAGTTTGGTCATAAATTTTTAAAGATAGTTTATATAAAAAGCAGCCGCTCTTGCGCATTTTATTATGCCAAGGGCGGTTTCTTTGATTTGCACTGGGTAATAGATCGATTAGGATAGAGATGTCATTTAATGTTAGAATTGAGTTTAATTATGGATACAGATGAAATAAAGCAAGTATTAATGGATCAATTGAAGCTTGATCAAGTGATTGTAAAAGGCGAGGGTAGCCATTTTCAAATTATTGCTGTTGGTGAAATGTTTAATGGCATGAGTCGGGTTAAGCAGCAGCAAGTGATTTATGCTCCGTTAATGGAATATATTGCGGATAATCGGATCCATGCATTGTCAATTAAAGCTTATACTCCGGCAGAATGGACAAGAGATCGTAAGCTTAATGGTTTTTAAGATGATGTTTTTGCGTTAATAGTATATTGAATATTACTCATAGAGAATTTCTTGATGGACAAGTTTCAATTAAAAGGGCCAACTCGTTTGATGGGTGAGGTCTCGATTTCTGGTGCCAAAAATGCGGCATTACCGATATTGTTTGCGTCGTTATTAGCTGAAGAGCCGGTTGAATTACAAAATGTTCCGAAGTTAAAAGACATTGATACAACAATTGAATTACTTAATCAGTTAGGTACAAAAGTTGAGTATAATGGCGCTATTTTTGTCGATGCGCGGGGTATTAATAAATTTTGTGCTCCTTATGAATTAGTTAAGACAATGCGTGCATCTATTTGGGCTTTGGCGCCATTAGTTGCCCGTTTCGGTCAAGGGCAGGTGTCATTACCGGGAGGATGTGCTATTGGTACACGCCCAGTTGATTTACATATTGCTGGACTTGAGCAACTTGGCGCTAAAATCATCTTAGAAGAAGGTTATGTGAAAGCTTCTGTTGATGGTCGTTTGCAAGGTACTAATATTGTTATGGATAAGGTCAGTGTAGGCGCAACAGTGTCTATTATGATAGCCGCAACCCTAGCTGAGGGAAAAACAGTTATTGAAAACGCCGCGCGTGAACCTGAAGTTGAAGACACGGCTAATTTTTTAAATTCATTAGGAGCAAAGATCAGCGGAGCCGGTACAGACAGCATTGTTGTTGAAGGAGTAGCGCGCTTAGGGGGTGGAACTTATCGAATTTTACCTGATCGCATTGAAACGGGAACTTTTCTTGTAGCAGCTGCGATCTCAGGCGGAAAAGTGACTTGCCGCAATACTAGACCGGCTACATTGGATGAGGTATTAGCTAAATTACGTGAAGCTGGTGCAGAGATTAAAATAGGCGAGGATTGGATCCAGCTGGATATGCAGGGTAAGCGGCCAAAAGCGGTGACTATCAGAACAGAGCCTCATCCTGGTTTTCCAACCGATATGCAGGCACAATTTAGTTTGCTTAATTTAGTAGCTGAAGGCGTTAGTACAATAACTGAAACTATTTTTGAAAATCGTTTTATGCATATCCCAGAGTTAATTCGTATGGGAGCCCATGCGGAAATAGAAGGCAATACAGCTGTTTGTCATGGTATTAAACAACTTATGGGTGCTCAAGTCATGGCAACGGATTTGCGGGCTTCTGCTAGTTTAGTGCTTGCCGGTTGCATTGCAAAAGGGAAAACAATTGTTGATCGGATTTATCATATTGATAGGGGATATGAGAGCATAGAAGAGAAACTACGTAGTTTAGGTGCAAATATAGAGCGTATCACATCAAATAAAAAATAACTTACTATTTGCCAAGGTAAAAATCAGTAGCTTAGATAGACTGCTGATTCTTACTTAATGTAGTAGTCATTTATCTTCATGATACTCTTCAATTTTAACATTGACTGTCATGGTGGTGTTGTTACGTAATAATACGACAGGGACGATATTTCCGGGGCTAATTTCAGCAACTTGATCCATTGTTTCAGCTGTAGAGGTAACCGGTTGACCATTAACTGAAATGATGATGTCACCGACTTGAATACCGGCATTTTCTGCTGGACCATTTGGGGCAACCTGAAAAATACGTAGACCTTTTATTTGATTAATATCGTTATTGTTAGAGCGAATACGGGGTAAGTCCCTAGCAGTGATACCAATAAAGCCACGTATCACTCGCCCATCACGAATAAGTTTTTCCATGATTTTAGTTGCTAATTCAGTTGGAATAGCAAAACCCAGCCCTTCAGGGGTAAAACCGTTTTCTGAATGATCAAAAGAAAGAGTATTAATTCCCATTAATTCACCTTCAGTATTAATTAGTGCTCCGCCTGAATTTCCATGGTTAATAGAAGCATCTGTTTGGAGAAAATTTTGTCGGCGGGTGGAACTGAGTCCTACACGTCCTGTGGCGCTAATAATGCCTTGTGTTACTGTTTGTCCTAGATTATAGGGGTTACCGATAGCTAACACGATATCGCCAACATGCGCTTTACGTTGTGGGTTAATTGTTATCACAGGCAAATTTTCTGCCTCTATTTTCAAAACAGCAAGGTCTGTTAGGCTATCTGAGCCAACAATTAACACGTCAAAAATTAACCCATCCGGCAGTGCAATCTGAATTTGATCGGCATTATTAACGACATGTCTGTTTGTTATAATATAACCGTTACTACTCATAATGACACCAGAACCTAATGCGGTTAATTCACGTCCATTTTGGGAAAAGCTACCGGTCCCGCTGCTATAGACATAAACAACTGCTGGAGCTGCTCTACGTACCGCTTTACTAAAGCTAATGGGTTGATCCTCTTTTTTACCGTCAAGTAATTCAGTGAGTCCTTTTGGGCGTATAGATGGAATAGCCATTAGCAAAATAGCAGCGATAACAAGCCCTATAATAACGGCACGGAAAAGCTTGATGAACATAGTTAGTATTCTGTAGTAAGCCATAAACTAGATGATAAAATAGCAGGATACCATAAATACCAACAGGTACGGTAGTTCACAGTACCTGTTTGTTGAATGATCAATTGAATATATTATTACCACGCAGTAATAAGTAGATATTTTGATCACCACGTAAAATATTTAATGCTAAAGTGGTAGGTTTAGTTTCAATAATTTTACGAAGTTGATTAATATTCTCTATCCGTTGTTCGTTGGCACTAACAATAAGATCACCTTTTGCCAGACCAAGCATGGCTGCAGGTGAATTAGATGAAACACTATCGACCTTAACGCCTTTAGTACCTTTAATTGTACTATTGCTTAAAGTGGCGCCCATTAGTGAGGTGGTTAGCACTTCGGCTTTCGTACCGCTGGAATTACTATCTTCTAAGGTAACGCTTATCTCCATCGGTTTGCCTTTACGTAATAGCCCGATTGTGATCTTTTTACCGATTTCACTGGTGCCAATTTTAGCTCTTAACTCAGCGAAGCTATTAATATATTTACCATTAATTGTAATCAAGACATCACCTGATTGAATGCCTGCTTTAGCTGCTGCAGAATTTGGGATTACTTCACTGATAAATGCGCCTTTTTGTGCATCAATATTCAATGCTTTTGCTACATCAGAGGTCATTTCAGTGCCTTTGATACCCAGCAATCCTCGTTTTACTTCACCGTGTTTGATAATTTGATTGCTAAGAGATTTGGCCATATTGGACGGGATAGCAAAACCGATACCAACATTACCCCCGCCAGGTGCTAAGATAGCGGTATTAATACCAATTAGTTCACCGTTGAGATTGACTAATGCACCACCGGAGTTACCTCTATTAATAGAAGCGTCTGTTTGAATAAAATTTTCTAGACCTTCTAGGTTTAAACCACTACGACCCAATGCAGAAATAATTCCTGATGTCACCGTTTGACCTAATCCAAAAGGATTACCTACCGCAACAGCAAAGTCGCCAACACGTAGTTTATCGGAGTCTGCAATCTTAATGGCTGTCAAGTTGAGTTTTTTGAGGTTTGCGGTACTTGAATCTTTGATTTGTAATAGAGCGATATCTGTTTGGGGATCGCGGCCGACAAGTTTAACATCAATTTCTCTTCCATCATTAAGTTGGATTTGAATTCTATGAGCATTATCGATAACATGGTTATTCGTTAAGATATAACCTTTTTCGGCATCAATAATAACACCAGAACCTAATCCTTCAAAAGGGCGAATACTTTGTTGCTGTGAACGAAAATTGGGCCCAAAAAAGAATTTAAATTCTTCGGGTAACTGTTGATTTTGAAACTGTGTTCCAGATACACGAATACTGACTACGGCAGGAAGTACTTTTTCTAGCATCGGAGCTAGGCTAGGTAATTCTTGGCCAAATGATAAAGTGAATGGTGGCATTGATGCAGAATAACTTGCTGCAGGTATACCTATGAGTGAAAGACTGAGACTCATCGCTAATATACTTAAAAAATGTTTTTCTTTTTTCATCATGAATTGAATTCTCTTACATACCTAATTTCTTTTAAGGTAATTTGCTTCCTGGATAGAAAAGACCTTAGCAGGGCTAAGACTGTAAATTATGTAAAAAAGTTCAGCCAACAGATAGTGGTAATCGTTTTTTTTACATGTATTTACGTGATATTAATTTTTTATAACAAATTAGTCTTGGCAGGTTGATTCGCTACCAGCAGAATTAGGTCAAAATACAATTTTATTAATATAGGAAACCTAATTTACCTTTTTTTCTCTTTTATCGAGCGAAATAAGCCTGAAGAACCTTCAGAGTAATCTTTGGGTGGTAAATTAACCGGAGCTTGATCATTATCTGCTTCTGATTCAGTCAAACGATAGTTAAAAGGGTTGTTTTGTATTGGCATATCAGGCATGAGCTCATGAGAACTTTTAGCCATATGCTGATAGAGCTTACGATAATCTTGAGCCATATTATCGAGTAACTCTGCACTAAGAGCAAAATGGCTGACCAATTCTTTACGATATTCTTCTAATTCATGGTTTTTCTTTTCAAATTCAGCTTGTAATGCTTGTTGGTTACGTAGCTTGGTATTGCCGAAGCGAACTACAAGTGCACCAATAATAAAACC
Organism: Arsenophonus sp.; assembly: GCA_045399315.1. GTDB lineage: Bacteria > Pseudomonadota > Gammaproteobacteria > Enterobacterales > Enterobacteriaceae > Arsenophonus. The sequence continues at coordinate 89,678 of DAYVGO010000057.1, forward strand.
TACAATCAGACCGATTAGTGCATATTCCCAAGTCATGGTGACTCCTTCATTAACAAAACAACATTTATTTTCATAGAAATAAATTCACAGTATAGCAGTCACTATACCTGTTTAAAGGGCATAAGTGAAAGCAGGAAAAGTTATTGTTAATGATTTCATATTATTTTGAAGTAGTAACGTGTCGATGATTATCGATATAATGTTTATGATTAGTTTTATTAGCCAATAAAAATCATAACATCTTTAAGGAGTATCGCGTTAATGGCATTGTTGACTCCCGCTAAACTTTACCACCAGTTTTTGGCTACCGGTGACTATCAATTTGATGAGATACAAAATAAAACAATAGCACGTTTAGATATTATTCATCATCAATTGCTTAATACGACATCTCAATTATCATTAAGAAGTAAAATTGGCAAACTATTTACCAAGCAACCACCAAAAAATTCTCGACCTGTGCAGGGATTATATATGTGGGGCGGTGTCGGGCGAGGTAAGACTTGGTTGCTGGATCTGTTTTATCAAAGTTTGCCGGAGGGTAGAAAATTACGTTTACATTTTCATCGTCTTATGTGGCGAGTGCAGAATGAAATGGTTGAGTTACAAGGTCATCAAGATCCATTGGAAATCATTGCCGATAGATTTAAAGCTCAAACGGATGTTTTATGTTTTGATGAATTTTTTGTCTCTGATATCACTGATGCCATGATTTTGGGAGCGTTATTTACGGCGTTATTTGCTAGAGGAATTTGTTTAGTGGCAACGTCTAATATCCCACCAGATGAACTCTATCGAAATGGGTTACAACGAACACGTTTTCTACCAGCCATCGAACAAATTAAAAAATACTGTGACATCATTAATGTTGATGCCGGTATTGATTATCGTTTATGTACTTTGAAACAAGCAGGTCTTTATCTTACGCCGATCGATGAACAGAGCTGTAATAAGATGGATGATATATTTGTTAAATTAGCTGGTAATGGTGGCGAAATGTTGTTTATGCTTGAGATTAATCATCGCCCTATGCCGGTGCGTGCTGCAGAAGGTATCTTAGCAATTGAATTTAAAGCACTATGTGAAGATGCACGTAGTCAAAATGATTATATCGTTTTAGCAAAAGATTATCATACGGTATTACTTTATAACGTTTTGATGATGTCAGAGCTGCATGAAGATGTAGCCAGGCGTTTTCTTGCTCTAATTGATGAATTTTATGAGCGAAAAGTTAAGTTGATTATTAATGCTGAGGTAGCAATAGATAAACTTTACCAGGGGCATTTATTGCGTTTTGAATATCAACGTTGTTTATCACGATTACAAGAAATGCAGAGTGAGGCATACTTAAAATTGCCTCATATAGTTTGATTAGCAAATAATAATGCATAAATTGCGAAGAAAATTTATTTTTGGGGTCGATTTTTGTCAATAACTTCTCTATAATCTTGCACCCCACGTTACAGCAAGTTTTTTATTTTTTCCCCAAAATCTTGCATTAATGTCAGTTTGACTACTCGAAGGGGTAGGATTCACTGGACGAATTTAGTGTGAGCATTCTGAGTATTTTTTATAAAATATGAGTGTTCACCAACATGTAACTTATATATGGGTAAGCTTTAATGAAAACTTTTACAGCTAAACCAGAAACCGTGGAACGCGACTGGTACGTTGTTGATGCAGATGGAAAAACTTTAGGCCGTCTTGCAACTGAGATTGCTCGTCGTTTACGCGGCAAGCATAAAGCGGAATATACTCCGCATGTCGATACTGGTGATTACATCATTGTTGTTAATGCTGAAAAAGTTGCTGTTACTGGCAACAAGCGTGAAGACAAAATCTACTATCGCCATACCGGTTATATCGGTGGTATCAAACAAGCAACTTTCGAAGAAATGATTGCCCGTCACCCTGAGCGTGTAATTGAAATCGCGGTTAAAGGTATGCTACCCAAAGGACCTCTTGGTCGTGTGATGTACCGTAAAATGAAAGTTTATATGGGTAGTGAGCATAACCACGCGGCACAGCAACCGCAAGTTCTTGACATTTAATCGGGATGGATATAGGCAATGGCTGAAAATCAATACTACGGCACTGGTCGCCGCAAAAGCTCTTCCGCACGTGTCTTTATTAAGACAGGTAGCGGTAATATTACTATCAATCAACGTAGCCTAGAGCAGTATTTTGGCCGCGAAACGGCACGAATGGTTGTTCGCCAACCGTTAGAATTGGTTGATATGTTGGAGAAACTGGATTTATACATTACCGTTAAAGGTGGTGGTATTTCTGGTCAAGCAGGTGCAATCCGTCATGGAATTACGCGTGCATTGATGGGATATGATGAATCACTGCATTCTGAACTACGTAAAGCCGGGTTTGTTACTCGTGATGCGCGTTCTGTTGAGCGTAAGAAAGTGGGGCTGCGTAAAGCACGTCGTCGCCCACAATACTCAAAACGTTAACTTATTGTTTTTAAAATAAATTATTAATACAAAACCCGCATTTATGGCGGGTTTTTGGTATGTTATAAATTTATATTATATTGTGATTGTTAATTTAATTTGTTTTTGCTATTAATTTTTTTTAATAAAAAGTTGATGTGATTTTGTACATTTATCATAAAATCTTGTCAAACTTTCCACCATATTGAGCAAAATCTGATAGACTATAGGCCATTAATTTCTTATCTATTTCTCACCAAATGTGGTGGAAATAACATGTATTAATTGCAGTTCAATAAATAAATGCGTGTTGACCTATTAAATTGGTTTACCAGCATTTTAAACATGTAAGAATGGCCTTATTTATTATATTATGGTTGTTTGTTCTTTTTTGAATAAAACTTGGAGGTTTTCATGGCTGTCGCTGCCAACAAACGTTCGGTAATGACATTGTTTTCCGGCCCGACCGACATATTTAGCCATCAAGTGCGGATCGTATTGGCAGAAAAGGGCGTAAGCGTTGAGATTGAGAATGTTGAAGCAGGTAATTTGCCGCAAGATTTGATTGATCTAAATCCTTACCAAACAGTACCAACGCTGGTTGATAGAGAATTAACATTGTATGATTCCCGCGTTGTTATGGAATATCTTGACGAGCGCTTTCCGCATCCACCATTAATGCCAGTTTATCCAGTTGCTCGTGGTAGTAGTCGTTTGATGATGCATCGGATAGAAAAAGATTGGTATTCTCTAATGTATAAGATTGAAAATAAAGATCCTCAAGCTGATGCTGTTCGTAAGCAGTTAAAAGAAGAGTTTATATTAATCTCGCCAATTTTTAATGAGATGTCGTTTTTTATGAGTGAAGAATTTAGTCTAGTTGACTGCTACTTAGCTCCCCTTTTGTGGCGTTTACCGTTTTGGAATATTGACATACCTAAAGGAAAAGAAACTGAAGGCATTAGATCTTATATGGAACGGGTATTTGAGCGCGACTCTTTTCTAGCTTCATTGACTGAAGCTGAACGTGAGATGCGTTTATCTACCACAGGTTAATTTATTATGGAGTTCTTAGGAATGTCGCCACGTCGTCCTTATCTTCTTAGGGCCCATTATGAATGGCTTCTCGATAATAATATGACACTTCATTTAGTTGTGGATGTTAATGTTTTTGGTGTGAATGTCCCGATGGAATATGCCCAAAAAGGGCAAATTATTTTTAATATTACACCTTCCGCAGTAGCTAATTTCGAGCTGACTAATGAAATAGTAAGCTTTAATGCCCGTTTTGGTGGTGTCCCTCGCCATGTTAAAGTGCCAATGAGTGCTATTATTGCTATTTATGGGCGCGAAAATGGTGCAGGAATGATGTTTGAACCTGAGCCTGAATATGAGAATAATACTGGTAATTCTGTTACTCAAAGTGAAAACTTAGTACTAGTTAGTGATAATGAATTGTCAAACGAAGAGCAAAAAGTAACACCGATTTCATCGCCTGATGATGAACCACCGACGCCACCAAAAGGACGTCCGACATTACGTGTTATAAAATAAGATATATTATGATTGAGAAGGGGAGTATTAAAATGCTGCCCTTTTTTATTTTTAAATATAGATTGTTGGTCATACTAGTTTTATTTTTGCTATATTTTACTTTATTAAATCTTTATTTATCTAACAATTATAAAACCTTATTTATAGGTTAATTCATTGTCAATGAAAATCTAAATTATCCCTCATAAATGTATGTTAGATCCCTCTGTTTTTTGTCTATATAAGTTATGATCTAAGCTGATTTTCTGTATCGGAGTGTGTATGAAGCTGCTTAAAGGACTCGCTCAATATTATGTTGACTTAATGATGAAGCTTGGCTTGGTTGGATTTTCCTTGTTATTAGCTATGGCACTTGTCGTTTTAGCCATGGTATTGCAGATAGCTGTTGATATTTTATTATATGGCAAGGTTCATGATATTGATTTGATTCGCTCTATCTTTTTTGGATTGATAATTACTCCTTGGGCGGTCTATTTTCTTTCTGTTGTTGTTGAGCAACTTGAAGAGTCTCGGCGTCGCTTATCAGGTATGGTTGATAAATTAGAAGTGATGCGCAAACGTGATGCAGATCTTACTGACAAACTTAAAGGAAATATTGCTCAGCTTAATTTGGAAATTGCAGAACGTGAAAAAGTACAAAAGGCACATCTAGAGTTATTAGAAAAATTGCAAAAAGAGATGAAACGACGTGAGCAAACCCAACTTGAGTTTGAACAGCAGTCTATATTATTACAGTCATTTTTAGATGCATCGCCTGATCTTGTTTACTATCGTGATGAGAATAATCACTTTTCTTGTTGTAATAGAGCAATGGAATTATTGACCGGTCGTAGTGAAAAGCAGCTTATTGGATTAACCTATCGTGAAATTTATGGTGAAGAAGTCGCAGAAAAAGAGCTTGAAACTGATGAAAAAGTATTTCGTCATAATGTGTCATTGACTTATGAACAGTGGTTGGTATACCCAGATGGACGAAAAGCATGTTTTGAAATACGAAAAGTACCTTTTTATGATCGTGTCGGAAAACGCCACGGTTTAGTTGGGTTTGGACGCGATATTACCGAACGTAAGCACTATCAGGAAGCGTTAGAAAATGCGAGTAGGGATAAGACAACGTTTATTTCAACTATCAGCCATGAGCTTCGTACACCACTTAATGGGATTGTTGGGCTGAGTCGTATATTACTCGATACAGAATTAACTAATGAACAGACTAATTATTTAAAAACTATCCACGTTAGTGCCATAACTTTAGGTAATATTTTCAATGATATTATTGAGATGGATAAAATCGAACGACGTAAAGTTAGCTTGGATAGTCAACTAATTGATTTTAATGAATTTATCTCTGATCTTGAGAACTTATCGGGACTTTTGGTTCAACCCAAAGATTTAAAATTTACGTTGGAAGTAAAAAAAAATATACCGAGCAAGATCATTATCGATGCAACACGGTTACGTCAAATACTATGGAATTTAATTGGTAATGCCGTGAGATTTACGCAAAAAGGTGAGATCAAAGTTCGTATTTGGTATGAAGGGCATGAGCAACTTTTTATTCAGGTTATTGATAGTGGCATTGGGATCCCCAAAGAAGAGCAAGAAAAGATTTTTGCCATGTACTATCAGGTGGAGGGTAGTGCTGGCGGAAGGCCAGAAACAGGCACAGGAATTGGTCTTGCAGTTTCTAAGCGGTTAGCTCAAAGTATGGGCGGAGATATCCAGGTTGATAGTACCTTAGGAGTAGGTTCTTGCTTTACTGTATCAGTTATAGCTCCTGTCGTTGTAAAAACAATTGAAATGCCAGCAGCAGAAGAAGTTTTACTACCTAAATTGCATATTCTTTTAGTCGAGGATATTGAATTAAATATTATTGTCGCGCGATCTGTATTAGAAAAGTTAGGCCATACCGTAGATGTGGCGATGAATGGCAAAGAAGCGTTAAAAATGTTTAAAATTGGTAGTTATGATCTGGTCTTATTGGATATCCAGTTACCTGATATGACAGGTCTTGATATTGCACGTCAGCTTCGTCACACCTATGCTAATTATAAGCTACCACCTTTAATTGCATTAACAGCTAATGTATTGAAAGACAAAAATGAATATCTTAATGCAGGTATGGATGATGTATTAAGTAAACCACTTTCTGTCGGTGCATTAATCAAGATTATTGAAAAGTATTTTGCCGATTGTAAGAATAAATCGATCGGTATTCCACTAAAAGAATTTGCTAAGCATGATGATGTATTAGATATCAATATGCTCAATCAATACCTCGAATTAGTAGGTCCAAAACTTATTGAAGACAGCATAAAGATATTTGAAAATATGATGCCAGGATACCTATCTTTACTGGATTCTAATATTGTGGCTAAAGACTCAAATGGGATTGTTGCTGAAGCACATAAAATTAAAGGCGCAGCAGGTGCAATTGGTTTACGGCATCTCCAGCAATTAGCCCAACAAATCCAATCTCCTGAATTACCGGCTTGGTGGGATAATATACAAGAATGGTTTGATGAATTAAAAACAGATTGGCAAAAAAATGTTGAGATTTTGAAAAAATGGTTAGCTAGCACTGAAAAAAAATAACTCTAACCGAAATTGGGCTGCGCTAATATTGCGCCAACATCAGGGAAATCTTTTTTACTCGTCAATTATGATATGTGTTTGTATGAATGACGAGAAAAATAAAAACCTTTATTTTTTGTCAGACAATCAACATAACAAATATAATCGTTTTTGTTACAAGATTCATTAAAATTTGTGGCCAAGATTACATGTTATCACATTAAATGGGTTAGTAACAATCTACTATAAATGGAGTCAGATATGAAACCTATTGCAGTAATTTTAAGTGGCTGTGGTGTATTTGATTGCAGTGAAATTCATGAGTCAGTACCTTACTATGTTATCTTTGAATCAAAATAGCGCTGAAATGCGATTTTTAGCACCTAATCGTGATCAACTAGATGTTATTAATCGTATAAATGGAAAAGAAAAACGTAACATAATGGAAAAATCTTCGCGGATTTCACGTGGTAAAATAGAGCCCTTAGCCTCTTCAGATGAGTATAGTGCAGTGATAATTCTTGGTGGATTTGGGGTAGCAAAAAATTTATCTAATTTTGCTATTAAAGGAAGTGACTGTGAAATAGATAAAGATTTATTAACATGTTGTACCAAAATTCGTCAACAAGGTAAGCCATTCGGGTTGATGTGTATCGTGCCTGTTATGCTACCTAAAATTTTAAATAAAGCGGTAAAGTTGACAATAGGTAATGATAACAAAACCATTGCTGAAGTAGAACGAATGGAAAAAAGCATATTATTTGTTCCTTTGATGATATTGTGGTTGATGAAGATAATAAAGTGATTACAACACCGCATATATGCTGACATCCTCACCACATAAAGCATGGCAAGGAATTGATAAATTAGTTAAAAAAGTCATTGAAATGGCCAGATGTTAGTTATGCTGATTTATTTCTTAATATTGTGGAAATAGCTAAAAAAACCTTATTGATGTTATTTTGCTGTTGGGCTAATGACGATCTTTATTTTTAAATTTTTGCATGTGCCCTTTTCGATGGTAATGCTAGAAAGAGAAATTAATGCTTGGTTATCATCAAATTTTTCTTATGTTTCTCGTTCTGGTTGGGTAGAGATTAATGCTATCTCACCGAACATGTTAGTTGCTGTCATTGCTGTAGAAGATCAAAATTTCCCTAACCATTGGGGATTTGATTTTCAGGCAATAGAAAGTACAATTAATCAAAATTCGGCTAGTAAAAAACCAATTAGAGGCGCTTCAACAATAGCTTAACAAGTTGTAAAAACCTTTGGTTATGGGATAGACGAAGCTGGTTTCATAAAGGTATTGAAGCTGTTATGACACCAGTAATTAAAGTTATATGGCCTAAAAAAGGATACTAACCATTTATTTGAATATTGCTGAGTTTGGCGAAGGCATTTTTGGGGTGAAGAAGCGGCAAAATATTATTTAAAAAACATGCAAATTAGCTAAATGAAGATGAATCTGCATTATTGGCGGCTATTTTACCAAATCCATTAGCTTATGACCTAAAAAAACATCTAATGATTTATTGACACGGCAATACTAAATACTATAGCAAATGAAGCAATTAGGTGATAAGAATTTTCTGAAAAATATGGCTTCATTTCTGACCAATCAAAGTAATAGGATTTGATAATGAATATTTATTTTTTATAGGATTTTGTTCTTTAAATATGGAAAATGTTATTTAAAATAATTATTTTTACTAAATAATAACATTTGTTATTTCGCTCATTAAATGATTAGCTAAGTTTGGACCATAAACTAGATGACTCAGCGGACAAACCAGGAGCTTGTTCACAATCCACTGAATGAGGAAATTAAGTTTTTATAAATTTTTCATATGCCCGATGCAAATAACATCAGCAGTCGATACCGCCTAGAGTAAATCGTGCAGATATCATGCAGTTGAAAAGTTATTCCGGCATCGACGCTTTAAGACTTAAAATCTTTCTAGTAAGGGGGGGAATGTGATAGCAAAATTTGGTTTCAGCTATGAGCATTTTTTTGTTGTTTAAATAGTCGAAGTTCGATGCTTGTAATCAACCAACGGTGCAGATCATATTGATTTAGTAATACACACATGGTTGATTTGTGGATTATCTGGATGGGGACGATAAGTAACTTATTGTTTGGTTAAACGGCGATTGTAAAATGGGTTGATGGGCAGTGTTCCTTGAGATAATGACGGTAATTGCATATTTATCTTCATATTTGTTAGTTATGGCTTAGTTACAGACTAAAAAATTTTTGTACTTTTACTGATATCAGTGAGTTATTTATTGCTTAATAGAATGTAATTGTTAATTGCGAAAATAATCTTTTTTTATTTATTCAAATACTTATTATTAATTATGGTTGAGGGGTTAATCTTTACACTGAATGTTTTTTTTATTTGTTTTCAAAGACATCATGCTGTTGCTAATCGAAGATATTAGTTAATATAGGGCTGGATCCTGGTGGTTAAATTTTAATATAAATTTCCTATTATTGCGAGATAATAAAATCTTACTAAGTTATTTAACTTTATAAAAATTTATCGTTAAAATAGCTAATTATTGTGAAATATCGAAAGTCAATGTGTTTCTAATCAGATGCGTAAGGAAGGTCAGTTAGCATGTTAGAATTGCTACCCGGCATAATGGTTGCCGGGTAAATACAGTTAGAGAGGTAATAACTTTACATCTTGAGTGAGAAAAATTAATTAAGATAGGTAAATGCGGTAGTTACACGTTTAACTCCATCTGTTTCACTGGCAATTTTTGCTGCGGCAGCACCTTCTTGCTGGGTTAGAATACCAAGTAAAAACACTTCTCCACCTTCAGTAATAACCTTAATCGTTGATGATTTAACCGAATCACTAGCAAGAATTTGCGATTTTATTTTGGTTGTTATCCATACGTCTTTAGACGCGCTACCAAGATCAACCGGCGTCCCTTGGCGGATCTCATTATAAACCGCTTCAACACCTTCTACTTTTGTTGCTATCTGTTTCGCTCTTTCAGCTAATTCAAGATCAGGTGCTTGGCCGGTAAGTAGAATTTTACCTTCATAGGCAGTGGTAATAATACGGGCATTTTGGGTAATTTCTTTGTCTTTGTTCAGTGCTGCACTAACACGGGCTTCTAATGTTCCATCATCGACCTGGCGCCCAACGCTTCTCGGATCGGTCGCACTTTTTGTGGCGATAGCAGCTGAACCTATTACAGCAGCACCAAGACATCCTTGTAACAAAAGGGTACTGCACATTATGGTAATTAGAGGAAATAGTCTCATTGATTACTCCTTAGTCATCTTGATGCGGAAAAAGTGTATTATCGATTAGATCACATAAACAGTTAACTGTTAATAGGTGAACTTCTTGAATTCTGACACTTCTTTGCGAAGGTATCCGAATTTCTACATCCTGTGTGCCTAATAATCCGGCTAATTCTCCTCCATCATGGCCGGTTAAAGCCACAATAGTCATATCACGTGCTAGTGAAGCTTCAACCGCTTTTATCACCACGCGACTATCGCCTTTGGTTGCAATAGCAAGTAGTACGTCACCGGATTGGCCTAATGCGCGTACTTGTTTAGCATACATTTCTGCGGGATTTTTCCCATTAGCAATCGAGGTAATAATGGCATTATCGGTATTAAGGCATAAAGCGGGCAGACTCGGACGTTCTGTTTCAAATTGATTAATCATACTGGTGGCAAAGCGTTGTGCAATAATTGCTGAGCCACCACAGCCGCAACATAAAATTTTATTACCATTTAGTAAGGCATGAACTATCATAACTGCTGCACGTGAAATAGCATCCGGTAATGCTTCTGCAGCGGCAATTTGTGTTTGAATACTTTCGGTAAAACAGGCTTTGATTTTCTCCAACACGTTAAGACCTACTTACATATAATTAATGGATGGTGTCATAGTCACTGAAGGCATTGGGTAACCACTTAAACTGATGCCGGTAATCGCACAAATGTCAAAACGACATAAAGCTATTTCTATGTTTTCATCATGTTTTAGCAGCCATAATTTCACCGTGGCAAGTAATTTTTTTCGTTTGCTTAAGGTTACTAACATTAGTGCATTACCAAAATTATCATGGTGACGAAAGCGTACTTCAACAAACACCTAAGTGGCTTGATCTTTCATAATTAGATCAATTTCTCCAATCGGAAACCTCACATTGTGGCTGATAAATTGTAACCCATGCTGTTGTAAAAATTGTTTGGCTTTATATTCGAAGTGACGTCCTTGTATCCAAGATAAATTTGGCGATTTTAGTATAGTTGATTTCCTTATCTGTAAGGTTAAAAATGCCGTTAAGGTGACATCTTAGTCACTATTTTACTCTATTTTTATCTATTGGCTGATAAATTTTACTTTTAACTTCCAATTTATTGAATCAATTGAACTTTTCCTTGTTCAAATTTCAACCATGGTAGGCTACGAAAAATAACACAATTGTCATTATTTACAGTTAGTTTACCTGTAGCACCATTTAATTCAATATTATGTTGTTGTAATTGATTGAAATGATTAGCTAATAACCAGGCATCATTTCCCATACCGTAAAGCCAAATTAGCGAGTAATCTGTAGACTGCCGTTGCTTAGCTTGCGCCAGTAAAGCGGGACTGGCGCCTGCTAGCAAAGGGATTTCACTGAATTGCAAACCTTCCATTTCCAGATAATAATCGGTACTTAAATCTGTTTGATGACTACGTGAACTCGCATAAAGCACAGGCCGTGTGCGACTATCGGTTGCTATATCTATCATGGGCTTAATCAACAATAATTCATCACTTGTGGCGACAATATACACTGCATCAATCTTATTTACTGGTGTATCATTGCTATTTGATGATTGTTGTTCGCCGAGCACAATGGGTATACCTGTCATAAGAATTCCTGTGCTTTGGCCAGTTCTGGCTTTTAGACTATTAATATCACCAATGCTTTGTTTCTGTAACGGAGTTTGCTGCAATTTTTGCCAATCTTGAGCAAATATGTTTGTGATACGTTCACCAAAAGGGGAAGTAGGAATAAGGATCAATGGTGTTTGTTTACCTTGTTTAGCAATATGGCGAGCGGCATTGACGGCTTCATCTTCAGGCAATAAAGAAAAGTAACAGACATTGTTTTTAAGCTGCATTTTATTACTATCTAATTCATTTAATGTCAATAGATTGAGTGAGGTCTCTATGTGAATAGCTTTGACAACATCCGGTTTTAATAATGGCCCGATGACTAACGTAATACCATCTTGCTCGGCTTGGCGAAGTAGTGATTCAATCGATTGAGTATTAGTATCATATACTTTAACCTGTTGATTATTAATAGGTACGCTGTCAATAACTAGTGATGGGGATGGTGGATTGTTTTTCTGCGCTATGTTGCTGTTAGTAATTGAATCAATAATACTATGGACAGTATCATTATTTTGGCTATTTTGCACAGCTGAACGGGTTGCTGCTGTCGGCGCGCTAGTTAATCTTTTTTCGGCATCAAGAAAACCTTGTAAAATAGCTTCCCCAAATATTTTGCCATTATTACTTAAAGGCAAAAATAAACCAATTTTGGGGTTGTTACTAATAGAAGATTGGTAATGACTTGTGTTAGTGCTGTCGGTGTAGTTTTAACACCTGGATTGGCTGGATAGTGTATTTTCTAGTCATTAAAAGCATTACGAAATGCCGCGGGATCACGGTAGTTATTCTGGTATAGATCAAGTAGATCAACCCTGCAGGACATTTTCATCTGCCTTCACAGCCAGTTTTTGAATTTGTTTGGCAGGCATACTATTTAACATTTGCAAATAATCATCAATATTTTTCTGATGATTCATCTGATCTTTTAATAATGGTTCTTGCGCGATGTAGGCACGTAAAATTTCGGTAGAGGGAGCATCAATAATTGATTGATAATGGCTAATTTCAGCGTCTGTCTGTATGGTTGTATCGGCAGTCGGTTCACTTTGATGTATTGAGGAGTGACATCCCACTAATAGAAGTGAGAATGTTATCGCTATACAAATCAAACCTTTTTTAACAAAAATTGAAGAACACATACTTTGCTTTGTCCAGTGATGTATTTATCATTGCTCAATTTTAATTGGTTATTCGGAAGAAACCATTAATAAACCTAATCAATCTATAGAGGTAGAGATGGTATCAACGCTATATATTGTACCGACGCCTATTGGTAATTTGGACGATATCACTCTGCGTGCATTGCAGATCCTTAAGCAGGTAGATCTTATTGCCGCCGAAGATACCCGGCGTACGGGTTTGCTATTACAGCACTTTGCTATTAATACTCGCATGATGTCTTTACATGATCATAATGAACAGCAGAAAACAGATCAATTAATTCCGCAATTAAAACAGGGACTAAGTATAGCGTTAGTTTCTGATGCCGGAACACCGCTAATTAATGATCCGGGTTATCATCTGGTGAAATGTTGTCACCAAGCGGGTATACGGGTAGTTCCTTTGCCGGGGCCCTGTGCAGCGATTACGGCGCTTTCCGCTGCCGGTATCGCCTCAGATCGCTTTTGTTATGAGGGATTTTTGCCTGCAAAAGATAAGAGTCGACAAGATGTATTACAAGGGCTAGCTAATGAATCTAGAACGCTTATTTTTTATGAATCACCTCATCGTTTGCTAGACACATTAGCGGATATGGTCGCTATTTTAGGAGCTGAACGCTATATGGTCTTGGCACGAGAACTGACAAAAACGTGGGAATTAATCCATGGTTTGCCAGTTGGAGAGCTACTTGATTGGGTAAAAGTTGATGAAAATCGCTATCGTGGCGAAATGGTATTAGTGGTTGAGGGCTATAGAGCTCGAAAAGACAGTAACGAAGCGGTTCCACCTTATGTGATAAAAACATTAGCCTTATTACAACAATCTTTACCCTTAAAAAAAGCGACCGCCATTACGGCAGAAATTTATGGCTTAAAGAAAAATGCATTGTATAAACATGCCATTGAACAACAACAAAAATTTAATAATGCAAGCAAATAAATGGCAGGTTGGTGATGTGTGATAAATAGCTATACAAATGTTAGTAAAATTCCTATAATTGCGTGTTTGAGTCAGCTAGACAACCGCTGCTTTGTTATTGATTACCATAGGTAGGTTAATAATAAAGGGGAGGAAAGTCCGGGCTCCATAGGGCAGGGTGCCAGATAACGTCTGGGAGGCGAAAGCCTACGACTAGTGCAACAGAGAGTAAACCGCCGATGGCTATTAAAGCACAGGTAAGGGTGAAAGGGTGCGGTAAGAGCGCACCGCACAGCTGGCAATAGTTTGTGGCACGGTAAACTCCACCCGGAGCAAGGCCAAATAGGGGTTCACCAGATGCGGCCCGCATCGAACACGGGTAGGCTGCTTGAGTCAGTGCGCAAGTGCTGGCCTAGATGAATGGTTGTCCACGACAGAACCCGGCTTATCGGTTGACTCTAAAACTTTAAAAACCCCATTGTGAGTAAACTTACAATGGGGTTTTGCTTTCTAATAATTTTAAGCGCAGTAAAATTAACTATTTATTATCAGTAGTGCCTTACAAGCACTGTTTAGTCATTTCCAGTAATTTTTTGATGTCCTCAGGGCGTGTATTGCCGGTTTCTTTATCTATAATAGTGCTGTAAATATGGGGAATAATTTTTTTTACGCCAGCACTTAATGCGATTTTTAAAATTTCCTGATAATTGTTTAAATCAATACCACCAGTAGGTTCAAGATAAAAATCGCAGCTAGCACAAGTTTCCGCCACGACTTGATACTCTTGGCGATATTTTAACCCTTCCATATTAAAAAATTTCACTGAACTGGCACCCATATCTTTTAGCATGGCGATCGCTGTTTCAACCGGAACAATAGCGTCTGGATAATTTGAGCTTAGTGGCCCAGTCGAAATTTTTACTTTTCCGATTTCGCCTGTTGGCGAAATAAGAGCATTAACGATAGTCTGATCTTAGCCTAATAACGCATGACTGGTTGCCGCACCAGTAAGTACCTGATTTACATGTTGAAGCTGAATAACTTTAGCAATTTGCAAAATCATATTTGATTGACTAGGATCACCAGCACCTAAACCGACAGAAAGTGCATTATCGATTTCATCAGCATATTTAGCTATATCTTCAATAGCACTATTTAAGTCAGCATAGTTTTTTGATAACACATCAACAACGACACAAGTTTCAGCGGCTTGATAAATCTCTTTGGCATTTTGATGAGAGCCTGCTAGAACATTCAGACAAACACGATCTTGATAGAAATTAGGTGCTAATTGTTTTCACATTATTTGACTCCAGTAACAACTTGGCGTATACGTGATACAATTGTTTTCGGTTGTTCGTTAGTAACACTACGGATATCGGCTTGAACTTTGCCTTTGTTGGCTTTATATTCGCGGAAATAGATAGCGGTATCACCTTGTTTCAATTCTGACATTATGGCATAAGGTGGTTTTACCGATGGCTTTTTCATTCAAGCTCATTTCTGCTCGAGCGTTACTGCGACCCGCCGCATCCCAAACGATCCGGGCTTCGATGCCTTTGATTTGCTTAAGATCATTGATAAAGTTAGACATCCGCTCAACCATCTGTTGGCCGGTTTCTTTCTTGGCAGTAAGATAGATTTCAATAGCCAGTGTTAGGCCTAAAATACACTCTTTACCAACTTTCATGTTACGGCCAATGCCTGCTTTGTTGTTTAATCCACTCAACATATTGATGTTTACCAATGACTAGCCCGCTAATTGGGCCTTCAATTACTTTGGCGCCACTATAGATCACTCATTCAGCGCCATCTTAATAATAAACCAGCAAATCTTCTTCTGCAGCTACATCGACAATTAAAGGGATGTTATTTTTTTAGCAACCTGCGCCGCTTCTTTTACCGTTAACATACTTTTTTGTAAGGTATGATACGATTTAACATACAGAATAGCCGCGGTGTGATCAGTAATTTTCGCGGCAATTTGGGCAGCACTACACTCATTGGCATAACCGGCTTCGACAACTTCACCGTCACCAAGTACTACTATGATATCGATCGGGGCGCCATAATTAACGTTATGCCCTTTTCGAATGATAATTTCACGGGCAACTTGTTGAGGAAAAGTGTGAAGATTATAAAGTAAATCCGTATTGTCTTTTACAATTACAGCCGCGACGGATTGGGCAATTCCTGCTGAGGCACAAGAAACAACAACCGTATTTTCCACCTTCAAGTAGTTTGACAATATACTGGCTCGTTTTATTTACCGGATCTTTAATTTCAAAGTAATGATTAAGACCATAGCCGACACGTTCTATGACTTCAGTTTTAGGGGTTGAAACACCCCGGTATTGTCATGCGACCGGAGGCGTTAATAACATTTTTGAGTTGATATTGTTCATAAATCGATTGCATATTCAGACTCACTTTCTGTGGAAACAATTTCTTTACCACCAACAATGGCAATAACAGGAACAAACTTATGGGTGCCAAAGCGTACTTCACCTTCTGTGTCAGAAAGTTGCGTATGCTCTTCGTTTGAGATCAAAGATAGTGAAGTTTGCATCCATACCAATGTCCAGATAGCCCTTACCTTTCAAATGAAGCAGATCGGCGGCTTTTTTAGTGACACAATCTATGATTTGTTTTATTGAGAATCCCATACATAGAAATTTGGTCATGACAAAGCCAGGCTATAAACCGGGCCATTGATACGGTTTTTATGGTAAATATCGGAGCTAATGATATCGGGATAAGTACCAATGCGCATGGCTTGTTCAGCGAATTTAAAGCTAAAACTTTCACCACCGTGACCGACATCCAGGATCACTCCACGGGCAAGTGCGCGTTGAATAGATGGTTTTAAATTACCCTTGTCATCAAGAATACGATTAGGCTTACCATTAAAACAGTGGGTGATAATATCGCCTTTGGTTAACAAATCGGCAATATCATAAAGATTAGTTGGATTATTGCCAATATGCACCATCAAAGGTAAGCCGCTTTTTTTCTGCATTGCTTTTGCTTTAATAAAAAAAATTATACCATTTTTACCGACCACACTTTTGCTCATGCGTGCTTTTATCCCGACAATGAAGTCTGGATGATCATCTATAGCTTTTTGTAAACAGGCTTCGTCAATTTGCTGCATGTCGGCTAATTCATTTTGGGCAATGATACCTGTTTTAGCGATATTGAGCAGTGAATAAACATTGGTCTTGACTTTACGTGTAATGGCAAAAAAGTGTTCGATATCGTCAGCACCAACACTACCTGCATCCACCAGTGTAGTAACCCCGTAGGATACGTCAGCTAAATCGGGATCATGGAAGTAAATCGGCGATTCGGGATAACAATGGCTATGGATATCGATCCAACCAGCACTGATATAAAGTTGGCCTTTTAGATTAATCGTTTTGGTTGCTTATTATTCTTTAGCAGCGTCTGGACCAATGGTAATAATTTTGCTATCACGCACTAAGATATAAACGATCTGGTCGTTGATGAGTTTCCTTTGTTTGGTAATGAGATCGTTCATAATAACCTTATTTGCTTGCTAATTTAGACGGTGATGGGGAAGAAATAACCCAGTATCCATCGTGTCGAGGATTGCTCCGTCGGCAATCGGTTTTTTCCAGATATAAAAAAGTAGCGAACCAATTAGAGAACCAATACCTATAGGAATGATGCTGCCTTGCCGCTAAAATGATCAAGGGGCCTAAGAATCGACCAGAGGTGTTACCTGCACCCATTATGCATGTCAGCACCGAAAGTAGAATTAGTTTGTCCAACGGTAAATTTGCGGACAAAAATAATGATGTATCCAATAACAATACCTAATACTAAGCCGGTCATTATTGATGCCCAGAAATTGGTTACCAAAAAGTCTATGCCGCTGGCAAGCAATAGTGCCGGTACACCCTAAACCAAGGCCGGTTTGCAAAGCACCACAATATCCAGGATCCCTACCAGTGAACTTTCAATGATCCGCGTAAATAGGAAACTAGCACCGAATGCGGCGACTGCACCAAAAACACCGATATCGAGACCAAAACGTAGCATAGCAACGAAGGCAACTTCGTTGAAAACACCAAAGCCATAAACGACATACATATGGGTTCGGGCAAAGATGCCAGCGGACAGTAGTCCAACGAACAGAGGGAATGACGACTCGGCATCCCAAAAATCTTTTTTATTGATTTCAGTTGTTATAATTATTCTCCACTCATCGTTTGGTGGATATGTTGCAACCAGTTTGGTGCACTGAGGTGGAAAGATTCGAGTATTTTGATATCAAATCCGCGGAAGAAGACGCTAAGCACGAACAATAAGATCATAGCAGCCATCATAGTACGAGTGATTTTTGTCCAGCCACTATCATCAACACCTTTACGATTAAGATCCCAAACACAAGACCTGGAATGGCGTTGCCCATAATAAGTTGGACACAACCACCAAACAACGTTGCACAGAAACCTGAGCGACGGCCTGCATCCATGGCGGCTAACCAGAAGATGACGGGCATGACGGTTTCTACTAATAAATTGGCCGCAGGAACTAAGATTTTAATTGCCGTGGTTGTAATGCAGCAGGGACGGCAGAAACAGTTTTATTTAAGAAGGCAACGAGTAACGCACCGATCATGGCACAGGCAATGGCCATTTTTTCGGATTATGCATCGTTTCTGTAATATTGCGATTTTTGATCATTAAAACCGCGTTATCCCAGTTGGGAATAATTTGGTGATCAATATTTTGTGTAAAAGTACTAGCAGCAACTGATGATGTCCAAGAGTTGAAGAAAAAACCTAAGCCGAATGAAAAGTGAGAAGCAGGATCACCTTCACAGGAATTTAATTCGCCTAATGTACGAAAAGCATCCATACCTTGAACAGTAGGTGCGGGAAACATACGAGCCGCAGCTGCACCGAGGTCAAAACCGCATAAGTCACCGATAATTAGGGACATGCCAAGTATTTCTAAAAAAGACGTTGTCTCGCCCATGACGTTTTCTCCAAGTCAAGATAACGATTATTCATTGGTAAAAGTGATTTCTTTAACATTTAGCAAGGTAGTATCTAACGAAACATCTAAAACAACAGAGAAATATTCACGCTTGCTGGGTAAAAATAAGAAAAGAAACCTTTCTGTTGTCGTTTTTACTTTGGCACTGATAACTGTGATGTCTTTAGGTTCGATACGTAGTAGAATGTTATCAGTGTTTTTTAGTATCTTACGTTGAATTGAACTTAGCGTATCAGCCAGTGCTTTTTGTCGAGTATGCCTTGACCACTAACGCGTACAGATGTTTCCATTTTCTGTTTCATCATGTATTGCCATGTTTCTTATTAAATGCTTTGACTAAACGTTTGCCTAACTCTTCTTTATCCATAAAACCAAATCCCAGTACAGTACAGCCTTCGGCAATAGCTGTTTCGCCTTCTTCAATAGAACGCATACCATAACGTGCTTTATAACCATACTTAGTTTGTGCAGTGATGGCACCAGCACCGCCACTACCACAAAAGGAGATACCTAAGTCTGCATTATGCTCTTTCATCACGTCGCCTAACTTCATATCCGCGGCAACTCCTGGAATAACAGTTGCTTTGCCGCTGGCAGCTTCAACACCGGCAGCTACTTTTTGTCCTTTGCCTAAACGATCACCAATAACGACATGGATCTGTTTCATATTTAATTCTCCTATTATCTTTGAGGATTAGAACGTGCTACTTCAAAATGAACTGAGATTAGATAAGCTTCTTCGTAAGCCAGGCCAGGCAAGGTATTAACAACTTTTTCGGCCAAGGTAATTGATTCAGGGGATATTTCCTCAAAGAGTGACACATCCACTTCAGGCAGCTGCTCACCTGTTTTAGCCCTCTCTACCATAGCTTTTACGTGAGAACGTAGCATCTGTTGTTGGACTTTAGTTGTATGCACCCCTTCAGTTCTTAACCAGCCATCAATAATAGAAATTAGTTCATTGGTGGTAGTCTCTACATCGAGGTTATCTTTTGCGACATTAAAAACAATTGAGGATTGACTCATAAAATTTCGCTATCCCATTTGAAAAGTTAATATAAAACCAGTCGGTCTTTTGCTATTGTTAATAACTTTAGTTCTTTCCAGTATGGTTTTGGAAAGGGAACATTTCCACTTTAAACTGGCAAATATCTGGAAAAATAAAGATAAAAATAACGAATTAATTTTAATCAAACTGGAAATTTAGCCAAATTTAAGACTGATTTTTATTCATTTTATGGTTATTAAACTAGTTTATTCTTTATTATTTTATTTTATTTTATATCAATAACTTATATAATAAAAAGTTGATAAAATAGCTGTTGATCAATGGAAGTTTTTAAGTGGAAATATAGTCTGGTAAAAAATAATGGTTTTCTGGAAGTTTAAATTGTCAATTTAAAACAAACTATAACTTAGTGACTTGTAATAAGTTGAAAAAGTTACTTGTCATTATGATAATGATTACTAAAAATCGCATTTTTAGCTTATTATTTCCACTTTTCCACTATTAAGTGGAAATGATTAATTTATACGACTCAGGCTATCTTTAGATATTACCTGAAAGTCATTGAAATTTCTGCTATTAATCAGTCGATTAGTCGCTTTTTCTTTGATAAAAGTAACAAATAATTCATAAATAGCTATTACTTCTTCATAGTCAGCTTTACTAATAGCTAATAGAAAAATGATATTAGCCACTTCCTTAGTGTCTGTATTCCATTCGATCCCTTCGGTGAAATTAATCGTAACAACCACCGTTTTATTCGCTAGTAAGCCTAATGAGTGAGGTGATGCGATATCTTCGCCCAGTAAAGTAAAGACAATGGATTCTCGTTCGATCAGTTAAGGATAAAAATCGCTAGTAACATAACCGTCAGCCTGAAGTTTTTTACAGATTTTTTTAAATAGCGCTTCTTGGCTAATTTTTTCATTCAGCACGAAGAAATAACGTTCATCGAAGAATCGTTCAATAATATAAGGTTTGGTTTGGTTGATCATCACTAAACGCCAGACTTGCTCCAGTTGATAGGGGGTTGGGAAGGGGGCAATTTTCACTACTGGTTTATTTTTTTCCGATAAGCGGATAGTGGTGATAATAAAATCTTCATCAATGTTTTCTAAGATTTCATATTCTTGTAACGAGAGTGCACGACTAAATTTTAGTTGTGGAAATTCACGCATAATTTTGGCTTCAATCACACGTACTGTTGAATTGCCTGAATCAGTAATGATTAGAACCTGAATTGGACGATGATGGCTGGTACCATAATTAGATTCCAAACTTATACTAATATGGACGGCTAGATAACCGAGCTCGTCTTCACTAATGGGGTAAGGGAGCAAGCTACTTGCACTGCGTAAGGCATCGAGGGTTACGTCGTAAGTAAAAAGATAATATTGTTTGATATCATTAAGTAAATGAGTCCGGGTATTAATATTAAATTATAAACGAGTTAATAAAGTGGCGAGATGGGTTGTCAGATTACGTTTTAGTTTCTCATCATTACGTAAGTCGTAATGATATAAGTCATTTATATATTGTAAAATATGATCAAGTAATTTGGTATGTAAACCCGTTTTTTGATTAGGTTGTTCATTACCAATAATGCGTTGGGCTGCTAGCTGGGTGCATAAGTAAGCTTGTTCAGCTTTTAATAAATCACAACCGAGAAAGTAAATCAATCTGTTAGAAATTTCACTAACCGTGTTTTGAATAACAGGATCCATTTCATTATTGGTGAAGGTAGTTAATTCTCTCCCACGAATAATCCGTAAAATAGTGGTGGCACAATTAAAGATAAGATATTGATGTCCTTCATTGGTCAGTCGAATATCAAAGCGACTAAGGTTATTTTGCAATACTTTATCAATATATTTTAAATCAATATTATCAAGATATGTCAGACTAAATTTAGCGATGTCTTTAGTAATTTCCTGCGTGAAACGCCGCCATAATATTTCGATAATACAAGTGTGAATGGCCCATTCATTACCACTTAATCGTATTCCTTGATGTGGAATACCTTCGATCTTGATATCATGTTTTGCAGATATTCCCTGACGGTGCTCATATCCTATTGTATGGTACCGCGACGGATAAACCATTTTTCAGCAATATCATCAAGTTTAACGGGTAATGGTAACATTAACAGCTTTAATAATAAGGCATCGACCCGATCTCTGGCTGTTCACGGAATATTATCATCATCGGCTATTTTTTCCGTTTTGATGGTGGCAAAGAGGGTTTCGTTATTAATTTTTAAATGGTAACCATTGCCGTGTTCATAAACGATGCAAGCATCATAGTCTTGCAGATATCCATTTAATTCGTTGATGTCTGAACATATGGTTCGCGTTGAAACACCAAAACGTTAGCAAGTTCTTCTTGCGATACAATGTCGGTCTTGAATATTAGTAAAGATCTGATGGATCCGTTGATTTGTAAACACAGCTGCGAGTTATACCTATAGCTTTCAATTAATAAAATAGAAAAGTTGTCTGCATTAAAGATGATATCTTAGTTAAAAAGCTTGATAGCAAGGCTATTATTGACATCCAAATAAATTATATCTATTAAAACAACTTTGCTTATTTTATCACTTTTATTGGCTGACGATCTTTTTATTAAATATTTTATTGAAAGTTATCAATCTTATATTTAATTTAAGTAAATTAATATGCCGCAGAAATTTGTCTGGGCAGTTAAATATACTTTTTGTTCCTGCATTAAGAATGCCTCCTTCATTATAATAAATATATGCTATCTTATGATTATTATTTTCTAATTTTACTATTCCTGTAATTGAATATAGATAGCTATTTTTGCCATTCAAGCTAAGCGCCATATATTCTTTGTTTTTAAATAAATATGACTAATCCAGGTTTGTTGACGAATTTTTAAGCTATTTTCCGCTCCATTGGATGAAGCTAGTAATGTCAATGCGTTATTATTAGCGAGTTTACGTTTTTGTGGTGGTTGCCAGAAATATTCTACAGATACATTTATTCATAGTTGTAATTGTATTAATGGCTTCTCGTGGCTGATATTGTGTTCACTATAACTTATATTAGGTATTGGAGATAAAAGTAAACACTCATTTTCGGATTGATGAATTTGATTTTCTTCACTATCGTGGAATTCAGCTTCACCCTGTAAAATCAAATTAATTAAATCGATATTGGGATAGGTTTTAGCTTGAAGGGCTGCTTTTGGTGCGATAATCTCTCGATTTAATACTCGCAAAGAGCCGTAATTGATAAAATCAGGATCGAAGTAATGACCAAAAAAGAAGGTATACTGTGCTTGTAACCAACCAAAATCAGCGTGACCACACTGTTTTTGTGTTCTAGGAATTATCATAATAATTTTACCCGCAAGATGATTTATGATGAAAATGATAATTAACCAGACGTAAAATTGTTAGCTAGTTAATTTGAGCTAAACATTCAAATTTCTTGACTGAGATACCTTATGAGTAAAGAGCGTACACTGACATTAGATGTGTTACGTTTAATGAATGCCATGGATCGACGCGGAAGTTTTGCCACGGCAGCTGATGAATTGGTTAGGGTCCCTTCTGCATTAAGTTATACGATGCAAAAATTAGAAGAAGAGCTTGATGTGGTGCTGATCGTTCTAGACATCGAACACGTTTTACTGATGTTGGTCGTATGTTGTTAGAACGGGGCGATTATTGTTAGAAGCTGCTGATAAACTTGTCGTTGATGTTGAGGCATTAGCACATGGCTGGGAACCCTATCTTACCATTGAGTGTGAAGTATTGATAACAGTTTCGACTCTTTTCCTTCTAGTTGATGAATTAGTACAAAAATCGGAAACTCAGTTCTCTTTATTAACTGAAGTATTAGTTGGGGTATGAGAATGTTTAGAAACGGGTAAGGCAGATATTGTTATTGCGCCTGATTTGCATTTTCGCACTTCACCTGAAATTAATAGCTGTTTGCTTGGTACTATTAATAATGTTTATGTTGCCAGTCCTGAGCATCCTATTCACTAAGAGCCAGAGCCACTTTTCGACGTGACTCGAATTAAATATCGTGGGATTGCCATTGCAGATACTGTGAAACAACGACCAGTTTTAACGGTGCAGCTGTTAGATAAACAGCAGCAGTTGACCATAAGTTTGATGGATGAAAAACACCGTGCTTTATTAGCCGGTTTGGGTGTTGCTACCATGCCTTATAATTTTGTTGAAAAAGATATTGAAGAAGGGCGATTACGAGTCGTGGGATCAGAATATAGTCATGAGACTAATATTATTATGGCTTAGCATCGTGGCAAAATTGGTGAAGCTAAATTTTGGTGTTTGCGCCAAATTCCTCAATTGTTTAATGGTGGTCAGTATACAGATCATTTATTATGAAAAAAATTTAGTTAAATTATGCTCATGGGCGATGATAAAACCAGCGCCAAATTTTTAGCATCACCATTTTTTATTTGACAAGTTATCAATACTGAATCTGCCTGGTCCGAGTATTGCTAATAATATGTAGCCTCCAGCAATAGAAAGATCTTTTAAAAACATCAATTGGTTATCGCCTTTGGCAAAGTTGAAGTGAAAAATAAAAGTGGTTAACAAACTAAAAGCAACGGTAAAAATAGCGGTGGTTCGTGTTAAAAAACCGAATAGGGTGGCGATCCCGCCGCCAAGCTCTAATAAAATTGTCAATGGCAGTAAAAACCCAGGGATATCCATTACATTCATATACTGCTGGGTTTCAGTATAGCCACTAGGCTTACCATAACCGGCAAAAATAAATAATAGTGGCATTAAAATATGTGTCACTAGGATTGCGATATTTTCTGTGTTTTTCATATTCATCTCTCTTACAATAACGGTTTTAATCCGCAGTGGGCGTTTACATGTTAGTCAAGAATGGTTGATTTCGGTTTTATTTATAGTAAAGCGATCATGATTAAAAACACTAGCTAAGAAAATTCAATCTATTGTGCAAAAAATTGAATGAATTAGTTGAAAATCATTTTTATATACGGTGATGAGTTATTTTTACCATTGTGCTGAAGTATTATACTTCCTTTAATATGAAAGTTTGTAAAGTTTTTGCTATGCCCCAGACACCGATAGCCTGTCGACTCAGACTATAAAGTTTTGTTGGATGAAGGATATGATAGAGTGCAATTAATGACATACTGGCAATGTGTAGTGGCTTGAAAGCTAATATTTTTTGCCAGGTACGATCATAAGGTGCGGTAATTATTAGCTAATGATCAGAAGTTGCGGATAGCGTATTACGCTGCTGCTGAATATTGGCTAACAATTGCTGCTTTTTTAATAGCAGTTGTTTACGTTTATTCAGTTTCATGTTCATTCTGTTTTAGCTGCTTGATATCCTGTTTTAATTGTTCTCGTGTTGCCACTAATAGAGGCGCGCTATAGGTTATTTTTAAAGTCCAGCAAGTGCCTAATAACGCTAGGATAAGTAAAACAGCTGTTGTAATAGCAACGACTTGTATACAGTATGTGGGATCAACCATCAGAAAAATTAACACCAGCAAACTCATAAGCCAAATGAGATCAACAGCAGTATGGTACCAGCTAATAAAATCAGTTGGACAAAAGTTTATTTCTCTTGCTCAAGTTCGACTGCAACCAATTGCAGTCGTGTCTCAACCATATTAATAAGAATAGAGCTTATACGTGTAAGGTACTTAGTAGGCCTTTAGCTGGTCCGGGTGGATGTTGATTGCCGCACATATTAACGTTTAGTAAGTAAAATGCCTAATACCAGTCCGACTGCGGGACCAACACCTGTCCATGAATTTTCATGTACATAATCATCAGCACGGCCAGCAGCTTCCTTGGTTTGATGAATAATTTTGTGCTTACATCACTTAGCTTTTGGAGAGAATCATTTAACGCTTTTTTGCTTTGTGGCAAATTTTGTCAATTTCTACTTTGGATTTATTTTCTTTATTGTTCAGAACTTCCTCCAAAGAATCAGCTAATGATTTTAATTCTGTATGTAGGTTTTCGGTATTTTTCATAACGTTGATCTCTTTCAAAGAGGAACGTAAATTTTTAACATATTTATTCTTAAATAATAGTAAAAGATGCACTAAAATCAATCTATATCTCATTTAAGGTAATTTAAAATTATTTATATTGCATATAAAAACAATTATATCTGTATGAAAATTTGATAAAAAACTTAACTGAAAGGTATACTGTTACCTTAAAAGTAGGCAACAGCATATATTAGGTTGGATTTAAGGATTGCGACGATTAAACTTTTTCTTTAGTACGACCGCTATACTGCCTACTAAACCAATAAAAAGTAAAATAACCGGAATCAGCATTAAAATACTCATGATCTGGCGTTCATGGTATTGAAAGAACGGACTTTTACCGAATACATAACCAATGGTGGTTAAAATCAGTACCCATAGTAATCCACTGAGCCAATTAAAAAATTGGAAGCGTCCATTAGGTAAACCCGATAGGCCGGCAATGGTAGGTAGAATTGTTCTAATAAAAGCCAGAAAACGGCCAATAAGAAGTGCCGCTAGACCATAAAGATGGAAAAGACCATAAGCACGTTGGTGATAATGTTCAGGTAGATGAGAGAGCCAGCTTTGTACAATTTTATTGTTGCCTAGCCATTTACCTTGTATATATCCTACCCAGCAACCCAAGCTGGCACCAGTGGTTAAGATAATAATTGTCAATGGATAATTGATAGTACCTTTAGCTATTAGCACTCCAACTAGGATCAGCAAACTGTCACCAGGTAAAAAAGCGGCAGGTAATATTCCATTTTCCAAAAATAAAATTGAAAATAATATAATGTAGATAGCCCATTCTAATGATGGATTCATAAGCATATTGTAATCTTGATGCCAGAGTGCAAAAAAAAGTTCTTTAACTAATTCCATCAAGTGTTCCTAATACCGTTATCTATAGACCTAAATGGCAGTTATTACCTGTTATCCCTTATTTGAGGTAATGTGTCCTGGTTAAAAAAGGTTGTAATATGAACCTAATATATTAGATTCAGATATAAGTATAATATATTAGACTAATAAAATACTCTAACAAAATCATAAATAACTAAATAGTAAATTTTTCGCTTAAATTGATTTTCTATTTACTATCTTATTTTTTTACAATTCATGAAATATATTTACCTAATATCTTGTGTTTTGTTAATGAATCTTTTATTTTATTTAGATAGCAAAGGGGAGTAACTTCTTTAGCCGGTTTATGTCATTACGGTGTTATACACCCGGTAGCCGGGCATCACAGGTGAATATCAAAGTAACTTGTTTATTGTAAAGTGAGACCTTGCCAGTGGGCAGGGCTTGCTTATAATTTAAGTTAGTAGAATAGAAACCTATGAAGATTAAAATGAATTATAACGGCTGAGCCTTCTGTGGGGGATCGGCCGTTTTTCATTTTTAGGAGCTAAAATGCATTCTGCTGGAACACCCATGTTATGGGGCGTCTTTACTGTCGTTATTGCAATTATGTTACTTATTGATATTTCTTTACAGGGTAAGCATAAGGGAAAAGAAATAACAGTAAGACAGGCTATTATATGGAGTTTGATCTGGATTAGTTTGGCTCTTTTGTTTGCTTTAGGTTTATGGTTTTATTTTAAACAGACAACTAGCCTGACAATTGCCAATCGTCAAACAATGGCTTTTTTAACAGGTTATTTACTGGAAAAAGCATTAGCAATCGATAATGTATTTGTTTGGTTAATGCTGTTTAATTATTTTGCAATTCCGGTGAATTTTCAGCACCGTGTGCTTATTTACGGTGTTTTAGGTGCGATTTTATTACGTACCATCATGATCTTTACAGGCAGTTGGTTAGTTTCACAATTTCACTGGATTTTGTATCTTTTTGGCATTTTTCTACTATTTACCGGCATTAAGATGTTCTTTATTAAAGAAAATGCTCAGCCGATCGATAAAAAACCATTAGTAAAATGGATCGGTTCTCATTTACGTATGACAAGTACATTACATGGTGAACGTTTTTTTATTTGTCAACAGGGTATTTTATTTGCCACTCCGCTGATTATGGTATTAATTTTAGTTGAGATAAGTGACATTATTTTTGCGGTGGATAGTATTCCGGCTATTTTTGCGGTAACAACGGATCCTTTTATTGTATTGACTTCAAATCTTTTTGCGATTTTAGGCTTGCGGGCGATGTATTTTGTTTTATCGGGTGTTGCTGAAAAATTCTCTATGTTAAAGTACGGCCTTTCTGTTATCTTAATTTTTATTGGCATAAAAATGTTATTAATGGATATATTTTATATTCCTACTGCAGTTTCGCTGAGTATTGTTGCAGGTATTTTAACATTGACGATGTTCATTAATTATATTGTTAATAAACATAAAAAACATATCTAAATATTAACTTTAAATATTATAACATGGTATCCTTTTATACTGATTAATAATGGTAAAAAGGGATATTGTTATCATGTCTGTTAGTTAAATTAATTTTGCTAGTTAATTTATTAATAAAAAAGGTTTGTTAGATGTTTATTTAATAAATCTATTTTTATACATGCTGATACCTTTTTATGTTTATACCGTCTAACATAAACACTAGGCTTTATACCATAAAAATTATTTGGAATGGCTATGGAAAAACAACATGTTGGTTAACTGGCTAATATTGTACTTAGAAGTTTAGTAAAGCTAATACTAATAGGTTAATTGCTAGTTATACTTTTTACCTGACTTTGTCCTAATGGTGCTCGTAATGTTAATATATTAGGTGACTTATTTATGAGTGCCTTGAAAGCTGTTGTGCCTATTATTGCTAATCACAAAAAGGGCAGCATGCCAAGCTTTGTCCTATTTTATTGCTATATGTTAGATATTTTTTTGGCAGCAATAGTGGCGGTTATCGTTGTATTTCTTATTTCCTCTCGTCTGATGTTGGTTGTAATGGTACTCAATTAAGTCCACCAGACAGTATCACACAGGTGAAAATAGGGATAATGATAAAGATTGTCACTAACCCAGTTGAGGCGCTCCTGAAAGCAAATTATATTGGTATTTTGACCTAGTCTATTAGACTAGCTATTCTGTTACGTTATGCTAGTGCAACGACTAGAAATTTGCGGCATAATTTTGCCACAGTAATTACCCAGCTTGTTCTTATTATTAGATTTGCCCCATTAGGTATTTTTGGTTTAGTCACATCAACGATTAATGTGACAGGATTTACCACATTGAAAAGTTATTACATGTTTTGTTTGTTCTCTTAGGTTGTATGATTTTGGTTACTTTGATCATTAATCTTTTGCTGCTTTATCGGAGATTGCGTCGTAACCCATATCCATTAATTTCTTGTTGTTTACGTGAAAGTGGTGTCACGACTTTTTTTACCCGTAGTTAAGCAACCAAAATTCCCATAAATATGGATATGTGTCAGCGCAGAAATTTAAATAAAAATACTTATTCAGTTTCTATTGCTTTGAGCGCAATTATCAATATGGATGAGGTGGCAATAACTATCACTATATTAACATTAGCAGCAGTACAAACTTTAGGCATATCTTTTGATTTCTTGACCGCCGTATTATTGAGTGTGGTTGCGACGATTTGTGCTTCTAGGGCATCAGGTATAGCTAGGGATCATTGTTGCTTATTTCATTTGTCTGTAGTTTATTTGGTATTTCGAATGAAATTGCCATGCTGATGGTTGCTATAGGAATGATTATTAATGTCGTTAAGAACACTGTTGAAACGGCATTAAATTCATTCTACTGTTGTTTATTTGCGTCTTGCTGAAGAGCAACACTATCATCTGAGCAGTAGAATAATAATTTTTAATACTGTGCTTAAATATCCTCTAAAATAATTAACCCTTATATTATATAAGCAAGGCGCATCGCTTGATCAATGGCACGACGAGCATCTAGTTCTGTGGCAACATCCACACCACCAATAATGTAGGGAGTTTTGCCTAATTAGTATAAGAGTATAAGGTGTCAGCTAGGGTACGAAGTGATTCTTGCACAGCACAGATAATGATGTTATCAACAGGCAACCACTTTTTTTGCTGATTATGATATATATGCAAACCATGATCATCAATTTTCAGGTAGTTAACACCATTCAACATAGTAACCCCATGTATCCAGGCAGTGGTTTTTCCAAGGTGCTCACTAACACTAGTTGGTTTTCGTTGTAATAGATAAATTTTACGAGCTGAACAGAGATGTTGTTCGCTATTAGGATAAATTCCACCTGGTTGAGATATACTGGTATCAATGTTCCATTGATGGGTAAAAGCATCGATATTTAACTGTTTATGGTTGGTTTGTTGACAAAGATATTTAGCTATGTCAAAGCCGATCCCTCTGGCTCCGATAATTGCTACCCGAGAACCGATTGTAATGTGATGTTTTAATACCTCATAATAATTCACAACACTAGCGTGATGGATACCCTCAATATTGATTTTTTTGGTAGTACACCAGTGGCAATAATGATCTCATCAAAGTTGATTAATTGTTCATCAGAAGCTTTTTTTCTTAGATGAATAGTAACATTTTTTAGTGTCAGTTGACGTTGAAAGTAGCGAATAGTTTCTTGGAATTCTATTTTACCTGGGATTTGTTTAGCAAGATTCAGTTGACCACCTATCTGACAGTCTTGTTTAAATAAGGTAATATGATGACCTCTTTCTGCCGCTGTTAGAGCAAATGATAATCTTGTAGGGCCGGTACCGATAACTGCAATGTTTTTTGTTTTTAATATTGGTTGAAAAGAGAAATCTAACTCATGGCAAGCACGCGGATTAACTAGACATGAAGCTTGTTTGCCAACAAATATTTGGTTTAAATAGGCTTGATTACAAGCAATGCAGGTATTAATTTCATTCACGCGGTTTTCCGCCGATTTATTCATAAACTCTGCATTGGCAAGGAATGGCCGAGCCATAGAAACTAAATCAGCACAGTCATCGGATAAAATTTGCTCGGTAACTGCAGGTGAATGATGCGATTACTGGTAATCAAAGGGAGGGATATTTTTCCCATCAATTTTTTAGTAACCCAAGCAAAACCTGTTCTTGGAACCATTATTGCAATAGTTGGGATCCGAGATTCATGCCAGCCAATGCCCGTACTGATCATCGATGCCCCGGCAGCTTCAATTGCTTTTGCTAATTGCTCAATTTGATCCCAGTTGGGTCCTTTTTCGCTTAAATCAAGCATAGACACCTCTTGTGTGATGATAACGCTAGTACATCTATCATCCACTCTAAGGTGAGATGACCACCAATAAATTGTCCAGCGTTTTTTATTTATCAATGTTAACAAAATTGGGTATTAATGATGGATTCAACTAATATCGCCGTTTCTTTAGTTAAAAAACCGTATTATTCTCAATAGAAATTAGCTTTCTGTGCTGTAATTTTGTTGGTGCACGATTAATCGTGTTATTTGAAAAATTTTTTTCTCCATTAAATTTTGTTTTATAAATATTATCATTAACGGGGATCAAGCTAGATAATGCCATTTTAAAGGCTTTTACTCTTTTTTGATTGTTTGAAAAATCTCTAATAGAGTGACACGGCAGTTGGTTATTAGTGATAGATGCTTTATACTTGTTTATAGTTGGTTATATTTATCATTTCAGAGCGATTGATTTTGAGCTGCCACCTAATCCAATCACTATCTCGGGATATTGTTTATTAAGATCGGTAATAAGGCTTTTTTATTTTTCAGGATGAGTATTTTTTTATAAAAATACATTGTAGACTATCCGTTATATTCCTTGGCCAGATATTTATTAAATCACACAGTTGATATTTGATATTGTTTGCCTAAACTAGGTATAGATCTATCTGCTACAGGAATTATTTTTTTCTGCCACAAACTATCTTTTTCTCCAGATACTCCAGTCCTAGTTTCCATAAACTCTTTCATATGTAATTTAGTGCAGACGACATGAGAAATATTAAGTTTTTTATTATTTCCATATCGGTTTTTACATCATCAACCGTTTGACCAAATAAACCATAAATTAAGTCAACGCTGATCAATTCAAAACCTAATGCATAGGCATCTGCAATGGTTTTAAAACACTCTTCAGCATTATGTTTTCTGCCACATGCTTTAATTAAATGATCTTGGAATGACTGCACTCCAACGGATAATTTAGAAAAACCGAGTTCTTTTAGTAACGATAAATATTCTCTATTAAGACTGCCTGGCTCTCCTTCAAATCGCATTGTAGTGGATGAGAAGTTAAAATTATTTTTATAAAAGTCTATTAATCTTTTTAATTCTGTATCTGGTAGAAGAGAGGGAGTGCCACCGAATATATTAAATTCACTGATGCTGACATTAGTCAGATTTGACACATGCTTTAACCATAGACTAGCTTTTTATATGTTAAGATCAACGATTTCCTTAAATATAAATAAGTTGTCAGATTTTGCTGACTTAGGATTCGCTATAATTGTAGGAAACTAACAAAAGTGGCATCGATAACGACAAGTTGGAATATAAACCCAAAGATGTATATTTTCCGCTTTTTTATTTCCTTATTTCATATCATTATTAAATAAGGTTAAGGAATAATTGTCGATATCACCGGGAAAGATGTGGCAACCAAAAGGATCTTTGATGATATATTCAAGTAAATCTGTATTTTCTTTTTTGCTTAAAATGTTGCATATATTTGGTCGAGGATATTTTTCATCAATATCATTAAAAGAGGCAATATAAGTATCTCGCATTAAGATACTCCACCATTAGCAAAATAATTGTGTGCTTCTCCGGATTCTCTATTTTCACAAAAATAGTAAACAAATCTGTTAAAATCTTTATCATGAATTGAGTTGAAGCAGTCAGGAAGTGGTGGTGGGTAACCTATATTCCTCACCTACATAATGGCGAAGTGAGCTAAGTATATCATTTTTGAATTCAAAATAGAGTTTGAATGCCGGTGTCTTATAAGAATGTATGGGTTTGAAATCAGTTAGTTATACTGGTTTCATTTTTGATGATATTGATTCTATTATAGAGAACCTTAGCAACACTAGGTGTGAAAAAGTCAATAACTTGTTGGTTGTTAATTAAAATATAAGGGTTTAATAGTGTCAGTAAGACAATGTTTTTGGGGATATAATCTTTTATTGAATGAAACCACGCTTGTTGTGCATCAAAGTGTTAAATTTTGGTAATTAGTTAATTCATTGTCTGATGGCCTTACATCTTTCATTGTAATAACGTCATTTTCACCATATGCAATACCATTAATAACATCATATAACAAGGTATCTACTCTTCTGCTATTGATTTTTACATATGATTTTGGTGAATATACCGGTTTTCCACCATCAGCAATAACTTTTATTCCAAAATCCCAATCGTCAGAAAGATGTTCAACAAATTTACCATCTTGTAATTGGTAAAATATTTCAATACCACCGCCAGCAATATCACACATATTTTTTTCAACAGCAAATCCTTTTCCATCCGGAAAGCCACCAAATAAGGAAAATGAAAAATCACAGCAGCGCAATGTCTTATTTATCTCTTTATATAAGTTGGGCCGATCGCTGAAATCTTTTTTATCATAAAAATAATTACAAGTACTTAAATCACCATCTTCTGTGATCATGGTATAGATAGGTTCATCTAGCCAATATTCGTCTACGTTACAATCAGCATTAGCTGAGACAATATAATGTTTTTGCTGGTGGTTAAATTGAGCACGCCGATTGTCAGCTCGTAGGGATGCGTAATCCATTCCTTTTTTCTGGCTGAAGAGACTCCTTGCGTTTTTTCATTAATAATATGAATGTTAAGATTGCTATATTTATTTTGACAAAAAGTAATTTTGTTAACAGAATCATCGGTTGAATTATTATCTACAAAAATTAATTCAACATTACTAAAATCAAACAATTTATATTTAAATTTTTGATTATAGATTGACTCTACGACACTTTCTAATCTATAACTTTTATTATAAAAGTGTAACACAATAGATATAAAAGTTCCTTTACACAAATGATCTCTATTCATGGAGAGGCTTATCAAGGGCATATTTTCTGGGACGAGATATTCATTTTGTCATTTTATATTATGCATTTTCCAGCAACCGCGTGCCAATTACTTATGTACTGCTATCGCCGATTATTGGTAGCAAAAAATGGCGCTCAGCAAGCTGATTATCAGGGTGCTATGTTTTCCTGGCAATTAGGTCATGATGGTAGTGAGCAAATGCAAACTTCACATATAAATCTGTTAACCGGCCACTGTGATCCTGATCATAGTCACTTGAAGTATCATATCTCTTTAACTATTGCTTATAATTTTTGGCTATATTGGCTTAATATCGGCGATAAGCCATTTATGAACGACTTTGGAATGGAATTATTAGTTGAGATTGCTAAGTTTTGGTTAAGTAAAGCAGTCTGGAATGAGACGACAAAGCGATATCATATTGGCGGTGTTATGGGGCCAGATGAATTCTATGAATATAGCGTAGGTAATAAAGAAGCTGGTTTGAAGGATAATGCATATACTAATTTAATGGTGGCATAGTTATTTAATCAAATTGAAATGATAGTTTTGTCAATGTCAAAAGAGGATTTAAATAATCTTTCAAATCGAATTGATATAGATACTCATTTCTGTCAACAATTAAAAACTATTAAAGAGAAATTGGCTTTATCAATTAAAGAAGAAAATATTATAGGTCAATTTGATGGTTATTTTGCACTTGAAGAGATTGATTGGCAAAAATATCGCAATAAATACGGTAATATTTATCGATTAGACAGAATATTACACGCTGAAGGTAAGTTAGCCGATAATTATAAGATTGCGGAACAGGCTGATTTATTAATGATATTTAATAACTTTAATTAAGATGTTGTAAGAACATTATTAAAAAACATGAATTATCCGATGCTTGATAATTATTTAGAAAAAAATTTCAATTATTATTTTCCTGGCACCTCCCACGGCTCAACGTTATCTCGTATTGTTCATTCTTCTTTGGCTAAAAATATTAAATTGCACGTTTTATCCTGGCAATTATATAAAGATTCTTTATTTTCTGATTATCAGGATATTCAGGGTGGAACGACGTCCAAAGGTATTCATACTGGCGTAATGGCAGCTACACTTAATATGACCATTATGACATACGCTAGTGTAGATATTCAGCAACCATTATTGAAAATCAATCCTTCATTACCGACTCATTGGCAGTATGTCCAGTTTAAGGTGTGTCATCAAGGTGTTAATTATCAATTTATTATCACTCAGGAAAAGTTATCTATTATTTGTGATCAGAATACTGAAATACAAGTGGCTGAGCGAGAATATCGGATTTCTGCTGGTAAAATTATTAATATTAATTATAAAAATAAGGTAGTTGCATGAGGAAAGGAATGATATTTGATCTTGATGGGGTTATTGTTGATAAGGCTTTTTATCATTTCAAAGCCTGGCAATATCTGGCTAAACAAATCTGTATTCATTTTGATGTGAAGTTTAATGAAACCTTGAAAGGACTAAGCAGATTGAGTCATTAGAAAAAATTTTGCTTTATGGAGATAAAGCCGATGCTTATAGTGCGGAAGAAAAAAAAGCTCTTATGAATAGTAAAAATGATTATTATGTAAAATCACTCAGTAAGCTGACAGAAAAAAATATTTTGCCCGGGGTGTTACCTTTTATTAAGCGAGCTAAAGAAAAGCAAATTCCTTGTGCTATAGCTTCAGGTTCCAAAAATGCCACTATGATCCTGGAGCGATTTAATATTAAAGATTATTTTAATGTGATTGTTGATCCTCACTCTTTATCTAAAGGCAAGCCAGACCCAGAGATTTTTTTAACCACCGCGGATTTAATTAATGTCTTGCCTAGTAAAGCGATTGGTTTTGAAGCTTCACAAGCTGGAATTGAAGCATTGAATAGCGCGAATATTTTTTCTGTCGGCATATCGCCAAAAGATAATTTAATTGGGGCGAATCTACGGGTAAATTTATTTGAAAAAATTAATTTTGAGCAACGCTTGAGCATGTAACTAGTTTAATCATTTAATATATCTAGTAAATATTTAATAAAATAACAAATTCCTCCTTATTCAGCTTAGGCAACAAAAGTGTCGATTGTTTAAAATATCATTGAGAAAATACGTTGCCTGGCTGTTATTACTTATCGTTTTATCCATTCGTAAACATCATGATTAAAAAACTTTTTTGATGGTGTTTTTCACTACCTGGCAGCAATTCTTGATAAGCAGGTTAATTACTCACAGCAACGATTCTGGCGGACAGTGACTAATTGTATTTTAGACTATCAATTCGCTCATCCAGAATTTGCTGAGAAATTTAAACGTTATCCATTGTTTATACCTAAAATTAAACGTTGTTGCTTAAATCGATTGCAAATTGCCAATAATCGTCAGATGCTGGATTTGGCTGAACTTCGCAAAGTTTCTAGTTTGCTGCTGATTTGATTAATCCTATCACTGAGTTTGCTAAATAATTTGCTAATCTTAGAAAGTTGACCATTAATTTAGGCTAGTAAAAAACCTCACTTATTATTAAAGTGAGGTTTTTTGTTAACATATATGTTATTTAGAGAAGCGTGCTGTCATCAGTTAATTTTGTATAAATCACAATAATTGGGGTGGCTAAGTTTTTTTACTAGCGATTATTATAGGGATAAAAATGCATAAAATAGCTTTATCATTATGTATGTTAAGTTTTTTTGTTCTGCTGAGATTATTAACCATCAACAGTTAGCTACCTATGGAAATCACCAGAAAAAGAGGCCAAACAGCTAGTTAGTGACATGAGTTTTGAAGAAAAGCTGGGGCCAATGTTAATGTTGGGTTTTCGTTATTGGGGACCTGATGCGGAAAAAAATGTCATGCCAATGGCCAAACTCAAGCCAGAAATAGCCAATATTATTCGCAACTTCCATTTAGGTTCGGTGATCTTATTTAGAGATAATTTAATCGACTCACCACAAACCTTAAACCTGATTAATTCGCTGCAACAGGCACGTAGTAACTTGCCACTATTCATTAGTGTTGATCAAGAGGGCGGAATATGTTACCCGTCTGCGAGATGGCACTGAGATGCCGGGTAATATGGCATTAGGTGCAAAGAGCTCTAAGCAATTTAGTGAATTGGTTAGCATAATCCATGGTTATGAACTCACTCAATTAGGATTTAATCTTGCGCCTGTTGTTGATATAAATAATAATGAAGCTAATCCTATTATTAGCGTGTGTTCTTATTCCGATAGGCTAAAATTAGTTACTGAAATGGCCAACAGCTATATTAAAGGAATTCATCGATATTTTGTTTTAACGGCAATTAAACATTTTCTAGGCCATGGTAATGTAACGGCTGATTCCCATTTTTCTTTGCCAACCATTAATATTACAAAAGGTAATTGGTGTAAACTTGAGTTAGTGCTTTTTTTGCACACCATATTAAAGACAGATGCGATAATCACAGCTCATATCGTAATGCCTGCTTTAGATAATCATAAACTTAACACTACAGATAATCGGCTAATCGGTGTACCAGCAACACTGTCTAAACCGACACTGACAGGGATATTACGTAATAGCCTGAACTATCAAGGTTTAGTGATCACTGATGCAATGGATATGGGGGCAATTGCCAATAACTTTGACAGTCATTGGGCGGTTAAACAAGCCATATTGGTGGGCAATGATATTATTTTAATGCCAATAAAAATCACCGATATTGAGGAGGTGACTAAATTGGAACAGCTATATTATTATATCAAAATGGCCACGGCCAGCGATCCAGAATTAAGCCATCGGATTGACGAATCAGCTTACCAAGTTGTACTTAACAAATTAAAAAATAAAATTTCAGCAGAAGATAAGTCTGTCCAGCAAGTGCAGCAAGTTGTTGCGGCAAAAATACATAAAGAATATTGAGAACATGGCGGCAGAAAATGTCATCAAATTAATAAAAAACGCTGGTATCTTACCGTTTCAGTTGAAAAATAATAAAATTGTTATTTTTTCAGATGAAAAAGCACGTAATATAAATTAATTGAAAAACATTTACTGGATATCGCTAGTGAATTGAATATTAATATGACGACATCAAGATGATGTGGTCAAATTGATGTTGGATGATAGATAGGAGCAGCAATTAACGATAGCAATGCAAAATCCAGATCTTATTATATTGGCAACTTATAATCTAAACAAAGTGTCGGTTAATGCGCAACGGATACTCAACGTTGCAAATCGTAAAGCTATCCCGGTAGTCGTCATATAGACCAATAATCCTTACGATATTGCTTACTTGTATGGAGTAAAAGCCAATATTGCTATTTATGGTATTACGGCTTTTGATGTGATTGATAATAATAGGAATAACTTAGCAACCAAAATATATGTAGCGGGCTAAGAACATTATTTCTCACATCCGATACCCGATAAGCGTTTAATAAATTCACCAACAGGTGAATTGCCGGTTGACATCAAAACACCCGATTTAGACCTCATCCTATATCCCTATGGATAGGGTTTAGCTTATTGACTATAAAGTTATCTTATGATATCTCGTCTTTAATTTTATCAACTGGTTGATTGTTAGTTCCTGTAACCAATTCTTATATTCATTTTATTTATAAAACACGACTATTATCTCAAAATCAAAAATTTTTTTGGTAAGGCTATTGCTATACTAACTAAGTATTTCTTTATTTTTCTTTCGCCTAATGTTTATATCGTGAACATTGTTGTTTGAATGTAAAAGATTTATAATCCCACAAAATTTTATCTGCTTTAATCAGCGTCTAGGTAGCTACTAAGCCTGGGGCGGTAGCGTGCCTTTTTAATAATTATCATTATAATGCTTTATTTTAAGCATATTAGCCTATACAAACTTAAGACTTATGTTTAAAAGATAATGCATTGGCTTACGTTATTGATAAGTGATTTTTTATATTTTTTTGAGCGGTTGCTCTTTTTATTGGCAAGACATGCAGAGCATATCAAAGTCAACAATACGACTATTTAAGTGTAATGAAATTCGTTCTAGTTTTACTTTGAACAGGTTAAATATGTTTTTTTGAACACGCCCCCCCCCCGACACTGATAAAAAACAGATTGTTTGTCTATAAGCATTTCGCTGAGATTTATAATGAAAGAGATACCATAACTGATTTACATTACTACCATTCGAAATAACAGGCTATTGTCATAGCTGTTAAACTATGTGCTAACGTTTGTAGTTTGTATATAAATATTATTAAAGATTTTACTCACAATAAATTTTTTAGGGTTCAGCATGTCAACTGTTAGTAACTTAGAAAAAAAAATTGATAATTTATCCGCTATTATTGCCATTGTAGGTCTTGGGTATGTTGGTTTACCTTTAATGCTTAGATATAATAAAATTGGTTACAAAGTGATCGGGTTCGATATTGATGATACAAAAGTAACCAAATTAAATAAAGGTGAAAGTTATATCGAGCATATTTCTTCAGAAAGAATTCATTCTGCTAGACAGCATAATTTTAAAGCTACAACGGATTTTTCTCATATCACTGAATGTGACGCTATTATTCTTTGTGTACCTACGCCATTAAATAAATATCGAGAACCCGATATTAGCTTTATTGTCAATACAATGGAGATGATCCAACCTTTTTTACGTAAAGGGCAGTTATTATCTTTGGAGAGTACAACTTATCCTGGTACAACGGAAGAAGAATTATTACCCAGAATTGAAGAAAAAGGGTTTAAAGTTGGAAAAGATATATTTCTTGTTTATTCACCTGAGCGTGAAGATCCAGGTAATCCTAATTTTGAAACCAGAACGATCCCTAAAGTGATTGGTGGATGCACTGAAGCATGTCTGAAAATTGGCCAATCTATTTACAGTAAAGCCATAGATAAGGTAGTGCCGGTGAGTTCGACAAAAGCCGCTGAAATGACTAAGTTATTGGAAAATATTCATCGGGCCGTTAATATTGGCTTGGTTAATGAAATGAAAATTGTGGCAGATAAAATGGATATTGATATTTTTGAAGTAATTCAAGCCGCCGCAACCAAACCATTTGGATTTACACCTTATTATCCAGGGCCGGGATTAGGTGGACATTGTATTCCCATCGATCCATTCTATTTAACCTGGAAAGCACGAGAATATGGTGTTAATACTCGATTTATAGAATTATCGGGTGAAATTAACCGAGCTATGCCTGAATATGTTTTGAATAAATTGATTGATGGCCTAAATAAACAGGGTAAGGCATTAAAACACAGTAAGATATTATTATTAGGTATTGCCTATAAGAAAAATGTTGATGACATGAGAGAATCTCCAGCAGTGGAATTAATGGCACTTATTCAACTAAAGGGTGCTGTCGTTGCCTATAGTGATCCTCATGTGCCAAAATTTCCCCGAATGCGTGGGCATCATTTCGATTTAACCAGTGAAGACCTTACAGCAGAAATTATCGCTTCATTTGATGCGCTTATCTTGACAACTGATCATGATAAATTTGACTATCCGCTGATTAAAATTCATGCAAAGTTACTCATTGATACTCGTGGGATTTATCGCGAACCAGCAGAAAATATAATTAAAGCGTAATATCTCTATTTTAATTTTAAGTTAATGGGTTATATATTATGAAAAAATTTGTTTTAATTGGTGCAGCAGGTTATATCGCACCTCGTCATATGAAAGCAATTACAGAAACTAACAATGAATTGTCTGTTGCTTATGACATTAATGATTCAGTTGGAATTATTGATAGTATTTCTCCACAAAGCGAATTTTTTACTGAATTTGAGCGTTTTTATGATTATGCCTATCGTTTACAGCGTAATTCAGCTACAAAACTGGACTATGTGGCAATATGTTCGCCAAACTATTTACATCTTCCCCATATAACCGCTGGTTTACGTCTTGGTTGTGATGTTATTTGTGAAAAGCCCTTAGTCCCCACATCGGAGCAGCTGGATGAACTGGCTTTAGTTGAAAAAGAGACCGGTAAAAAAGTTTATAATATTCTGCAATTGCGACATCATCAGGCAATTTTAGCACTAAAAGAAAAAGTGGCTCACAATAATAGAGCAGATAAATATGATGTCGTGCTAACCTATATTACTTTCCGCGGCAAATGGTATATGGAAAGTTGGAAAGGTGATCCCCGCAAATCGTTCGGTGTTGCAACCAATATAGGGGTACATTTCTTTGATATGCTCCATTTTATATTCGGTAAGTTAGAAAAAAATGACCTGCATTATACTGATGAACAAAAAGCAGCAGGTTATCTCGAATATGAAAAAGCGCGAGTTCGTTGGTTCTTATCTATAGATGCCAAAGATTTACCTGAAGTAATTAAAGGTAAACAAACAACTTATCGTTCAATTACAATTGATGATGAAGAAATTGAGTTTTCTAAAGGATTTACAGACTTACATACCATTAGTTATAAAGAGATATTAGCAGGAGGAGGCTATGGTTTGGATGATGCGCGTCACTGTATTGAAACTGTAAATACGATAAGATCTGCATCACCTGTTGTGGCTAAAGCGAACGAAGGTCATCCTTTTTTGACTATGTTAATTAAATAATCTTATGGTAAATATCATGAGCTATTATCAACATCCAAGCGCTATTATTGACGAAGGAGCACAAATAGGCAATGGATCTCGGGTATGGCATTTTGTGCATGTCTGTGGCGGAGCGGTTATTGGAGAAAATGTTTCATTAGGTCAAAATGTTTTTGTTGGTAATAAAGTTATCATTGGAAATTGTTGTAAAATTCAAAATAATGTATCTATTTATGATAATGTCATCCTTGAAGAAGGCGTATTTTGTGGGCCTAGCATGGTATTTACCAATGTTTATAATCCTCGCTCACTCATTGAGCGTAAAGATCAATATCAGAATACACTCATTAAAAAAGGCGCTACCTTAGGAGCTAATTGCACTATCGTGTGTGGCATAAACATCGGACAATTTGCATTTATTGGGGCTGGAGCGGTAGTGAATAAAGACGTGTCTGACTATGCTTTAATGGTAGGCGTACCGGCTAAACAGATTGGCTGGATGAGTGAATTTGGTGAGCAATTGGATCTTCCATTAAGTGGAGATGTGGAAAAGATTTGTCCCCACACCGGTAATAAATATCGCTTGAAAGACAATAAAGTTGAGCGTGTTAAAGCATAAACCAGACAGTAAAGACTAAAAGCGATAATAGAAAATGATGCAATTTATTGACTTGAACACCCAACGAGCACGTATTAAAGACAAAATCAATCTGGCTATTCAGCGCGTATTATCCCATGGTAAATATATTCTTGGACCAGAAGTTGCTGAATTAGAAGAAAAACTTGCAGCTTATGTTGGCGCCA
Source organism: Arsenophonus sp. (assembly GCA_045399315.1). Classification (GTDB taxonomy): domain Bacteria; phylum Pseudomonadota; class Gammaproteobacteria; order Enterobacterales; family Enterobacteriaceae; genus Arsenophonus. Next base: position 131,703 of record DAYVGO010000057.1, read on the forward strand.
AATATTGCATTAGTGTGGCCAATGGTACTGATGCATTACAGATTGCTCAAATGGCGTTTGGTATTGGCCCTGGTGACGAGGTGATCACACCAGGATTTACTTATATAGCAACCGCAGAAACGGTAGCACTATTAGGTGCTAAACCGATATATGTTGATGTATGTCCTAGAACTTATAATCTAGATCCGCAAAAGCTTGGAGCAGCGATCACTGCAAAAACAAAAGCGATTATTCCAGTATCACTTTATGGTCAATGTGCTGATGTTGATGCCATTAACACTATTGTGAGCAAGTATAATATTCCAGTTATCGAAGATGCGGCCCAAAGTTTTGGTGCGACATATAAGGGCAAGTATTCATGTAATTTAACGACAATTGCTTGTACCAGTTTCTTTCCAAGTAAACCCCTTGGTTGTTATGGTGATGGTGGTGCAATTTTTACTAATGATGACCAATTAGCAATGGTAATAAGACAGATAGCGCGACATGGTCAGGATCGCCGTTATCGCCATATACGGGTTGGGGTTAATAGTCGTTTGGATACTTTGCAAGCGGCGATATTATTAGCAAAGTTAGAAATTTTTGCTGAAGAAATACAACTGCGCCAGCAAGTCGCTAAACGTTATGATTTTATGTTAAATCAATTAGGTATAACAACAACCCCATATATTGAAACATATAATACCAGTGCTTATGCACAATATACTATTCAAGTGGAAAAACGCGAATTAGTACAAACTCAGTTAAAAGCGGCGGGCATACCTACGGCAGTTCACTATCCTATTCCTTTAAATAAACAGCCTGCTGTTGCGGATAATTCGGTAAAATTATCTATTGGTGATGCTATAGCGGAAAAAGTTATCAGCTTACCAATGCATCCATATATGTCTGAAATGGATATCACCAAAGTGGTTGAAGCATTAAGTGCTTAGTAAAATCAAAAAACTATTACTTAAAAATACCTATCTTCGTGGGGTCAGTATCCTTGCCGTAGGAACCGTAGGTGCTCAGGCTTTAACGATTTTGGCGGCTCCTTTACTGACGCGCCTCTACACGCCAGAAGACTTTGGCTTATTAGCGGTATATAGTGGATTATTAGCAATTTTTATTGTTATAGCTAGTTTGCGTTATGAATTGGCAATTCCTTTGCCCAAAAGCCATCAAGAAGCGATCAATGTATTAGTACTCAGTTTGTTAGTAGTATTGATGATGGCAACTATTTCTGGAGTAATTATTGGGTTTGCTGGTGATCAAATTGCACAATACCTGAATATACCTAAACTATCAAAATATTTTTGGTTGTTACCGATAGGCATTTTACTTTCAGGCGGTTATAACGTATTCAACTACTGGGCTTTGCGAACCAAAAATTTTTTAGATATCACCAAAACGCGTTTTAGCCAGGCATTGACAACATTAGCAGTGCAGTTTTTAGGTTTTAAATTAGGGAGTATTGCACTTCTATTTGGCCTGACTGGTGGGCAAGGAGTTGGTAGCCTTAGGTTGGCTCGTTCAACTGCTAAATATAAGGAATTTAAAGATTGGAGCTGGCTTGGGGTTTGGCAGGCAGCTAAACGTTATCGACAACTGCCCATTTTTTCAACCTGGTCTGGACTATTTAATTCTGTAGGAAACCAATTACCACCACTTATGTTTGCTACTTTATTTGGATCGGGGGCGGCTGGTTTATATATATTAGCAAATCGTGTGTTGGCTATCCCTGTATCTGTTTTAGGTGATGCTATAGGTAAGGTTTTTTTTACTAACGCTGCTAAAGCTTTCCGTGAAGGGTGTCTTTTACCATTAGTTATAAAAGCACATAGAAGATTAGTAGACCTTTCTATGCCAATTACTTTGCTATTGATTATCACTGGCCCAGAAGTCTTTGTCGTTGTGTTTGGTGAAAATTGGCGACAGGCAGGTGAATTTGCGCGCTGGTTGGCTCCCTTGTTATATATCACTTTTATTGCAGCCACACTTTCTAATTTATTCTCTATTTTGGAAAAGGAACGTTTAGGTATGTTTTTTCAAATGGGGCTATTAGTCGTTAGGATAATTGCTATTTTATTGGGGGCTAGATTCAATGATCTTTTATTAGCAGTTATTTTATTTTCTTCATTTAGTACTTTATATTGGGTAATTTTTTTAGGTTGGGTTTGTATCGTATCGGGTAATACTATTTCAATGATGTTGAAACCAACTATTAAGGCTATTGTTCCAAGTTTATTCTGTCTTTCTCCTTTGATTTTAGTCCTTAATTTTAAGCAGGAACAACTATATTGGTTTATTATGGGAATTGGCGTTAGCGGTTTATTACTTTTTATTTATTATTTGAATGTTCTTAGGAAGGAGCATTTAAATTAAAAATCGATATTTACCTAACCCCGTTAAAATAGTGTCTTATCAGAAAGCACACGGTTACTCAACGAAAATAAAATTATAAAGATAAAAGCAAATATTGGCTAGAAGACATTCTTGGCTTATTTTTCTAATTAAGGTTAAAAAGTAAAATGGTTAATTGTAGGCTTAAAGTCGTTTTAGTTACGCAAGGATTGTCGCCAATCGTTGAGCCAGTTTGTTCTAGTAATAATGATATTGTTGGAATAATTGAAGCTGCTCCTCGCGTTGCTAAAAATTCTGATATTTCTTGTGGGCTACGTATAGTTAAAAAGATATATCATATTTTTAACGGTCGCTCTAACAGTCTTGCCGGATATGCTGATAATAGAAAGATTCCCTATTTATTTATGGAATCAAGTGATAATGATAATGTTATCTCTTGGTTGAAAAATAAACGACCAGATGTGGTTGTTGTGTTCAGTATGTCAAGACTTTTAAAAGAATGTTTTCTTGCTATTCCCAGGTACGGTGTTATTAATCTTCACCCTTCATTATTGCCTGCATATAGAGGTCCTAATCCTGATTTTTGGCAATATTATAATATGGAAATGAACCCTGGTGTGACGGTTCACTATCTGGATAAAGGAGAGGATACTGGTGATATTATTTTCCAGGCAAGTAAGCAAATATCTCTCGGTATCAAATCACCAGCAAGACTAGATATGTTAATTAATGAACTTGGGATACCCCTGGTTTTAAAAGCGCTAACTGCTATTCAGGCAGGTAATGCACCAAGAATAAAACAACCTAAAACGAGTCCAACATCAAGAGCAAGAAACTTATTACCAGAAGAACATAAAACTATTATTGATTGGCACAATTGGCCTATAAAGCGGATTTGGCACATATTGAGAGGTACTGAGCGATGGCTTAAAGCTTTACCACAGCCTACGGGTTTGTATATAGGTCATCTATGGGTTATCGGTGAATATGAAAGATTTGCAGGGCAAACGGTTACACCTGGTTTAATATATAAAAATAAGGGTCAATACTGTGTTGCAGTTAAGGAAGGTTGTATATATCTATCGCTCAGTTTTAGTTTTAAAAAGATAATATTAAGGTTTCTCAAGAAATGAGTAATAAAGAAAAATATCGACAGTTATGTAAACGGGAGTCAACGATTCCTGTGTTTAGCCAGGCTTGGTGGCTTGATGCCGTTGCTGGGGAAAATTGGGATGTAGCTGTAGTTGACAAGGGTGAAGAAATTCAGGCAGTCATGCCTTATGTTATTAAGAAGAGATATGGTCAAACTGTTCTAACGCAACCGTCACTTACTCAACACTTAGGGCCTTGGCTCCGTGCGACTAAAGCAAAATATGCAAAATCTCTGGCGCGTGAAAAAGATTTACTGCAAGCTCTGATAGATCAATTGCCGATTTATACGCTTTATGCCCAAAATTGGGGGCCTAATAATACAAACTGGTTACCTTTATATTGGCGGGGTTTTAAGCAAACAACGCGCTACACGTACAGAATTGAAAAATTGACTGATCTGGATGAAGTCTGGGCCGGCTTTCAGGAAAATATAAAAACCGATATTCGAAAGGCTAAAAATCGTTTTAATATTACAGTGCAACATGATCCGAGTCTTGAACAGTTTTTACATATTAATGAGAAAACATTTTTACGCCAAGGGAAAAAGTTACCTTATGGACATCATTTAGTACAACGTATTGATCAGGCCGCAGTTGCAAATAATGCCAGAAAAATATTTATTGCTGTTGACAATGAAGGACGCTATCACGCAGCAGCATATCTGATTTGGGACCGTTATTCAGCTTATTATTTGATGGGGGGAGGTGATCCTGAATTGCGTAATAGTGGTGCAACCAGTTTCTGCATGTGGGAGGCGATTAATTTTGCTTCTACCGTTACTGAAAAATTTGATTTTGAAGGTTCAATGATTGAACCTATTGAGCGTTTTTTTAGAGGATTTGGCGCGATTCAAACACCATATTTTCAGATTTGGCATGCACCATCAAATTTGATCAAATTTGCTATGTTTCTACGCTCATTATCTCGTTAATGTAAAAGAGTTAATTGCTATATGCAGAGCGCAGTAAATTCTATTTTTATCTATTTTGGCGAACTTTATGTTTTTCACTCATATTAGCCTTGATTGGCTTAAAAGTCTCATTGAAGAGCGTTTTGGTCATCATTTTGAACTGTATGAGCAGTCGCAAAAACTTATACTCAAGTTGTTAGGTAGCGATAGTACGATTTGTTTTGATCAGTTACAAATTATTTTCCATCAGCCATGTGCTAATTTTCCATGTCAACAATGGCAAGCATCCATGGAAAGTTTTATCGCTCCAATTGATGATCTTATTCCTGCGCCGTCAGCTACTGAGTTAATGAGCCCACTAATTGAATTTGACGAACGAGGGGCGACTATACATTATGATATACTTGGTCTGACTTATTGGATGCTGAATCGACTGGAAGAAATAGGAAGTCATGATTTAGATAATCATCAACGTTTTCCTGCTACCTCATCACATGCCTACCGGTATGGTTACCTTGAGCGCCCAATTGTAGATGAATGGTTTTTTATTCTTGGTCAAGTGATGCAACTAACCTGGCCACAATTAAAATTAAAAAAACATTACTTTAATATAAAAGTTTCTCACGATGTTGATCACCCAAGTCTCTATGCTTTTAAATCGTGGAAAACGATAGGACGCATAATGGCAGGACATCTCATTAAGCGTCATGATCTCAAAGCATTTGTGATAACACCTTATATCAAACTTTTTACTTCTACAAATAAACAGTTACATTTTGCTGATGGTTATAATACATTTGACTGGCTTATGGATGTATCTGAGAAAAATAATCTAAAAAGCGCCTTTTATTTTATTTGTGGTCGTACTAATGCAAGTAAAGATACAGATTATGACCCAGAGCATCCAGCTATCCGTCAATTGATGTGTCGTATTCATAGCCGTGGTCATGAAATAGGTTTACATCCTAGTTATAATACGTATCAGTGTCCAGCTATGATCCAAAGTGAAGCCAAGCGATTAAAAAAAATATGTACGGAAGAAGGCATAATGCAGCCTCTTTGGGGGGGGCGAATGCACTATTTACGTTGGGAGCATCCGACAACACTTCAGGCATGGAATGATGCTGATATGGATTATGATTCTACACTTGGTTATGCTGATCACCCGGGTTTTCGCTGTGGTAGCTGTTTTGAATATCCAGCATTTAATCCTATTACTCAGCAACCACTTGCTATTCGTATCCGGCCGTTGATAGTAATGGAGTGTTCTGTTATAGATTTAATTTATTTAGGTTTGGGTATTGATGATAGATCATTAAGCAAGATTTTGAAACTAAAAAAAGTATGTAGTAAGGTCAATGGTTGTTTTACTTTGCTTTGGCATAATTCAGAGTTTGGATCTGTACTTAAAAAAAATATGTATCAAACAATTCTAAAAGATTAATCACATTAAGATGATAATAAAGTCAGTTTTATTTTATGAAATACATAAAAATCATTATTCAAGTTTTTCGGGTATCAAATAAGTATGTATTTGAACAGCATATTTTATACTAAGAAAAATTGCTAAAAAACTATTCCTAAAATTTAAATTTTAATAAAAAATAATATTTATGGAATGTGATATTAAGTTGATGATTTCTAAGAATCTAAGCATATGAATATCTTAACGCCAACAGCACTTATTTGGTTACAAACGCTATTAAGTGAACGATACAATCATTTATTTCATTTTTATTATCTGGACTCTTCGAAATTAGTGTTATGTTTACCGAATTCAGAAAAATCAATAACCTTTGATAACTTACAAAGTATTTTCTATTCTTCACAATCTGACTTTGCCTGCCAACAATGGCAGGCTTCAACTGAAAATTTTACCGCACCAATTGATGATCTCATTCCAGCACCATCAGCTACTAAGTTAATGAGTCCACTAATTGAATTTGACGAAAAGGGGGCGACCGTACATTATGATATGCTTGGTCTGACCTATTGGATGTTGAATCGGCTAGAAGAAATAGGAAGCCATAATTTAGATAATCATCAACGCTTTCCTGCTACCTCATCACATGCATATCGGCATGGTTATCTTGAGCGGCCAATTATTGATGAATGGTTGATCATTCTTGGTCAGGTGATTCAGCGGGTCTGGCCCCAGTTAGTATTAAAGCAACATAAATTTAGTATCAAGGTTTCCCATGATGTGGATAGACCTAGTTATGCTTATACACCATGGTTATCAATTGGACGTATAATGATGGATGATCTAATTAAGGATCATAAAATTAGAACATTGGTCACTACCCCTTATCTAAAGTTAACTACTCGCATGCAGTTACATTCTGCTGATCCTTATAATACATTTGATTGGCTTATGGATGTGTCTGAAGCAAATAATCTACAAAGCGCTTTTTATTTTATTTGTGGGTGTACTGATATAAAGAAAGATGCTGTTTATAAGCCAGAATATTCTGTTATTCGTAAGTTGATGTGTCGTATCCATAATCGTGGTCATGAAATTGGCTTACATCCTAGCTATGGTACCTATCAGCGTCCGGCTATGATCCAATACGAAGCTGAGCGGTTAAAAAAAGTTTGTCTGGAAGAAAACATAACACAAGCTTATTGGAGGGGGGGACGGATGCATTATTTACGCTGGGAGCATCCGACAACACTTCAGGCATGGAATGATGCCGGTATGGATTATGATTCTACACTTGGTTATGCTGATCACCCGGGTTTTCGCTGTGGTAGCTGTTTTGAATATCCAGCATTTAATCCTATTACTCAACAATTATTAGTTATTCGCATCCGCCCATTAATTGTTATGGAGGTTACTATTATTGAATCAGCCTATTTAGGATTAGGAACGGGAGATAAAGCATTAAATAGAATTTTAAAATTAAAAGAAGTTTGTTATAGAGTTAATGGTTGTTTTACTTTGTTATGGCATAATTCTTCCCTAATTTCAAATGAGTTAAAAGAATTGTATCAATATTGTTTGAATAATAAATATAGAATAACTCTGGAAAGAGAATAGTGTTATTAAATTTGGCATTTTGGTTTTTATTTATTACTACACCTATTATTACATTTTGTCTGCTTAGAACAGTTGGAGAAAAAATAAATCAGGTAGGCATTGTAAATATTACCATTATAGCGTTATTTGTATTTTCTGTTTTAGGAACCTTACCGCTTTTTTATTTTTGGGATGATTATAGAGTTGCAACTAGTGTGAATGACCAAGCTTTATTTTTAAAGGTTTTATTTTATTCGTGTATTAATATATTATTTTTTATTTTAGGTGTAGTTTTTGTCCGAAAAGTTGTTAGGTTAAGGCCAGTTCCATTTGTTTCTTCAGAGATGATTGATTTAACTAGAATTCAATTACTATTTTTATTATTATTTTTCTTATTAAGTGTTGCTTTTTTTTGCATTTATTTAAGTAAGATTAATCATATAGCATTATTTTTAGTTTTGACTGATGGAATTAAAGCTGCAGCTATGGCTCGTAGTGATATGGGAAATAATTTTCGTGGTAAATGTCATTGGTATAGGTTAGGAATGTATGAATTAGCAAGCTTAATTACATTTACAACTTATATTATTTGGTTAAAAAAGAAGAGGCTAAAGAATCTCTTAGTTTCCTTATCGTATTCAGTTATTCAGTTATTCAGTTATTCAGTTTTTATTGCTATTCTAGCAACAGAAAAAGCGCCTTTGGTATGGATTATAATTGGCCTATTTATGGCTTATTTTTTGACTAAAAAGAATGTAATGATATCTACTTATACATCTTTTTATTTTATTCTATTTATAGTTATCTTTTTGGTCTGTATTTATATATTTTTCATGGGATCATCTAATATAAGCTCTGTTTTATGGTCTGTTTTTTCCAGGTCATTTGCTGGTAGTGTTTCACCAGTTTATTTTTATTTGCAATATTTTCCTGAACATCACGATTATCTGTTATAGGTAAAAGCTTTCCTAATCCAGGGGGTATATTACCTTATAAACCGGTAGAATTTACCACCGAAGTTATGAATTGGAAGTTTCCTGAACTTACTAAAATGAATATTGTGGGTTCGATGCCTACGGTTTTTTGGGGAAAGTTATGCTAATTTTGGACCTTGGGGTATTCCTATAGTTGCATTTATTATGGGCTTATTTTTATCGGTAATAAGTTACTTAGTTTCAAAAATAGAATTAAATCCTGTATCAACAGCTTTTTTAGTTTAGTTAATTTTAAACCTAAAAAATTTGTCTGTAATTGGTTTTAGTGGTTATTTATATAGTTTCTATATAATAGTTATGACCTTGATAACTTTCATTATATTATTTAGTAAAAGGAAAATAAGATTGAGATCTTTATAATATATTAAGAAGGAAGTTATTATGGTTGTTTTTATAGGTTATTTATTAAAAATTAACTTTTAGTTAAAGTGATTATCTTATTAACTTTAGTCAAATAGATAAATTAATGACTGGTTAGTTTGTGAGAGGATATTCTGGTATTCATAGAAAGATATATAACTTAAATCAATAAGAGAAAGTGAAGTTTTTATAACTTTTGAAGATTATGCATTTTTATTTTAATTAGTGTTAGTTAAATTTTATATAAGCTTGTCATCATACTATTAAAAAATAGTAAAGTTTATTTTTGTAGAATTGTATTAAATATTGTCTTAATTGGTTATTTGATCGTAAAAATAAGAGAAATTTTATAGCATATAAAAACAATTACTAGATTAAATATATTAAATGTGATTAAAAATTCTCCTTATCAAGAGAATTAATATTTTAAGGTTATTTTGAAAATATAATAGCTAAAATAATAGGAGGAGACAAATAAGATATTGGTTTAATTATTTAGGCAATTATATAATAATTATGGGAAACTTAAAATAGAATATGAAAATTGTTAATCTTGTTTTGAATGGTTTTACTAATGACAGTAGAGTATTAAAAACTAGTTGTTCACTTAGCTCTTTTGGTTATGATGTCATCGTCGCCGCCATACATTACGATAATTTAAAGGAACATGAAGAAGTCTCAGGTATAAATGTTCATAGAATAGTATTAAAATCAAAGAACTGGTCAAAAAAGAAACCAATTCAGCTGATAAAATATATTGAATATATAATAAGATTTATATTAAATTATAAAAATGCTGATGTTCTTCACTGTAATGATTTACATGCTTTAACTATAGGTACTTTCTGTCGGTTATTTAATAAAAAATTGAAGATAGTGTATGATTCACACGAATATGCTATAAATGATGTACCTTATGAATCTAAATTCTCTATCAAGCGAAAATATTTAATCGAACGATTATTTATTCGATTTGCTAATAAAGTTATTGTAGTTAGTGATTCGATAGCTAGAGATTATGCAAGACTTTATAACATTAAAAAACCTTATTTAGTTTTTAACTGTCCTAATTATATAGAACAACCTAAAAAAAACATTTTTCGGGAAACGTTTGGTATTAGAGATGATCAAAAGATATTCCTTTATCAAGGTGGTTTGGGAAAAGGACGTGGAATTGAGATATTATTAGAATATTTTGAAAAGCATGAAAAGAATGAAAATGTATTAGTATGTATGGGATATGGTCCACTTGAAAATTTAATTAAAAGTAAGTCAAAGATAAGTAATAATATTTTCTTTCATAAGGCTATGCCACATGATATATATCTTAATTATACAAGCTCTGCTGATTATGGGATTGCTTTTATGGAAGGTTGTTGTTTGAATGACACATACTGTTTGCCGAATAAAATGTTTGAGTATTTAATGGCAGGAATACCTGTTATTACATCAAATCTTTTTGAAATGAAAAGGTTGGTTGAGCAAGAAAAAATAGGTGTTGTAGCTTCGGAAAATACGATTGAAGGATTTAAAAATGCACTTAATACTGCGCTTCAACTAAACTATGCTCAAGTTCAAAAAAATATTTTTCAAGTCCGGAAAAAATATTGTTGGCAACAACAGGAAAAAACATTAAATGAAATCTACCATGATTTGTAAATATAAAATCGTCCATATTACATCTGCACATTCTCGTTATGATCCACGTATCTTTTTAAAAGAGTGCGTATCATTAGCTAAACATGGATATCAAATTGCTCAAATTGTTGCAGATGGCAAAAATGATGAAATTAAAGATCTAGTGAATATTTATGATGTAGGTGCTTCAAGAGGACGTTTAGATCGTATTTGTAATGCGCCGAAGCGTATATTTAAGAAAGCAATTGAGTTGAATGCTGATATTTATCATCTGCATGATCCAGAACTGATTCCTATTGGCTTGAAATTAAAAAAATTGGGTAAGAAGGTTATTTTTGATGCTCATGAGGATGTGCCTAAACAACTATTAGGAAAACCCTACCTTAATAAATTTATGAAAAAATTGTTGTCTAAAGGTTTTGCTATTTATGAGCGCTGGTCCTGCCGTAAACTTGATGCTGTTATAGCGGCTACTATTCATATTCGGGATAAATTTTTAAATATGGGAATTAATTCAATAGATATTAATGGTTATCCCATAGTTGATGAGTTTTCAAAAATAAATATTGATTGGGCTAATAAAAAAAATCAGGTGTGTTATATAGGCGGTTTGACTAAAATCAGAGGGATTAATGAAATTGTTGAAGCCATGCAATATGTTAAAGAACCAACACAACTCATATTAGCAGGCAAATTTTCAGAGAGTAATTTTGAAAGCGAAGTAAAAGAAAAATCGTCATGGCATCGTATTGATGAAAAGGGGTGGTTGGATAGAAAAAGTGTTATTTCCATACTTAATGATTCTATAGCAGGATTAGTTTTGTTTCTTCCTGTTCCTAATCATATCGATGCTCAACCAAATAAAATGTTTGAATATATGAGCGCAGGAATTCCTATTGTTTGCTCTAATTTTCCTTTATGGAAAGAAATTGTAGAAGGAAACGATTGTGGTCTCTGTGTTGACACTTCGGATCCCAAATCTATAGCTGAAGCTATCGATTATTTAGTCACAAATCCGCAAAAAGCGAGGGAAATGGGATGTAATGGCCGACGTGCAGTTGAAGAAAAGTATAATTGGAATATTGAAGAAGCTAAGTTATTAGAATTTTATGCTTTATTTTAAATAGAAATAATAAAATGAAAAAAATTTTTACGGTTATTGGTGCAAGACCTCAATTTATAAAAGCAAATGTTGTATCAAATTTGTTAAAAAAAAATAAAGAATTAATAGAAATTATTATTCATACCGGACAGCATTTTGATGCAAATATGAGTAATATCTTTTTTGAGCAACTCGGTATTCCTATGCCTAATTATCAATTAGATATTAATGGTGGAAGTCATGGTCAAATGACGGGACGTATGTTGGCAGAAATTGAAAAAATATTACTGCAGGAAAAACCTGACTATGTATTAGTGTATGGTGATACTAATTCAACTTTAGCTGGTGCCTTAGCAGCAGCTAAACTTCATATTCCGGTAGCGCATGTAGAAGCTGGATTGCGAAGTTTTAATATGCAAATGCCAGAAGAGATCAATCGTATTTTAACGGATCAGATTAGTGCATTACTATTTTGTCCTTCTCAAGCAGCTGTCAATAACTTAATAAATGAAGGTATTAATAATAAACATTCAGTAAATATTTTTAATGTAGGGGACGTGATGCAAGATAGTGCTCTCTATTTTTCCCAATATTCATCAGTTCCTAATGATTTTACATTAGATAAAGATTTTATTTTAGCTACATTGCATCGTGCCGAGAATACAGATAATCCCCAAAATTTAACATCAATTGTTAATGCGTTAAACATATTGCATAGAGATGTAGTGCCTGTTGTTCTTCCCATGCATCCTAGAACACGTAATTTAATAAATTGTCTAAATTTATCTTTAAATATTCATATAATAGAACCTGTTGGATATTTACAAATGTTATGGTTATTAAATAACGCTAGAATAGTTCTTACAGATAGTGGTGGTGTTCAAAAAGAAGCTTTTTTCTTTCAAAAATACTGTATTACGATGCGGAATGAAACAGAATGGGTTGAATTAGTGGAGAATGGTTTTAATATACTTGTAGGAGCAAATCTGGAAAAAATAATATGTACTGTTGATAAGTACTTAAGTTTGCCTGCTTATGCACCCATTAACTTGTATGGTAATGGTAGAGCTGGTAAAGAAATAGTAGATATACTATCTAACATTCCTTAGTATGTATAAATATAAATCATAGTAAAGAAAAATATAACTAGGCTATTGAAGAAAAGAAATTATGAAGAGTCTATCTTGCAATAATTAAATAAGCGTATTTATAGGCATTAGCTCAGTATTTTCTAAATAAAATAATTTTCTTTCATTAGATTGAACATCTGAAAATAAAGAATAATTAGTTATTGAAATTTAGGGTATAAAAATCCATGTGTGGCATTTTTGGTATAATTTCGCAAACTTCAGTAGATATAGAAAAACTTAAATTCCTTGCAGATCATGCACGCCAAAGAGGTAAGGATTCTAGTGGTTTAATTTTAGAATCATCGGTTGGTTATAATATATATAGAGCTGATTTTGACATCAGAAAATTGTTATCAAAAGTGAAATTTCAGCATACTAAAGTTGCGCTTGGTCATAGTCGTCTTATTACCAATGGATTGTCTGATAATCAACCTGTGGTGAGAAATGGCATATGCGTCATACATAATGGTATCATTGTTAATGATGATAATGTTTGGGCAGCCATTGGTAAAGAAAGATTTCATGAAATTGATACTGAAGTCATTGCAGCAATCACAGAAAAACATCTTGAAGAAACAGGGCAGTTAGAGGGATTTTCTCACACTGTACTTTCTCTCTGTCAGGGGGTAATTGCGTGTGCGATTACTGCACCTAAGATGGGCAAAATGGCTATTTTTTCCAATAATGGCAGTTTATATTTAGCGAATATAGACAAAACGATTTACTTTTCTTCTGAAGAATTTCCCTTAAAGGAAATTGGCTGCGAAAATATCAAACAGATAAAAACAAATGAACTAATTATCGATATTCCACAGAATGATAAATTAAATATTTCCGATTATCATATTCGTAATCAGAATCTCATTCCTAAATTTAAACAAATTGAAGCAGAAAGAAAACTATTAGAGTATCCATTACTAAAATTAAAGCGTTGTACTAAGTGTATCTTACCTGAAACTATGCCCTTTATCTCTTATGATGATAAAGGGGTATGTAATTACTGTAATAATTACAAATCACGTAATAATCCTAAACCTAAAGAAGAGTTATTCAAGTTAGTTCAGTCATATCGTAAGCAAGATCACCTTGATTGTATAGTTCCTTTTTCTGGTGGACGTGATAGCTGTTATGGGTTACATTTAATTGTTAAAGAGCTCGGCATGAAGCCAGTAACCTATACTTATGATTGGGGAATGGTAACCGATCTGGGGCGGCGAAATATTAGTAGGATGTGTGCAAGGCTTGGTGTTGAGAATATTATTATTGCGGCGGATATTGCTAAAAAGCGCCGTAATATTGCAATGAACCTTAAAGCTTGGTTAAAATCTCCTCATTTAGGGATGATAAGTATTTTAACAGCGGGAGATAAGCATTTTTTTAAGTATGTGGAATCTGTCAAAAAACAGACCGGTATTAATTTAAATTTATGGGGGGTTAATCCACTTGAAGTTACCCATTTTAAAGCAGGCTTTTTAGGCATTCCGCCTGATTTTGAAGAAAAGCGAGTATACACGCATGGTTGGCAAAAACAGTTGGCTTATCAAAGACTAAGATTCAAAGCCATGCTTGATAGCCCGGGGTATTTTAATCGTTCGCTTTGGGATACTCTAAGCGGCGAATATTATCGTAGTTTTACTGAAAAGAAAGATTATTTTCATGTCTTTGATTATTGGCGTTGGGATGAACAACTTATTGATAACATATTAATCAATGATTATGACTGGGAAACTGCTATTGATACCAATACTACCTGGCGTATCGGAGATGGAACAGCTGCTTTCTATAACTATATATACTATCTGGTCGCCGGTTTTACTGAGCATGATACCTTTAGAAGTAATCAAATTAGAGAAGGCCAAATGACACGCGAAAAAGCGTTAGCTTTGGTTGAAGATGAAAACCAACCAAGATATGAAAACATTCGTTGGTATCTTGATGTTTTAGGTATGGATTTTACTAAAGTTATAAAAATAATAAATGCGATCCCAAGAAAGTATCATTTTTAAATAGAATATCACTATGGGAGACATCATATATAAAAATACAATCGTTTATATAATATTTAAATATTTATTTTATAAATGACAAAATTTATTATTTACAAAAATTAGAATTCATCCCTATTGTTTTGATATTAAAATAATTTAGTAAAAACGTTATCTTTGATGTTTAAAAAAAAAAAAACGTAAACAGCAATTAGAAAAATAATTACCTCTTAAAATTTTTATTCTATTATTTTAGAAATAAGTTGATTATCTTTCGAATTATTATCAAATACTCTAATTAAACAAAGATTATTTTATTACAATGATAGCAATATTTATCAATAAGTAATGATGAGTAAGAAATTATTAATATTATCAGGATGCTTATAGTGAATATACTATATATCAATCATTATGCAGGCAGTCCAAAGTATGGTATGGAATATCGGCCTTATTATCTATCACGCGAATGGATAAAATTAGGCCACAATGTTAAGATTATTGCTAGTTCTTTTTCTCATCTAAGAAAGATTCAACCTGAAAGTAAATATTTACAACCTTTTTTAGAAAGAATTGATGATATTCCATACTTATGGATAAAAGGAATAAAATATAAGACAAATGGTTTGGGTAGGCTTTTTAATATCTTGTCTTTTTTATTCGGTGTATTTTTAAGAGCAAAAAAAATAAGTCAAGAATTTAAACCTGATGTTATTATTGCATCTAGTACATATCCGTTAGATATCTATGTCGCTTACTATTTAGCAAAACGTAATAATGCAAAATTAGTTTTTGAGGTACACGATCTATGGCCGCTTTCCCCTATAGAACTGAGTAATATATCTCCTAATAATCCTTTTATAAGATGGTGTCAGGCGGCTGAAGATTTTGCTTATAAAAATTCAGATATTGTGGTTTCAATATTGTCAAATGTACATGATCATATGCATACACATGGTCTAGATCTAAATAAACTTCATATAGTGTCGAATGGTGTTGTTGCCGATGATTGGAATACGGATAATATCTTACCACTACCTGATAGCTTGAAAAATATTATTGATTCGTTAAAAAAAGAAAATAAATGTATCATAGGCTATGCAGGTTCTCTCGGTAAGCCTAATGCGATGGAATATTTACTCCAAGCTGCGAGCTTAATTAAAAATTCCAATTTCCATTTTTTAATTGTTGGAGATGGACTTGAAAAAAATAATCTTATCAAACTCTCAAAAACATTAAATCTAGATAACGTAACATTTCATAATCAAATCGGAAAGAAAGCGATTCCTGTATTATTATCATATTTTGATATTGCTTATATAGGTTGGCGTAAAAAACCTATCTATCGCTTTGGTATTGCACCAAATAAGTTGTTTGATTATATGATGGCCGAATGTCTGATATTACATTCGGTCTCTGTTGGTAATGATTTTGTTCAAGATGCATCCTGTGGTATCTCAGTGGAATCAGAAAATCCAGAAGCAATTGTTTATGGCATACTTAAATTAAGTCATTTAGATAAAAGTGTTGCAGGAAAAATGAAAACATCAGGACGTGAGTTCGTTATTAAAAATCATACATATACTGTTCTTGCTAATAAATTTTTAAAGGTCATTTCTAATGAATAATGGATTTTTACCATTCTCTTTTCCTGAAATTGGGCAAGAGGAAATTGATGAAGTTATTGATTCGTTAAAAAGTGGTTGGATCACCACTGGGCCAAAAGCGAAACAATTTGAACAAGATTTTGCTAGTTATCTAGGAAGTAATGTTCAGGCTATTGCAGTGAATTCTGCAACTGCAGGGTTACATTTAGCATTGGAAGCGGTGGGTATTGGTCCAGGTGATGAAGTTATTGTGCCAACTTATACTTTCACATCGACAGCAGAAGTTGTTCGTTATTTAGGCGCGGATCCTGTTTTTGTTGACTGTCGTAAAAACTCATTAAATATGGATCCAGTGGCTCTTGAAATGGCTATCACAAATAAAACCAAAGCCGTTATTCCGGTTCATTTTGCTGGTTTAGCTTGTGATATGGAAAAAATTATACCTATCGCGAGAGAAAATAATTTAAAAATAGTCGAAGATGCGGCCCATGCTTTACCCACTATTTATAATGGAAAACTTATTGGAACATTAGATACTGATGTGACTGTATTTAGCTTCTATGCAAATAAAACAATGACTACGGCGGAAGGTGGAATGTTAGTATCTAAAGATCCGAATATAATAGCTAGAGCTAAGATAATGCGTTTACATGGTATTAGTTGTGATGCATTTGATCGCTACCAATCAAAAACCCCGGCTTGGTTTTATGAGGTTGTTGAACCTGGCTTTAAATATAATATGCCTGATATCGCCGCTGCAATTGGTATCCATCAACTTAGACGTTTAGATTCTTTCCAGAGAACCAGAGAAAAAATGGCAAATAT
This sequence comes from Arsenophonus sp., assembly GCA_045399315.1. Taxonomy (GTDB): domain Bacteria; phylum Pseudomonadota; class Gammaproteobacteria; order Enterobacterales; family Enterobacteriaceae; genus Arsenophonus. Next base: position 148,769 of record DAYVGO010000057.1, read on the forward strand.
CTATGATAATGCTTTTAAAAAATTACCGCTTATTTTGCCGGAAAAAGCAGCTGAAAATGGTCAACATGCATGGCATTTGTATCCTATTAGGCTTGATGATTCCGTCAGTATTGGCAGAGATGATTTTATCGTTGAAATGTCTAAAAAGAATATTGGTTGCTCGGTACACTTTATTCCGTTACATAAACATCCTGTCTGGCGCGACAGATATAACTTAAAACCCGGTAGTTTTCCTGTGGCAGAACAAGCTTATCAAAATATAATATCAATTCCTCTATATACCGCAATGACACAAAATGATCAATTAAGGGTGATTGATGCAATAAAAGAGATTTTACTTTAAATGAAACCTCGTTATTTTTTTATTAAGAGATTATTGGATATTTCGTTATCATTATTAGGATTAGTTATTTTATCACCTTTACTTATTGGTATAGCTATCTGGATAAAAATCGATTCTTCAGGCCCCATTTTTTTCCGGCAACTACGGGTAGGTTTGCATGGCAAGACTTTTTATATACACAAATTCAGAAGTATGACAGTGAATTCTGAACAGCAAGGCCAACTTACTATTGGAAATGATAGCAGAATTACTCGTTCAGGAAAATTTATTCGTAAGTATAAAATTGATGAACTTGCACAACTTATTGATGTTTTACAAGGAACGATGAGTTTAGTCGGTCCAAGACCAGAAATACCTAAATTCATGAATATGTATCCACATAGAATTAGAAAACAAATATTATCAGTCAAACCAGGTATTACTGATCTTGCTTCTATTGAAATGATCGATGAGAGTTGTATTTTGTCAAAATATTCAGATCCGCAACAAGCATATATTGATGTTATTATGCCAATAAAAGCAGAGTATTATATTAAATATACACAAAAGAGATCTATTCTATTTGATATTAAGGTCATTTTTATGACGATTTCTAAAATATTCAAAAGATAAAGTAATAAAATGAAAACCCTAGCATTAAGTAAAACCAGATTATTAAAATTGATAGTGTTATTATTCGTTGATGTGACTATTATGTTTTGTTCTTATTGGGGAGCATTATGGCTTAGATTAGATAGAGATACACCTCTTTTTAGTTATTCTCACTGGTTCGTTATCTCTTTGACGATTGTTGTTTCTATTTTTTTCTTTATTCGAATTGGGTTTTATCGAGCCATCATCAGATATGTGAATATAAGTATTTTTAAATGGACGTTCATTGGCTCTATTGTTTCATCAATATTGCTGATTGCTTTGTCTCTTTATCAGCAAGCGTTTTTACCAAGAACTGTTCCTATAATTTATTTTTTCCTTTTAGTCATATTTTTATGTGGTTCGCGTATCTTTTATAGAAACTTAATTAACATTATGACTAATAAAGGGATTCCGGTATTAATATATGGAGCAGGAGAGTCAGGAAGACAACTTGTAACAATATTAAGAGAGCATAAAGAACTTAACCCAATTTGTTTTATTGATGATAATCCACTAAAAAATAACCATACTATACAAGGTCTAAGAGTTTATTCTATAAATAAGGTAGAAAATTTAGTAAAAAGGAAACAAATTAAAAAAATTCTCCTTGCAATGCCGCAGATAAGCAACAATAGAAAAAAGGAAATTTTACAATACCTAGAAAAATTTCATTGTGAGTTGCTGACAATCCCAAATTTTAATGAACTTGTTAATGGTACGGCAAAGATTAGTGCTCTTAAAAGGGTATCTATTGCTGATATTCTCGGAAGAGAACAAATCTCTCCTATGATAGAATTATTATCTAAAAATATTACTGGTAAAAATATATTAGTCACTGGAGCTGGAGGTTCGATTGGTTCAGAGCTTTGCCGACAAATTATTGAACAAAATCCTACCCAATTAGTATTATATGAAATTTCAGAATTCTCTCTCTATTCTATACATTATGAACTGATGTCATTATTAAAAAATAGTAACATTAATATAATTCCGATATTAGGAGATATAAAAAATAAAGATAAACTGAGATTTTTGTTAAGGAAATTTAATATTCATACAATTTATCATGCTGCTGCTTATAAGCATGTTCCATTGGTTGAATATAATATAATTGAAGGTATTCAAAATAATATATTTGGTACGTTATTTTTAGCTGAAGCTGCAAATGATTGTCAAGTAGAGAAATTTGTTTTAATTTCCACTGATAAAGCGGTTAGACCAACAAATGTAATGGGCGCGACTAAAAGATTTGCAGAGCTGATATTACAAGCTCTAGCAAATACTAAATCGAAAACACACTATTCGATGGTAAGATTTGGGAACGTGTTAGGTTCATCGGGTTCTGTTGTTCCATTATTTGAAAAACAGATAGCTCAGGGAGGCCCTATCACGTTAACACATAAAAATATTACTCGATACTTTATGACTATCCCTGAAGCCGCTCAATTAGTGATACAAGCAGGTGCAATGGGTAAAAGTGGTGATGTTTTTGTTTTGGATATGGGCAACCCTGTAAAAATTTATGATCTAGCAATAAAAATGATCAATTTATCAGGACTTTCATTGAAAGATGAAAATAATCCAGAAGGTGATATTGAAATTCAGATAACAGGTTTGCGTCCTGGTGAAAAACTTTATGAAGAACTCTTGATTGGTGATAATATTTGGAGTACTTCTCATTCTTTGATTATGACAGCAGAGGAAAAATTCTTGGATTGGGAGCAGTTAATTGAATTAATTAATAATATCGACTATTACTGTCATGAGAGAAATTTGACTTCCTTAAGAAAGCTATTGCTTAAAGCACCGCTTGATTTTAATCCTAAAGATAAAATTTGTGATTTGTTTTTATAAAAAATTTTAGCGTTTACTTTTTTTAAATAATTTCTGGCTTTGCCATAATAATACTAGTTACATCAATAGGCTAGGGAGTATTATCTCCAGTGTGTATTTAGTCTATTGATTTTCTCTTAATATTAATTATGTAATGGAAGAATAATCGATGAGCATAATGGTTGTAATAAAAGCTAATTCTACCAAATTAAAACGTTAAAAAAACAAATGTGTAACCACATAAATTCATTTTTTAAGTAAATGGTGTAATCGCAACTGATTTTAAGATGAGACACCGTTCGGTAGACTTTAGGGATACATTTGGTGCCCGAAGACGGAATCAAACCACCGACACGAGGATTTTCAATCCTCTGCTCTACCGACTGAGCTATCCGGGCAACGGGGCACATCAAACCTTATTCGACACAGAACGTCAATCTATTTACGGTAAAAAACGCTAAATCATGTTTGTTTGCTGTTTTTTTGTGCCGAAATAACGATGATTAATCTTTTTAATGATTGTCTAATTTAATACGTCATTTTTTCTACATTTAGCAATGGCTAACGATATCTTCTGCCAATAATTTGGTGATAAATACATCTTCGATATTTCGTTTAACCAGTAATTTGCTTAGGCAACCTTCTAAAATCAGCTCCATTTGTTTAGCAACTTGTTCGCTATCGTTGATGTCTAGTTGCCTTAACAGCTTGAAGCTAAAATTAAATGATAGTTGTTTTTGTTGTTCAACTAGCTGATTTATTGGGTGTTCTGGATCAGGAAAGATACTGCATGTAGCGATAAATAAGTAGCCTGGAAAACGATTATCGGTAACTTTTGGGGCTAACTGGTTATAGCGCTAATAGTTTTTCTTCCGGAGAAAGTTGGTCATTTAGTTGCAGCTGTCGTTGCCAGCTTTCAATCTGTTTACTGTGGTAACGCAAACAATCATATAGTAACGCTTCATCATTTGGCCAAAATTGACGTGATTGATTAAAGTCAACTTTAAGTTTATTAAGTAAAGTTTCAGTATTGCAGCTAAGGCCCTGTTGTTCTAACAGTTGTAGTACAGGGTTAACTACTTGTTCAAGTTGCACATTTATTTTTCTTTCCCTTCTGTAAGTTGTTCTAAATGTTGATAGAACATTTTGCTATTCATGAAACCGTAAACCCGTGAATTGGGTAATTCTACGCCTTTATCATCATAGAAAATAATAGTAGGTAATCCATAGACATCGAGATATTGTAGTAGCGATTTTTGTTCAGCATTATTTTCTGTCACATTGGCTTGTAGTAGTAACATGTTATCCAGCTTGTTTTTGACCCTAGGATCACTAAGTGTGTATTTTTCAAATGCCTTACACATGACACACCAATCAGCATGAAAATCAAGCATGACTATCTTGTTAGCATTATTGGTCATTGCTTGTTTGATTTCCTGCCAATTTTTTACTTGTTTAAATTTTAAGTCTGTGTCGGTTGGTGATAGTGATAGGACAGATGTTTGCCAAATCGCATGTTGCAGAGGGTGGGCTGCAATAATAGCCAATAGTAAAAATAAGATCTGACCAATACGTGCCCAGCTGTTATGTTTTTTAAGTAATAAAATAAACAGCCATATGCAAAATGATGTGATTAATAAACTGGTTAATCTAAGGCTCCAGATCTCGCCAAAAATTCGTTCAAGCAAGAAAATCGGTAATGCTAAGATCACAAAGCCAAAAACTTCTTTAACATATTGCATCCAGGGACCACTGCGTGGTAGTAGTCGGTGGCCGAATAATATTATGCCAATTAGTGGTAGCCCCATACCTAACGCATAGAGATAAAGTGTTAGGCTGCCTATTAGTATGTCACCACTTTGGGCAATATAAAGTAGAATGGCACTGAGTGGAACTGTGGTGCAGGGAGAACAGATAAGTCCGGCCAGGGCTCCCATAATAAATACCCCAAAATAAGATCCGCTTTTTTGATGGTCGCTCCAGTTAATCAATTTGGTTTGCAGCAAAGATGGTAATTGTAGATTATATAAACCAAACATGGAAAGTGCCAGTAGAATAAATAGTGTGGAAATTATGATCAAAATATAGGGGTGCTGTAAGGTTGCTTGAAATGATAATCCGGCCGCCGCAACAATCAGCCCCAACAGCGTGTAAGTAAGAGCCATTCCTTGAATGTAACTAAAAGCTAACCAAAAGATTTTTATGATGCTTTTTAGCCGTTGCTTACCTAATATAATGCCTGAAATTAACGGGTACATAGGCAAAACGCAAGGGGTAAAAGCAACACCAATACCGAATAGTAGCGCCCATAAAGGTGAAAAAGGTTGTTTTGTTTTTTGTTTAGTATTTTTTTCCACTAACGAGCTAATATTTGACGAAACAGATTTGTTAATTGCTGGCGGTTTTTTAGCTGTTCCAATGACTGGGTTAAGTGGAATAATTTTTGTTTCTGGCGGGTAACAGTAGCTCTCAGCGGCACAGCCTTGATATATCACTTCGATGCTGGCTTGCTTTGTTGCGCTTATAATAGGAATATTAATAGCTAAATTATTAAAATAAGCCACTGTTTTACCAAAAAATTCATCTTCATGATATTTACCTTTTGGTAATTGATACTTACCGAGCTTTGCATGATTGGGGTGAAACTTGATCTGTTTTTGATAGAGGTAATAGCCGGGTTGAATTTGCCAATTTAATATCAGTTTGTTTTCTTTTTGTTCAAAATCAAACATAAAAGCTTGCTCAGCAGAGAGCAAGCGATTCATTCCCGCGTTTTCAAAAATAGCATATGCTGCGGTTGATAAAAGTAATGTCCCACATAGTAATAGTAAGTAACTTAAAACATAAAGACGTCGATGCATAATGAATTTTAAAATAGGTGATAAGTTAAAAATAAGATGATGATTAAACTATAACCTACTGTTTATGGATTGGAAAAGTTTTAGTATCTAATTTTGTTCAAAGAATATTAATTGATACGATAAAAATTCAAGGGCTTAAAGCCCTTGAATTGTATGGTGTTAAAGTTAAAGAATTATGCTACCAAATAAAAAACCGAAAAAGACTGATAGGAAGACACCAACAGTCCCGGGAATAAAAAATGGATGATTAAATACAAAACAACCAATACGGGTAGTGCCGGTATCATCCATTTGAACGGCGGCAACTAATGTGGGATAAGTTGGTAAAATGAAGAGACCGGAAACTGCAGAGAAGGAGGCAATAGCGGTTAATGGGCTTACTTGTAAAGCTAATGCCAGAGGCATTAATGCGTTAGCAGTTGCAGCTTAAGAGTATAGTAGTGCAGAACAGATAAAAAAGATCACCGCCAACATCCATGAATGATTATGAATAAGTTTCGGCAGTGGCTTTTATCCAGTCAATATTAGCTTGAACGAAAGTATCACCTAACCATGCTACGCCTAAAATACAGATACAAGCATTCATATCCGTCTTAAAGGTATCAGAGTTTAAGATAGCATCTGTATTAACTTGGCAACTTATGGTAATTAGGGTTGTTACACTTAACATAATAATCAGAATGACATTAGTGGTATTCATGAGCAGTATTTCAACTAGGCCAAGGCTAGGGCTATTAATAATGGCGTAAATAACCAAACTTATAACACCCAATAGGAAAAATAAAACTGATTTTTTCGCCCCAGCGTTAATCTTTTTAGACTAATGACCTTTTAATTTTATTAATCCTATGGTTAGACGTTGTTGATAAATGGGATCATCAGCCAGCTTAGAATCGAAGCAGTAAGAAATAATAAATGACATAATTAAGATAGCTAAAAAAGTTGCCGGTAATAGAATGGCTAGCAAGCTAATATGTAGTAGCTCAGACTAGAGCTAACAGTTACCGGTTATTTATACCTTATCTGTCAGGCTAAATTTGGCTTAAGCCTTTTTCTCTTCAAATTTATTTCCCTTCTAGTAAAGTTGCCATTGGTGTACGCCCACAACATATTTTGTCTTGATGAGTCCGTTGATTATTGTATTCC
>DAYVGO010000087.1:0-8217 GCA_045399315.1 Arsenophonus sp.
AAAGTCAAGTAGTTATTTCTACTTTTCCGTTGTACTAAGTTGCTAAAATCCACTACTGCTGATTCGTTCTACACTGACTCAGTGGGAGCGCATTATAGGGGGTTTTACGCTGCTGGCAAGCTTATTTTGAATAATTTTGTTTAATTGGTTAATTAAACAGCAAAGTATTACATTATGCCGAATTATTAACAGAGTTATCCACAAAAAAAATAAGATGATAAAAATTATAGCGAAATACGTAAACGTTTGCGTTACAATTGCATTTAGATAAAATAATGTTTGATTTAAAGAGGTTATTTTGAAGATCATTTGTGATTAGCAAGTGACTATTAAATTTAATAAAAGTTTTACACACTTCCATCATTCCAAGGGATCTACTTCATGCCACAACTCCGCCCTATTCAGCGTGCTCTACTGAGTGTTTCTGACAAACAAGGTATTGTTGAATTTGCCAAAGCTTTATCTCAACGAAAGGTTGAACTTATCTCTACCGGTGGTACAGCTAAGTTATTGTTAGCAGCTGGATTATCTGTTATAGAAGTTTCTGATTACACAGAATGGCCAGAAATGATGGCCGGACGCGTAAAGACACTTCACCCAAAAGTACATGGCGGTATTCTTGGCCGACGAGGACAAGATGATGACATAATGGCACAGCATCAAATTGCTCGAATTGATATGGTTGTCGTTAATCTTTACCCGTTTGCTCAAACTGTTGCCAAGCCGGATTGTACGCTGGAAGATGCTATTGAGAATATTGATATTGGTGGTCCAACCATGATCCGTGCCGCGGCCAAAAACCATAAAGATGTCGCAATAGTTGTTAATAGTCAGGATTATTGCAAGATCATCGAACAGATGGATAATCATCAAAACTCTCTAACTGAAATGCTGTGCTTTGATTTGGCAATTAAGGCCTTTGAACATACTGCAGCTTATGATGGGATGATTGCTAACTATTTTGGTAAATTGGTGCCCGCTTATTATAGTGAGTTAAACCAACCTTCAGGTAAATTTCCTCGTACCTTGAATCTGAATTTTATTAAGCAGCAGAATATGCGTTACGGCGAGAATAGTCATCAAGATGCCGCTTTCTATATAGAAAAAAATATCGTAGAAGCCTCTGTTGCGACCGCGAGACAGTTACAAGGCAAATCTCTTTCTTATAATAATATTGCTGATACTGATGCAGCCTTGGAGTGTGTAAAAAGTTTCTCCAAACCAGCTTGTGTTATTGTTAAACATGCTAATCCTTGTGGCGTAGCCATTAGTACTGATATCGGTACCGCTTACGATCATGCTTTCAAAACTGATCCAACCTCTGCATTTGGTGGTATTATTGCATTTAATCGTGAACTGGATGCGAATACGGCTAAAACAATTATTGAACGCGAATTTGTTGAAGTCATTATTGCACCTGCTGTCAATGAAGCTGCCCTTTCAATACTTGCAACCAAGCAGAATGTGCGTGTGCTGGCATGTGGCCAATGGCATTCACCGGTTGCGGGTTTAGATTTCAAACGTGTAAATGGCGGTTTATTAGTGCAAGATCGCGATTTAGGCTTAGTGACCAAAGCTGATCTGTGTGTTGTTTCTAAACGTCAACCAAACGAAGAAGAAATAGAAAATGCATTGTTTTGCTGGCAAGTAGCAAAATTTGTAAAATCCAATGCTATTGTTTATGCCAAAAATAATATGACAATCGGTATTGGCGCAGGACAGATGAGCCGGATTTATTCAGCAAAAATTGCTGCATTAAAAGCACGGGACGAAAATTTAGATTTGGTTGGATGTGCCATGGCATCTGATGCTTTCTTTCCATTCCGAGATGGTATTGATACCGCTGCCACGGCTGGCATAACTTGTGTTATCCAACCAGGTGGCTCAATTCGTGACGACGAAATCATCGCTGCAGCTAATGAACATAATATCACGATGATTTTTACTAATATGCGCCATTTTCGCCACTAATTTAGAGAGCAAAAACATGAATATTTTAATTATTGGCAATGGTGGTCGTGAACACGCTTTAGCTTGGAAAGCAGCACAATCACCGCTCGCTGACAAAGTTTATGTTGCCCCTGGCAATGCCGGTACGGCGTTAGAAAAAAATCTAACAAACATTAATATCTTAGTAACAGATATTCATGGATTACTTGATTTTGCTAAAAATAATAATATTGGCCTAACGATCGTTGGTCCAGAAACCCCCTTAATTCTAGGTATCGTTGATGCTTTCCAACATGCAGGTTTAACGATTTTTGGTCCCAGCCAAAATGCAGCACAATTAGAAGGCTCGAAAGCTTTTACTAAAGACTTTCTTACTCGCCATCATATTCCAACCGCCGCTTATCAGCATTTTACCAAAATTGCACCAGCGCTTGCTTATCTGGAAAAAATAGGCGCACCTGTTGTTATTAAAGCGGATGGGCTAGCCGCAGGTAAAGGGGTTATTATCGCGATGACCCTCACAGAAGCAAAAAATACGGTTCAAGATATGCTAGCCGGTAATGCATTTGGTCAAGCAGGTCATCGTATTGTTATTGAGGAGTTTCTGGACGGCGAAGAAGCCAGTTTTATCGTAATGGTTGATGGTGAAAATGTCATTCCTATGGCAACCAGCCAAGATCATAAGCGTGTTGGTAATAATGATAGCGGACTAAATACTGGTGGCATGGGAGCATATTCTCCGGCTCCGGTTGTCACAGACATTATTCATCAACAAGTCATGGATCAAATTATTTATCCTACGATACGAGGTATGGTGCTGGAAGGTCGACGATACCAAGGATTTTTATATGCCGGATTAATGATAGATAAACAGGGAAACCCAAAAGTTATTGAATTTAATTGTCGCTTTGGTGATCCAGAAACACAACCCATTATGATGCGCTTACAATCTGATCTGATCGAACTTTGTCTAGCCGGTGCAAATGGCGAGTTAGCAGGCAAAACATCATGTTGGGATGAACGCCCTGCCTTAGGGGTTGTTATGGCCGCGGCTGGCTATCCTGCTAATTATCGAAAAGGTGATATTATTCAAGGACTCAATCATGAGCCAACAGAAACATGCAAAATTTTCCACGCTGGAACAGCATTGCAGAAAAATCAGGTTATCACCGCCGGTGGCCGTGTACTATGTGTTACCGCACTTGGCAAAACCATCCTCGAGGCACAAAAAACAGCTTATGAGCAAGCTGAAAAAATATCTTGGGCGGGTTGTTTCTATCGGGATGATATCGGTTATCGAGCGCTTGCTCGTTTAAAATAAAAGCTTAAAGTTTATCTTTGGTTGGTGCCCATAAACAGAAATTCTCATTGGCAACGAGCAATAACTCGCTGCCTTCTGGTGCTTCTAACCAAGCAATAGTCAAATCATCTGCACTGGTCTTTGCTCTTTGCTGGAGCCAATTTTCAGCTTGAGCTGTAAACCGTACCTTACGTTTTTCACCGGTACAAGTGATAATCTGCCCTTGATGCCAATGTCCTTGGTAGAGACGCACATTACCAGCAATAAGTGTGGTGCTCAGCTTAATTAAGCGGTCTGACTCAAAGCGCCAGTGAACAATATCACCATCAGTTAAAGAAACTTTGTTATCATTTACTATGCGCTGCATAAAAATAATATGGTCATTTTGATCAAATCTTAACTGTTGTCGTTCTTTATCTCTATAACCAAAAGATTCATGCCAAATTTGCCACAGTTTACCTTGGCGATATTCAAAAAAAGTAATAGTAGTATTTTTTCTTTGGTAGGGACTATATGCCGCAACTATTACCTGAGGGTTACTTTTTTGGTCATTTAAGCGCCATAAGCGAACAATGCCATCATCGGAAATAAATCCACTAGCGCTAAATTGAGGGATTTTAGGTTGACTGGTACAAGCGCCAAGCGAAATAATGACAAGTACAATAAGGCTACGTCCAATCAATAAAAGGGGTTGAATACCCCCTCTGAATATTCTTTTACGCAACTGAATTACTTTACTACTTCTTTCAGTGATTTTCCAGCAACAAAGACTGGTACATTTGCAGCTTCAATTTTGAGTTCTGCACCTGTTCTAGGATTACGACCAATACGCGCGGCACGATGATTAGTCTTAAAAGTACCAAAACCAACGAATTGTACTTGCTCACCTTTTTTTAGTGCATCTGTAATACATTCGATGACTGCTTCTAACGCACTTTTAGCTTGAGTCTTAGTCAAGTTTACCTTTTGCGCAACACATTCAACTACGTGACCCTTATTCATGGTTTTATTTACAGTCTTATTCATAATTTATCCTTACACAGTGTGTTTATCATTTTCATAGCATCGAGTACGTTGGATATGTAGAACTTATTAATCCTTGATATACGTCCCGAAAGCATTCCTCTCCGCCTTTACTGTAGAACATAGTATAGGCGAATGTGAAGCGTTAAAAGTCAGCATTTCTGGTACCAAATCACGTTCTTAAACTCTATGAACGGAAATTAGGTAACCTTAATGCCAATATTGCTGATCCCTACTTCACGGAGGTCGGATTTTAATCCTTTAATCAGCGCTACATCCCGCTCTTGACAAGCGGCAAGTAAACGGTAAATATCCCATTCTTCTTCAATGGTAAGCAATTCTTTCAGTTCTTCATCAAACATCTGTTTACCAGTCCAAGTCATCTCAAACATTGCGATAGTTCGAATCGAAATTTTACTTACTTCAATAGCACCTTCTAATGTTTTCCCACTTAAGTAAGAATGAATTATTTCACTTAAAGCAATACATGCATCAATCGCGGGATAGACCCCATATATATTAAAATAATTCGCAACGGGAATAATTGATTCAAATTTTTCCAACTGGTTATCAAAATCAATTTTACTATCTTTAATAACAATAGATTCCCATATTAAATCTAAAATAATACAATACCGTATTGGATTTAAAAAACTCGTTTGTTTACAAAATAATTGATAATTAGGATACATACGCTCACATAAGCAAACCATGAAAATAATATGCTGCCAGCTATTTAGTTTTGCCAACCTCAAATGAATGGGGTTTCTCAACATCAAATTTTACTCACTTACGTTTTATCTCGCAGTTTACCTGAAAATCAACTGGTTCCACATATTTTAACTTTAATTATGCTAAATTCTGTTTCATTCGTTTAAAAAACGTTCTATTAGATGCGATTCCATCAGCCCAACGAGTAGGCTCAGGTAAACGATAGCCCTTGATGCAACGCTTAACCCATAATAGTGACGAGTCTAAACTGATCTTATGACCAGGGGAGATATAAAGTGGTTTACATCTTTTTTTACTACGCAGCACCCAACCAATTTGTTCATTATTATCATTCAGTGGGTGGCAGCTCTCCACCATTTCATCTAAAACTTCATGATGACCACATAGACGATTTTTTGCTATACCAATCGTTGGAATATCCAATAAAAGACCCAAATGGCTGGCAACTCCAAAACGACGCGGATGGGCGATCCCTTGACCATCAACCATAATAAGATCGGGCTTATGTTGCAGTTTTTCCCAAACAGCAACTAGTGCTGGATACTCTCGAAAAGAGAGTAACCCTGGAATATAAGGAAATTCAGTCAGTATACGGGCAATATGATATTCAATAATAGCAAGTGAAGGCCAATGCATAACAACCATTGCCGCGCGAGTCACAGTACCTTTTTCTTCAAATCCAACATCAGCGCCTGCAATAAGGTTAGGTGTCACAAAATCATCCACAAGAATAATTTGCTTAGCCTTTATTGCCTGTTCCTGGCGTAATAATTTGGTATCAATCATATTTATTTTACTTAAAAATTCTATATAAATATATTTTATTATTTGTTTTATAACACATAATATAAAAAAATATAACAATCATTATTTATTGGCATTTTATTTCTCTGAATAACTCTTACTTATTGATGATATTGTTTTGATAATTTGTGTACCGAATTAATAAAATTTTTAACATGTTCAGGAGGAATATCCGGATGAATACCATGACCTAAATTAAAAACATGACCATTACCATGACCAAATTGTTGCAAAATCGTTGCAACTTCAAGCTCAATACGTTCTATTGGTACATATAATATCGAAGGATCCATGTTTCCCTGTAATGCCACTTTATCACCCACACGAGAGCGAGCATCTTGCATATCTGTCATCCAGTCAATACCTAGTGCATCACAACCTGTCACAGCCATTGCTTCAAGCCATTGCCCACCACCTTTAGTAAATAAAGTAATCGGGACTTTATGACCTCCATATTCACGCAGTAAACCATCGACAATTTGATGCATGTAATGCAAAGAAAATTGGCGATAATCACGTCCTGTTAAAACACCACCCCAAGTATCAAAAATCATCACCGATTGAGCACCTGCCCGGATCTGGGCATTTAGATAGAGAATGACACTTTGGGCTAACTTATCCAATAGTAAATGTAATGCTTGTGGCTGCGTATACATCATCTTCTTGATATGGGTAAAAGCCTTACTACTGCCTCCTTCTATCATATAAGTTGCCAATGTCCATGGACTACCAGAAAAACCGATTAAAGGAACTTGTCCCTGTAATGCCTTGCGGATAGCACGTACGGCATTCATTACATAAACCAATTCTTTTTCAGGATCAGGAATTGGCAGTTTTTTTATATCAACTAAACAGCGAATCGGACGCTGAAACTTAGGCTCTTCCCCTGCTGAAAAATAAAGATCCAACCCCATCGCGTCAGGAATAGTAAGAATATCTGAAAAAAGGATCACAGCATCTAATGGAAAACGATGTAAAGGTTGTAATGCCACTTCACAGGCTAACTCACTATTTTTGCATAGTGAGAGAAAATTACCGGCTTGCTGACGAATTTTTCTATATTCAGGTAAATAACGACCAGCCTGACGCATCATCCATACTGGAGTTGTATCAACAGGCTGTCGTAATAGCGCACGTATGTAGCGATCATTTTTTAACGCAGACATTATTAGCTCCATGAAATGGTAATTAGAAATTGCCAAGTATTTGTCATGTATTGGCATTTTTATTGTTGCCTACATGAGCAACCACTTAGATATAACATAATTAATATTATTATTCTTGTAAGTTATCATTTTCTTGCCGGCATAAAGCTAAGGTATCTTCAATTAAATGGTGAGCAATGGTATCAACAGGCGGTATAAGTGTTAATTTATCATAATGATACCAATCGGCACTAATTAACTCATCAGGATTAGCTCGAATTTCACCACTGGCATAATCAGCCAGAAAACCCATCATTAATGAATGAGGAAATGGCCATGGTTGGGAAGCAACATAACGAACGTTGCGAATAATAATATCACTTTCTTCTTTTACTTCTCTTTTTACTGCTTCTTCAATAGCTTCACCGACTTCGACAAATCCTGCTAATACGGTAAATATTGGCTTCTTTTTATGACGCCGGTGTTGTGCCAATAAGGTATGATCAGCTCGCCGAATAGCAACAATAATACAGGGAGCAATTTGCGGATAATAACACTCATGACAATGACCACATAAGCATGCCCATTCGGTTAAACTGGCTGTCATTTTATTGCCACAATAACCGCAATAATGGTGCGAACGATAAAACTCTGCCAGTTGGATGCAGCGGCCTACCAGTTTGAACAATTCCTGATCTTGACTGGCAACCAGTCGTGGTAAACACATATCTGTTGGCAATTTTGCTATAATTAACCAAATTGTTTCTGCCTGCCATTCACCAATTGGATCGCCTCTTTTCCTGTTAGTGACCAAAATTGGGCTGAACCTTTCGGCAAATCACCATTTGGTAACCAAATCCGGCCACCATAACTCACAACCCACAAACCAGTTTCTGTTCCTGTCAGTTGTTTTCTACTCATATTGTTCAGTTCTTTTATACCATATTCATTGGTGAAGTTTAAAAGTATGTCTTGCTTGATCCTAGTGACGACTCTTAGCAATAATTGTTTGATTAAGAAGTTATCCCATTGTTCTCATTATCTCTCTTATATACTGACAACATCTTATCGGAGTGCTTAGTATCATTATAACAATGCATACAGGCTGAGTCGTTAATTCGGGATCTGCGGAACCTAATCAGGCTTGAACCTCTCCGGGTTTATTGGAGAGTTTTTATTCTGTAAATGTAAACAACAAACTCCCTATCATGAAGGGAAGAATAATATGCGTTTTCTACCTCTATTTTTCCAGGTCTTTCTATG
>DAYVGO010000014.1:0-4272 GCA_045399315.1 Arsenophonus sp.
ATATTTCTTGGCTAATACGGTGGTAATTGCTGCGGTTAAAGTTGTTTTACCATGGTCAACATGGCCAATTGTACCAACGTTAACGTGCGGTTTTGAACGTTCAAATTTTTCTTTAGACATTAGATTGTCCTTCTAAGACACAAAATCGGTGGTTACACCACATTAACCAAGCAGTGAAAATTATATATTCGTCACTTGTTTTATCACAAGAAGAAAATCATGGATCAATTGAGAACACATTCTAGGAGTGGTGCTGATAAGCAGGTTCGAACTGCCGACCTCACCCTTACCAAGGGTGTGCTCTACCAATTGAGCTATATCAGCACATCTTGGAGCGGGCAGCGGGAATCGAACCCGCATCATCAACTTGGAAGGCTGAAGTAATAGCCATTATACGATGCCCGCGATGAATTCGGCTACCCGACTTTAATCAGTTGCAAATTTTATCTTAAGTATTTTGCATTGAGGTAGCATTTTAAGCTGAACACTTAAAATAAAATTTATGGTGGTGGGAGAAGGATTCGAACCTTCGAAGTCTGTGACGACAGATTTACAGTCTGCTCCCTTTAGCCTCTCGGGTATCCCACCTGTTACTTATATCCAAAATTTTAATGGTGCCGGTACCAAGAATCGAACTCGGGACTCACTGATTACAAGTCAGTTGCTCTACCTGTTGAGCTATACCGGCATCAGATGCTGCACATTCTAGGTAGAGAACGAGCATGTTGCAACAAAAAAATTAAAATATTTGTTTTTTTGCTTATAAAATATTCACTTTAACCTTTTTTGCTGCTTTTTCCTATAGTAAAAATGCTTAAGTACTCAACAGTGCTAAATTTTTTATTTACTAGCTACCTAGTGAAAAAAGATATCAAATTTTTCAATTAATAAAAATATATCATAAATCATACAATATTATTGCATTGCTAAAAATAAAAAGCGGATAAATTTTGAACAATCATTTAATTAATACAGAAAAAACGCTACGCCTAACGATATTCAATCGTTATTATGCAATCTATTTTTTATTGGCTACCAATGATTATGACAACCTGTACACAGGTAAATGTTGACTTATGAAACAACAACAGAACTTTTCAATAACACCTTATTTAGAATTTGATCGTGAACATTGGGCAACATTACGTGATTCTGTTCCACTAGAGCTACTAACGGATAAAGAACTGTTGGAACTTAAGAGTATTAATGATGAAATTTCTATGGATGAAGTAAATAAAATTTATCTGCCTATTTCACGACTACTTAATTTCTATATCAGTTCAAATTTACGTAGACAAACCGTTTTAGAACAGTTCTTAGGTACTGAAGGCACTAAGATCCCTTATGTTATTGGTATTGCAGGCAGTGTTGCGGTTGGCAAAAGTACAACAGCCCGTCTATTACAAACTTTATTAAGTCGTTGGCCAGAACATCGTAAAGTTGATCTTATTACCACAGATGGTTTTTTATATCCCAATCAGATTTTAAACGAGCGCGGCATCATGAAAAAAAAAGGATTCCCACAATCCTATGATATACATCGCTTAGTAAAATTTGTATCTGACATAAAATCAGGGGTTAAGCGAGTTACCGCTCCGGTATATTCCCATTTTACTTATGATATTGTTCCTGGTAAAAAACAAGTGATTGAACAACCAGATATTCTTATTTTGGAAGGTTTAAACGTTTTACAAAGTGGTATGGATGATCCACATCATGTTTTCGTATCTGATTTTGTTGATTTTTCAATTTATGTCGACGCCCCCGAAAATTTATTGAAAAAATGGTATATCAGCCGATTTCTAAAATTCTGTCATGACGCTTTCTCCGATCCTCATACCTATTTTTACCATTACTCTAAATTAGAGCAAGAAGAAGCCATCAAAACGGCTAAGTCATTATGGGAAGAAATCAATAAGATAAACTTGGAAGAGAATATAATACCAACCAGAGAAAGAGCAAGTTTGATCATGACTAAAGGCTCTAATCATTCAATTACTAATGTTAGATTAAGAAAATAATCAGGCATTGGGCCGAGATTGGCTTCGACTCAATTGTTCTAATTATCTGGCTGTAATGAAATTTCACCACCGATATAGGAGACAATGTCACCATTTTGCTCTAACAAAATTGCGCCGTGTTCATTAATTCCTTTCACAATACCACTCTCATGATGATCACCAATATACAATCTTACTTTTTTATGTAAAAAATTATCCAACGCCAACCAACGTTTAATAAAAGGCACAAGACCATATTTCTCAAATTGCACTAATTCATGACGTAATACCAAAATAATCTGTCCAGCAATCACATTTCTTTCTATTTGAATACCAGCCTGCTCAAGATTAATCCATCCTTGATTAATATTTGTTTCATAATTGCGACTCATTGCAATGTTAAGCCCAATACCAATGACAATATGTGCCGCATCTCCAGTTTTACCTATCATTTCAATTAAGATACCTGCAAGCTTTTTTTCATTAAGATAAAGATCATTAGGCCATTTAACTTTTATATTACTACCGCTTAATTTATTAAGAGTTTCAGCTATCACAATTCCAGCAACCAAACTTAATCCCATCACGGCAGCCGGCCCTTGATCTAAATGCCAGTATAATGATAAATAAAGATTACATCCGAACGGAGAGGCCCAATAACGACCACGTCGCCCTCTACCGGCTGTTTGATATTCAGCAACACAAGCATCTCCAGAACTTAACTGATCAATATGTTCAAGCAAATATTGATTAGTAGAATTAATAACCGGCTTTACAACTATATTTCCCCGTCTCACTAAACCATAAATGCGTTCGTAGTCTAGTAAATCCATTTTTCTAGTAAGTTGATAACCCTTACTAGTAATAGCATTAACTTCAATACCCCATTTACGCAGTGTATGGATATGTTTATTAATACCAGCTCGCGTCATACCAAGTAATTCACCTAACTGCTCGCCTGAATGAATATTACCATCAGAAAGTATTCTGATAAGTGTTAAAGGAATATTTATATCTTTCATGAAATAGCATCCATAGCATTTACTTCACCATATTTACCAATAAAACGTACTTCTGGTTCTAATGTAATCCCAAATTTTTCTAAAACTTTTTTGCGAATATAACTAGCTAAATCTACAATGTCTTTTCCAGTCGCATTATTTTTATTAATTAAAACCAACGCTTGATCCATATGTACTGCTGCGCCACCACATTGATAACCTTTTAAATTACATTGATCTATTAGCCATCCAGCAGCAAGTTTTACTGCGCCATCGGATTGAGGATATTCTGGACATTGAGGATAACGGTTTTTTATGTCATTTGCGGCTATACTAGAAATAACTGGATTCTTAAAAAAACTACCGGCATTCCCTACCAGCAACGGATCAGGTAACTTACTTTGCCGTATTTTACAAACGGCATTAAAGATATTTTCTGCTGTTACTGTTTGTGCTGCCAAAGAAGTCAAACCAGCATATGTCAATATCGGTTTCCATAATTTGTTAAGTTTTAAGCCTACTGAAACAACAGCAAAATTTTCACGATATTTATGCTTAAAAACACTATCTCGATAACCGAATTGACACTCAGCAGTATTTAAACGATATTGTTTACCATTAGTTAAATCAACAATATCGACATAGTGGCATACATATTTAAACTCCATGCCATAAGCACTGATATTTTGTATAGGCGCAGCACCTACAGAGCCTGGAATTAACGCCATGTTTTCTAATCCATAAATACCATTTTTTATAAGTTGTTTAACCAATTGATGCCAATTGTTCCCTGCTCCAACATGAATAAACCATTCCTGAAATGATTCAGTTATCTCTAACGCCGTAATTCGATTTAAAATAACTACGCCGTCAAAGTCATTAATAAAGAGAACATTACTCCCTCCGCCTAATAATAAAACAGGCCACCCTTTGACTTGTGCATCTTTCCATAACGTAAGCAATTCTTCTATTGATGACGCTGAATATATTGCCTTCACCTTGGCATCAAGACTAAAGGTATTATAGTTTTTTAATTCACTATGATTATCAGAATGCATATATCAAAACTCGGTTTATATAAAGTAATTATATAGTCTATTAGTATAGATATATAGAGGATAGATAAGAGTTACGAAATCAAACAATAAAACAGCAAAAAGCCACCCTTTGGGTGGCTTTCTTAACTTATTCAAAGTCTGGCAGCTCCCTACTCTCACATGGGGAGACCCCACACTACCATCGGCGCTACGGCATTTCACTTCTGAGTTCGG
>DAYVGO010000023.1:0-125261 GCA_045399315.1 Arsenophonus sp.
AAAGTCAAGTAGTTATTTCTACTTTTCCGTTGTACTAAGTTGCTAAAATCCACTACTGCTGATTCGTTCTACACTGACTCAGTGGGAGCGCATTATAGGGGGTTTTACGCTGCTGGCAACCGTTATTTAAAAAATTCGTCTAATTGATTTATATTTCAACGAATCTGCTTAAATAGATATTTTTTCTAACTGATTGAAACCCTTATTTACTAGTACCAGTATAAGTTTTTCAGCTTCAGCATCCATTTTAGTGCAATAAGCAATATTTTTACTTTTTGATAAAATTAAATTTTGATGATTATCTATCAACCAAACTGTTCGTCTTGCAATTGCAGCGCCAGAATCAATTAGTCTGGTTCCTTCATATAACACTTCTTTTAGTTCTTCTGCTAATAATGGGAAATGTGTACAACCCAACACAATAGTATCAGGAGGCTCTTTCATTCTTAACCATGGCTTCACAATAGGCTCTAGTGCTTCTTTTGATATTATTTGACCATGAAGTTTTTTTTCTGCTAACTGAACTAATTCTAAAGAGGCGATCATCTCAACTTTACAATCAGTGGCAAATCGGTCAATCAGCTCTTTAGTATAGTTTCCATTAACTGTTACCTTCGTGGCTAATAATCCAATAATACCATTACGAGTTAATTTTGTTGCTGGTTTTATTGCCGGAACAACCCCAATGATTGGAAATGGAAAATGCGCCCTTAAAGCCGGTAAACTAACAGTACTTGCCGTATTACAAGCAATAACTGCAATTGCCAAAGCGTGTTTTTGTTGCATTTGATCAATAAAGCGAATAGTACGCTCAATAATAAACGCTACACTCTTCTCCCCATAAGGAAAAGCATCATTATCAAAAGCATAAATATAGTGTAGATCTGGCAATAACTGTCTAATTTCATGGTAAATAGACAACCCACCGACGCCAGAATCGAAAATGAGAATAGTTGGGCGAACCGTTTTCAACTGAGCAGAGGTTACTTTTTTTATTTCATTTTTCATTCATTTCATCACAATACTGAACAATATAGCTGATAAGAAAATTGTTAGTAAAAATAGTAAGCAGTAATTATACAGTAATAATAGATTGAATAAATCCATATGCAGTTGTAATAATTGTCAGCTTATTTTAAGACCATATTATAACTTATTTTTATTTTTGCATTACCAGCAAATATCAACGGCCTTAAACTTCACCATGCTTACTATCAATATCCGAAAAATCACATCTTAGGATAAAATCATTGGCCTGACGATCCATAAATCTTGTCTTAAAGCTAAATATCTTTTTCTGTTTCCTACAATCTCGCACTAGAAAATTTTTTATCAATATGAATCTGAATACATGCTAAATAATTTGTCAATAACCCAATACAACTCATAGTTAGCTGAAAAATTGAATATTTAAATAATATTATGCTGCTTTTTCAGGCATCTAAGCCGGAAATTTTTCGCTCTGATGTTTCTCACTATAGAATGCGCACTGAATTTCGTATCTGGCATGAAAAACAGGATTTATTTCATATTATGTTTGATCAAAAGACTAAACAACGAATAAAAATTGATCAATATACCTATTGCTTGTAAATTAATTAATCGAGCTATGGTCACTGTAATTCCATTAATTAAAACTGAACCGGTTTTACGTCATAAACTTTTCCAAATAGATTATTTATCAACCTTAAGTAATAAAATTATTATTTCATTAACTTACCATAAAAAATTAGATGAAGAATGAATTGAGCAAGCTACACAATTACGTAGTACTCTAATTAAACAAGGTTTTGATATACAAACTCATTGGCCGTGCGGCAAAAACAAAAATTATATTAGAACGGGATTATATTGATAAAATATTACTTATATTGTAGGTAAGCCAATTATCTATCGCCAAATTGAAAATAGTTTTACCTAACCTAATGCAGCAATAAATATTAAAATGTTAGAGTGGACGCTTGATATTACTAAAAATTCAAAAGGAGATTTACTTGAGCTATATTGTGGAAATAGTAATTTTTCTATCGCACTAGCGCAAAATTTTAATCTAGTACTAGCAACTAAAATCGTAAAACCCTCCGTAGCTGCAGCTCAATATGATATTGAAGCTAATAAAATTTATAATATAAAAATTATCCGAATGTCTGCTGAGGATTTTGCTCAAGCAATACAAGGTAAACGTCAGTTTAAGCGCCTGGCAGGGGTCGATTTAACTAGTTATCAATGTGAAACTATTTTAATTGATCCACCTCGCTGTTGATTTAGATGAAAAAATGCTTGAATTGGTACAAAAATATCCGCGTATTCTTTATATATCTTGTGATCCTGATACACTTTGTGAAAATCTTAACATACTCAATAAAACCCATGAAATTGATCAATTCCCTTATACCCATCATATTGAATGTGGTGTTTTACTCAAAAATAAATAAATTTAAATGATATAAAAATAAATACTAGCAATTTTAGGCTTACGGCAAAAAATTATTTATAATTTGTTATTATGTTTTTCCTGTTCGCGACGATACCAATAATAAGCTCCCCTTGCGATCATTCTAAGTTGCAAAACTAACCGTTCTTCCAAACGCTGCTTTTTTTCCTGATCGATATCTAATGCTTCCGCTCCCGCACTAAATACAATAGTCACCATGGCTTCTGCTTGTATTTCAGTAAAATACCTGGGCATATTACTTTCTTGTTGCAAATAATCCGCTAATTCAGCAATAAAATGCTGAATTTCTCTGGCTACCGCTGCACGAAATTCAGCAGATGTACCTGAACGTTCACGCAGTAATAATCGAAAAGCATTAGGATTATTACCAATAAATTCCATAAAAGTAGCAACAGACGTTCGAATGACACTGCCACCTTTTGCAATACGCTGTCGTGCTTGACGCATTAGCTGACGGAGCATAAGACCGCTTTCATCAACCATCGTCAATCCTAATTCATCAACATCACGAAAATGTCGATAAAAAGAAGTCGGTGCAATACCTGCTTCTCGAGCAACTTCACGTAGGCTAAGACTAGTAAAGCTTCGCTCAGTACTCAGTTGACTAAAAGCCGCTTCTATCAGAGAACGACGTGTTCTTTCTTTTTGTTTTGCTCTGACTCCTGTAATATTACTCACCGTAATTAATATACCTCATCGATAATAATGCAGCTAGGTCACTATACCAAATTTTACAGATTTGCAGTGTCCTTAAATTTAACTAGTATATAAAGAATTTCTATTTATTTATTAAAATGTAAAGCATAAATCTTATGTTTAAACGTGATTAAATAAGATAATGTTAAGATAGCGTTATTTATTCGTATTTACATAATAATAGGTTATACCGAATGCCACAGATTCAATTTGATACTATCGTTATTGGTTCCGGCCCTGGCGGAGAAGGTGCCGTGATGGGGTTGGTAAAACAAGGGAAAAAAGTCGCAGTCATTGAACGTTACAATAAAATTGGTGGTGGTTGTACCCACTGGGGAACTATTCCGTCAAAAGCTCTTCGGCACGCGGTTAGTCGAATCATTGAATTTAATCAAAATCCATTATACAGTGATAAATCCAAGCTTTTGCGAACCTCTTTCTCTAAGATCCTTAAGCAAGCTGAGACCGTAATCAATCAACAAGCAAATATGCGACAAGGATTTTACGAACGAAATGGCTGTACCATGTTTGCTGGTGAAGCCTCGTTTATTGACGAACATGCATTAAAAGTCGTTTATAATGATGGCACCAACGAAACATTATCTGCCAAAAAAATCATTATCGCTACCGGTTCTCGCCCTTATTGTCCACCCGATGTCGATTTTCAGCATTCACGCATTTACAATAGTGATTCAATTTTGACGCTCAAACATGAACCACAACACATAATTGTTTATGGTGCCGGGGTAATTGGTTGTGAATATGCATCAATTTTTAGAGGGTTAGATGTAAAAGTTGATCTTATTGATACCCGTGATCACCTTCTCTCCTTTCTAGACCAAGAAATGTCAGACGCTTTATCATACCATTTTTGGAATAGTGGTATTGTTATTCGGCATAATGAAGAATATGAAAAAATTGAAGGAACAGATGATGGTGTAATTATTCATCTAAAATCAGGTAAGAAGATTAAAGCCGATTGTCTATTATATGCCAATGGTCGTACAGGGAATACTGATAATCTAAATTTAGAAAACATCCCTATTCCTGTTGATAATAGGGGCCTGATTAAAGTTGATGCAACCTATCGTACCCACAATGAAAATATCTACGCTGTCGGCGATGTTATTGGCTACCCAAGTTTAGCTTCAGCGGCTTATGATCAAGGTCGTCTCGCTGCCCGTGCGATAACAACAGGCCATAGCGATACACATTTAATTGAGGATATTCCAACGGGTATTTACACCATTCCAGAAATTAGTTCTGTTGGTAAAACAGAACAACAATTGACTGCCATGAAAATTCCATATGAGGTCGGGCGCGCTCAATTTAAACACTTAGCCAGAGCTCAGATAGCAGGGATTAATGTTGGAAGTTTAAAGATCCTATTTCATCGCGAAACATTAAAAATCCTAGGTATTCACTGCTTCGGTGAACGGGCAGCAGAAATTATTCATATTGGTCAAGCAATTATGGAGCAAAAAGGTGAAGGTAATACTATTAAATATTTCGTTAATACTACCTTCAATTATCCAACTATGGCAGAAGCATTTCGGGTTGCCGCACTTAATGGGTTAAACCGGCTATTTTAACCAAATAAAATCCAATATTAGTAGTAAGTAAGCAATTAATTGTTACTATAATATCGATGCATTTGTTTACGAATTGTCTCTGCAAACTGTTCATGACAACTTCTAAGCGGTGAACCAGGACGATAAACTAAAACCACTGAACGTGAAGGAACGGGGTTAATACAATCAAGATAATAGACGCCCTCACGTTTTATCTCTTTCGGTACAGATAAATCTGGCAAAAGTGTTATACCGTTACCTGCGGCTACCATATTACGTAATGTCTCCAAACTGGTAGCACGAAAGTGTGTGTCATCTTTTGCCCCAACTTGGAAACAATATCCCATTGCATGATCACGTAAACAGTGACCATCCTCCAGCATAAGCAATTTTTGCCCAACAAGCTCACGCATTTCAATTTCCTTACGATTTAGCCATGGATGCCCTTCATAAATTGCTAATCGCATTGGTTCCTCATAAAGAAGAATTTCAATAAAAGCTTCTGTCTCTTTAACTTGAGCTAATATTGCGCAATCAAGTTTGCCATTATTTAATTGCGCCAAGAGATGGTGTGTTTGCGCTTCATGTAAATACATTTCCAGTTTAGGAAATAAACGATGTAATTCTGGAATGATGTGAGGCAAAAGATAAGGGCCAATAGTAGGAATTAATCCTATATGTAACGGACCTGACATACTTTCACCTTGTAACGAAGCCATTTCCTGTAATATCTTAACTTCTCGTAATATCGTTCTGGCCTGTTCAACCAATAATAATCCCTGCTGAGTAAACAGAACCTTTCGGCTCGTTCGTTCTAATAACATAACACCTAAATCGTCTTCCAATTTACGAATTTGGCCACTTAAGGTCGGTTGACTAACATGGCAGGCATCTGCAGCACGCCGAAAATGCTTATGCTCAGCTAATGCAACAAGGTACTCCAAATCACGAATATTCATGCCTACTCCTTCCCTAATAGAAATTTGATAGAATCAACCTATTTATTTATCATAATGGATCCAGTTTTCCTATCAACGAAAAAATTCGGCAATAAAATTTATTTTTATAATTCAGATAAAAAAGAAATTAAACTTTTTTACGGTGAGTTAGTTATCAGCTAATCACTATTTGTACTAAGCGACTAGAATTGCGCAATTAACTTATGACCATGAACCACTGCCTCAACTTTACTTTTATTGAAACCCAGACTCACTAACTATCGATTGTACACATCACCGATAAAAACTTCACTGAATTTTTATGATCAAATTAATAGTTATTTCTTAATTTAAATCTAATTATTGCAATAAATATTTTATCAACAATATGATTAAGTTACAGCAAGCAGCCGATAAAAGTTAAATAACATCATTATAGCGAAATATATTAATTGGACGATCCTAAAAACTATTAATTTCTTTTATTACTGTCTATTGTTGTTATTGGCTAAAGCTAAACTTTAGTATTATTAGCCTACTCGTTAATAAATCTTGCACACTGAACTAATAATCATGGTATTTGTTCATAAAAAATGCCTCAATATAAATCTTAGTCATTAAGGCTGGCAATAGTGAAAACTAAATTACCTACATTTATTGAGTTATATCGTCAATTAATTGCCACATCATCAATTAGTTCTGTCGATGTAAATCGAGATCAAAGTGAAACATTAATTAACCTACTGGTAGAATGGTTAACAACGCTAAGCTGTAAAATAAACATTCAACTAGTGCCTGATACTCGCCATAAATTCAATTTATTAGCTACTTTTGTCAAGGAGAAGGCGGATTACTGCTCTGTGGGCATACAGATACTCTTCCTTTTGATGACGGACACTGGACAAAAGATCCCTTTCAATTAACAGAGTATAGCAACAGATTATATAGCTTGTGCACGGCTGATATAAAAGGCTTCTTCGCTTTTATTATTGACGTCTTACGCAACATCGATATTAATCAGTTATAGTATCCCATTTATATTCTGACAACCGTTGATGAAGAAACAACCATGGCAGGGGCACGTTATTTTGCTACCAATACTGCAATTCAGCCTGAATTGGTCATTATTAGTGAACTAAATTAGTGAACTAACCTCATTGCAAACAATTCGTACTCACAAAGGGCATATTGCAAATACAATTCGTATTACCAGTCAATCAGGTCATTCAAGTGATTCAGAACAAGGTATCAATGTGATTGAATTGATGCATGAAACAATTAGTCAGTTAATAATGCTTAGAAATAGACTAAAAACCGATTACCACAACAAGGCTTTTGATATTCCCTATCCAACAATGAATCTTGGATATATTCATGGTGGTGAGGCAGTAAATCGAATTTGTGACTGTTGTGAATTACATATAGATATTCGCTCACTACCTGGGTTATCATTACAAAATTTGGACGAATTGTTGCATACCGCACTTAAACCAATCAAACATCGTTGGCCTGATCGCTTAACTATTGAGCTATTACATCCCCCACTTCCAGGCTTTGAATGCCCAATAAATCATAAGATGGTAAAAGTAATTGAAAATTTATTAAATAAGCAGGCTGCAACCGTTAATTACTGCACCGAAGCACTGTTTATTCAAACGCTATGCCCAACATTAATATTAGACCCAGGCTCGATAAAACAAGCTCATCAACCGGATGAATTTATTGAACTTAAATATATAAAACCGACAATTGAATTAATTTCATAAATGATATCCTATTTTTGCTTGAAAAAATAAACCACTAAATAGGAAACCGTGAAGAAAGCTTGGTGTCCACTTTACCGATTTGCACTATAATTGTACATTCTCCCGACTTAAATCGCATTAAAATGGTGCAATATATGATTCAATTTATAACTATTTAGCTAATAAATTATTCAAAAAGCATTTATTCTCAGACTTAAAAATTTTGGCATGATTTCTGCTTATATAATTAACAAAACCTGATAACTTTTTGCCAATATTGTTTAAAATAGGATCCAACCAGGAGAATCTTTATGTCTGTTGAGCATGTTTTAGCCATGCTCAAAGAGCACCATGTTAAATATATTGACCTACGCTTTACTAATACCAGGGGCAAAGAACAACATATCACTATCCCTGCTCACCAAATCGACGAATATTTCTTCCAAGAAGGTAAAATGTTTGACGGCTCCTCTATTGCTGGTTGGAAAGGAATTAACGAATCCGACATGATGCTTATGCCTGATCCAGAGACGGCTGTGTTAGATCCTTTTTTAGCGATTTGACCCTTATTATTCGCTGTGATATCCTGGAACCTAACACCCATACCATACCCATGATGATATGATGAGGGGTATGAACGCGATCCGTGTTCAACCTCCAAACAGGCCGAGAATTTCCTATGTAGTAGTGGTATCGCAGATACTGTACTATTTGGACCTGAACCTGAATTCTTTGTGTTTGATGATATTTGCTTTAGCAACAATATTGCTGGTGCTTATTATCATATTGAAGCAGCCTGGAATTCTGGTGCACGTTATGAAGATAGCAATAAGGGTCATCGCCCAAGAGTTAAAGGCGGTTATTTTCCTGTTCCACCGATTGATTCTTCACAAAATATGCGTTCCGCCATGTGTTCCACCATGGAAAAAATGGAATTAATTGTCGAAGCTCACCACCATGAAGTCGCCACCACAGGCCGAAACGAGATCACTACCCGTTTCAATGCCATGACAAAAAAAGCCGATGAAACGCAAACATACAAATATGTGGTTTATAATATCACCCATTCTTTTGGCAAAACGACAACATTTATGCCCAAACTTCTAGTTGGTGATAACGGCTCTGGCATGCACTGCCATATGTCGCTGGAAAAAAATGGTACCAATTTGTTTGCCGGTAATAAGTATAGTGGCTTGTCTGAAATAGCACTTTATTATATTGGTGAGATTATTAAACATGCGTGTGCTTTAAATGCATTTACCAATCCGACAACCAACTCCTATAAGCGTCTGGTGCTTGGTTTTGAAGCACCAGTCATGTTGGCCTATTCTACACTTAGTCGTTCAGCTTCTATTCGCATTCCAATGGTTGTCAATCCTAGAGCATCACATATTGAAGTACGTTTTCCAGACCCGGCAGCCAATCCATACTTAGCCTTTGCAGCACAATTAATGACAGGTCTGGATGGAATTATTAATAAAATTCACCCTGTGAAGTAATGGATAAAAATTTATATGATTTGCCAGCGGAAGAAGCACAAGAGATCCCAACCGTTGCTAGTTCACTTGAAGAAGTATTACATGCCTTGGATGTCGATCGTGAATTTTTAAAACGTGATGAAGTATTTACTGATGAAACGATCGAAGCTTATATCAACTTATTAAAAGATGATGCTCAACGTATTCGGATGGCACCTCATCCGTTAGAGTTTAAAATGCACTACAGCGTATAATAAGGCATTCTCCGCTGAGTATTTTTTGTTGTGTAATACTTACCTCATCTTTTAATGGGTTTTTTCTGCATAATAATTGAACAAAATTGATTGGTTTATACTCAAATATGTTAATATGCACTAAAAAGGTGCACGAGTAAGATCAAGTGAAAATTGATAATTTACCAGTTGCCAATCATATTTTAGATTGTTTATTACATAGTATTTTATTACTTGATAATGAACTCATCGTTTACTATGCCAATCACTCTAGCCGCCAATTTTTTTATCTAGCCCAACAAAATTGCTTGACCCACCGTTACCAATGCTTTTTGATTATTGCTATCTTGATATAGAATTAATGCAAAAAAATAAAAAAAGATCTTAGCCTTACCGATAACGACACTATTCTGGTTATCAATAATCACTCCTATACAGTGACTATCAATGCTCAGCCCATTTCACAACATTTCATTCTGCTAGAATTTTCGCCGGCCAATAACCAGCGCCGTTTAGATCAAGAACAATCATTACAAATCACATCGTGTGAATTAATCCGAACTTTAGCCCATGAGATAAAAAATCCGTCAGGTGGTTTATGTGGAGCAGCTCAGCTGTTAGCCAAAACCATCTCTAATTCTGAGCAGTTAGAATATACCCAAGTTATTATTAAGCAAGCAGATCGCCTACACAATCTAGTTGATCGTCTACTCGGCCCGCAACATCCCAGCGCAAAAACAACACAAAATATTCACCAGGTTATTGAATGTACTTACTATTTAATATTAATGAAGCTACCGGAAAACATTAAATTAATAAAAAACTATGATCCTAATTTACTGAATTTCCACACTATCCGGATCAAATTGAACAAGTGTTACTCAATTTAATCCAAAACGTGATACAAGCAATGGAAGAAAATGACGGAACGCTAACTATATGTACTCACACCGCATTTCAAGTGACATCACATGGAAAAATTTATCGACTTGCTGCACGTATCGATATTGAAGATAATGGTCCAGGCATTCCGTCGCAGATACAAGATACGCTATTCTATCCAATGGTAAGTCATCGCAAAGGTGATAATGATTTAGGACTATCAATTGCCCAAAATATTATTGACCAGCATGCTGGTAGAATCGAATTTTCCAGTTGGCCAGGTCATACTCAATTTTCGATTTATCTTTCTATAACAAACTAGGTAAACTCATATGCAAAAAGGTAAGTTGTGGATTGTTGATAATGATAGTGCTACCTGCTGGGTGCCAGAACAAGTATTAAATAATGCCAGTATGGAATGCACCAGCTTTAAAGATATCCAAAGTGTACTGCTGGCATTGGAAAAGACCTGTCCAGATGTTTTAATCTCAGATATTCATATGCCAGATAACGATGGGCTATCGTTGCTTACACGACTTAAACAGAGCCATCCTAAATTACCTATTATTATGACTGCCCATTCGGATCTAAACACCGCAGTTAATGCTTATCAACAAGGTGCTTTTGATTATTTACCAAAATCCTTTGATATTGACGAAACAATATCATTAGTTGAACTTGCGCTTAATTATTATCGCAATAAACAACCTAATAGCGAAGCAAATTTTTCAACGACGGCTCCTGTCACTAAGATTATTGGTGAAGCACCAACCATGCAAGAAGTTTACCGAATTATCGGTCGTTTATCTCGCTCCGCTATTAGTGTACTCATCAATGGTGAGTCAGAAACCGGTAAAGAGTTAGTGACTGATGCTCTTCATCGTCATAGCCCTAAATCAGCTGGGCCTTTTATTGCTCTAAATATGGCTGCTATTCCTAAAGATCTGATTGAATCTGAGCTATTTGGTCATGAAAAAGGGGCTTTTACCGGCGCTAGTCAAGTCAGGCAAGGGCGCTTTGAACAAGCGCATGGAGGATCACTTTTTCTAGAT
Source organism: Arsenophonus sp. (assembly GCA_045399315.1). Classification (GTDB taxonomy): domain Bacteria; phylum Pseudomonadota; class Gammaproteobacteria; order Enterobacterales; family Enterobacteriaceae; genus Arsenophonus. Next base: position 11,051 of record DAYVGO010000023.1, read on the forward strand.
GAAATTGGTGATATGCCACTTGATATTCAAACACGTCTTTTACGTGTATTGGCTGAAGGCCAGTTTTATCGGATTGGTGGTTATACACCGATCAAAGTTGATGTCCGTATCATCGCCGCTACCCATCAATGCCTTGAGCAATTAGTGCAAGAAGGAAAATTTAGAGAAGATCTCTTTCACCGACTTAATATGATCCGCATTCCTCTGCCACCATTACGTGAACGGACTGAAGATATTCCGCTTCTAGCACGTTATTTCCTCCATCAAACAGCGCTAGAACTTGGTGTAGAACGCAAAATTTTGGCGCAACAAACAGAAACTATCTTAATGTCTTTATCCTGGTCTGGTAATGTACGCCAGTTAGAAAATGTCTGTCGTTAGCTTACAGTAATGTCCTCCAGTCAAGTTATATTACCGCAAGATCTGCCAAGTGATTTGCAACAAAATCAATAATTCCTCTATTCCCCTAAAGTAAAATTGACGGCAAATCATGAACAATGGCTTGACTTACTTACCTATTGGACAAAAAAGGCGCTCGAAAACAATAAACAGAATTTACTACAGGAAGTCTTACCACAAATTGAACGTACTATGCTTACATGTGCTTTAACATATACAAAAGGTCATAAACAGGAGGCAGCTCGCCGACTCGGCTGGGGCAGGAATACCATTAGCCGTAAATTGAAAGAATCTGGGATATAGTAGTAAAAAACTTAAAATATTATTTTCTTTAGCCAACTAAATCACACGTGAAAATTGGCGTTGCCGCATTTGGTTACACAAATAAATATCAAAACACATACAAATATTCCGGATCAATAATCGACCTTTAGGAGTAATTTGTAGCTGTCTTTCACCAACATTCACCAAGCCATCTATAATCATCGGCTGTAGCAGTTGCAAATCTGCAAAAAAATAATTTTTGAAGTCAATTTGATAACGATCTTCAATAGCGCCGTAATCAAGCTGAAAATTGCAGATTAATGTTTTGATAACATCCCGCCGAATACAATCATCTAGTGTCAAAGACAAACCTTTCCATAATGCGTGCTGATGACTTTCAATAGCTTGGTAGTAGGCATTTAGGTCCTTTTGATTTTGCGCATAATTATCGCCTAACATACTAATGGCTGACACTCCAAGGCCAAGTAGATCACAGTTCTGCTGGGTGGTATAGCCCTGAAAATTTCGATGCAAAACACCATTACGTTGCGCAATAGCCAGTTCATCATTAGGTTTAGCAAAATGATCCATGCCAATGAATTGATAACCATTTTGGGTCAAAGTAAAAATCGTTTGCTGTAAAATCGCCAGTTTCTGTTCTGCCGTCGGTAAATCATGCGGTTTAATTTTGCGTTGTGCAGCAAATAAATTAGGTAAATGAGCATAATTAAAAACACTTAAACGATCGGGCGAAAGTGATAATACTCGCTCTAAAGTAAAAGTAAACGTTTCTGTTATCTGCTTAGGTAAACCATAAATCAAATCGATACTGGTAGAACTAAACCCCATGTCACGGGCACGCTGAATTAAAGAGAAAATAAAACCTTCATCTTGCTGACGGTTAACTAAATATTGTACCTGTTTATTAAAATCCTGCACGCCCATACTAAGGCGATTAAATCCCTCACATCGCAAGTGATCGATAACATCCAGTTCTATTTCTCGTGGATCAATTTCAATCGATATTTCAGCATCAGCCGCAAAATAAAAATGTGATTTTAATATTGCCAATAGTTGACTTATCTGCGATTTATCCAGATAGGTTGGTGTCCCTCCGCCCCAATGCATTTGAGTCACGGTTCGATTGGTAAATAATTTCGCTTGTTTTACGATCTCTTGTTCTAAAACAAGCAGATAGTTATTCACTTTATGCTTGTGACGAGTCACCAGTTTATTACAGCCACAGAAATAACACAGCTTATGACAAAACGGAATATGTACATAAAGAGAAAGAGGCCTGTCAGGATAGCGACTAGCGGCAATAGTAAAATCACTCTCACTATAATTGTGGTTGAATTCTAATACGGTAGGATAAGAAGTATACCTGGGTCCAGCATAGTTATATTTTTGAATAAGGGGAAGATCCCAAATGATACTCTGCTCTGACATATTTTTATCCTTTAATAATGGCTATCCCCTATCTTATAGCCAAACTCACATTACTATATTTCTCAATGTTATTTTAACCGATAAAAGATCATCTAAATATGATGTAAAAAATATAATGATCAAATTAAACTACCCATTAAAATGAGGAATACTGATAATCAAAAAATAATTACTTATAAGTTATTTATGATAAAACAGGAACATATATTAATATTTTATTAGATAATAATGCTTATTTTTACGATTAAATCATTATACCAAAACAATGCTTACTTCGCTTTCAAAAGACGCATAATATCATCTGGCTTAGTATCATCTTCTTCGTCATCAAGCTCAATACCAACTATTTTCAATAACGTTTCCATTCGATCCAACTTACTATCAACATAATTCATTTCATCTTTGGCTAGCTGTTTACCCTCCTCAAGATGAGTTAATAATACAGCTAGACGCTCATCATTTTCCAATAATGCCAACTCTTCTTCAGGTGATAATATTGCTTTTTCAACCTTGCTTGCTTTTTGCTTGTTGGCATGCAATGCTTTTTCTTCTTTGAATCAATCAATAATGGTATTGGTTTCTTACTACCAATGCGGGGATCTTTCGCCATTATTGGTTGATTGCTATTTTGAGCGTGAGTCCTATCTTGATAACGACCTACCTACTTGATGACCACGTTTTTTTCTGTTTTTTACGTTCACGACTGGCTAAATTTATCGATTCACGTTTTTTTCATTTTATTGGCAGCTTTCACTACTGGCTTTTTCTGTTGCCCCGACATAACTAATTTTCTCTTATTGCGGATTGTCAATACAATATTCATCATAATAATATGATATATAGATGATTACTAGCTAACATAAGAATTGCTTCAAATAAAAACTTCGATAAAAATATTACCGAAGTGATTTAAATAAATTCATTATTCAATTAATTTGTTATTAATCCTATTACACATTAACCAAAATAATTTTTAAAATAAATAACAGCGCAATAATAACCACAGCTAAGTCAATCTCACGCCATCTTCCTGTGCCTATCTTCATTATACAATAGGCGATAAAACCCAACGCTATACCTTCAGTGATTGAGAAACTAAAAGGCATCATGACTGCAGTGATAAAAGCAGGCACTGACTCAGTTAAATCATCCCATTTAATACGTGTTAGACTAGATGTCATCAAAACACCAACATAGATTAGTGCTCCGGCGGTGGCATAAGTAGGAACCATACTAACTAGCGGTGAAATAAAAATCGTCAATAAAAATAGTAGGCCAACGACAATAGCAGTCAATCCAGTACGTCCACCTACAGCAACCCCAGAGCTACTTTCTATATAGGTGGTTACTGAAGATGTACCTATTGCACTGCCTGCTACTGAACTTAAACTATCGACATAAATAGCTTGTTTCATCTGCGGAAATTTACCTGTCTTGTCAGCCAACCCTGCTTTATCGGTCACACCAATTAAAGTTCCCGAAGAATCAAAAAGATTAATTAGCATGAAAGAGAAAATAATCCCCGACAAAGCAATATCAAATGAGCCAATCATATCAACATGACCAACAACCGTCATGATGCTAGGTGGCAGCGCAAATATACCATTATATTGGACATCACCGATCATCATCCCAATAATGGTGGTGATCACAATAGAAATCAGTACCGCAGCATGAATATTATGGGCAGCTAACACGACAATAATAAAAAATCCTAAAATCCCCAATAACACATTAGATTGAGAAAAATTACCAATGGCTACCAAAGTATCTGGATTAGCAACAATAATACCAGCGTTTTTCAACCCCATTAAGGCAATGAATAATCCAATACCACTGGTAATACTAACTCGTAAGCTCAAGGGGATATACCCAATGATCCAGTAACGAAAATGAAAAAGGGTCAAAAGAAATAAACTAACCGCTCCCCAAAAAATTGCCCCCATCGCGACTTGCCAGGAATAACCCATAGCACCAACAACGACAAAAGCAAAAAAGGCATTTAATCCCATCGCTGGAGCAACTGCCACAGGTAAATTGGCCACGATACCCATCATGATACTACCTAGTGCAGTAACTAGGCAGGTAGTCACAAAAACAGCTTTAATATCCATTCCGGCCATTGATAGGATTTGCGGGTTAACAAAAACGATATAAACCATGGTTAAAAACGTTGTCAATCCGGCAATGATTTCTGTTCGAACAGTGGTGCCATGTTGCTGTAATTTAAACATGCGCTGAAGCAGACATTGTTGTCTGAGCGGATCTGTTTTGTTCATATAAACGTAGCCTAATAATAAAAGTTTTTTTGCTTTATTTTACAATAAAACCAACTCAACCAGTTAATTATAAAATAAAAAAAGAAAAAACAATTGCCTGACATAATGATACAAGTAATCATTTAATTCTATAATCACTGTTAAAATAAAGCTTAGCGGAATCAAAAAAGATTGGTACCCATTCCAGCAAATAAATTATCACTTATCTATTACGTCTATTTTATCTCGAACTAAAACTCAAGATAAAATAGTAGCAATTAAAAACAAGCCAACTGTTTTTGTTGTTTGCTAGCTAATAAACCCAGTGGTGATTGACTTTTCTGTAAACGATGTAAGATTTGATTTGCTATAATCTCAAGTGAAAAACACATTATGAAATAGATTAAAGCAACAAATAGAAAAATTTCCATTGGATAAATCATTTCTCGATTATTTACTTGGGTTGCTAAAAACGATAACTCGGTGACACCCACAATATATGCCAACGAAGTATCTTTAATTAATGCGATCCACTGATTTACAAAAGAGGGGATCATCATACGTAACGCTTGCGGCAGAATAATATTCCATAAAACTGTCCAACGTGTAAACCCTAATGATATTCCCGCTTGCCATTGCCCTTGGCCAATAGCCAAGATACCGGCTTTTACGCCATGCGCCAAATAAGCTGAAGTAATCAAAGCTAGCACACAGACTACCGTCATTAGTTCAGGAATATCCGTTCCTAATAAAACAGGTAATAAAAAGTAACTCCAGAAAATTAACATAATAACCGGTATAGCCCGCAAAAAACCTAACACTGCCGCCAGTATATTTGCCCACCAACCTGTTAACATTGCTAATGCTATTCCACCAGCAATGCCAAGAAAAATAGAGATACTGCCCGCTAATAAACTTATTACCAATGTCAATGCTGCACCTTCTAAAGGACCATCAGGAAAGGTGCCAAACAATAGATAGCGCCAATTTTCAGCAATGACTGCAAAATTCATGTTAATGTCCTTTTATTAATAAGCGCTGTTGACGCCATTGTCCCCAAGCTTCCATCACAGCAATAATGGCGATATAAAGGATTGTCGCCATACCAAATGCCGTAAACGTTTGTAAACTTTGACTCTCAATCTGACGAGAAACATAAGAAAGTTCAGCAACACCTATTGCCATGGTTAGTGAAGAATTTTTTACGATATTCATATACTGACCCAACAAAGGTGGCATAGCAATCTTTAACGCTTGAGGCAAAACAACATAACGCATGGCTTGCCAACCAGATAAACCTAATGCTAATGCAGCAAATTTCTGCCTGTACTTCACACCATAAATACCCGCTCTTAATTCTTCCGCGATAAAAGGGGTAGAATAGAGGGTTAATCCAATGACACCAGCCAAAAACTCAAATGATGGCCAGGCCAATTGAATACCAAAAATGGAGAAATGATGGGGCGCATTTAACCATTGCATAACAGATTCGGGTAATATTTTTCCAACCGCGAAATACCAAAAAAAAAGCTGTATTAATAATGGCGTATTACGGAATAGTGAAATATAAGCGATTGCCAGCCACCGCAAAAATGCTATTTGGCTATCTCTAATAGTGGCAATAATAAAGCCTAAGAGTGTTGAAACGACTATTGTACAAAATGAGATCCACACAGTGATGAGTAACCCCTGCCAAATCCAGTCAAGATATTCAGAGGTTAATAGCTGGCTAGAGAAAAAATATTCAAACATTTATGCAACCTATGTATGATGAAAGCATCTCATTTAGGTATTTTTGTTAAAATTTCTTTAATTAAAATAATATTTTTTTACTTAATCTAATGGCACAAATTTAAAATCACCACGAAGTAATGCTGTCCTAGTCTCTGGACCAAACCAACGATTATAAATTATTTCCGCTTGACCACTTTTTTCTAATTTCAATAAAGTATTATTTACTGCCTTGATTAAATTTGCTTCACCTTTATCTACCGCTAATGCTTGATATTCACGCGTCAGACTAAAAGGTGAAATCTCATAATTGTCTTTAATTTTTGCCGGTAAATTACCTAATAAGCCAATAAGTTTAGCATCATCTTGGGTAATAGCTTGTACATTACCATTTCGCAATGCAGCAAAAGCAAGCGGAGTATCATCGTAAGATATTACTTTAGTATTTGGATAGCGTTCACGTAGAGTGATTTCCTGCACTGTTCCTTTATCCGCACCAATACGTAAAGGAATAATATCATCGGCTGTTTTTAATACACCTTTACGAGCGATAAACTTCTGTCCAGTGGCAAAATCAGGAATTGAAAAATCAACTTGTTTAGCTCGTTCCTCAGTAATAGTAAAGTTAGCACCTATCAGATCCACTTTACCTGCTTTCAATAAAGGAATTCGATTCGCGGGGTTAGTTGAACGTAATACTAATTTAACACCAAAATCATTAGCAATCGCTTCAGCAATATCAATATCATAACCAACCAATTTTTTAGTTTTAGCATCAATAAAACCAAAAGGTGGATTACTATCAAAAACAGCAATACGGATCACCCCAGCTTTTTTGATATTCTCCAATTTATCTGCTTTAACAAACCCAGTAACAAAAACTAATGCTACAGATAATACACTTGTAATAAGATAGGATTTCATTTCACTATTACCTTCTACACTGTCAATATTTTGTAAATTTTTATCTATTTAAATCAAACTATCAATTCACAATTTGAACAGGAAATAATATAAAACTCTATCATTATTTCCAAAAAGAATAAAAATTACTAAAAAATAGTCATTGAATAATTGGCGGTAATGCGTGTTAATGACTGCCTTTAGTCAACATTTTTTCCACACAATCTCCACCTAAATGACGAAAATCTTGTCCTTTTAAATAATAGAAAATAAATTCACAAATATTCTGGCAACGATCACCTATTCGTTCAATAGAACGAGCACAAAACAAGGCCGTTAATACACTAGGAATTGTGCGGGGATCTCCCATCATATAAGTCATCAGTTGACGAACAATGCCTTCATACTCCTCATCAACTTTTTTATCTTCAAGATAAACCCCGATTGCCGCATCGAGATCCATGTGAGCAAAGGCATCTAATACATTATGCAACATCTGAATGGTATGACCGCCTAGTGATTCCAAGCTAACAAGTAGCGATTGATGTTGCTCAGAAAACTTCTCTAACGCAACCTCACAAATCTTATCGGCCACATCACCAATACGTTCAAGCTCTGCAATTGTTTTTGAAATAGTCATAATTAGACGCAAATCACTAGCAGTAGGTTGCCGCTTAGCGATAATACGTACACAAGCCTCATCGATCGCAACCTCCATCATATTGACTTTTTGATCATCCTCTATCACTTTTTTGGCCAAATTCTCATCTTGGTTATGCAAAGCTTCAATGGCATTTTTTAGTTTTTCCTCTACCAATCCACCCATTGTCATTAACTCAGTACAAATATGCTCCAACTCAGCATTAAACTGGCCGGAAATATGTTTGTTATAATTTAGATTATCCATGGTAATACCCTATATCAACCGTAGCGACCGGTAATATAATCCTCAGTCTGTTTTACTGTAGGTGTGGTAAACAAAGTATCTGTATCATTAAATTCAATCAATTCTCCTAAATACATAAATGCTGTGTAGTCAGAGCAACGGGCCGCCTGCTGCATATTATGTGTTACCATTACCACGGTATATTCCGATTTCAGTTCACTTATCAACTCCTCAATACGGCCTGTTGAGATAGGGTCAAGTGCTGAACAAGGCTCATCTAATAGCAATATTTCTGGTCGAATCGCAATACCACGAGCAATGCACAAACGCTGTTGCTGGCCTCCGGATAAGCTATAACCACTTTGCAACAGTTTATCTTTTGTTTCATCCCAAAGAGCAGCTTTGGTTAACGCCCATTGGACACGCTCATCCATTTCAGCACGTGAAAGTTTCTCGAATAAACACACCCCAAAAGCAATATTGTCATAGATTGACATTGGAAATGGCGTTGGCTTTTGGAAAACCATGCCCACTCTAGCACGCAATAAGGCAATATCTTGTTCATCGGTCAAAATATTGGTGCCATCCAACAAAATCTCACCTTCAGCACGCTGTTCCGTATACAGCTCATACATTTTATTAAATGTACGTAAAAGGGTAGATTTACCACATCCTGACGGACCAATAAAAGCCGTGACTGTATTCTCTACAATATTTAATGAAATATTTTTTAACGCGTGAAATTTGCCATAGTAGAAGTTCAAGTCACGAACTTGAATTTTACTCTCTACGATGTCACTAACTTTAATCATCAACTTATCTCTTAAATTTTTCATCTGTCGCTAAAGAATTAATGTTTTTTGTTGGCAAATAAAACACGCGCTAAGATATTGATTAACAAAACACATAGAGTAATCAACAAAACACCTGCCCAAGCCAATTGCTGCCATTCTGAGAATGGACTCATTGCAAATTTAAATATGGTTACTGGAAGATTAGCAAGCGGTTCGCTGAGATCTGTACTCCAGAACTGATTAGAGAGTGAAGTAAACAACAAGGGCGCTGTCTCACCGGCTATTCTAGCGATAGCAAGTAATACTCCGGTAATAATTCCTGAAACAGAAGCTTTTAATGTAATCGATAAAATCATTTTCCATTTTGGCGCACCTAACGCATATGCAGCCTCACGCAAATTGTCCGGCACCAATTTTAACATATTCTCTGTTATTCGAATAACAATTGGGATTTGTAACAATGCCAATGCAATAACCCCTGCCCAACCAGAAAAATGCTGCATTCTGGTCACCACAATCGCATAAACAAATAACCCAACTACGATCGATGGGGCAGAAAGCAAAATATCATTAATAAAACGAATAATCTCTGCAAGCCAAGAGCGACGCCCATATTCAGCCAAGTAAATACCGGCCATAATCCCAAATGGAGTACCCAACACCGTCGCCCATAAAATTAATAAACCACTACCTACGATAGCATTGGCTAATCCTCCGCCGCTGGTGTTTGGTGGTGGTGTCATTTCGGTAAATAAGCTCCAAGATATACCTTCTATTCCTTTAGTTAACGTGGTAAATAAGATCCAAATTAACCAAAACAGACCAAATGCCATGGTGATCATGGAAAATAACAGCGCAATCCGATTTTTTTGCCTACGCCATGCCTGACGACGTTGACGTTGTTTAATATCGATAGTTTCTGTTGTTTCTGTCGTCAACATGTTAGTGCCCTTCATTTTTGACCAAATACATGATCATAAATTTAGAAAACGTAAGCACGACAAAGGTAATAACAAATAAAATTAAGCCTAATTCCATCAATGCGGCAGTATGTAACCCACTTTCAGCTTCAGCAAACTCATTTGCCAATGCAGAGGTAATACTGTTTCCTGATATAAATAATGAAAAGCTATCTAATTGATAAGTATTACCAATAATGAAAGTGACCGCCATCGTTTCTCCTAAAGCCCGACCTAACCCTAACATGACACCACCGATCACTCCATTACGAGTATAGGGCAATACGATATGCCAAATAACTTCCCAAGTGGTGCAACCGATACCATAAGCTGATTCTTTCATCATAACTGGGGTCTGCTCGAAAACATCCCGCATCACTGAAGCAATATATGGAATAATCATAATTGCCAAGATCACTCCGGCAGCTAAAATACCAATACCTAAAGCCGGACCTGAAAATAATTCTCCTATAATCGGTATTCCCGCTAAAACGTTACCAATAGGCTCTTGAAAATAAGTCGCAAATAGCGGCGCAAAAACAAATAATCCCCACATACCATAAACAATACTCGGTATGGCAGCCAATAGTTCAATCGCAATACCTAGCGGTCGCTTTAACCAATTTGGGGATAATTCTATTAAGAATAATGCAAGACCAAAACTGACAGGCACAGCAATGATTAATGCAATTAACGACGTTACTACAGTGCCATAAATGGTCACTAATGCACCAAATTGCTGAGCAGGAACATCCCAGTCCTTTGACCAAAGAAAAGAAAAACCAAATTTTTCAATACTTGGCCATGAAGCAATAATTAAAGAAATAATAATTCCACTCAGCATTAATAGAGTAATTAGTGCAGCTATTTTAACCAGGGCACCAAAAACAATATCACCTTTTTTTCCCGGGGCTTTATAAGTCACTAACTTCTCAGCCATTGTTTATTCTCATTTTAATCCCCTTATGTAAAAGGGGATAATCTTTCATTTAACATAGGCGCGATCTTTGCTGTCAGCTGATCCACACACTCAATTCAATACAAAGGATTGCCATTAACGTCTTTTATATTGCTTTTCCACGCACTGTGAATGTGTGCCACAACTTCGTTTGGCAATGTGGCATAATCCAAAGCGGTAGCCTGCTCAACTCCTTTATCGTATGCCCAGTCAAAGAATGCTAATATTGCTTTCGCCTTCTCAATATTTTTTTGTTCTTTATGTAATAAAATAAAAGTCGCGGAAGTAATTGGCCAAACGTTTTTTCCGGCCTGATTGGTGAGATCTTGGGCAAACGTTTTAGTCCATTCTGCCTTTTTAGCGGCGGCACTAAAACTACTCTCTGTTGGTGCGACTACTTCTCCATCAGCAGAAATTAATTTGGCATAAGCTAATTTGTTTTGTTTAGCATAGGCATATTCTACATAACCGATAGCACCAGATAGACGCTGAACAAAAGCAGCAACTCCTTCATTACCTTTCCCGGCAATACCGGTTGGCCACTTAACTATAGAACCGTTACCAATCTTATCTTTCCAATCAGAATTTACCTTTGCAAGATAACTGGTAAAAACAAAAGTCGTTCCTGAACCATCCGCCCGGCGAACAACAGCAATATTTTGTGCCGGTAATTTTAAGCCAGGATTTAATGCGACAATTTTGGGATCATTCCATTTTTTAATGATACCTAAATAAATGTTAGCCAGTGTTTTGCCATCTAATATCAATTGTCCGGATTGAATACCCTGAATATTGACCGTTGGCACAACTCCACCAATCACCGTTGGAAATTGAAAGAGACCTTCTTGATTGAGTTTTTCATCACTTAAAGGCGCATCCGAAGCACCAAAATCAACCGTTTTAGCAATAATCTGTTTTACCCCACCTGACGATCCAATTCCTTGGTAGTTAATCTGGTTGCCTGTTTCTTTCTGATAGCTATCTGCCCATTTTGCATAAACCGGTGCAGGAAATGTCGCACCAGCGCCAGTAAGATTAGTCGCCGCGAAAACTGACGTTGTCGTCAAAGAGAACACGGCTATGACATTAACAATGATGGAACGCATCAATTTCATAATCCCTCCTAATTTAGGATAAAAGAGAAACAAATTACTCTGTTAATTGTAGCTAGTTAAAAAAATACGAAAAAATAGGTCAGTTAGATGACAAAAAGATATACTATTTATGACAGTTAAGTTAATAATTAATTTATTAAAAAATAGCTTTATGAATAGAAATAATAGATTTTCGAAATCAAAGAATTATATGATTTCATAAAATACAGTAAATTTTCCCGTTAAATAACGGCTAAATATAAATTTCTATTTTTCCATCAATGGTAACGTTGCCCGTATAGATAACCCCCCACGCTTACTTTTATCTATAATGATTTCACCATCATGAGCATCAATAATTCGACGAATAATTGCTAATCCTAATCCTGTACCAGTATTACTTCTTGCTCTTTCACCTTGCACAAAAGGTTGAAAGAGATGTTGAATACTCTCTTTTTTAATCCCTGCACCATCATCCTCAACTTGAAACCAAGCATGATCTTTTATCACACCACTACTGACTTTTACCCACCCATTTCCATAACGGAAAGCGTTAACCAGCATATTGGTCACTGCTCGTTTAATGGCAATCGCATTAGCATTAATAATGATAGGTAATGGACTAATTTGTGTCTCAATATTAGGCAAGAAACTACTTTCAGCATTAACCGCCTCAAGCAGGATTTTATTCAAGTCACAAAACTCCATATTCATTTCCCGGCCAGTACGTAAATAGTCCATAAATTGCTCAATGATAGCATCACACTCTTCAATATCTTTGTTAATTGATTCGGCTAAATATTGATCCTTTTCATTCATCATTTCTGTCGCTAAACGAATACGTGTTAACGGGGTTCTTAAATCATGACTCACTCCTGCCATCAATATCGTTCTATCATTTTCCAGCATTTTTATCCCCGACGACATGCGATTAAAAGCGCGAATAACATAACGTATTTCTAATGAACCTTCTTCCTTGATAGCTGGAACCATGAAGCCTTTTCCCATTTGCTTAGCATAATTTTCTAAAATAAATAATGGTCGACTTTGATAACGTATATAAAGCCATGTAACAGCAAAAATGGTCAAGAAAATAGCCAGTGTGTAACGAAATACTACAGCGAACTGATTCTGCCCTATTTCAGTCAAAGGCAATCGTATCCAAACATTCGGGGCAAGATAAGAGTTTAACCATAGAAAAGGATATTCCTTTGCGATTTCAAGGCGAACATCCGCCTTGCCACCCATATATTCCGCCATCTGTTGGCTTAATTCCTCATAATGTCTTGCCCAACGTAAACCTTTTTCCATAGCAATCGACTCAGTATAAAAATTAATACCGAGTTCTTTATAGATTTTCTTCTTGAATGATGGAGGCATTAAAATTGCTTTTCCATCTTGTAATTCAATTTTCTCTGTTAATAAGGTATGTACTTCATAGGCTAATACTTTATTAAGTTGCTGAAGACTCGGCATCACAACAAAATTAAGCACCACCAAATAACTGGTGATCAAACTAGCAAACAGTAAAGTAACAATAACAAATAATGAACGAGAAAACGTGTTACGTCTGGAAAAACGCAATCGTTTCATGCTTTACTACCATCTGGCACAAATACATAACCTAATCCCCAAACCGTTTGAATATAACGTGGATGAGTGGGATCATCTTCGATCATTCGACGCAAACGCGAGATCTGTACATCTATAGAGCGCTCCATTGCACTGTATTCACGTCCTCGAGCAAGACTCATTAGTTTGTCACGAGATAACGGTTCACGTGGATAAGAGACCAGAACTTTTAAAACAGCAAATTCACCACTGGTCAATGGCATGGATTCATCATCTTGAAACATTTCTCGTGTTCCCAAATTTAATCTGAACTTACCAAACCGAATTACCGCTTCATCCTGTGCAGGGGCGCCAGGCAGCTCATTTGCTTGGCGGCGTAATACTGCGCGAATACGAGCCAATAATTCTCTAGGATTAAAGGGTTTCGGGATATAATCATCCGCACCAATTTCTAAACCAACGATCCGATCTACCTCTTCACCTTTTGCTGTTACCATAATAATTGGAATAGGATTATTTTGACTTCTTAAACGACGGCAAATAGATAAACCATCTTCACCCGGCAACATTAAATCAAGTACAATCAAATGAATAGATTCTCGCGTCAAAATACGATCCATTTGCTCGGCATTGGCTGTACTACGTACTTGAAAACCTTGTTCAGTTAAATAACGCTCAAGTAAAGAACGCAAACGCATATCATCATCCACAACAAGAATTTTATAATTTTCTTGCATTTTTTGACTCCATAAATATTTTAAGATCCCTATATAGTGCCTTAATAACAAATAAGGCTATAATAATATAACTAATTTCTATTAGGCTTTTTTAGATTAATATTTACATTTTTCTGATCTTATTAATTTTATATATAATTCACAACTCAATCGTTTGATAATTGATTTCTAGTATCCAGTAGGTAATAATACCATTTGGCATATTCACCTTAACTTCATCATCAATTTGTTTAACTAATGATCTCTCACCAAAGCTGAATTAATAGAAATCCATTTTTTAGACGGATTAAATTCATCGAGCTCAACTAAGCGAAAAACATTAATACTATCACTTTCATCTTGTAGTTTTACCCAAGCACCAAAATAAACTCTACCTTTTTGCCGAGGATCGGGATCAACTATCTTTAATATTTCAAAACGTTTAGATAAAAATCGAATACGTCGATCAATTTCTCGTAATCGCTTTTTACCATAAATATACTCCGCATTCTCTGAACGATCACCTTGTGCCGCTGCCTCTGATACAGCTCGGGTAACTTTCGGTCGTTCCTCTCGCCAAAGAAACTTCAATTCTTTTTCAAGCGTGTTCCAACCTTCACGAGTAATATAATTACTTTTCACAATAAAAACTCAGTATGATTAACCTTAATTTAAACTAATTACTATATCTAATTCAAAAAAAGTTTTAATTAACTCCTGCAGATTCTAATATCCCAATACAATGTTAACTGGAAATTATTGCTTTCAACACGTATAAATGCCCACATAAGCTGTTAATTGCATCCTATTTATTGAAGAAACTAAAATGATGAATGAATCCTTAAGCCAAATTATTGCACATGAATTACATACAACGCCACAACAAGTACTTTCAGTTATTATATTACTCGACGAAGGAAATACCGTTCCTTTTATTGCCCGTTACCGTAAAGAAGCCACGGGAGGGCTCGACGATAACCAACTGCGTAAACTTGAAAACCGTTTAAGTTACCTACGTGAATTAAACGAACGTCGCCAAGCTATTCTAAAATCGATTAATGAACAAGGAAAACTTACATCAGAACTTACTCAGGCAATTAATAACACTTTTAATAAAACTGAGCTTGAAGATCTGTACTTGCCCTATAAACCCAAACGTCGTACCCGAGGCCAAATAGCGATCGAAGCTGACTTAGAACCACTCGCAGATCTATTATGGAATGACCCGCAACAAGTACCAGAGCAAATGGCCAAAGCCTTTATCAATCCACAAAAAAATATTAATGACACAAAAGCCGCTCTTGATGGTGCCCGTTATATTTTAATGGAACGCTTGGCTGAAGACGCAAACCTACTCAGCAAAATTCGTGCTTATTTGTGGAAAAATGCCCACTTAACTGCCAAAGTTATTGCAGGTAAAGAAACGCTCGGGGCAAAATTTAGCGATTATTTCGATCACCATGAACCTATTGCCCATATTCCATCCCACCGAGCTCTTGCTATGTTTCGGGGTCGTAAAGAAGGTATTTTACAATTATCACTTAATGCCGATCCACAATTTGAATCATCTCCTAAAGAAAGTTATTGTGAAGAAATTATTACCCGACACTTTGGCTTACATTTAAATAATACACAAGCAGATAAATGGCGAAAAACTGTCGTCAGTTGGACATGGCGAATAAAAATATTGTTACACCTTGAAACAGAATTGATGGGTACCTTACGTGAAAAAGCAGAAGAAGAAGCTATTCATGTTTTTGCGCGTAATCTACGTGACCTTCTAATGGCTGCTCCTGCTGGCATGCATACCACCATGGGATTAGATCCTGGTATACGCACTGGTGTCAAGGTTGCCATTGTTGATGCAACAGGTAAACTCATTACTACCGACACTATTTATCCTCATACTGGACAGGTAACAAAATCTGCCGCAACTATTGCATCCTTATGTGAGAAATATAAAGTAGCATTGGTTGCTATTGGTAACGGCACCGCTTCGCGTGAAACTGAACGCTTTTTTGCTGCAGTTAAAAAACAGTATCCAAAAATCACAGCTCAGAAAGTGATTATTAGTGAATCTGGTGCTTCAGTTTACTCGGCCTCTGAGTTAGCAGCACAAGAATTTCCTAAGCTTAACGTCTCTTTACGTGGTGCTGTCTCTATTGCTCGTCGTTTACAAGATCCGCTAGCTGAATTAGTAAAAATTGATCCTAAATCAATTGGTGTGGGTCAATACCAACATGATGTTAATCAAACTTTACTGGCAAAAACATTGGAGGCGGTAGTAGAAGACTGTGTAAACACAGTAGGTGTTGATCTAAATACCGCCTCGGTAGCCCTGCTTTCACATGTTGCAGGACTAAGTAAAACCATTGCCCAAAACCTGGTTAACTGGCGTAATGAGCACGGACGATTTAATGACCGTAAGCAACTATTGAAAGTCACGTGTCTTGGTAGCAAAGCTTTCGAGCAGTGCGCAGGTTTTTTACGCATCATGGCGGGAGATAATCCACTTGATGCCTCAACAGTTCATCCTGAAGCTTACCCAATCGTCGAAAAAATCTTATTAATCACTAAGTTACCACTAAAAACAATCATGGGTAACACTAGTGTGCTTAATAATCTGAAACCAGAACAGTTTACCACCGACAAATTTGGTATTCCTACAGTAAACGATATTTTAAAACAACTGGAAAAACCCGGCCGCGATCCACGACCTGAATTCAAAACCGCCGCCTTTGTTGATGGTGTTGAAACCATGGAAGATCTTAAAACAGGTATGATACTAGAAGGCTCTGTGACCAATGTGACCAATTTTGGTGCGTTTGTCGATATTGGTGTACATCAAGATGGTTTGGTCCATATTTCCTCTCTGTCTGATAAATTTATTAAAGATCCCCGTTCAGTAGTCAAAGCAGGAGATATTATTAAAGTTAAAGTGGTCGATATTGATTTAAACCGTAAACGAATTGCGCTAACCATGCGTCTGGATGAGAAAACACAGATACGCCACAACACCGTAATAAGCAAAAAACAACCAGCAATGCCCCGATAACCAGTCCAACTAAAATATCGCAGCGGAACAATACCCTATCAGGTAATAGTGTGATGGGAAATGCACTGGCGGTAGCTCTTAATAAAAAGCGCTAAATTAATTTGTATAATAGATAATTTTAATTCTCATTACTAATATGATAATGATAATATTTTCTATTAATTTTGCTATTCATCTGGTACCCATTTGTGGTATTTTTGTTTTTTTAGCTATATAGTAAAAGTATCTATTCCTAATCTTCGATATAAAATAGTCGGGTTTTCAGCAGAAATAAATCCAGCTTACCGGCAAAAGTTACTCTCTTTAGGCATGTTATCTAGATCTTTTTTAGCGTTATTCGTATAGCGCCGCTAGGTGATCTTATTCAAATCGAAACTTGCCGTATAAATTTGATTTTAAGGAAAAAAGATCTAGCTCTATTAAATTTAGCCGATACCAGCAATCAACCTGCATAAAAATAGATTTATGATGACTAAATAACTATTGCTTATTACTCATCTGACACCAGGACTATGAAACCATTAACTATTATGGCAACCCTAAAACTGGTAAAACGACACTCTTTAATCAATTAACAGGCGCTCGCCAACGTGTTGGCAACTGGACAGGTGTACAGTTGAGCAAAAGGTTGACCGCTTTGTAACCCCAGAATACGATGTTTAATTAGTTGATCTGCCTGGCACCTATTCACTAACCACGATTTCAGAACAAACTTCCCTCGATGAACAAATTGCCTGTCATTTTATCCTAAGTGGCGAAGCGGATATGTTGATCAATGTCATAGATGCCACTAACCTCAAACGTAATCTTTATCTAACATTACAACTTATTGAGTTAGGTGTACCTTGTATCGTCGCACTTAATATGTTGGATATTGCAGAAAGCCAGAATATTCACATTAATATTAATGAACTACAAACACACCTGGGTTGCCCCGTTATTCCGCTGGTGTCGACTCGCACAAGTAGGAATTGATTCTTTAAAACAAACCATTGATAAACATAGCAATAAGCTTATTTCAACCCTCATCCACTATCCAGACTTTTTGCTTACTGAAGTGAAAAATTTAGCCCAAATTTCGACCATAATAAATTTAGTCAGCAACAGAGTCGTTGGTTAGCGCTACAAATACTAAGAAGACGACGTATATGGCCTTGAACTTTCAGGTATTTCTACTGATAAACTGCATACAATCAAAACACATTTACAGTCTCATCAACAAGAAGAGCCAGAACTCATTATCACTGATGCGCGCTATCAGACTATTACAACGATTTGTGAAACAGCAATTAATACCCAAACAGCAAAACCTAATACCTTAACGTAATTTATTGATAATATTGTGCTTAATCGTTGGTTTGGAGTACCGATATTTCTTTTTATCATGTATTTGATGTTTATCCTGGCGATTAATATCGGTGGTGCATTACAACCCCCCCATTTGAAAGTGGCTCAGAAGCCATTTTCATTCATGGAATTCAATGGATTGGTCATACCTTTAACTTTCCAGCATGGCTAACTGTTTTCCTTACCCAAGGGGTAGGTAGTAGTATCAATACCGTATTACCATTAGTCCCTCAAATTGGTTTAATGTATTTATTCCTCTCGATATTAGAAGATTCAGGTTATATGGCTCGCGCGGCATTTGTCATGGATAGGCTAATGCAAGCACTAGGCCTACCTGGCAAATCTTTTGTCCCTTTGATTGTTGGTTTTGGTTGTAATGTGCCTGCTATTATTAGGAGCGCGAACATTAGATACCCCTCGTGAACGATTAATTACCATTTTAATGGCACCTTTTATGTCTTGTGGAGCAAGGCTGGCTATTTTTGCTGCCTTTGCAACTGCTTTTTCTGGCAAAAATGGCGCGACTATTGTTTTTCCCCTGTATTTATTAGGTATTGTCATTGCTATCCTGACTGGGTTATTATTGAAACATACTATTGTACGAGGTGCATCCTCACATTTTATCATGGAATTACCGGTTTACCATGTACCCCACTTAAAAACATTACTATTGTAGACCTGGAAAAGGTTGAAATGTTTCGCCTTAAAAGCAGGAAAAGTGATTATTATTGCCAGTATAATTATTGGGGCGCTTAATAGTCTTTCTTCATCTGGTAAAGTTATTGATAATATTAACCAATCAGCATTAGCGTCAGTAAGTAAAACCCTCACCCCTTTACTGAAACCTATCGGCATCAACGATGATAACTGGCAAGCAACCGTTGGACTTATTACGAGTGCATTAGCTAAAGAAGTTATTATTGGAACTTTGAATACGCTATACACTACCGAAAATATTACTCAACCACCTTTTAATACAGAGTAATTTAATCTATTAGATGAATTAAAGGATGCAGTTAATGAAACTTGGGATAGCCTGCAAGAAACATTCAGCTTAAGTGTCTTATCCAATCCTATTGAAGCAAGTAAAGGCGATGGTTATATGGATAGCAGTACAATGGGCACTATGGCTGCACGATTCGGATCGACTTTGTCTGCTTATAGCTATCTTCTTTATACTACTTTATGTTCCTTGCATTTCTGTGTTAGGCGCCATTGCCCGTGAGACCAATCGAAACTGGATGACTTTTTCTATTCTATGGGGTTTGAATGTCGCTTATTTTGTTTCTGTCTTGTTTTATCAAATAGCAACTTTCTCACAGCATCCGCAATATAGTGGGTTAGTTATTGGCACCCTAGTCGTATTTAATCTATTGTTAACCACATTGTTAGGCCATTCACGTAAACGTATAAGGCTAAAACTCAATCATAATGTTCAAAAATGTAACCACAGCCAAAGTGGTTCATGTTACTAGGGGTAATGATATGGTTAGTTTATTGCAAGTCAGAGATATGGTTGCGCTATATGGTAGGATACTTACCAAATTAGTCAGAAATTTTCTGCCTCATTACCCATGATCGAAGCGATGTTAGATAAATTAACCGCCATGGGAAAAATAGAGCGAGTCGATCACTCTTCCTCTTTAACGGGTCAGAGTTGCCAGCAATGCCCGAAAATAAAAAAATGTAATCTAAAAATTTATCAAGTGACCTCTTTCTAATTTGGGCAAGTAAGCGATAATTTTTAATAAGTTATCGCTTACAATATTTATTAGATTAAATAACGTTTTTAATTTTATTGTAACTAACTATATTCATTTCTTTAACTGATGAGAAAAATCAATTAACAATTGAATAAATTGTTTAGGATGAGAAATAAAAGGTGCGTGAGCAACATGTTTTATTATCACTGAGGGCGAATTTGGTAACCATCCATCTATTATCGGTACGACTTTTCTAGGTACTAAACCATCGAGATCACCATAAATGCGCAAAAAAGGCTTATTTAGCATTAATAAAAACTGCCTCAGATCAGTTGTTCGCAAAATTTCCAAACCTGCGTTTAACACGGAAACTGATGGTAATGGCTGTTTTAGTATTACCGATTTCAATAATCGTATATCTTCATGCGCTGTTTTGGTGCCTAATGTTTGCAAGGCCAGAAAACGTTCGACTGTACGTTGAAAATTAGCCTGTAATTGTTGTTCAAAACCTGTAAGCACCGTGGGTTTAATACCTGGCCAATTTTCTTGCTGACTAAAACAAGGTGATGAAGCCACTGTTATTAAAGCGGCAATTTCAGCTTGATATTTAAGCGCGATGGTTGTGGCAATTAATCCCCCTAACGACCAGCCTAACCAAATAGCCTGCTTAGGAGCTTGTTGCCAAATTACCTCTGCCATTTGTTGTAACGTCATCGGTGAAAAAAGATTACTACGACCATAGCCTGGCAAGTCAACAAGATGGAGACGAAAATGGGCACCACATTCCACTTCAATGCTACGCCAAACTTCTGCATTTAATCCCCATCCGTGCAATAACACAATATCTTGTTTTCCTTCTCCTAACTGCTGCCAAAATAGTGTCGTCATAATTATTCTCTCTTTTATGCAGATAAAAAAGGACATCGTTATATTAACAATGGCTGGGTATTGTTGGCTATGTAATCAAACACTAAGATATTGCTATCATGGCATTTTTCACTACTGTTTAAAGCACTTACCCTATCTAAAACAAGTTTGTTATCGCTGTGCTTTACCTGTTGAACAATTCACGACGGCTTGCGGACGCTGTTTACAAACACCACCTTATTGGCACGATATTGTTGCCATTACCCCCTATGTCCCACCATTAAGCAATCTAATAATACGGCATTACAAATTTCACAAAGTAGCCCAATTAGCCTTTATATTTGCGTGTTTATTTCTAGTTCATTGGCAACAAGGATATCGCCAACAACGCTGGCGTAAACCAGAGGTTATAATAGCGATCCCACTTCATCATCGTAAACATTGGCAACGTGGATTTAATCACGCCGGTTTGATTGCAACTCAATTAGCTTACTGGTTAGGATGCCAATTTCAAACTGATTCAATTATCCGCACTCGTGCTACATTACCACAAACTCAAATTTCTG
Organism: Arsenophonus sp.; assembly: GCA_045399315.1. Taxonomy (GTDB): domain Bacteria; phylum Pseudomonadota; class Gammaproteobacteria; order Enterobacterales; family Enterobacteriaceae; genus Arsenophonus. The sequence continues at coordinate 32,572 of DAYVGO010000023.1, forward strand.
CGATAAAACGGACACAGAATCTTATTGGTGCTTTTAGTGTAAAAAAATCGTTTCAAGATCGCCATATTGCAATACTTGACGATGTCATTACAACAGAAACAACAACAAATGAAGTTGCTAAATTGCTTAATTGATGCTGGTGCAACTTCAGTCCAAGCCTGGGCAATATGTAGAACCTTGTAGAAAGTAAGGAAAAGAGCGTATGATAAACATACTAAAATGATCAACTATTGAGTATCGATTATGATTAATATTACAGAAGCAGCACAAGCTCATTTTGCCAAACTATTGGCAAATCAAGAACCTGGCACACAAATTCGGGTATTTGTTATTAATCCTGGCACACCTTCTGCGGAATGTGGTGTCTCTTATTGCCCACCCGATGCTATCAAAGCGACAGATATTGAGCTTAAATTTGATAAACTTTCAGCATATGTTGATGAAATTAGCGCACCTTTTCTGGAAGAGGCTGAAATCGATTTCGTAACAGATCAATTAGGTTCCCAACTTACCCTAAAAGCACCCAATGCTAAAATGCGTAAAGTTGCTGACGATGCCACACTATTCGAACGAGTCAAATATGTTATCCAATCACAAATTAATCCACAATTAGCCAGCCATGGTGGGCTAGTTTCTTTAATGGAAATCACTGACGATGGATATGCAATCCTACAGTTTGGTGGCGGATGTAATGGCTGTTCAATGGTAGATATTACTTTAAAAGAAGGCATTGAGAAACAGTTGCTAAATATGTTTTCTGAAGAACTTAAGGGCATAAAAGATTTAACTGAACATCAACGTGGTGATCACTCTTATTATTAAATTAATTACGTATTTTAGCTAACGATGGATACTCTTTAATAGTAGAAAGAATATCTTACTTTTCTGAACATAAAATAATATAGCGCAGATGACTATGGATAATTTTCAATTAATTACAGTTGAACAAGCCTATGAACTATGGCAAGCAGGTGATAGCCAGATAGTGGATATTCGTGATCCACAAAGTTTTCACTCAGCACATATTAAAAATGCTTACCATCTTACTAATGAGACCTTAAATGACTTTATTAAGCAAACCGACTGCGACATGCCTGTGATGGTAATGTGTTACCATAGCCATAGTAGCCAAGGCACCGCACAATATCTAGTTAATATGGGCTTCGAAAATGTTTATAGCATAAATGGTGGTTTTGAAGCATGGTTGAGAGAGTATCCACACACCATCAACTCACTTTCTTAAGCAATGTAACAGGCTATGAGGCTATGATCCATTTAATTTCTATAGCAAACCCTCGATTAGCACAAGCATTTATCGATTATATGGCAACACAAAATATTGTTATCCAAATGCGTGCTGAACCAGAGGGGAAATTCGTTGATCTCTGGTTACTTGATGAAAATAAGTTTGATCAGGTGCAACAAGAACTAAAACTATTTATGCAAGATCCTCTTAACTCCCTTTACCAAGCAGCAAGTTGGGAGACCGGGCATATTAATAAAAAATTTGGTTATCGTAATTATCTCACTTTTGATTATTTAAAAAAACAATCTGGGCCACTAACTATCAGTGTTTTCTTCTTATGCATTTTTATTTATATTTGGATGTTAATTTCTGGCAATGAAGCCGTAATGGCTTATCTTGCCTGGCCATCAAGTGTTCAATACGCCGAAACCTGGAGAATATTCACGCCAGTGTTACTCCACTTTTCGTTGATGCACATTTTATTTAATTTAGTGTGGTGGTGGTACTTAGGTAGTCAGGTAGAACGTCAATTGGGTACCAGTAAACTGTTTGTAATTACTATTGTATCAGCACTTTTTAGTAATTGGGGACAATCACTGTTTAGTAGCTCTGCCTTTGGCGGACTTTCTGGTGTGGTTTTCTCCTTAATCGGCTACGCTTGGCTAACAGGTGAACGCCACCCAGCAAAAGGTATTTCTGTGCCAAGAGGGTTAATAATATTTGCCGTTTTATGGTTATTTCTTGGCCATTTTGATATGTTTGGCATGAAGATAGCTAACACGGCACACACTGCCGGGTTAATTATCGGCTTATTAATGGGATTATCGGATAATAAACACAAACCGGATAATACCCAACATAATCAATATAAATAGTGATACTTGAGGTTTTTGTGAAGCAAACTCAGCGCCATGATGCTATTATCGAACTCGCCCGTATTCAAGGCTATATAAGCACTGAAAAATTAGTCGAATACTTCAATGTCAGCCCACAAACCATCCGCCGTGATCTAAATGAACTCGCGAAAAAAAACAAAATTCAACGCCATCACGGAGGTGCTACGCTTCCTTCAAGCTCTGTTAACACAGCCTATCATGATCGCAAAATAATGTGGTCAAACGAAAAAGAACGAATTGCCCAACATGTTGCCCGCAAAATCCCTAACGGAGCTACACTATTTATCGATATCGGGACGACACCCGAAGCTGTCGCCCATGCCCTACTTAATCATAAAAATTTAAGGATCGTCACCAATAATCTCAATGTTGCAACCCCACTTATGCCAAAAGAGGACTTTCGTTTGATCCTAACGGGGGGAGAGGTTCGCAATCGTGACGGTGGCATTGTCGGTGAGGCAACCTTAGATTTTATATCTCAATTCCGTCTTGACTATGGTATTTTAGGGATTAGTGGTATTGATGGAGATGGTTCATTACTAGAGTTCGATTACCATGAAGTACGGACAAAAAAAGCGATTATTGAAAATTCCCGTTGTGTCATGTTGGTGACTGATCATTCCAAATTTGGTCGTAATGCCATGGTTAACCTGGGAAGTATGGAGATGATTGATTATCTCTTTACTGACAAAGTCCCGCCGGCAAACATTCATAAAATGATAGAGCATCATAATGTAACGCTTGAAATATGTTAATGCTCGCTTATCGCAGGAAATTTTCTCGTTTCCTGATCTATTCTTGTTAGCTATACTTCTTTATAAATAAGCTCATATTTTCACCAGGTTAACATTCATTTTCTAAATGAATTTGTTATTTTTTAGTCTATTTTGCCGCCAAACTATAAGTAGTATCGATTTAATCACTTTTTTCCGGTTAATAATAGTTGGCTTTCACATCTATTTTGATTAAAATTATGAGCGAAAACGAACATACTTGAGCAATTTCGAATATTGGGGGGACGCATGGAAACAAAAGATTTAATTGTGATAGGTGGTGGTATAAATGGCGCTGGTATTGCAGCTGATGCCTCTGGTCGACAATTATCAGTATTAATTCTAGAAGCTCAAGATCTTGCTAGTGCAACTTCTTCTGCTAGCTCTAAACTGATCCATGGTGGTCTTCGCTATTTAGAACATTATGCATTTCGTTTAGTTAGTGAAGCTCTTGCAGAGCGCGAAGTTTTGCTTAAACTTGCTCCCCATATTGCTTTCCCTATGCGTTTTCGTTTACCCCATCAACCCCATCTTCGACCTGTCTGGATGATCCGTGCCGGCCTTTTTCTTTATGATCACCTTGGTAAACGTACCAGTCTTCCCGGCAGTAAAGAGGTAAAATTTGGTAAAAACTCGATATTAAAACCAGAACTAAAAAAAGGTTTTGAATATTCAGATTGTTGGGTAGACGATGCACGCCTAGTCGTCCTTAATGCACAAGAAATTGTCAGACATAAAGGTGAAGTACGAACACGAACCAAAGCAACAAAAGCCTGGCGTGAGAATGGGCTCTGGATCGTAGAAGCAGAAGACTTACGTACTGGAAAAAAAGAAAGTTGGCGAGCAAAAGGATTAGTAAACGCAACCGGACCTTGGGTTAAGTCTTTCTTTGATGAAGGGTTACAATTAACATCTCCTTACGGTATCCGGCTAATTAAAGGTAGCCATATTGTTGTACCTCGTGTACACGACGGTTCAGAAGCTTATATTTTACAAAATATCGATCAGCGTATTATCTTTGTTATTCCTTGGATGGACGAGTTTTCTATCATTGGTACTACCGATGTCGAATATCAAGGTGATCCAAAAGATGTTCACATTGATAATAATGAAATTAATTACTTATTAAAAGCTTACAACGATCATTTCAAAAAACAGTTAACACGGCAAGATATTGTCTGGACTTACTCAGGTGTGCGTCCATTATGTGACGACAAATCTGATCCACCTCAAGCAATTACCCGCGATTACACACTCGACATACATGATGAACATGGCAAAGCACCCTTACTATCTGTTTTTGGTGGTAAATTAACCACATATCGTAAACTTGCAGAACATGCTATAGATAAATTAGCTCATTACTACCCTAATATCGGCAAAGCATGGACAAAAGAAGCAGTCCTACCTGGTGGTGAGATTGAAGGCTGTGATCGTGATGGTTATGCACAGCTATTATGTAAACGCTATCCATGGTTACCAGAAGGAATGGCATTGCGTTATGCATGCACTTATGGTAGCAACAGCAATCTGATTTTAAAACAAGCACAATCGTTAGCAGATTTAGGTGAAGCTTTTGGGCATAATTTATATGAAGCAGAATTACGTTATTTAATCGAAAACGAATGGGTAACAGAATTAGATGATGCAATTTGGCGTAGAACTAAACTAGGCATGTGGCTCAACGATGAGAAAAAACAACTAATAACACAATGGCTGACTAAAAATACAGCCATTTCTCAATAACATCATATAAGCTTCACAAATTTGTGTGGCTTCTTATATAGCAACTTTATCTATCACAACCCCTGAGCAAGACACTTAATAAAGTTTCTTTGCCGTGTCTAACCAATCTTGCTTAAACTTACGTTGCATATTTTCAACTGCATCAATAATATCATGATGAACCAGCTTGTCATTCTGAATGCCAACACAACAGCCACCATGCCCTTGTAAAAGTAATTGAAGAGAATAAGCGCCCATACGAGAAGCTAGGATACGATCGCTAGCTACTGGACTACCGCCGCGTTGAATATGACCTAAAACAGTCACTCGAGTTTCATGCCCCGTTGCTTTTTCAATATATTTCGCCAATTCATTGACATCATAAATATGTTCAGTAATAGCAACAATAGCATGACTTTTACCTCTGGCCAGGCCAGATTTAATTTCTGTCATTAACTCTTCCTTATCAAAAGGAATCTCAGGTAATACGACAAACTCACAACCACCGGCAATAGCCGCAGATAAAGTCAAATCGCCACAATGGCGTCCCATTATTTCAACAATCGAGATGCGTTTATGAGAAGTCGAAGTATCACGTAGACGATCAATTGCTTCGACTATGGTATCTAAAGCGGTAAAATAACCGATAGTATAATCAGTACCGGCTACATCATTGTCAATCGTTCCGGGTACACCTATACAAGGAAAACCCGCCTCAGTGATTTTCTTGGCGCCACGATAAGAACCATCTCCACCGATGACCACTAAAGCATCAATACCATGTTTTTTCATATTATCAATAGCTTGAGCTCTTACTTCCTCACTATCACGAAATTCAGGAAAACGTGCAGAGCCTAAGAAAGTACCACCACGATTAATAATATCAGAAACACTAAAACGATTAAGTTGTTTTATGCGATTTTCATAAAGCCCCATATAGCCATCATAAATACCATAAACTTCTAAACCTTCAGAGAGTCCCATTCGTACTACACTACGAATAGCGGCATTCATTCCTGGTGCATCACCACCACTGGTTAAAACTCCAACTCTTTTTATTCCTCTTTTATTCATGGTGACCTCTGACTTGACATATACCGCTGGTTAAAAAATGCTAATTTTATTTTTTACTTATGACTCTAGCACACTGAATTCATTCGGCTCGCCATATTATACGATAAATTTTTGTCGTGTGCTTTAGTTATTGCCTTTCTTTGACAAAGATGAAATAAAACAATGTCTAATCACTATGACAATAAAATATATCCTTATCAGATAATTCCGTTATTTTAATAGATACTTTAATTTTTTATATCATAAATTTCTAGCTTGCTTTTTAAAACCAACTCTATTGATAGAATCTTTTTATGTCTTCTTAACACACCTAACTTTATCTACAAAAAACTTCAACTTTCAATCAAAAACAGTCTGATTAATTTAAACAGCTCTGCTGTTCCATACCTAAAATGTTACTTATAAATCAGTTACTTCCATTGTAAAACTAATATATAAACTTAATGCCACTAGTGTACAAGGGATTAGAGAGAAGGCAAAATATAACCGTCATTAACCCGTAGTAGAAATCGAAAAATAGTATCGCCAGATAGAAATATTTTAGTAATTTTAATATAGAATCTGCGAATAAATAAAATAATGGAGAAAAAATGTTAGAAATATTTGATGTGAACTACAGCCTTTTGACAGAAAAAAAATCAAAAGAGCTATTCACACTAAGAAAAGAAATATTTAAAGATCGTCTTAACTGGGCAGTCAACTGTACTAATGGTATGGAGTTTGATGAATATGATAATGATAAGACTAACTATCTATTCGGCGTAACAAGTAACACCATCATCTGTAGTGTTAGATTTATTGAAATGCAATTTCCTAATATGATCACAGGCACATTTGCTCCTTTTTTTAAACAACTTAATATCCCAAAAGGCAATTATATTGAATCAAGCCGCTTTTTTGTGGCTAAAAACCGAACACGTAATAGAAATTGCAATAAAGATCCCGTCTGCTTTATATTATTTTTAGCAATGCTCAATTATGCAAAAAAAAATAGATATGATGGGATTCTTACAATTGTCAGTCACGCAATGTTAAAGATTTTAGAGAGTTCAGGTTGGGGTATTTCAATCATTGAACAAGGTATATCGGAAAAAAACGAAAAAATGTATTTAATACTTTTACCTGTAGACTTTGAAAACCAAAATCAATTAATCGAAAAAATAAGAAGCCATTATGACAGCCTTATTAATAATAAATTAAAACAATGGCCATTAATATATCCATCATTTGGAGACAGGTTTAATAAGTTGTAGCTCAACACCAAGTCTTATTGCATGCTTAGCATTCACAACTCCTAATTTTTTGACAACATTGCCAATATGAAATTTTACTGTACCCAACTTTATACTTAGTATGGTTGCAATTTCCTGGTATGTTTTACCCATACTAGCCCAATATAAAATTTCATTTTCACGTGGTGAAAAAAAATTCTTTCCGCCTACCGGACTATAGTAGGCTTGTTGAGTCATCTCTTGATATAGAGAGGTGATCTTTTCATGCACAGTAACCAGAAGCATTTGTAAATCACCTTTATTCTCTTTTACTTTCTCTTCTATGTCCATGACTCTCCCTCCATCCATCACAATCGACAATATAGCAAGATAGTTATTACAATCATGAAGTACGAAAGTATAACCATTCATTACATTATAATTTCTTGAGATATTAAAAATCTTGGCAAAACTGATTAAATCATTAACAGAGAAATTTTCATCCCAAGTAAAAGGAGTAACTCTATTAAGGGCAGCTAAGACTACTGGATCTATTTGTTGATAATGCTTTTTCTTGTATATCTCAACCCATTCAGCTGGATAATTTGAGATGATTAACACTTGCAGTGGATTTTTCTTATTGAAAATCATATATGCATATTTGAAATCCCCAAAAACAGCCAATTTCCTATCTAAATAATTTTTTATTGAGTTATCTATTCCCTCATTACCATAAAATAACCCTGACATTTGACATAACCTCCTAAGTAAAATAATAAACTTCCATGTACAGCCAAAAGTATAGTATAAAACTAGACTTAAGTCTAACTACAATCAATCCATAAAAAAAGGTAAAGTCATTGCCAGATGTTTTATAATAACAATAAAAAAACCTGACCTCATATAAAGTAAAGTCAGGCTGCCAAGTTGGCCAACACCAGGGAAATTTATTTCCTATATATCATAAAGCCTTATCGCCAGCAGAAGCAAGATGTCTCTGTTGGCTTCATAGCTTTTTTTATCATTGTTTAGTACCTACAACTCTCTTTTTTCTTTACAAACCTTTATTTTATTATTATATATTAATGCCTTACACTTAACTAACAGATAAACTTTTGCTTACAAATTTATTCATAATTAAATTAAAATATCGTCTAATTAGCCATATTTCATTCTAAAAATCGGTTCAATATATACTCAATTACACTAGAAACTTCACTTATTCATATAACAAGCATCCTATATATTAAAATAATCTAAGAATTTTACGATATAAAAAATATTAGAGATAGCCTAATCTTTATGAAAATAGATGTGCTAAATAAGTAACCTTTTTGCCGTTAGACGTATCTCATGATTAAATTCTTCAATGTATTATTAATTAACAACATTATTACAATAGCATAAAATCATAGCAGCATAAGTGTATTATTTAGCCACTTAGTTCTGCATATTGAGTGATAGCTTATTTATATTTAATTTTATTGGTTTTTATAAATCTATCTTTGGTTGTGTACTTAGAAAACAGCTGTACCTAGATAACTGAGCAAATATTGTACTGTCGCTATTCTTATATATGACCAAATGATTGAATGACAACTGTGGGCTGTTGACATATTTCACTGCCAGCTAGATGAAAATGCTGGAAAGGGTTACCACTTTGCCAATAGGAAACGCCCCAATTAGAACCTTTATCTAGTATTAGCAAGCATTCTACCCACCTTTAGAGCATTTTAGTGTATAACTCGTTTTATTGATGATTCACAAAACATCTTTTTCTGTCTGTGATTTGCTTGAATTCAGTGGAAATAGAACAATGTTCAGCGAATTGAGTTAATACGCTCCGCCAAATCCGTTAGGTGCTGAGCTAACTAAATAACAGTTTTTTCTTCCTTTCCGTAGCAGTTTCTACCGTTAACTTTTCCAACATATTATCGTTATTGCGGAACTTAATACCGTTGTGGTAGCGAAAAGCCATGATAATAAAATCACGCTACGTTTATTACCATCACTAAAGATATAACCGTGGGCAATAACCATCCAGTAAGTGGTGGCCAGTTTAAAAAGATTAGTAACGCCTGCATAGTATGTACGGTTTTACAGCCGAAAGATAAGTGCTTTCGCTCTGCCGGGATCGGACATTGCAACAACACCAGGAAGACATTGCAATATACGATCATGTAAAGCTGTAACTTGTTGTACACTAAACCATATCATTAGTTGGTTAGCGCCTCTACCGTGCGTCCATAACTCTGCATAATCACATTAAACTCTGCAACCAATTTAACGTTCTGGTATGTCTAGAATTCAGCCTTGCTGATAAATAACAGCTAAATTACCATCTCTGCTGGTGATTTCAACTGGCTCACCATGAGTGACTGTATCCAGTACTTATGACATATTGGCACGAGCTTGAATTGAGGTGTATGTACGCATATTGCTTCTCCTGAAATGCACATATAATGTGCATGTCATTCAACAATAAAAATTGATGGATTATTAATTATACAACCTTATTCGATATTCTGGATCTGCTCACGCATTTGTTCTATTAGTACTTTTAATTCAATAGCAGAATTAGTTACTTGATTATTAATAGACTTTGATGCCAAGGTATTTGCTTCACGGTTAAATTCCTGCATCATAAAATCTAAACGACGGCCAACAGCTTCTTGCTTTTTGAGAATATTACGTGTCTCTTTAACATGAGCATCAAGTCTATCAAGCTCTTCTGCAACATCAATACGTTGAGCTAACATGATAAGCTCCTGCTCTAAACGATTATTATCTATCTGAATTTCTGCCTCTTCTAACTTTGTTTGTAAGCGCTCACGCTGCCATTTTAAAATTTCAGGCATTTGGCGACGAACTTGTTGAATTTCCTGATAAACAGCATCTAGCCGTTGCTCTATCAGTATTTTCAGCATCTTCCCTTCACTTTCCCGATTGCGAATAAAATCATCTAACACAAGTTCTAACTCTTTAAGTAAATGCACACCAATAACATCCACGTCCTGCTCCTGAGCGGACATAACACCATGCCAACGAAGAATTTCTAGCGGATTAATTTTTCCTTCACCACTACACTCCTTTACCCATTTAGCAGTTCTAATCAATTGCTTAGCTAACTCTTCATTCAGGACTAATTCACTCTGCTGATGTGAACTAAGTTCAAAACGTAAACTACACTCTACTTTACCGCGTGTTAATCGGGCACGCAAACGCTCACGAATAACCGGCTCCAGACTTTTAAATTGTTCAGGCAAGCGAATATAAGTTTCAAGATAACGTTGATTAACGGAACGCAGCTCCCAAGCCGCATTTCCCCATTCACTTTTTATATCTCGTCGTGCAAAAGCGGTCATACTATGGATCATATTTCGTTCCTTTAGATAAAAATTAGATTATAACCTTGAGTGAAACCATAGGATAGGCATTCAACGTTGAAGAACGTATAATGCGCCACTAATATTATTTAACCACGGAGATATCACCATGCGCCCAGAAAATAGAGAGGCCGATCAGGTGCGCCCTATTAGGATCACTCGCCAATATACTAAACATGCTGAAGGTTCTGTTCTTATTGAATTTGGTGATACCAAAGTATTATGTAACGCCACAATTGAAGAAGGCGTTCCCCGCTTTTTAAAAGGCCAATCCCAAGGTTGGATAACTGCAGAATATGGTATGTTACCACGGGCAACAAATTCCCGTAATATACGTGAAGCAGCAAAAGGCAAACAAACCGGTCGTACTATGGAGATACAACGCCTTATTGCTCGTTCTCTACGAGCCGCGGTTGATTTAAAACAATTAGGTGAATATACCATTACACTAGATTGTGATGTTATTCAGGCTGATGGAGGTACTCGCACCGTTGCAATTTCTGGTGCTTGTGTCGCTTTAATTGATGCATTAAATAAGATGATCGCAGAAGGAAAACTGAAAAAAAGCCCGCTCAAATCTATGGTTGCTGCGGTTTCGGTTGGCATAGTGGGTGGCAAACCTATTTGTGATCTAGAATATAGTGAAGACTCTATAGCAGAAACAGATATGAATGTTGTCATGATGGATAATGGTAAAATGATCGAAGTTCAAGGTACTGCCGAAGGTGAGCCATTTAGTCATGAGGAACTACTATCGCTACTTTCTTTAGCTAAAAATGGCTTACAAACTATTTTTACAGCACAGAAACAAGCGTTAGAACAATAAACTTTTGACATCTTTTTAGCTGTTCTTTTTGGCTGTTAAATTAAAACGAGAATAAATTAAAGAGGAAAATTTGATGAAAGGTTATCAGCGCGAATTTATTAAACTCGCCATGAAAAAAAAAGCATTAGAATTTGGTGAATTTACGTTGAAATCTGGTCGTAAGAGCCCCTATTTCTTTAATACTGGCCTCTTTAATACAGGTAAAGATTTAGCCGCACTCGGTCATTTTTATGCGCAAGCCTTTATGGATCATAATCCTTCATGTGACATTATCTTTGGTCCGGCATATAAAGGTATTCCAATCGTAACAACCACTGTAGTTGTCCTATCTGAACACTATCACTTTGATAAACCTTACTGTTTTAATCGTAAAAAAGCTAAAAAACATGGTGAGGGTGGCGAGTTAGTCGGTAGCCCATTAAAAGGAAATGTTGTGATAGTCGACGACGTTATTACAGCAGGAGCAGCAATTAATGAATCTGCAGAAATTATTAAGCGACATAAAGCTAAGCTTAGTGCAGTGATATTAAGTCTAGACCGTCAGGAGAAAGGTGAAAAGAACCTATCAGCAGTACAGGAAACCGAAAAAAAATTCAAATGCAAAGTATTTTCTATCATCACCTTGAATGACTTAATTGTTTATTTAAGTGAAAATCCTAATATGGAAAACCATTTAGCTACGATGAAAGCTTATCGTGAGAATTATGGTATCACTCCCGTTAATAAATAGAAAATCAGAACCTTGTAAAACTTAATTCGCTAGCATAAAAAAAGCTCCGCCCAAATATAAGGCGGAGTGAGTAGTACACAATTAACTATTGCAGTTGCGCTAAAATCATAGGCCAGCGTGCATCAAACTCTTTAGTTGGACAGTAGCGGAACTCTGAACGTACAAAACGCGATAACATACCTTCACAAAACACTAATAATTGAGATGCTAATAAACTTTCATCATAACTAAAGCTCTGCTTATCCCGTATTTTTCTTTCCTTTAAAACCTGTCTAAATTGTGCTTCGATACGTTCAAATAATTGACTAATTCTATCTTGCAATTGAACTTGCTCAAACATCAATGCATGTGCCGTCATTATACGTGTTAAGCCGGGATTTTTCTCCGCAAAACCCAGTATCAACATCAAAATCAACCGAATACGCCTGATAGTATCTTTCTCATCTTGTAGAATCAGATTAATACGTGAAATTAAAGAATCTTCAATAAATTCAATAAGACTATCAAACATTTTTCCCTTACTAGGGAAATGTCGGTAAAGTGCCGCTTCTGACACACCAACATTACTTGCCAATTTAGCGGTGGTAATGCGCTGGCTACCATCACTCGTTTCCAACATTTGTGCAAGCACTTGCAAGATTTCCTCACGCCTGTTTTTCTTCTTTGCTATCTCTTTTCCTGCCATGTCTAAACAAGACCCCTGATAAAACAACAAAACAGACCAAGCAATCTTTGCTCCTCATCATTTATAAGGTATAAAGATTTAACAAATTGATAATATCTTATAAATAACAAAATTATTATTGACGACCTGAATGACCAAAACCACCACAACCCCGTTTTGTCGTCTCAAAATCCTGTACGATCGTAAATTCAGCTTGAACAACTGGGACAAAAACCATTTGTGCGATACGTTCACCAGGTTCAATCGTGAAACTTTTATCACCACGATTCCAGACCGAAACCATCAACTCACCTTGATAATCAGAATCGATTAAACCGATCAAATTTCCCAACACAACTCCATGCTTATGTCCTAAGCCTGAACGAGGAAGAATGACAGCAGCCAATTGTTGATCTGCAATATGTACAGCTAACCCTGTGGGTAATAGCTTAGTTTGATCTGGTTCTAATTGAATAGCTTGATCTAAGCAAGCTCTTAGATCTAATCCAGCAGATCCCTCTGTGGCATAAGTTGGTAAAGGAAATTCGTTTCCTACACGAGGATCAATAATTTTAATGTCTATTTTTTTCTTCATAACGTTGAAGTATCTCATCAAGTAAACGGTGACCAAGCTCTAATTTATGACTATGAGGTAAATGCATTTCTTGATCTTGCCAAAATAAATGCAGTGCATTATTTTCTGAATTAAATCCATGATCAGGCAACGAAATATCATTTGCACAAATAAGATCCAAATTTTTTTGAATACGCTTATTACGAGCATATTCTTCCACATTTTGTGTCTCTGCTGCAAATCCAACGACATAAGGACGATTTTTAGTCAACTTACCAACACTTGCCACAATATCAGGATTTTTTACCAATGTTAGCGTAATTTCCTCTGCCTGCTTTTTTATTTTTTCTTTTGTGAACGCTTTTGGTCGATAATCAGCAACCGCGGCACAACTAATAAAAATTTGTTGTTTATCAATTATCTTATGTACTTGGTTATACATCTCTAACGCGCTGACAACATCAATACGTTTAACACCTGGTGGCGAGGGTAAATTAACTGGACCTGCAATAAGTGTTACCTTAGCCCCTCGCTCTGCAGCCGCTTGCGCTATCAAGAAACCCATTTTTCCCGAACTATGATTAGTCACAAAACGAACTGGATCGATCTCCTCTTGTGTTGGCCCCGCCGTAATTGCTAAATGCAGGTTTACCATATCTGACGTATGTTGAAAACTATTCACAGCCAATTCGGCAATAGCTAAAGGATCTAGCATTCGACCAGGACCAACATCACCACAGGCTTGGCTCCCTTCATCAGGCCCCCAAACTAAAACCTGACGTTCTTTAAGTATTGCAATATTCTGCTGAGTAATATTAGCTCGATACATTTGCTGGTTCATTGCCGGCACAACAGCTATTTTTGCCTGTGAAGCTAAACAGACGGTTGTTAATAAATCATTAGCCATACCAATAGATAAACGAGCAAGCAAATCGGCAGTAGCAGGAGCTAAAATAATTAAATCCGCCCATTTACCTAATTCAATATGACCCATTGCAGCCTCTGTGGCAGGATCTAATAAATCATCAGCAACTGGATAGCCCGAAACAGCCTGTAGGGTCAACGGTGTAATGAAAGATTTAGCGGCATCAGTCATTACAACACGGACAATTGCACCACGATCACGCAAACGGCGAACTAATTCCGGTGTTTTACAAACAGCAATACCGCCACTAACGCCAAGTACGATATGTTTACCTATAAGTTCTGCCATCATAATATATCCAAATTCAAATGATGAGTTTAATTATATTACCATAAGCTGAAGTTTAGGTGAGGATATCATCAATTTTTATTCATAAAAAAACTTTTTTGCAAAGCGCTACGCAACTACGCTAGAAAATTTTGGCTCATGTTTTGGCATGCTGTACCCTGTCCAGGCCATAGGGAAATAGTCAGGGAAAATATATGGACGAAATAAATTATGCACTTCAACCTAGAGAAAAGTTTTTAGCGTATGGAGCATCATCATTGAGTGACAAAGAGCTTTTGGCTATTTTTCTGCGCACAGGATTGCCTAGATTTCCGGTTTTAATGTTGGTAGAAAACTTATTAAAAGAATTTGGTTCGCTGCACAAATTATTAGCTGTTAATTATCAACAATTTTTAGCGCACAAGGGATTAGGGGTTTGTAAGTATCCACAATTACAAGCGATTAGTGAACTTGCTAAACGATTCTTTAAACAACAACTTATTAATCAAAGTATTATGAGAAGCCCTAAGCACTTGAAAAAATATTTACTCGATTTTTATATGGGACAAGTATAGAGAAATTTTTATTGTATTATTCCTAAACAACCAAAACCAAATTATCTGCTATAAATAAATGTTTAAAGGCACTATAAATCGAGTGGAGGTACACCCAAGAGAAATTTTAAGACAGGCCGTTAAAGTAAATACAGTGTCTATTATTTAGAGAATAATCATCCATCTGGTAATCCTGGACCTAGTCTCACAGATAAAATTGTCGCCGAAAGAATCGCCAATGCATGTTGTCTAATTGATATAAAGTTGTTTAATCATTTGTCGTTACTCATAAAAAATGTCTATCATTTGTTGAACTTGACCTACTGTAATTCCATCTTTTGGCTAATAAATAACAACTTTATTAGTTCTGAGCTTGAGTGAAAGCGCTAGAGGGCGTATACTACGCCACCTTTTAGGATCTCGGGTTTGACAAGAAGAGCCTATCTCAGTAGGTTTTTACTAAAGTTAAATTATTTTTATTATTAGGAAAATTTGCTGAGATAGGCTCCTAAGTCTGACGAGGCAATCATTCCCGATATAAATCTCGAGCTGATTAGATTTTTGGAGAAATAGACATGTCACGAGTCTGTCAAGTTACTGGTAAGCGTCCTATGAGTGGTAATAACCGTTCGCACGCAATGAATGCAACTAAACGCCGCTTTCTGCCAAACCTGCACTCTCACCGTTTCTGGGTTGAATCTGAGAAACGTTTCGTAAAGCTTCGTGTGTCAGCAAAAGGCATGCGTATAATCGATAAAAAAGGGATCGACGCAATTCTTGCTGAACTTCGCACCCGTGGTAAGAAATACTAAGGAGCTTAAAAATGGCTAAAAGTATTCGCGATAAAATTAAACTGGTTTCTTCTGAAGGTACAGGCCACTTCTATACTACAACGAAGAACAAACGCACTATGCCTGAAAAATTGGAAATGAAAAAATTCGATCCATTTGTTCGTAAGCATGTGATTTATAAAGAAGCTAAAATTAAATAACTTCTTAATTAAAAACCCGGCTTTGCTGGGTTTTTTGTATATAGTTCTTTGCTGCAAAAGAGATCTTTACATTATTCACATTTCACTGTTTTCCATGTTTTCACTCCAGTGATATCTCTCCACTATTCGAAAATTTATACATCATTTTTAATATTACTTGTCTATCAGTTGACCAAGTGATAAATCTTTTATAGTTTGGAATATTACCCAAATTATTCTCACCGTCTATTAGGATAATGCTTAAGGAAAGCTGTCTGCTGAAACTATTATTAAATATATTAAGACATTTTAGCTTTTAAGTTAGTTAAACCATTAAATTGGTCTAATTATGATTTAAGTGAGTTTTTAAACTCGTCCGACTTGCTCTGATAGCCAAGTATTCATTAACTTATCAATAACAACTATTGCTACTATTAATAATAAAAAAGCAACATTCCACTGTATTTCTGTGATAGTCGTTATAAAAAGGCAAACAACCATTGTCAGATCATATCGTTTTTAATGTTAGATCAGAGACAACCAAACAGCTAATTTATATATGTCTATTATATATGTCTATGCCTCGCCAATTTTATGAGAAATACCCAGCCTAAATTCCATGTCATTATCAATCATGTGCTTTGGTCGATTAAAGAAAAAAATAATCAACGGCATATTTTATGTAACAACTAAAAAGCAGAATAAAGCTAGAAGATGCGATAAATGAATATGTAAAACTAAAATTTTAATTAATTATTTAATAGCAAATCTCTTTATTGCTTTTATATTAGAATAAAATAAAGATTTTATAGTAGATTTAATAAATAAACTATTTAAATATTTACCGATAATAAAAAATTATCTAAAAAAATCTTTTATTATTTCTTATTTTAAATTTTTAGCTCATTTATTTTCATAAGTTTTCTTTGCAAAAAAATCTTCATTTAGTTGTTAGGGTTCGATATTTGTTAAATAATAAAATAAATCGACACAAAACATTTATCACTAAGAATATGAAAGCCTTTGATTTTAAAATTATTACTCTACTTATTTAAACAGCTAACAGAGTTCTAAATAAGAACAAACTATGATCTAATTTCTTTTCAAATTTTCTATTTTAATAAACCAAATCATACCATTGAGTTTTTTATTATTACATTGCCAATATAATATTTTACCATCTCTATGAGAGTCCTTAGCAAGCAGATATTTTGCAATATTTTATTTAAAAAACTAGCCATACACATAACATAAAATAGTTAATAGAAAATAACAAGTTAGGAATTTTATCGTTAAAATTATTATATTAAAAACCTTGAATTTATGTAACTGCAAACTTTTATTACCATTGGAATTCACTAAAAATTTTTAAAACAACAGTTTTTTCTAATATGCTAGAATCGATAAACATTCAGATTATTCTAATAAAATTAACTATCTTAAATTTGTTGAATTTATAGTGATAACATTGGTCAAAAAATCAGATAAACTTATAAACAAACAATTTAAGAGTGACTACAGCAAGTGGATAAACAATTTAAAAAAATTCTGATTATCAAAATGCGATTTCATGGAGATATGTTGCTGACAACACCTGTCATTAGCACACTCAAAAAAAATTATCCCGACGCTAAAATTGATATTCTCCTCTATCAAGATACAATACCAATCTTGTCTGAAAATAGAGAAATTAATGCACTTTATGGCATTAAAAACAAAAAAAACAGTAACATAGCCAAATTGGTTAATTTTATTATATTAATTAATAAATTACGAAAAAATCATTACGATTTAATTATAAACTTAGCCGATCAATGGATTATACCTTTTTTGGTAAGATGTATTCCTGCCAAAATAAAAATTTCCCATAAATTCAGTCATAAAGATACCAACTATTGGTATAAAAGCTTTACACATGTTGTTAAACCAACAGGAAAACATGTCATTGAACAAAATCTCTCTATATTAAAACCACTTAATCTTAATACTTTGTATACCCGAACAACAATGGCGTACCAACCAACTGATTGGGAAAAAATTAATCATCAATTAATTTCTCTTGGTGTACATAGTAGTTATGTTGTCATCCAACCAACAGCCAGACAAAAATTCAAGTGCTGGGACGATGAAAAATTCGCTGCAGTAATTAATAATCTGCAGTCCAGAGGATATCGTGTCATACTCACATCAGGTCCCAGTAAAGACAATCTCAGCTGTGTGGCTAATATTGCACAACAATGTCACATATCACCAGTGACAGAATTTGCCGGAAAAATAACCTTTCCGGAATTAGGCGCCCTAATTAGTCATGCTGCCTTATTCATTGGTGTAGATTCAGCACCCATGCATATTGCCGCTGCACTAGAAACTCCCATTATCTGTTTGTTTGGTGCTACAGATCATCAATATTGGAAACCATGGAGTAAAAACGTTATTCAAATTTGGGCTGGCAATTATGAAAAAATGCCAGAACGACATGAACGTGATCGTAATAAAAATTATTTATCAATAATCCCTGCTAAAGATATTATCGCTGCCACAAAAAAAATGTTACCAATGGACATACAAACTATTAAATCTGAGATAGAGATATAATCCCATGGAAATTGCATTTTGTTTATACAAATATTTCCATTTTGGGGGGCTACAAAGAGATTTCATCCTAATTCTCACCGCTTGTCAAAAACGGGGACATCAAATACGTGTTTACACAATGACATGGGATGGTGAAATCCCTAATTATATCAACGTCATTATAATCCCAGTTAAAGCACACACTAATCATGGACGTAATGAAGCATTTTATCATCAGGTCAAAACACATTTAACACAACATCCTGCTGATATTATTGTTGGTTTTAATAAAATGCCAGGATTGGATGTTTATTATGCAGCAGATGTTTGTTATGCAGAAAAAGTTGAAAAAGAAAAAGGTTTTTTCTATAAACTGACCAAACGTTACCAACATTATATCGCGTATGAAAAAGCTGTTTTTGATACTAACAGTCATACTAAATTATTAATGCTTACCCAACATCAAGTTGATAATTTTAAAAAACATTACAAAACACCTGACGCACGTTTTTACATGTTACCACCTGGCATTGACCTTAGTAGAAAATATGACCACCAAATTGCTGATGCTAAATACATCTATCGTAAAAAACATGCTATCTCCAAAGATCAATTTCTTCTATTACAAGTCGGTTCAGACTTTAAACGTAAAGGAGTAGAAAGAGCACTTAAATCAATAGCCGCTTTGCCTAACATAATAAAAAATAAAACTATTTTAATGGTGGTAGGGCAGGATAATCCTACTCGCTATCAACGCCTAGCAAAAAAACTAGCAATCTATAAACAAGTTTTATTTTTTCGGGGGCGTAATGATATAGCTGAATTAATGACTGCTGCTGATATATTAATCCATCCTGCCTATCAAGAAGCTGCCGGTATAGTTTTAATCGAAGCAATTGTAGCGGGTTTACCTGTCATCACAACAGAAGTTTGTGGATATGCGCCCTATATCAAACGAGCTGATTGTGGCGTAGTAATAGATGAACCTTATAGACAAGAAAATCTTAATAATACTTTGGCAACAAGTTTAGCTGATAAGTCCCTATTAAATCAATGGTCAAAATCTGCACGCAACTTCGCTGACACTCAAGACTTATATAGTTTGCCAGAAAAAGCCGCGGATATTATTTTAGGGCACCAGCATGCTTGAACTCAAACAACCTTTTAAAAATTTATGGCAAGACAAAGATCCTTTTATCGAAATAGAAAAATTAGAGGGTAAAATTTTTCGTCAATTAGAGACACGCAAGACATTATGCTTTACATTTAACGCAAAAAGTTACTTTCTCAAAATTCATTATGGTACTACACTAAAAGAGATACTAAAAAACATATTTTCTTTACGATTACCCATATTAGGCGCGGATAGAGAATGGAAAGCAATCCATCGCCTAACTGAGGTAGGCATTGATACTATGCACAGTAAAGCTTTCGGTCAAAAAGGATTTAATCCTTTACACCGTAAATCATTCATTATTACCGAAGCGCTTATTCCGACTATTAGTTTAGAAGATTACTGTGCGAATTGGAAAAATTCAGCACCCAAATTTAGCACTAAAAAAATATTAATTTGTCGAATGGCTGAAATAGTACGTAAAATGCATGCATGTGGTGTTAATCATCGTGATTGCTATATCTGCCATTTTTTATTACATTTGCCCTTTGACAGCGATGAAAAAAAATTAAAGATTTCAATCATTGACTTACATCGGGCCCAATTACGGCAGCATGTACCAAAACGTTGGAAAGATAAGGATTTGATCGGATTATTTTTTTCTTCACTTAATATTGGTTTAACACAGCGAGATATTTTTCGTTTTATGCGGATTTATTTTTCTGATAATTTAAGAAATATTCTCGACAATGAACAAAAATTGCTTTTGAACGCTAATATTAAAGCAGAAAGAATAAAAGAAAGAACCGTTAGGAAAAGATTATAACTCTAACCGTTTTATTTTATAAAAGATTTTAGCAAATGGGTATAGTACATGTATTTTGACAAGCACAAAGTTATTACACAAAAACTCTGCTTAACACCAAATATGCATGCTAATTGCCATACTAAATTCCATATTGCATATGGAGTAGATAAAAATTTTTTATATGACTGCGGAATTTCGATAACATCAATTGCGCTGCACAATTCTAATATTAACTACTGTTTCCATGTATTTACAGATTATTTTGATTATGAGCAAGAAATGCTTTTCAATACCCTTGCGCAACAATATGATATTGAAATAAACATTTATTTTGTTGACGATGAAAGTTTAAAAACATTACCCCGTACCAAAAACTGGCCTTATGCCACATACTTTAAATTCATTATAACTGACTATTTTACTAAAAAAGTAGGCAGAATTTTATACTTAGATGCAGATATTATATGTAATAATAATTTAGATACATTACAAAAAATTGAATTTAACAATAATAAGATTGCTGCTGTTGTAACAGAAAAAGATAAAAAGTGGTGGCAAAAAAGAGCATCCGAACTAGAAGTAAAAAGTATTTCACAAGGATATCTTAATGCTGGATTTTTACTCATTAATCTTAAGCGTTGGGAAGAAGAAGACATTTCAGCGCAAGCAATCCAGTTACTTAAAAATAATAGATTAAAAAACAGATTTCCTTTTTTAGATCAAGATGTTTTAAATATACTGCTAACAAATAAAGTGATCTATTTGAATAAAAAATATAATACTCAATATAATATAAGCTATGGCCTACAAAGAATTAAACAAAGAAAATATTGTGAAGGTGTTAAGAACTATACTCATTATTATTTAGCAAAATTTAAAATTCTTTTTAAAAGAATTAAAGAGCTATGTTTATCATGAAGCATTTTATAAAAGAAAAACTTAATATTACAGGCAAAAAAAATATCATTAAGCATAATAAAAATTTTAATATTACCTATGGAGTTGATAAAAACTTTCTGCTTGGTGCCGCTATATCAATAAATTCTGTATTAATTAATAATTCTGATATAAATTTCAATTTTTACCTTTTTACTGATTATATTGAAGACGAATATATACAACGTCTTCAAAAAATGGTCGCAAAGTATAATTCTAATATAATAATCTATCTGTTAGATGCTAAGGAATTGAAACAACTACCAACCTCAGACTTCTGGTCTTATGCTACCTATTTTAGGCTAATTGCTTTTGAATATCTGAGCAGCAATATCAACTCTGTTTTATACCTAGATGCTGATATTATTTGTAAAGGCAGTCTAAAAGAATTATTTCAACTAGAACTAACCGATTTTTTTGCTACGGTTGTGCCTGATGTTGACGGCATGCAACAATCAAGTGCTTCTCGACTAAAATTACCTTATTTAAATGGCAAATATTTTAATGCCGGCGTAATCTATGTAAATTTACAGAAGTGGATTGAAAATGATTTTACTAAAAAATCATTAGAACTATTAGGCGGAAAAACACATTTTGGCAAATTAAAATATCTGGATCAAGACGCCCTAAATATACTATTTCAGACACAAAATATCTATTTATCTCAAGATTACAACTGTATATATACTTTGAAAAATGAATTGGCTTATGGTGATATATTTAAATACAAAAATACCATAACAGATAGTACTATTCTTATCCATCACACTGGCGTCACAAAACCTTGGCATACTTGGGGTATCAATTATCCTGCTAGCCAGTTTTTTTTGAATTCGTATATTTACTCACCATGGAAAAATCAGCCACTAAAAGCAGCAGAAAAGAAAACCGAACTGCAAGAAAAATATAAGCATTTATTTTTACAGCACAAATATATGCAAGGCCTGCTATGCTTGATTAAATATAAGCTAAAAAAATAATTTTAAAGCACCTCAAGTAGAGGTGTTTTAACTTAATAAATTAATCAAAATTTTTATCACTACTCAATGCTAATGTTATTCCTATTATAATGGCCATATTTGAAACATTTACAGTTTCAAACAAACCTCTAACTATCATATCACCGATAAAAATTAACATAAGGATCAGAAAACCATCTTTTACAGTACTATTGCGATATTCATTAAATAAATGTATAAAAAGGGAGACAAAAAGATAAAGGATAGTGATTAAGCCAAATATTCCAGTCGCAAACCAAACTGACAAAACCGTATTATGAGGTCCCATCGATTTTTTAAAAACCCAGTCAGGATAATCTACCACTCTTTCATTATAAATTTTATAAAATAACTGTTCGCCATAGCCATAGCCTACTATTGGATTTTCCTTGATAAGATCTAATGCAGAATCCTGAGTACCGTTACTATACCGATGACTACTATTCGTCTGCTCTAATTTGTAAAATAATTGATCAAACTGACCTTGATTAATTATTACTAAACAGGACAATAAGACACCAAATCCAATGATAGCAATACAGGGTAATTTAATTTCTTTTTTTATCATACACCAGATAATAAACATTACCATAATAGATAACCAAGTACCTCGTTGTAATGTTCCGATTGTTATAGCAACAAAAATAACAGTAAGAGAGAAAAATAAAATCTTATTTTTTATCCCCTTATATAATCCAAAAGAAAACAAAGCAGGTGCAATAAATATTAACCAATCAGAAATATATCGATGTTCAAATGCTGATAACGGCATTATACCCTGATGATATTCTTTAATATATTGCAAAATCTCTTTAATGGTTAATGGCAAAATAGAAAAAATTAAACAAAAAATCAATAGCTTAGTTATATACTCTTTTTTTTCTCGATAGAGCACTATCGCAATAGCCATTGTGGTGATAAACAATTTTTCGAGAATACCTTTACTAATAGCCTTTAGAGTAATGTTAATATCTTTAGAAATAATTAAGGAATAAAGCATTGCCATAACAAAAAACACTAAAGATAAAAATAAATTATTTTTAAATATATTGAAAATATTCTTTCGATCTTTTATTAAATACACAATAGCAGTAAGATAAATTAATCCTGCTAAGGCATGCTTATAACGCGTAACACCATCAAAAAAATAAATAGCAATAAAAAAAAATACTATCCCTAAATTCCAATAAGAGCGGCAACTAAATTGTTTATTTATTATAGGGATAACTTTCATTTCCACTCCAACCAACATTTTAACTCATTCTATTCTATCGACTAACCATCATAAGATACAGTAGTATGGTATTAATATTAACGATTCGTTACATAATGAAGGAATATATGCCAGAACTACCTGAAGTCGAAACTAGCCGACGTGGAATTGAACCCTATTTGGTCGGTAATAAAATACAATATAGCATAGTACGCAATCACCAATTACGCTGGCCTGTAGCAACAGAAATTGTACATATCACCAACCAAGCAGTCTTAAGTGTTAAACGACGCGCTAAATACTTACTAATTGAACTCAACCACGGCTGGATAATCATTCATTTAGGCATGTCAGGTAGTATACGCATCTTAGCAAAGCGACAATTAGCCGAAAAACACGATCATATCGACTTGATTTTAGTTGATGGCAAAACACTGCGTTATACCGATCCTAGACGTTTCGGTGCCTGGTTATGGGCTGACGAGCTGGAAAATTGTTCTGTCCTTTCTCATTTAGGACCTGAGCCACTTTCTAGCGATTTTAATGCAAATTATCTTTACCAACAGGCAAAAAATAGAAAAACCGTCATCAAACCCTGGTTAATGGACAATAAAATCGTAGTTGGTGTGGGCAATATTTATGCAAATGAGGCGCTGTTTGCCGCTAAAATTCTGCCAACTAGAGCCGCCCATTCACTAACAAAAAAAGAGATCAGTCATTTAGTTTTTCAAATCAAACAGGTTCTTCAACGTTCGATAGAGCAGGGTGGAACAACATTAAAAGATTTTTTACAGTCAGATGGAAAGCCAGGCTATTTTATTCAACAACTGTTTGTTTATGGTAAAAAAGATGAAGCTTGTTTTGATTGCGGTCAACTGATTGAATCAATAAAACTAGGGCAACGTAGTACTTTTTTCTGTCATCATTGCCAAAAATAAATTTAAACCTAAGTCGTTTTTATTGCGCAATTTTTTGCAACATAGCCTTGACTATCGGTTCTGGCAAAAAAGAGGAAATATCACCACCATGGTGGGCAACATCTTTAATCAAAGATGAAGACACAAATGATAACTTAGGAGAAGGTAACAAAAAGATGGTTTCGAGATCAGCCATGAGATGGCTATTCATATTAGCCAACTGACACTCATATTCAAAATCTGATACAGATCGCACTCCTCTAATTAAAATATTTGCTTGATGTTTTTGCGCAAAGCTCACCGTGAGCTCACAAAATCCTTGTACGTCAACATTTATTAAATGTTTGGTCTGCTGTTTGGCAAAAAAAATACGCTCATCGAGGGTAAACATCGGCTTTTTAAGCGAACTATCAGATATAGCCAATATTACCTGCTCAAATATTAGGGCCGCACGCTCTATAATATCCAAGTGACCATAAGTTATGGGATCAAAAGTACCAGGATAAATTGCTTTTTTTTTCATAAAGTTATTTTCACTAATAACGAACAACTGAACATATGTTATTGTACTATTTAAGCATATTGAACAATTATGCGCACATAATATATCCTTATTATTAATTAAGGATAGCTATAATTTATTATCTTTTGAAAATAAATGATAATTACTATCATGTTTTTGGTTAAACATTCGTTTAAATTAAATTAATTAACAAATTATTAAAATTTTTTATTTCTAATGATGAATAAAAACGCTATTTAAGCAGATATTCATTACACTTTCTTATGTGCAATATGCTATTATAGTGCTAATCCCAATCAGTCAATGTGATAGAATGTTATTACGTCTATATCAAATACTTATTTACCTTATTCAACCCATTATTTGGTTAAGTTTATTGTGGCGTAGTCGCAAATCTCCTGCTTATCGCAAGCGTTGGAATGAGCGATATGGTTTTTGTAATAGTAAAGTAATCCCTGGCGGTATATTACTACATTCTGTTTCAGTAGGAGAAACTTTAGCTGCTGTGCCGTTAGTGAGGGCATTACGTCATCATTACCCAACACTGCTTATTACCGTCACTACTATGACTCCTACCGGCTCGGAACGGGTTTTATCTGCGTTTGGGGATGATGTCCAGCATGTATATTTACCCTATGACTTAGCAGGTTCTGTACGCCGTTTTCTTAAGCAAACGGATCCTAAATTAACCATTATTATGGAAACAGAGCTTTGGCCAAATCTTATTTTGCAGTTAAGACAACGTAAGATACCATTAGTTATTGCTAACGCCCGTCTGTCTGAACGATCAGCCGCGCGTTATCAAAAATTAGGTTATTTTATTCAAATTTTATTACAAAAAATCACTTTGATCGCAGTGCAAAATCAAGAGGATGGAGAACGTTTTATTGAACTGGGTTTACCACGAAAAAAATTATATGTTACAGGTAGCCTAAAGTTTGATATTTCTGTCACACCTGAATTGGCAGTAAAAGCCATAACGCTACGTCGACAATGGGCACCACATCGTCCGGTTTGGATTGCTACCAGCACCCATGAAGGAGAAGAGTCAATTATTTTACAGGCTCACACTCAACTATTAAAACAGTTTCCCGACTTATTGCTCATTCTTGTTCCTCGCCACCCTGAGCGCTTTGCAAAAGCAAAAGAATTAACAGAAAAAGCCAAACTACACTATATTTCCCGTAGTGAAAACCGTATCCCCAATGCGAATATTCAAGTTATTATCGGTGATACCATGGGTGAACTAATGTTACTCTATGGTATTGCCGATCTCGCCTTTGTCGGTGGTAGTTTAGTTAAAAAAGGAGGACATAATCCTTTAGAAGCAGCAGCACATGCCCTTCCTGTTTTAATGGGGCCTTATACTTTCAATTTCAAAGATATTTGTACCAAACTTAAACAAGCTGATGGGCTTATTACGGTTAATGATTGCCAATCATTAACACTTGCTATTTCCAATTTGCTTAAAGATGAAGATTATCGTCTATACTACGGTCGTCAGGCCGCAGAAGTTTTACATGAAAATCAAGGGGCACTACAAAAATTACTAAAGTTACTGGAACCCTACCTGCCACCAGTAATCCATTAAAGTTCCAGTATTTTTAATATATTGAACATGGCTAAATCACATATCGAAATAACGCTTAAAATAACTAACTGAACAATAAAATTAACAAATACTACATGTTTTATTTTTTCTTCATTAGTGTTACTGGTTTAATTTGAATAAATGGAATTTTTAATCCACTAATTTTATGACTGACGATGAAAAATAATATGCCTTTTTTTAATACAAACTCAAAAATATGGCTTTACTTGTGGGTGTCGGTTTATGCAATTTTGTGGATTTGTGTAAGTTATTATTTAGATCCAACTGTACCTTACGATATGGTCGAAGCTGTTAATTGGGGAGTGAATAGGGAATGGGGTTCCCCGAAAAATCCTTGGTTTGTCGGTGTATTTATGTGGCCGGCCATCTATTTAAACCTCTCTTACAGCTTTTATTGGTACTTTATTCACTTTGTTGGTATAGCCATCAGTATGATAGGTGTATGGCAACTCGCTTATCATCTTAGTCAGAAAATTGAGTTAGCCTGGTTTGCATTACTGCTGCTAAATTTATCAGGTATCATTAATTTTGATATCATCCCTTATAATGATAATTATATTCTTGTCACTCTATGGCCCTGGGTGCTGATCTTCTTCTTACGTGCTGTTTATGATCATCCCAAATGGTGGCTTGCCTTTGCGCTAGTATCTGGTTTAGCCACAATGGGTAAATATTCAACATTAGCACTTGTAGGCACTGTTTTTTTATTAACCCTTTTTGTACCTAAGGTACGAAAAAGTTATCAACAACCGTTTTTTTATATTGCGATAGTAGTTTGGTTTGTGTTGATCCTACCCAATCTCTTATGGTTAATAGAAAATGACTTTTCTGCCTTCAAATGGGTTGATTCACAGATCGAACATGGTTTTAACCTTCATGTTGTCAACTCAATATTGTCTGTTTTCTATCCGCTAATTATTGCTACCATTATCCTCTATCGATTAGGTGGTAAAATAGACTGGCCTAAAGCACAACCTAATCAATTAGTTAATTTTATTCTGCTACTCCCTTTAGCCGTAATTTTTGGTTGGTTTTTATTCCATGACGGAGGAAGAATAACAGAATGGCTACAACCATTTATGGTGATTGCCGCACCATTATTTATTGGCTCTATATCTGTTCAACCAAAAAAACCATTGCGTAAGACATTATTGGGTTTAACTATCATTGGCAGCCTAGTCTTATTAGGTTATTGCCTGGTGTTAAGTTGTAATATTCGTGGTGCTGGCCAGAAAATGATTGGTATTAAAGCACTCACTGGAGAAGGACAAGAGCGCTGGCAGCAAAAATATGGTCAGCCATTAAAATATGTTGGTGGCGAAGATAATCTTTATCAATGGTTTATCATCTATGCTTCTGATAGGCCACACACTATTCAACCTTGGGATAGTAGTGAAGAACAACCACCAAATGTCTATTATCGTGATATTACAGAAGAAACTATCAGCAAACACGGCGCTTTATTATTAGGACGGAAAGGTAAAGACTGTAGCCAAGAAAACTTTACGCGGATGTCCAAATACTGGCCACAATTTACAATTGAAAAAGAAACCATTGTTTACCAATCAGAGCCAAACGCTAATCCTCAAATAATGTGCCTAGGATTTATTGCGCCAGAGAAAAAGCATCATTAAAAACCGAGTGACAATGAAATATAAAAAATATTTTCATTGTCACATGATATCTAGCTATATTTGTTATTGGTCTCAACCTGACAATTGGTTAAAACTAGTATAAATTTAATCGAGCAAATTACCTTGTTCGATTAAATCTCATTTTTTGACAAATAAATAATAGTTTTCACTATTCATTATCGATTTTTAAAACTAATCGTTGATAGACTTCATTAGGTTTAATTGCTGCCATATTGCCATTAACTGAAACAATAGCTTCTTGTGCTTCACCATAAACTCCGATTAGCCCCACATCAGTCGGACCATAGAGAGTAATATTTGCTTTACCTAAAGCAGCAGTTAAATGGCTTAATCCTGTATCAACGGAAACAACCGCTTTGGCTGTGACTATCTGCTGAGCTAATTTGCCTAATGAAAGCTTAGGCAATACTTCAACATGCTTAAAACCTGCGGCAAGCCTAAGAGCACGTTGATGTTCCAAGTTCGTTGCCCACGGTAATTTAACGATTAATCCTTTAGCTTGTACAGCGGTGATCAATTGTCGCCAATAAGATTCAGGCCAATGTTTCTCATCACGTGTGGTAGCATGAAAAAAAATAATATAGGGAGCTATTGTTGTGGCCAAAGCCGATGGAGAAAAATATTGTGCAATACCATAATCACCGGCAATAATCTGTTTACTATAATGTAAGCTATCTGCAAATAATTCTCGGATACGTTCAACAGCATGCTGCTGTTTCTTCACACTATAACAGCAATCATAAAATAAGCTAGCCAAAGGCTCTCGAACACTTTTCCAATCATAACCATAGCTTAAACCACGAGCATAACGCGTGATCAAAAAAGCACTTTTCAATAACCCTTGTGCATCGATCACTACGTCATACTTTTGCTGTTGCAATTGCGCATGAAAAACCGTTCTTTCTTGCCTGACAGATTTTGCTAACCAATTTTTTCGCCACCGACGAATAGCCACTGGAATAACTCGCTTAACGGCACCATGCCAGCTTGGAATTTCAGCAAAATTCTCTTCAACAACCCAATCAAATTGAATAGTGGGATAATGTATCACTGCATCTGATAATGCGGGCAAAGTGTGCAATACATCACCCATCGATGAGGTCTTAACAATCAATACCTTCATAGCTATTGACTCTCCGCCAATAACTTAGTTAATGCCATACTCACTCGTTCAGGTTTTACATCAATCAAACTTTGATGATAACCACTCTCTGTTCCCCCTTTTCTCACCTTATGATAACCGGTTATCAAACGGATAATTTCCACTTGATTTGATAAAGGAGGCGTAAAATCAGGGCTACTCGGCCCATAAAGTGCCACCAGCGGGCGATTTAATGCTGCTGCAATATGCATTAAACCTGAATCATTTGTCACAACAGCCCTGCAAGATGCCAATAGATTAACCGCCTGCTCAAGCGTTGTTTTTCCCGCCAGATTAAAACAATGCCGCCGGCAATCGGCAGAAAGTGATTGCCGAATATCTTCACCGATAGGATGATCATTTGGCGAACCAAATATTACAATTTGATAACCATCAGCAGAAAACAATAATTGCGCCAACTTAACATAATGGTAAGATGGCCAGCGTTTAGCTGGCCCAAATTCTGCCCCTGGACAAAAGCCAATAATAGGTAACTGATCAGGAATATGGAAAATGTGTTTACTCTGTACAACTTCCGTTTCTGTCACTGAAAGTTGTGGCCATAAAATAGGTTTAGGAATATCTTCGACATTGTTAACTGAGCCTCTTTTATAAGCCAAAGCAACATAACGCTGAACCATTTGTGGAAAAGCGGCTTTATCTAATATGTGAATATCATTAAGCAACCAATAACGCATTTCACCGCGCCATCCTGTACGTAACGGTATTTGGGCAAAAAAAGGCACTAACGCAGATTTAAATGAATTAGGTAATATATAAGCCTGATCATAACGTTGATCACGTAAACTAATACCAAGCCGACGACGTTCATTAATCGCTAAACGACCATGACCTAAAGGCATAGATATAGCTTGGTTTACTTCAGGCATTTTATGCAATAGTGGTCGGCACCAATCAGGGGCCATAACATTAATTTCTGCGTTCGGATGGAGCGTCTTCAAAGTACGGTAAAAACTGTGTGACATCATCATATCACCCACCCATGAAGGGCCAATGACCAGTATCTTCATACTATTTCCGATTAATTATCTTGATTTAACCATTGCATATAATCGGCAACCCCTTCCGCTACTGTTTTGAATGGTTTATCGTAACCTACAGCACGTAACTTGGTTAGATCTGCTTCGGTAACTGTTTGATAACAGCCTTTTAATTTATCAGGAAAAGCAATATATTCCACTGAAAGATTTTTTTCTTTATGAAAAGCAATTACCGCATCGGCTACAGCCTGAAAAGATCCCGCCTTACCGGTACCACAGTTAAATATTCCAGAGATTTTATTTTTCCAACACCATAAATTAACCACCACTACATCACTCACATGAATAAAATCACGTTTAAATTTTTCACTACCAGCAAAAAGTTTTGGCTGTTGTCCCTGATTAATTTGGCTATTTAAATGGAAAGCAACGCTAGCCATACTTCCTTTATGGCCTTCACGCGGACCATAAACATTAAAATAACGGAATCCACACACCTGTGAAGAGATCTGCGGTAAAATCTTGCGAACATATTGATCAAATAAAAACTTGGAATAACCATACACATTTAATGGTTTTTCATATTGACGTTCTTCAATGAAATGATCACTCCGTCCACCATAAGTGGCTGCCGAAGAAGCATATAAAAATGCAATATCTCGTTCAATACAGTAATGAAGTAACTCTTTTGAATATTCATAGTTATTATTCATCATATACTGACCATTCCATTCAGTTGTTGATGAACAAGCGCCTTCATGAAAAACCGCTTCAACATCAGCAATATCATCACCGGCTATAATACTGGCGATAAAATCTTCTTTGTCGAGATAATCTGCAATATCTAAATCGACTAAATTGGCAAATTTAGCCCCATTTTTAAGATTATCGACCACCAAAATATCGCTGTGTCCTTTATCATTAAGTGCTTTAACAATATTACTGCCAATAAAACCAGCCCCACCAGTGACTATGATCATTGGATTTACCTCTATTCAATCGATCTAATAATTGCTTATATTAATCTGATAATAACATTTATCCTGCTTCAACCATAGTAACTCATAATGATCTAGCCAAACAGAATAACAATCCTGCGATATTATTTTCGCAACAAAATTATTAAAATCGATAATGTATTGCCAACTAGTCACTAAATTAAAGCTAAATAAATCACTTGCAGGAGTTAGGCCGTGTAATTTTTACTTATTATTAAAGGTAATAGCAAAAAATGAATTATGACGAGTTTTATCACACCAACAAAGTAATATGTCATAGTCATCAGGTATTATCTTACTTAGGATGATCAAATATTTTTCTCAAACAATGGTTTTTTCTGCTCAGAAAATAACTTTTTTATGTTAGGATCGTGATAAATAGCATCCACAATATATATCATAAAATCAATACCAGATAATGCCTTTGTTGCTGGTGATATCTTGCAGTAACCCACAACGACTTTCGGCAATGCCAATTGTTGTGCCGCAATTTTATCCCGATTTTGCTTAATAACTCGACTATCTAATTTAGCTTTTATTTCATTATTAAACAGTGTACTAACTGCCACCAGTTCAATATCAGTAGGTAACTCAAACAATGTTTGCTGTAACACCTGGATGGTAGCTGGATAAGGATGGCCAATAACAATACTACTACCATGCTTACGGGCAAATGAAATAGCAAAGGCAAGCTGTTTACGAATTTGTGCCACCGTTTTTACATCATCTAAAAAAACGTTGCGACGTAAGGTTGGAACAGCAAAAATCTTAGCCGCTTCATTTACCTTAGTGTTTGCTATCGTGACACTATCGAGAAAATAAAGATCATAATGCGAGAGTGTTCGCATAACATTCATCATAGCCTCTAAATTAACGGTCATCGCACTTCCCATATGATTACTCATTCCTATCGCATGCGGTACTCGCTCAATAGCTTCGACAATATGCTGCTGTATTTCATTCGCATTCATCTCAGGCACTAAGGTATTTTTTTCCAGAGGTTGATGACCAATAGGCTTCATCGGCATATGAATTAAAACTTCTCTGCCTTGCTGATAGGCTTTCTCAGCTATTTCTCTGCCATAAGGAGAATTAGGTAAAATGGCAATCGAAATTGCCGCTGGCAAAGCTAATACCTGGTTGTTTTCCTTTTTATGATACCCAATATCATCAACCACAATGGCTAATTTGCTAGCATTGACTTGTACACTAACAAGTAACAATAGACTAATGATTGTCAAAACAATCGGTTTTAACACGGTTATCTCCCTAACCAAGGCTGTGGATTAACTGTTTTACCTTGACGACGGATCTCGAAATAAAGAGAAGAACGCTGTTGTCCACCACTACTGCCCACTAAAGCAACAGGCTGACCAGAACGAACCTGTTGACCTACATTTACCAATGCACTCTGGTTATAGCCATATAAACTCATATCACCCTGACCATGATCAATAACAACCACCAAACCATAACCTTGTAACCAATCGGCCAGTAATACCCGCCCAGCAGAAATGGCTTTAACCTCTGTTCCTTCAGGGGCATTAATCACCATCCCCTTCCAGCGTAACTCATCGGAAATACTGTCACCATAATGATGGAGGATTTGTCCATGAACCGGCCACAGCGCTTGACCAATAGGACGACCTAAACCTCCAGTCCGCGCCATTAAAGGACGCTCATCTTCAGTTGGACGATAAGTTGTTCCCTTTTGCTGTGCCTGACGTTGTTTTGTTCGAATCCGCGCGGCCTCTTTAGCTTCTCTCTCTGCCCTAATTTTTGCTTCTCGCTCAGCCCTCGCAATTTTACTCCGCAAAAGTGCTTCATTACGTTTCATTACCGCCAGACTTTTTTGCTCCTCTTTCAAACTAGATTCCAACGATGACAAGGTTTTCTTTCTAGCACTCTGCGCCGAATCGAGCTTTTTCTTTTCTTGATCTTGTTTGACTAAAATCTTTTTCTGTGCCAATTGCTTTTGTTGTTTCTGTTGTTTCTGCTCTGCTAACGCTGTCGTTGTTTGCTGTAATTTGCTAATTGTTTGCTGTCTGGCTGCATTTAAGTAGCTATAATAGGCTAAAATACGCTCTTCGCGTTGACCTTGCTCACCTTTAAATAACAACTCAATACTTTTTTGTTTGCCTAATCTAAACACAGCATCGAGCTGTTTAGCTAATAATGACTCATGCAGCTGTTTTTGTTGTTGTAAACGACTAATATTTTCATTTAACTGAGCGAGTTCTTTAGCTAATTTGGCAAGTCTATTACGTGTTTCATGTAATACTCGCCCAACAACAGCAATACTTTTTTCCTGATTTTTCAATCGCTTAAGTAAACGGCTTCTTTCTGCTTGTTGCTGTTTAACACTTCTTTCTTTTTCTGCGATATTTGATAACAGATCTTTTAATTTTACTCTATTGTCATTGATAGGATTGGCAACAGTAATCGATATGCTGCTAAAAAACAAATAGGCAAAGAGTAAGGAATTAACCACTACTCTCTGTAGTGGAGCCAAAAGGATTACGATTAAACCATATCGGCTGGTATTGTTCATCTTAGCTCAGTATCCTGAAACAATATTACTTAAAATTATTGACAATTACTATAATTAGTAAACCTTTCTACTTTTTTAGGATAATACTGAAAAAACTTAATTTCTTCATTTATACAATAAATCACAAAATAACTATAGGTTATTATTAATATTGTTTTCATTCAGTTACTTCCTTTAAGTGGTATCAATTGGCTGATATCACTAGCAAATACTGCAGCTATGAGCGCTAATTTGCAAAAAAACTCCGGTCATTTATGTAAATTGGCTGTAATTGCGTGGCTACAAAGGTATACTTTGCAACCTAGATCTATCTATTACTAACTATGGGAGTAATTAACCCACATGATGCAAGAAATCATGCAATTTATTAGCCGGCATCCAATACTTAGTCTGGCCTGGATCGCCTTATTGCTAGCGGTGATTATTTTAACCTTTAAGGGCTTGTTGTCGAAAACAAAAAACATCACCAGTGCCCAAGCGATACAGCTGATTAATAAGGAAGAAGCGATCACCATTGATTTACGCTCCCGTGATGATTTTCGTAAAGGACACATTATTGATTCAATTAATCTGACCTCAACAGAAATTAAAGACAATAATATCGGAGAATTGGGGAAAAATAAGCAAAAACCCATTATTGTTGTCTCAGCAAACGGCATGGAAGCATCTAAGCCTGCTGAACAACTGGTACAGTATGGTTTTGAGCGTGTCTTTATTCTAAAAAAAGGAATTACTGGCTGGTCTAGCGAAAACTTACCTTTGGCCAGAGGTAAAAAGTAATTCATCGGACACATCAGCAGTTACGTTTATATGATTCAATATCATAAGGACATTTAAAAGGTAATTAACGTTATGTCAGAACAAAGTCATGAAGAGATGGTATTTCAGATCCAGCGAATTTATACTAAAGATATCTCATTTGAAACACCAAGTGCCCCCAATATTTTTCAGCAAGAATGGCACCCAACAGTCAAATTAGATTTAGACACATCGTATAGTGAATTAGCTGAACATGTTTATGAAGTTATTTTACGAGTCACTGTTATTGCAAGCGTGGCTAATGAAACAGCTTTCCTTTGCGAAGTTCAACAAGCTGGCATATTCTCTATTGAAGGGATCGAAGAGAGCCAAATGGCTCACTGTTTAGGCGCTTATTGCCCAAATATCTTATTCCCGTATGCTCGTGAATGTATCACGAATTTAGTTAGCCACGGAACTTTTCCTCAACTAAACTTAGCACCTGTTAATTTTGATGCATTGTTTATGAAGTATCTACAACAACAGCATACTACCCAAACTGAAAATTCAAAAAATCATCAGGAAGCTTAATGAACACTGTTTCGATGACAGTTATCGGTGCCGGCTCTTATGGTACCGCATTAGCCATTACACTTGCGCGTAACGGTCACCGCGTTTTACTTTGGGGACATGATCCTCAGCACATCAAAAAATTACAAACTAACCGCTGCAACCAAGCATTTTTACCTGACATTAGATTCCCAGACAACTTGTCCCCTGAAGCATCACTGAAAACAGCAATAACTGCAAGTCACAATATATTAATCGTCGTTCCAAGCCATGTATTTAATCAAGTTTTGCAAAACATCCAACCTTTCTTAACACAACATTCACGCATTATTTGGGCAACAAAAGGGTTAGAACGTGGCACTGGGAGGCTATTACAAGAAGTTGCTCGTGAAACGCTAGGTGATAAAATCCCGCTAGCTGTCCTTTCCGGACCAACCTTTGCCAAAGAATTAGCTGCAGGCTTACCTACTGCAATTGCGGTAGCAGCCTCTAATGCGGAATTTAATCAAGAGCTACAACAACTTTTCC
Source organism: Arsenophonus sp. (assembly GCA_045399315.1). Taxonomy (GTDB): domain Bacteria; phylum Pseudomonadota; class Gammaproteobacteria; order Enterobacterales; family Enterobacteriaceae; genus Arsenophonus. The sequence goes on from DAYVGO010000023.1 coordinate 68,270, forward strand.
ATTGTGGTAAAAGTTTTAGAGTTTATAAAAATCCAGATATGATCGGTGTCCAGATAGGAGGTGCGGTCAAAAATGTCATTGCTATCGGCGCAGGAATGTCGGACGGCATGGGATTTGGCGCCAATACCCGAACAGCTTTGATCACACGAGGATTAGCCGAAATTAGCCGCTTAGGCCGCGTAATGGGCGCAGAACCCTCTACGTTTATGGGCATGGCTGGCTTAGGTGATCTGGTTTTGACATGTACTGACAATCAATCGCGTAATCGGCGTTTTGGCATGCTGCTCGGTCAAGGCATGAAGACTAAAGAAGCAGAAAAACAGATTGGTCAGGTGGTTGAAGGTTATTTAAACACCAAAGAAGTCCATGCCTTGGCGCAACGTGTTGGAGTAGAAATGCCAATTACCGAGCAAATTTATCAAGTTCTATATGGTAATAAAAATGTACGCGAAGCGGCAAATACATTACTTAGCCGTGCAACCAAAGACGAAGCCAATGATAGACCTGCTTTTTAATTATTTAAAAATATTAGAGTGTGAATATGTCACGACACGAACTTGAAAAAATTTGGACGACAATTAAACAAGAAGGTAAAACTTTAGCCAATTGTGAGCCTATACTAGCCAGTTTTTTTCATGCGACATTACTTAAACATGATAATCTTGGTAATTCATTAAGCTATATCCTAGCAAATAAGTTAGCTACCCCAATTATGCCAGCTATTACCATTAGAGAGATCATTCAGGATGCCTATGAAAATAATAAACAAATGATCTGTTATGCTGCACGTGATCTTAAAGCTATCGTACAACGTGATCCTGCTGTCGATAAATATTCAATCCCTTTATTATATTTAAAAGGCTTTCATGCTTTACAAGCTTATCGCATTGTGCATTGGTTATGGAAAATGGATCACAAGACATTGGCAACTTATTTGCAAAGCCAAATATCCGTCTCTTTTGGTGTTGATATCCACCCTGCTGCCCGCATTGGTTATGGTATTATGCTTGATCACGCAACAGGTATCGTGATCGGCGAAACAGCCGTAGTGGAAAATGATGTTTCAATATTGCAATCGGTTACGCTTGGCGGAACCGGCAAAACAGGGGGAGATCGTCATCCTAAAGTTCGTCAGGGTGTGATGATCGGTGCGGGTGTGAAAATTTTAGGCAACATAGAAATTGGTAAGTACGCCAAAATCGTAGCCGGTTCGGTAGTATTAAACGCAGTGCCACCCCACACTACTGTGGCGGGAGTACCCGCCCGCAAAGTGGGGAGGATATCTAATTATTCAATCAACTCATGTTGAATAAACCTAGTCGTGCAACAGTACCCCTGAGTAATTCAACTGGCGCCATGCTTCAAATACCACCACAGCAACTGAATTGGACAAATTCATACTGCGGCTATCCGCTAACATTGGAATACGGATCTTTTGACTGGTTGGCAGAGCATTAAGAATATCAGCAGGTAATCCTCGTGTCTCTGGCCCAAACATCAAATAATCCCCCGGCTGGTATGCTACACTACTATGGCTCAGAGTTCCTTTAGTTGTTAAAGCAAATAAACGGTTACCAGACAGTGTAACAAGATGATCTTGAGAAAAATCAACACTGGTTAAAAAAGTAAAATAATTATGGTGGTGCTTGATATTAGCAAATTCATAATAATCTAATCCAGCACGTCGTAGGCGTTTGTCGTCCCAGGTAAAACCCAATGGTTCAATTAAATGTAATTGACAACCAGTATTAGCGCAAAGACGGATAATATTACCAGTATTAGGTGGAATTTCAGGTTCAAATAAAACAATATTTAACATACGCCCTCAACAATAAGCACTGTATTCTGACATAACTATAGCCACTGTTAAGTTTTTCAATTGCGTCCAACTAATCAAAGTTTTTTATTAATCTAATGATGTTTTAAATTCAAACTTAACCGTATTTTCTATCCCCTTTGCCAACGTTACCGGTGGCTCAAATCCAGTTTCAGCAATGGTATTAGATTTGAATTGGGTTAGCGCACAAAATTTTTAACTCGAATACTACTAACTAGCAAGAAAATTTTTACCGGTTATTTTAGCAAGCAGATCAAAACAATAACCAACTAAGATACCCAGTGAATAAGAAATTCGAAAATTGGATTTATACTTTTGTAATGCCTGACAAATAATATCCGTCAATTGATTCATGGTAAAATCTGGTTTATCAACATAATTAAAGATATGAGGCCAGCTTTTAATTTAGTAGTAAAATATAAAAAAGCCACAACATTTTTCACATAAGTCTAAGCCGTTGATTTCTGATTATTACTGGAACCAATCATCAAAAAACGACCAACAGCGATTTGTATGAATAGCATCGAGTTTTTAACCTGGTAATCATACCACTTTTTGAATATTGAGTCCTTTTTACCACAAAAAGTTAAGTGATTTTGCTATTTCCTAAGCCTTTCAGAGTATGCATTAAGTGGTTTTAGGTTAATCTACACTGCTTCTTATTTACATTATCAACTTACTAGCAAGATAAACTTTGATTTACTCATCATTAAAAAATAATTTTTTACCATTTTACTAAACAATTGACAAAAGAATTTTTGCTAACATGTTAATTTTATTAATCTATCTATATTTTATAGCATACATTCACGCTGAAAGATTTAATACTTAAGACGAAATAGGTCTCAACGTTTATTCACATTACATACATAAAAATTTACAATTATTAACAAAAAATAATAAAAGTTAACTCAATTTCTTAAAATCATTAAATTATCACTGAATGATTTTTTCTACTATTAAACACAATCAACTATTTTACCGTCCTAATTATAAGCTAAATAACATAGCTAAGAATGATTAGATTATCCAATATAATCAATCAGGTATAAATACAATTTTAAACTATTTGACATACTCTTGTTAGCTAATAGAGAAATGAATTTTAAATCACAACAAGCTCAAATACCATAACTGACTATTTGATAGAATATTTCACATTAAACAATATTAAGTTATTAATATATTTTAAAGATAACATCATTTTTTAAAGTGATTATGATTTAACGCAAACTAAATAATAAATTTATAATAAAATCAATTTATTATAATAATCAAATAAAAAACAAGACAGTTGTTTTATCTTTCCGACAACGGGAATAAGGTAGTTAATTATTCTTCAAACTCTCTTTAAAAGCAAATATATGGTTATAAGCTGCTATAGGAAATCTACTTTTTTAAATAAAACATAACCTCTGGTTATTAACCATACAAATAAACTTTTCAATCAATTATAAAATCAATATCGTTGAAAATCACAGTAAATTTTATTACAAACTTTTTATTTAAAATAATTAGCGCCCATGAAGAGGTAACCATAACCTTAACTGTAATCCTCCTAACGGGCTATCAGAAGCTTTTACCCAACCTTTATGGTGAAAAACAGCGGTTTCAACAATAGCTAGTCCTAAACCTGTACCGCCAGATTGCCTATCTCTCGCTTCATCAGTACGATAGAAAGGGCGAAAGATTTTTTCACGATCTTCTTTTGATACCCCAGGACCATCATCATCTGCTGTAATCAAAATACCTTGGTTTTCTTCTTTAAATGATACTTCAATACGATTATGGGAATAACGTAAGGCATTGCGAACGATATTTTCTAATGCACTACTTAATGCAGGAGGGTTACAATAAATCGTCCAAGCACCAGGAGGAGACGTAACATTAAGTATTTTATTCATCTGTTCAGCTTCAAAAGTGGCATTATCCAAAATATCATTCCAAAGATCGGTGACTTTAATATTTTGTCTCAATATTTCATTCTTATGTTGACTATGAGACAGTACCAACAAATCATTAATCATACCATCAAGACGCAACGTTTCCGTTTCAATACGTTCTAATTCTTTACTCTCGCCATGTCTGCGACGTAGTAATGCTGTCGCTAATTGCAGACGTGTTAACGGCGTGCGTAACTCATGGGAAATATCAGATATCATCCGTTGTTGAGCACTAACCATCCCTTCTAGCGCACTAATCATTTGATTAAAACTGTTTCCTACCGCCAAAAACTCTTGCGGCCCAGATTCCAATTCTGGGTGTTGACGTAAATTACCATTAGCAACATCATCGGCTGCCATTTTCAATTTTCTGGCAGGTTTTGCTAAACTCCAAGCTAACCATAGCAATAAGGGAGCACTAATTAACATCGTTGCAACTAGCAACAAAAAAGGCCGATCAAAAAGTAAACTAATAAAATCAGACTGTGGACTACTAGCTGGACGTACCAAATAAAGTTGATAGTGATCTTCACCATCACGAATAGAAAATGGCCCTAAAATCTCCACTCGTCCATATTTTTTCTTTTTCGGATGATCTGTGTTGTCTGACTGCCCAATAAAATTACGAATTACCTGCATTTCATTGGGCATAGCGCCAATAACCCGCCCTTCACTAGTCACCATGATAAGATGCTGACCTGGAGGGGCCCATTTTTGAATTGCATTAGAAAGCCGGCGCCACCACATAAGATCATTAATCGAGTCACCAGCTAATTCAGCTTCTATGTGCTGTTCTAACATAATACCTTGACGGTATTCACTATCCAAAAGTGGTGTTATTTGCCTTGAATCAAGCTTAGGTACCATCAATACCAGCATCAATACTAAAGCCAGCGTAAACCAAAAAATGGCAAATATCCTGGCTGTCAAACTATTTATCATGTTGCAGAAACCATCAAATATCCTCGTCCACGTAGTGTTTTAAACCAAGGCAAACCATCCGTACGTTCAGGTAATTTACGACGTAAATTTGAAATATGCATGTCAATAGCACGATCAAACGGTGTCAAACGTTTACCTAAAACTTCTTGACTGAGGCGCTCACGAGAAACAACTTGGCCAAGATATTGTGCTAATAAATAAAGTAAAGTGAATTCGGTTCCTGTGAGATCGAGAACTTTACCATTAAAACTCGCTTCTTGCCGTCCTGAATTTAACTGTAAACCATCCACCTGACAAATTGACGAATTAAGATTTTCTTGACTTTGTTCACTCCAATTTGAACGTCTCAATAAGGCTCGTATACGTGCAACTAATTCACGATCATTAAATGGTTTAGGCAAATAATCATCAGCTCCCAACTCCAAGCCAAGAACACGATCCAAATCACTGCCGCGGGCTGTCAACATAATTACCGGAATTTGATATTGCCGACGTATCTCTTTTAATGTATCAATACCATTTTTCTGTGGCATCATGATATCAAGTAAGAGTAAATCAATAGTTGAATCAATAAGCTTTAATGCTTGTTCGCCATCATAGGCGATAATCACACTAAAGCCCTCCATTTCAAGTAATTCTTTTAACAGCGAAGTCAGTTCGTGGTCGTCATCAACAAGTAAGATTTTATGCATTAGTCATATCCTCCAAGAGCAAAATACGACAAGAAGCGCCGCGATGCCATGACTTTACGTTCTTTTACACGCTCTGACGCTAGTTTTCAACCATAAGGATATAATTATTATATTAACATTGTTATCCAAGAGGGCGGGAGTAAATTATTAATGTGTCACAAGGCAATGATAACTTTTGCATCATCGCTATTTATTGTTGGATCAACAGCGGCTTTTGCCGGGGCAGCCGATATCACTTTAGTACCATCACAACCTGTCAAACAAATACAGGCGGAAAAACATAATAGTCATGTTTCTAAGTGTAACATAACCAGAGATAGTTTATGTAATCCTTATGATATATTTATCTCTTTAATAAAAGGTATTACATTAAGCGAAAAACAACGCCAACAAATGCGTGACTTGATGGCTTCACAATGGCAACAAAGTTTCAAACAGAAAATTTCCCGTCAAGAGCGTGAGACTCTTTATGATTTGATGATAGCAAATACTTTTGATGAAATTGCTTTTCGCCAAGTAGCAAAAAAAATGGCTCAAGAAATTATTGAACAACAGATTGAGATGGCACGCATATACCATCAATTTTATAAATTATTAACACACGAGCAGAAGATGATACTGGAAAAACAGCATCAAAAGCAGCTATAAAGATTAAAGAATTAAGCACTTAATCTCAAGCCTAGCAATAAGTAGCAAATAATAATTAAAGTTTTTCCTTGCCATAGACATCATGCCCTTTATTATAGAGGGCTTTTTTCTAAGTTAAATAAAGACTATTTTTTAATATCCTATAGTTAAAAATACTATAACTATTTATAAAATAAATTTTATCCCAACCTAATATGATTAATACATACTAAGTATTACATTGCACCATGATAGCTTTTCCTTTGATTATTACATTACTACAAATATATTACAAAACATCAAATTATTAGCTTTGTATAAAACAGATTTAACAACTCTTAATTTTCTTCAAGTTACCTAAATAAATTGTACTTCTGTAGCAATATGTTTTAATTAATTTTCAGCTATAAAAATTAACGATAAGGAAAATATTTAAATTTATAATTTCATAAAGGTAAAACTCAGTCTAAATTAGGGACATTTTGATTATTTTTTAAATTTTTAAGATAATGAAATCTCTTATTAAAGCTGAGTTCTGTTTCTCACATCAATAACTACCTGTTTAACAAGCTCCTTAAAGTATTATTAAAAAAATTCTAATAAATTGTTTATAATCGTTACTTTTCCATTATAACTAAAAATAAATTCCCGAAAATTTTTTTATAATAGAAAAGTGGTAATCTTAAAACCATTTCTAGTTTCTGCTGTTGTGAGGATGTGTATGAAAAAATAGAGGTAGTTGTACTAGATGATCATTTTATAATTTTATCAGAAATAGAAAAAGAACTTGAATCAACTCATGTTTCAGTATCAAATAATTACACAAACTCTCATGACTTAAATAAAATTTATCTGCAAATGCACCTGATATAACAATCATGGATTATACATTATCACCTGAGGATCTAGATGGACTTACCCTGATAAAGGATCTCCATAAAAGATATAGCAAATTAAAAATATTAGTTATATCTGCCTATTCAGATCTTGCCATAATAGGGCAAATTTTCAGATGTGGAGCAAAAGGTTTTATAAGCAAAAAAAATGCTAACAAACAACAGCTAATAAATGGGATATATAAAAAAAATATTATTTGAATTAGTTAGTTGACAGTTTTAAAAAACTTGAGTGCCACTATGAAGGTATCATTGATAATTCATCAAATTCGATACTATCAAATATCTCTGTCTCTGATTTATCTAAAAAAGAGCTAGAAGTAATTCGTTGTTTTTTCGACGGCTTGAGTGTTTCAATGATTGCCAAAAAATATAATCGTAGTATAAAGACAATAAGTGGACAAAAACAAACTGCACTCAGAAAGTTAAGTTTAACTGCCGATCATCAATTATTTATTATAAAAGATGAAATACTAAAAATGAAAAGAATTAAATTCGTTACTCTAATATTTAATTATACCGGCTATTACTTTAGCAACAGAATTTAATCAAGCCGAACGAGATTGGTTAAGATACAACCATACCATTTATTATACTATTATTCCCAATAATAAAATAGAATATATTCACAATAATATTCATCATCATGATATCTCTAGAGAATATTTAAATGAAATAGAAAAAAAACAGGTTTAAATTTCATCTATCGCCCTCAAACGGAAAAAAATGTAAAAATTATTGCTAATTTTATTAGTAAAACTCCTCATGATAAAAACTGGTTACAAAGCTATCCTTATATTTTCACTTCAGCTATTATTGTCACCAGGCCAGATGCTCCCTCAATGTTTACTGCTCATCAATTAGACGGAAAAAAGTGATCGTTAAAAAAAATAGTGTATATGAGAGTTTTCTAAAAAAACACTATCCTAAAATAATATTGATTCCTGAAGAAGATGCCATTTCAAGCTTAAATAAATTATGTGACTCATGTGATGCCTATGCCGTTATAGGTGAAAATCTTATCTTTTGGCCTCTAGTACATAAATATTATACAAATCATTTAAATTTTTCTGGTGTCATTCCTGAATTAAACGCAAATATTACTATGGCTATTGCCGCCAACATGCCAATATTAAAATCAATAATCGATAAATCCTTAAATAGTATCTCTGTGAAGCAAAGTGATAAAATATATAAAAAATGGATTGATGAATTAGATATCACAGGACCACCACTTAATATGATATTAAAATATTATTATGTTGAAATAATAACTGCTATTTTAATATTCTTAATTCTATTAACATTACTTTTTTACATAAGAAAAGCGTAAATATCAGCTCAGAATAATGAATTATCAAAATCACTTTTTATCTCTATGATGCGTCATGAAATTCGTACACTATTAAATGCAATTATAGCATCACTAGAGATATTAAAAATGAAATTAAAAAATAAGGAGCTGGCGAAATTTACAACTATTTCAATTAACTTATCCTTAGCCCTGCTATCATTTCTTAATAATATATTAGATGCCTCTAAATTAGAAGCAAAAGAACTAAAATTAAAAAAAGATTGATATTAATCATCTAGTTATTGAAATAAAAAATGAATTTACACCTTTATCTGAGTCAAAAAAATAGATTTAATTTATAAATCTTTTATTCCTTAAAAAACATATATTAATATTGATTCTGATAAATTACTTCAAATTACGAAAAATATCATATCTAATGTAATAAAATTTACAGAACAAGGATACATATTATATATTGCTAAATATATAGAAAATAAATTAGCTTTATTAATAAAAGACACTGGCATAGGAATCGATGAAAAAAACTCTTTCAACTATGGTTCCAAATTACAACTAAAGAATTAAATTATAATCAAACAGATAGTGTTCTTTGATTATTCACCTGTAAACAGTTTTCTGAGATTATGAAGGCTGATTTAACAATGAAAAGTACAAAAAATATTGGCACAGAAATAAAAATTGTCATTCCAGCTAATAAATCTAATGAAATAATAGACATTAATAAAGATAAAGAAATAAGCATTGGAAAAAGCGATACATTAAATAGACTATAGATCCTTATTGTAGAGGATCATATATATAATATTGGTGTTATCACTAAGCATTTAGATATCCTAAACGTGATTGGGAATATGTATTAAATGGCAATGATGCTGTAGAAAAGTTTAAACAAGAAAATTACTATGATTTAGTTCTATTAGATAGCTTTCTATCTTATATGCCTGGATATGATGTCTGTAAGACAATAAGAAATTTAGAAAAAACACAAAATCGTGTTGCTACTACAATAATTTCTATATCTGCTAATAACACCAATCAACACATTAAGCAATTTATTAACAATGGTGGCAATGATATATTATCTAAACCTATAACATTAGAAGACTTAGTTACATGTTTCACTAAATGGAGTTATTTAAATTCTAATATAGAAGCTGTGACCGAAAATATTAATATTAAAAATATAGATGATCTATTTTATAAAATATTAGCCTTAGATTTTAAAAATTTAAGCTTAGCTATCAATATGAATGATACGAATAATATTAACTACCATTTACATAGAATGAAAGGAGCAGCTTTAAAAAATAATAGTCATACCATAGTCAATTTAATAGCTTCAATAGAAAATTTAATTAAAAAAATAGCATTGATATAAAAATAATAAGATTATAAAAACCTTACTATTCCAATTATAAATATTAACTATTGAAAAAAAAGACCATAATTAATAAAAATAATATCTAACTAAAAAACTACATATTCCATTTTTCTACTGCTTTATTTTTGAGACTACTCTTGTTTAAATCCAATCAAGTTAACTTTACATTACCATTGATTAATTTTTATGTGACAAAAAACTACTAAAAATAATAAGAAAATATAAGCCATGTAATAATAGTTAAATAGAGCATACTAAATTATTTATGGGCTTTATTCTGATTAATTTGTAAAAGTTTGTCAGTTTATTATTAATATATTATGACATTCATTAAACCGGAGAAATTATTGTATGAAAAAGCGTCTTGTTTTATTTTTTGTAACGGGTTTATCTGCCACTATGGCAAATGCAGCAGATAAAACTGGATTATATGTTACCGGTAAAATCAGTGGTTCTATTGTACAATTGATAAAATCTACAGGTTCAATTTCTGCTTCTGATGGAACTAACAACACCTTCGATAAAAGTGGAAAATTAGGCGATATTCCTTCAGGTGCTTTGGGTGGAGGAATTGCACTAGGTTATAACTTGAAGCCTATGTTTCAATTGCCGGGCAGAATGGAGTTAGATTTTACTGCCAGAAGTAATCTGAAAAAAATGGTTCAACTAATGAAGACATTTCAAATTAGTATTTGGACATAAAAATGAAAGATAAAATTCAAACTAATACCAATACCTTAATGGTAAATGCAATTTATGATCTAGAGAATAGTACCCAAATTACACCTTATGTTTTAGCAGGAGTAGGTGTTGCTCAAAATAATCGTACTGCAAATGTAAGTGTGCATAATCAACAAAATAATACTAAACTATTGTCAGGTAAAAAAACCAACTATAATTTTGCCTGGAGTCTTGATGCTGGTGCAAAATATGATATTAATAGTAATCTAGCTTTAGATCTTAGCTACCGTTATATCAATGCCAGAAAAACCAAAACAAATCTAGGTCCAATAAATATGAAAGGCAATCTGGAATCCAGATTACACAGCTATGACATCATGTTAGGAATGACATATCTATTCTAATTTTATTTATTTTTCTTAAATTAGTGATTTTTTAACCTGAGTTAACATATATAATATTTTTATTTTTACTACTTTTTATCTGGATAATCAGATAATTTATTTTCTGATTTCCAAATATTTTTCAATATTTATATTTTTATTCTTATGCGATTAATTATGATTAAAATAAATTCTATGTTAATTAGAGAACTTTATGAAAAGACACCAAGAAATAGCTTATTTATTAGGCAGAAAAATTAAAAAAATCAGAAAATATAATAGAATGACAGGCAAAAAATTATCTAGTAATCTTAGAATATCACAACAACAATTATCACGCTACGAAAATGGCATTAACCTTCTTCCTATTGATAAACTCTATATTTTTTGTGATATATTTGATATAATTATTAGTCAATTCTTCGACTCTTGTAACGAACAGAAAAGTTTAAATCAATATCATTTTTTAGACCCTTTTTATTAAGTAATAATAAAAAATTATAAACATCAGTTTATTTATAGTGATAAACAAAACTAAAAAGCTTTTTATTTTTAATTTAGTAAATATTTTCGCTAACCACACATTCACCAATAAAATTAAAAAAAACATTATTTATAACATAATAATAAAATTCAACTATTAATTGAAAATTAATTTTTTAACTGTAACAATAACTAAGTTATTAATCTAAAAATATTATTACTTGTTTTTAATTAAAGATGTAAAATAACATGTCAATGCTAAGTTAAAATATTTGATAATTTGATAAAATCCCTATATCATCGTCATCATTATGTTTTTTGAACTTTAGTGACACAATATAAAAACACCACATAAACCAACTACAAAACCACATAAAATCTAGTAAATAAATCAAATTACAACGACAAGTGTAATGCTTGAACTAACAGCTAATTGTAATAGGTTTTCTAAAATTGGCTGCAACAATAATAACCATAATATTTTTATTTTTTAAGGAAATACATATTTAATGCGTTTTTATCATTATATCATAAAATTAATTACAATCAATTTTCTCATTGTGTTCACGGCGGCTCATGCCAGTATGTTTGCGGAACGACAAAAAATAGATAGCTGGCTTGAAAAGATAGGTGGAACAAACAGTTTCAATGAAACCAAAACTGTCGACTGGGGATTATTGCCAGGTCCTTTTTATACACCAGAAATGAGCGCCGGCGTTGGTGTCGCATTAGTTGGTTTATATCGTATCGATAGAAATGATAAAATTAGTCAACCTTCATCATTAAGTTTAAGTGGATTTGCTTCAGCCACCGGGGCTTTCGGACTAAATTTTAATAATTATAATTTTTTATCGACAGATCAATGGCGTTTATTTATTTCAGGTACCGTAAATAATATTCCTACCTATTATTGGGGAAAAGGCTACTCTGCCGGTAAAAATAACCATAATAAAGTGGAATATAGATCGCAGGAATTTGCTATCAAACCAAGAGTGCTTTATTGCATAATAGATAATATCTACATAGGTGTAGGTTGGGATTTTTCATCACTTAATGCCAGTGATTTAAATGATCGTGGTAAAAATTATTTTGCCAAATCGGTAGGTGGGCGTTCTATACTTAGTTCTGGTATTAGCGCTTACTTCAATTATGATTCACGTGATTTTTTGCCCAATGCCCAGCAAGGTCAAGCTCTGGAAGTTATTTACAGCTATTTTTCCCCTGAACTCGCCAGTAACAATCGTTTTCAAAGCACCCAATTACAATATTCTGTCTACTACTCACTATCAGAAAATAGCGTTCTAGCCCTTGATAATTATGCCCGTTTTACTTCAGGTTCAGTGCCATGGGATCATCTTTCTTTATTAGGTAACACAAATCAAATGAGAGGTTATTATGAAGGCCGTTATCGTGATAATAATGTTTTTACTACCCAATTAGAATATCGCCGAAAGTTGGATTGGCGGCATGGTATTGTTAGCTGGATTGGAGTAGGAACACTTAGTGATTCACCTTCCAAACTGGGTTCTAATCATTGGTTACCTACTGTCGGTATCGGCTATCGATTTGAATTTAAACCTAGAATGAATATCAGATTAGATTTCGGAGTTGGGCGCAATAGTATTGGCTTTTATTTCCAAGTGGGTGAGGCATTTTGATTAGTAAAATTCGTTACTGATATTAGTACAAAGATAGCCACGAGCTGGAAATAAAACCAATAATCCCAAACCAGACCTATTCATTCCAGTTCAATTAAAACAAACACAACCAGCAATTTTCCAATTAATCCTTGGTTCACACCATCGGTCTATTTAAAACTTAAAAAGATATTTTTGACCAACTATAATCTGAGCCATACTTTACTGTACAAAATTTATACTCTATTCCGAAAGCAAACTTCTTTATTATCTCTTTTTCAAATAAGGTTTTTAACTGATTACTTTTTAAGGCCATTTTAAATTTGCTATAAGCATGATTAAAATCCATATCAAGGCGACACAATATATTGGTGAATAAATTCAGTCCACAAAAAGATGAAATTTCCCTAAAAGATAGTATATCAGCAAGCAAAAAATATGAGGGATAGCCTGCTTTTTCTCTACGTAATTTATCGACAAATTTCTGACTAATCACTCTGCTCATTTCTTGTAGAATACGATTATCAGGCTGTACCGCAAATTGAGAATTACTAATAAACAGTTCAGCTTTTTCACCTGCTCAATGAATAGGTGTATTAACTAAAATTTCATCTGGTGCAGCAAAAGCATTTTCCACATAATAGGCGTAAGACATCTATCATCTACATCAGAGTAAATTCTACCTGTACTTTTTAAACAACTTAGCCGCAAAACATCAGCAGCCATGGCATAACCCTTATTTTTCAAACAGAATTTATAAAATTCATCCGCAGCTAAAAATTCGGTTAATTTATGCTCTTTAGATACTGATATTAAATGTATATTAGTTGGTAACTTAATATCAAAATTACTCGTTTGTCTAAGCGAGTTTTCATTACATTGCGTACTGTTGTCAAAATGAACATTAACCCTACTATCCTGATTCATGTTTGCACAATGTAATATATTACTAAGGTTTTTTTGACTAATTTTATTTTGCCATCCCATATATAACTGACTATATGCGGAATTTCTATTCTGTCTGTTGGTGAAAGAGCATATGTATATTAGTGGAAGATAAAACTGCTGCTTCCTTCCTATTACCATCAATATCTCTAGTTAGGTTTAAACCATCAGTATTATCAATCCCAAATTCCATAAATAATATTTTATCTATAACAATCAGTAGAAACCTAATACGCAAGGAAAACTCCATGTTATAGCAATAAAAACAGATAATTCAGGCTACTATTTATTAGTTTTAATGGTGTTACTGCTATTATCAGAATTGTTATTGGTGGCATTAACGTTGATCAATTCTTGTTCATGACATTTAGTTGGTTATCATTATTACTCATGATTTAAATTTAGAGTAATTAATAACAATTAATAGAGAAAATAACGATCTTAGCTGTACGCTATCAAAATTGAATATTATTGCTTATTAAAAGCTAAAAGCGATTTTTTTATTTGACCAGTATTAAATTAATCTATATATGATAACGAAGCACTTCAGCCAATGCTGAAAGTGCTGTACTGTTGCTAACACCATCTACTGGAACTAAAATACCGTTCCTACCATCCGCTAAAGACGTCCATATCAAACGCCAACTTTCATTGACTGAATTTTCAACACATTGTTTAATTTGGCCAGGTTTTGCAGCCATTTTTAATTTATCCAATACAACACTTGGATAATGGCCGGATTGGCTTTTTTCTAAAATCGGCGCCCGAAGAAAAGCCATATCGTGATATTGATTCTGTTTTGAGTTAAATGGAATAAGATGATAATTTGTTAGCCAACTACACTTTTTCACTATATTAAGTTTCATGATAAAAGTTTCAAGACGCTTGAATGTTTTTTCAGCATCATCCCCATAAATTATGAACCATTTTTGTTCACTATTTGCACCGGTTAAACTTATGATCGCTTCCTGAGATAAAATTACTGACGGCAATGCTTGAAACAATGATGTATCATCATTGACTTTAAAGACTGTCAACTCACCTAATGACACTATAGCGACAAAAAGCGGTAAACCAATACGTAACATTTTGTATTATTGCCAAACTTCAATCCAGAACAATATTAAAGCCTCGGCTGGCACTATTCGCACCGGTAATCCTCAGCATAACCATGGAAACCACAAAATAACCTTTAAACATGAGGCAATAAAGCTTACCGCGGCGAAAAATACCATTTGGTAGATCTCAGGAAAAGGTGTAAACATCATAATAATATAAGCAGTATAATATAAGCAGTTACGGTAATAAGTAAGTGCTAATAACAATGTCGCTTGTATTTTTTTAAGACTTTGCCAAGGATCTAGTTCATGCCCATAAACCATGCGTTCTGTAAGATAGTAAAGGGAATAGCCTACAGATAGCCCTATAATGCTTATATTCATTACTAAAGTCATTAAATATAATTCACCAAAAGCCAATAACGTAGCAATACTGCCCACCAGCGCACCAATACCTATCGATAAAAAACAAAATAATAGTAAGCACATTGAACGAAAAACAATTAAAATTAGAGAGCTCATGCCCAAAATGGCAACTATACCAAGAGTAGAAATATCCTGTTTTATCTGTCGGTCATATAGTCACTATATAACATAGTACCACGTGATAAGATTCGTGCCTGTGGATAATCATCCGTCAATTCTTTAGCACGACCTTCTAAATTAGTTATCAGCTTATGGATCTGAGTCATATTAAAAAATCAAAAAATGGATCTAACAATTCCCCATAAATTAGATACCAATATTGCCCTTGCTGATCTTGTAGCATAATCCAGCCACCTTGAAGACATAACTGACTGATATTTTGTGCTAACTTTTACCAGATATTAACCATTAACATCAGAGGATCAATAACAGAACTCTTATTATTATCAGAAAAAATGGTATAAATTTGAGTTAGGATCCACTGATCATTAGCACTGTTATTATTTTTTAATACCACATTATCAGGATGCTGATCCACTTTATGGCAATGAGAATGAAAGCTTTCTCCCAGTTGTTGGTGTTGAGTATTAAACGGATCTTTAACATAAGCAATGCCGGATTCTAAATACAACGATGCTAACCAACACTCTGCAACTGAAGGATCTGGCTGTTTTCCTGGACTTACCAACCACATCAACTGTTGATCAAAAGGTTGCATAAAATCATTATTAAACGAGGATGGTGAATCGTTTAAATTTTGTTGCGGTAGCAGCGTTAAGAGATGGTTATTAAATCGTATGTACATTAGGTGACAATGCTAAAAATATTATCAATAGCAAGCATATAAAGAGCCATATTACTATGCCCAGGTGCAAAAACTTAACCGACAGAACAGGTGTGCTCATCGTTACTCAGTTTAAAGAGCATCCATTGATATTGCCCAACAGTAGCATTAATCTGCTAATTTTGATTATTATTTAAATGATAAATATTTAGATAAATTAGATTCTTAAAATTACTAGCCGTAAAGAAATTATTAAGTAATTTGTTATACAAGAAAAAATATAATAGAAAGTTAAGCTCAAATTTTGACAAATTAGTTTTCACCACGATGAGAAAACAGCAAGAAACTCTCACAAAATCACTCCCTGACACACAAGCAAAACTAATCTTCCTGTTATTCATTAACTCTATTTTAATTTACCAGCCTAAATTAACCTGCTTTGCTGGTGTTAATAACGAGCGATCATATAGCTATTCCATCTTATAGCATTAAGTACAATCGTAAAATTACCCTATCAAAAATTTATTAATAGTGTAAAGAAATATATGTCTCAGAAATGAATAGTTAGTTATATTGCAAATAATGATATTTTTAATATATAAAATAAAAATACCACTATCTGCTTTTATAAAAAAATATTTTTATGCTTTTTATAATAAATTAGCTCGCAGTTAGGATAATCGTTACTCAATAATAGTAAAAATAACTAGCTTACTTTTTGTGCATAATAAAAAATTTGCAGTTTCTATTTATTAGTTATACTAATCACTTAATAGCTATTACAATGTCCATTAAAATAATCACCCTTCAGTTATCTTTAATGCTAAAGATAAAGATTGTATTTTATAAGTTAATATTAATATGGCAATCTTATTAAATACAAATACTTGAGCCTGTAATAAACATTAATTATTTGATATTTATTTAATTATATTAAAAAAATACCGCTAAATAAATTTTCACTATATTACTTTGATTATTCTTTTGTTTTGTCTTAATCAGATTACTCTTTCACATTATATGGTTAAAAATTATCTTCTTTGTGTACATCCGACTAAGAGTTGTCGCATAAGTTAAAAACATAGCGCTTCACGTGTTTATTGTGCTAAATTGTAGCTTATAAGTAATAAATGTATGAATATCATGGTTACTATTATCAAAAAATAAATGAAAAAACTCCTTATTATTGCTTGTTAGTCTCTCTATAACAATGCCACTACCAAGCTTAGCTAAAGAGCCGAAAAACTTCATTTATACCAGTTCCGGTGATTTCGAATCAATATCTGCCATACTGGAACGCATCAACATTCATGGCGTACAGATTATCTACATTGGTGTTCACTCGAACCCGAGAAGGACAAATACGACTTCTCGAAGATTGAAAAGGATCTGGCATACCTCAAGCAAGCTAGAAAAAAACTGTTTATCCAGATCCAAGATCGTTTTTTCGAGCAAATGCCCGATACGTTCCTGATTATCTGTTGAATGATGCAGTCTACAACAATGGACTGTTGCCCCAATTTGACAATCCAGGTGAGGGAAAAGCTGTCGGTTCTGGCTGGATGGCGCAGCAACGGAATCCTGCCGTACGCCATCGTTATCAAGCTCTATTAGCTGTATTTGCTGAGCGTTTTGATGGCCAAGTTTACGGTACAAATTTACCTTAAACTACCATCGATTTGGATGAGAAGGATCCCTATAGGATTTTCCTGTAATAATTATTTCGCTAGTGAAATAGAAAATCTCGCTTTTGCACAAAAGGTATTCACCAAATCACATGTGGTGCAATATGTAAATTTCTGGCCGTGCGAATGGAACAATGACAAAAATTATGTGAGCCGATTATTCGAATTCGCCAATACTAATAACATTGGCCTTGGTAGCCCAGATATAGTTCCCAATCGTAACGTGCAAATGAAGAACTCATACCTATTCTTCAATAAATACAAAAATAAGTTGATACTTATTGCTATGGCAGTGCAGGAGCCAACTTTAACCTACAGAAATAAAAATACTGGCAAGCCATTCAGCAAGGTCGAGTCTGTCGAATTCGCTGAAGATTACCTTGAAGCCGATATCATTTTTTGGAGCACCAAATCACCCTCGCTGACCCAAAAATAACCATAGCTAACCAGAGTAAAAGCCCTTATCTTAAGGACCTAGCGTAGGTTTTCTCTAAGAGAAGTCGGTACTATTGTGAGAAAATAATCAGTTGAAAAGAGACTTTAAAAAGAAAAGCAGCTAAAACAAATTCAATCTGCCAAAAGCTATATAATAAATAGTAACAATTCAATGGACTAATACTAACATGCTTTGAACAAGCAAAGCATTTTAGATGATATTACTGGTTTTTTTCCTTAGTCACGGCAAATATTGCTTTACCGATGTGAGCAATGGCTTCATTGCTTCGGGCTAAGTTGCTTTAGTTTGTGTAATGTAGATAGAGACTATTAGCGGCTGACGTTTTTCCGGCCAAACAATACTGATAATCGATCTGGAACCATAGTCGCCTGCACCCGTTTTATAAGCAATTTTCTACTTGGCTGGTAGACCCGAACACAACACATTGGCAACTTTATCATCTTCCATCCACTGTCTTAATTGGCTGACGTAATGAAAGCTGCAACACATTACCAAGCACCAATTTTTGTAATGTCTGACTAATAGCCACAGGAGTTGTGGTATCACGCTTATAACCTTGGTATAGCGCTATTTAATTCAGGTTCAAAGCAGTCGAGCCGTGTAACATTATCACCTATTTGACGTAAGAAATGAGTAAAACTTGCCGGACCACCCAATTTCTTCTTAATCAGATTAGCCGTAGTATTGTCACTGTAACTAATTCCTGCACTGCACAATTGTTGCCAGTTCATCAATAAAGGGGCGATAAATTTTTCTGTTACAGGAGAATAAGTAACCAGTTGTTCTTTATTAAACCGTATACTTTCCGTCAATACTGTTTTTCCATTATCCACTTGGTTTAACAACATACCACACAGCAAAGTTTTAAAGGTGCTGTTTAGAGGAAACGTTTCAGTACCTCAATAACTTACAGTGACATTATCAGCTGTATCAATAACAGCAACACCAATACGAGAATTTAGTTTTTTTCTTCTTGCTTAACGACAGTTAGCAAGCTGTGTGTTATCAATTGTATAAGCGTTTGCACTACTCCAGACGGCAACAGCAAACAACATCAACCCAGAAAAATTTCAGTCTTCGTTTGAAAAACATAGTATTTTTCTATCCTCATTATAAATTACTATAAAGCCCATCAGTTATGTGACTAGCCAATATGAGAATTTGTCGTATGTGTTATTGGCAAATAACTGAGTAACCACTCAAACAAAAACTCATCATTGTTATTAGTAAAATATTACAAATAACGATCAGTTGATAGATTTATATGAATAAAAATAATTAACATTGTTTTTCATTTCACATTTATGATTTTATTTATAGCCACTATAACAAATGGGATAATAAATTCGCTATAGTGACTTCAGTCACCAATATTTACCATTATTAGATTTAACTAATAAATACAATCCGGTGCCGACTGAAAACTTATAATTTTTTAGTCTTACTATTAGCTATATTAGGTGCTATTAATTTGATTGTGGATCTCAGTTTAAATGCACAAATTTATTCCCTAAATATAGGTATACTACCAAGTCAGACTTACTTTCAATAGCTAAACTTCTTTAGACCTAAAATTAATCAAAGGCCTTTATTTATATAGTCTTAATAGATTTTAAGAGATGATGTTGCTAGACTTGAAAGCGATCACAGGAGTCGAACCTGCCAAGGACCGCTGGCGGCCCCATCTGGATTTGAAGTCCAGCCATCCCTCCGGGGACAATGATCTTCCATGGAAAACTAGCAGCCATTATAATCTTAATTTCAAAAATTCTAAGCTGATGTATTTAAACAATCTCTATAAAAAAATCAGATAAAATATTTGTCCCAATATTGAACTCGATAGTTTAGAGCCTTATTTTAGTCATATCTCTTTTTATTTTTTAATTGTACTTACTAGATAGTATAATTAATCACAGGATGTTTTAATTATGACCAATCCATTACTAACAAAATCTGTGTTACCACATTTTTCAACGATTACACCGCAAGATGTGATCCCAGCGATAAAAACGGTACTAGATAACTATCGACAAACTATTGAAACAATTGTTAAAGAAAATAGCACTTTTAGCTGGAATAACTTATGCCAACCATTAGAAGAAGCTAATAACAAACTCTCCCGTGCCTGGTCCCCCATTGATCATCTCAATGCAGTAAAAAATAGCTCTGAATTGCGACAAGTTTATGAAAACTGTTTACCAATGCTATCAGAATTTAGTAACTGGATGGGACAACATATAGGTCTTTACCAAGCTTATAAATCACTAAAAAATAGCCCTGAATTTGAGACCCTCAACCAAGCACAACGTAAATCGATTGAAAATACGTTACGTGACTTTGAATTATCCGGTATCGGTTTACCCGCTGAAAAAAAGAAACGTTATGGAGAAATTGCGATTCGTATTACCAAATTAAAAGCTAAGTTTAGCAATAATGTCTTAGATGCAACGATGGGTTGGACGAAACTAATTAAAAATATTGAGCAACTCGCTGGCGTGCCAGAAAGCGTGCTTTTAACAGCGAAAGCATTAGCTAAATCTAAAGGAGAAGAAGGCTGGCTATTCACGCTGGATATGCCGAGCTATCTGCCTATTATGACTTATGCTGATAATCGTGAACTACGCCAAGAAATGCACTATGCCTACAACACACGAGCTTCTGAGCAAGGGCCAAACGCCGGCAAATGGGATAATAGTGACATTATGGAAGAAATTTTGGCATTACGTTATGAATTAGCACAACTTCTCGGTTTTAATAACTACACTGAAAAATCCCTCGCCACTAAAATGGCCGAGTCACCTAAACAGGTTCTGGATTTTCTTACAGATCTTGCTCAACGAGCCTATCATCAAGGTAAAAAAGAGCTAACCGAATTAAGCCAATTCGCCAAAGATCACTATGGTATTGAGCAACTGGAACCCTGGGATCTCGGTTATTATAGTGAAAAACAAAAACAACATAAATTTTCAATTGATAATGAACAACTGCGTGCCTATTTTCCAGAACAACTCGTTATCAATGGTCTCTTCGAAGTTATTCATAGAATTTATGGCTTGACAGCTAAAGAGCGTTACGACGTAGAGATTTGGCATCCTGATGTACGCTTCTTCGAATTATATGATGAAAAAGGTGAATTACGTGGTAGTTTCTATTTAGATCTCTATGTGCGAGAACATAAACGTGGCGGTGCGTGGATGAATGATTGCGCTGGCAGATTAAAATATACCGATGGTACCTACCAAAAGCCTGTAGCCTACCTAACCTGTAATTTTAACAAACCTATAGGCGATAAGCTGGCCCTGTTTACCCATGACGAAGTTATTACGCTGTTCCATGAATTTGGTCATGGTTTACACCATATGCTAACCCAAATCGACGTAGCCGATGTTGCTGGCATTAATGGGGTGCCGTGGGATGTTGTCGAACTACCTAGTCAATTTATGGAAAATTGGTGTTGGGAACCTGAAGCGCTTAACTTTATATCAGGTCATTATGAAACGGGTGAACCATTACCAAAAACAATGTTAGATAATATGTTAGCGGCTAAAAATTATCAGGCAGCAATGTTTATTCTTCGTCAATTAGAATTTGCTCTGTTTGATTTTCACTTACATACTGAATACTCACCGGAAAAAGGCGGGCAAATTTTGTCAACGCTTCAATTAGTTAAACAACAAGTTGCTGTAGTACCATCCCCTGAATGGAGCCGTTTCCCGCACGCATTTAGCCATATTTTTGCAGGTGGTTATGAAGCTGGTTACTACAGTTATTTATGGGCCGACGTCTTAGCCGCAGATGCGTTTTCACGATTCACCGATGAAGGTATTTTTAATCGCAATACTGGTTTATTATTTCTTGATAATATCTTAAGTCGTGGTGGCTCAGAAGAACCAATGGTACTCTTTGAACGTTTCCGCGGACGTAAACCAAAGCTGGATGCAATGTTACATAGTTATGGTATTAATAAATAAATGGCATTTGATATTCAATTAATTCGTGAATCTGGCGCTTCCCAAAGCGCCTTATCGCTTATTGCTGATAAATGGCAACTTAAACACACGCCTGCTGCATTAATGGCATTAGTACTAACTCCAGAATGTTTACAATTAAAAAAATTAGATGAACCTAAATTAGGTGGAATTTATGTTGATTTTGTTTCAGGTGCTATGAGGCACCGCCGTAAATTTGGTGGTGGCCGAAATGAAGCTATCGCAAAAGCTGTTGGCATCAAAAAATCATATTTACCCACTGTTGTTGATGCTACTGCCGGTCTTGGTAGGGATACATTTGTGCTTGCTGCACTAGGCTGTGAAGTCCGTATGTTTGAACGTCATCCTGTGGTTGCTGCTCTTCTCGAAGACGGTTTACAACGAGGTTATGCTGATGCTGAAATAGGAAGTTGGTTACGACAAAGGATGACATTGTTACACGTTTCAAGTGTTAATGCCTTAGCTACTCTTTCACCAACACCAGATGTTGTTTATCTCGATCCAATGTATCCCCATTGCCGCAAAAGTGCCTTAATAAAAAAAGAAATGCGTGTTTTTCAATCTCTTGTTGGTACTGATGAAGATGCCGACGACCTTTTAAAACCGGCCATGACGATTGCTAAACGACGTGTTGTTGTTAAACGCCCCGATTATACAGCCCACTTAACAACAATCTCTCCACAAACGACAATAAAAACTAAAAATCATCGTTTTGATATCTATTTATGTTCTACTCATTCATCCTGTTAAATATATATAAAAAATAATTAATAACTATTAATTCCCATAGAATGTGAAATATTTTATCTATATTAACTCCTCTATAAAAATCATTTTTCATTTATAACTATAACAATACAAATTTTTAAAAATAATATTTATATTACAAACATTAAAATAAACTTATAATAACATTAAAACAAATGTAATTTAACAAATGTTGATGTATAAACAAGCACTTGTTAATATTAATGGAGATAATTTGTGGGACATGAAACAACAAAACAGGATCAAGTTACTAACTATTTTAAACATGGAAAGTCAAGAAAATAAAAAATAACAGAAAATATGTTTGTTAATATTTATTATAATCAATTAACTGAAAAATATATTAAAATTATTGAATAATTAGAGGAAACTATGAATAATTTCAAGATATCTTTTTATTTAGAAAACATTAGTACAACATAAAAACCTCTCGAAATATATATATTTGATGATAAATACGACTATCAACATTATGGTAAAGAAATAGGATTAAGGAATAAAGACGGTAAAATTTACCCTGGAAATCCACCAACCATATATGTATATCAACAGGCTAATGTTCTTAATCTTAAACATGAATTCACCCATTATTTAACTGATACCAACATACCTAATACAGCCAAACTACCTACGGTATTAATAAAAGGTATCGCTGATTATATTAAACATTTATCAGATAATAAATTTAATTCCCAAGGAAATGGTTTATAAAGCTGGGCATTTTATTATAATGTATTTAAAAAAATAAAAACCAGAGTTATTAAAAGAATATTTAAATAATGAAAATTCAGCAAAATATCTAGATCTAATTAAACAAGAAGATAATAATTTTAAACACTAGCTTAATGAAAATAATACTGATAATACAATGCAAAAAATAAATGCATTAGAAGTTAGTAAAGGTGAGTTCCTTTTGACAAGAAAAGAAATAATAGATGATGAAATTAAAAATGTATATTGTTACACCGCTAATATAAAAATTTAGTAACGAAAGAATTTGTTGAAAAATTTGCTCATGTAGAATATACCGGTTTTGGTAATTATATTCGTTCTTATTATACCTCTAGCAAAATTATTTAGATATTAACTTAACAGGTGAATATCATTACTTAAAATTAATCAAAAATATAACAGAAAAATATGCCCAACAAATTACTGATAAAAAAATAACTTATGAACAAATAAAAAATATAATTGATGAGTTATTGTATATTAATCCGAATGTGCTAACTAATATATACTTAACACATAAACCATTAGGTACCATTTTCACTGTAAAAAAACTAGGTAACGGCATGACTAGTGTGTTATCTTTCATATGATGGAGAGGAAAAAGTTAGCGAATTATATAGTGGAAGCGGTTTATTCAAACAAGTTGAAGGCCAACAAAATAACGAAACGTTTATTTTTCATAAACACTACAACGATTTCATATAAGCTATGATAACAAAGTTTACCTCGCGGTTGAAAATGAAGATGAACAATATAAAGCCACATTTATTGATGGTAAAGAAGTTAATAGCGACCAATATTTTGATTTGTCAAATTTACACAAAAATGAATTACTGAGTCCAAATATTAATCATATTCAGCAAGAAAAGCTTTCATCATCACAACTTAGCGGTACTAAAATATACAACCATAAGGATTCAGCATTCTCCCAATATTCGGCATCACAAAAAGAGCATGGGCTCACCATTAATAAAGCTCACTTATTAGACGATAAAGGAAATACTAATACAGAAGATGATGTACATGAAGCAACAATCAATAAAGGAAATGATGTACTCTATAATTTGAAAACCATGGGATTTTATATCAGTGAAGAATTAACCGATCAAACCGGTAAACTGATTGATAAAAGTGATTTATTTATTCATGATCATGGTAAAAACATTCGCTATCAATTACCAAAAGAAATAACTTATCTAAAATTAATAAAATAAGATAACGCTTATAAACTAGCTGTTTGTGACAAAGAGGGTGCTGAATATAGACTTATCGATCCCATATTTGCCCACAAATACGTGAAAAAGGATCACTCACATAAGCATATTAATATTGGCTTAATAGACTTTAGTCAATATATAGAAGGTACGCTTTTCAAACTTGAATACGATCCAAACGATTATCAAATTCCAAGAAATGAAAATAATGAAATAATAAGAATTACTGAAAATCAAAAATATTTTACTAAAGTAAAAATATTACATAATGGCACTGAAATTGGCATGCTATCCAATGATAACCATAATTTTCAAGGTGATATTTTCTTATCTATCGATTATAACTATAGTTACCAAGATTTCCTCGACTCTTATTCTCCACAAATTGACATCACAGAAGAAAAAATAATTTTTGAATCAGGTAATGGTGATATTGGTGATACCAAATAAAGGATATACTGATTATAAAAATTTTTATTTTTCAAAAAATGAAAACCGACCAGTTAATGAAAATCCCGATAGTAAAATTGCTATAGTAAAGAACCTGTAAGCAATACCCCATATTATCAACAGTTATCAGACAATAACTTTAATGAAAATGATTCTTATTATAGACATCAAGAAGATATAGACTATGATTATGCTATTATTAATTTAGTTGAGAAAATAGTGTCTACAGACGAAGAAATGATTTAACCCATTAAAAATGACATCGATTACTAATTTTAAGATTGTCATATTAATTTTTAGATACATTAGAAAATGAGAAAGCATATTTCCAATATTTTAATTATTTAAATAATGGGTGTCAGGATTGGAGTTTATAAAAATGGGAATAGCATGACAAATAATTCAGAAACTAAAAATAACAATATAATAATTAATGAAATAAAAACATATAAACAAGCGTTCTATGGTATTGAGATACTTACCGCTATCATCAATATACTAATGCTTACCCCTTCTATTTATATGTTACAAGTTTATGATCGCGTCCTAGCTTCAAATAATAAAATAACGTTATTAACGTTGATGCTACTTTTCATTTGTATCTATTTATTTACTGGCGTACTGGAATGGGTACGTAATCTAATCGTTATACGTATAAGCACACGTTTAGACTTATCTGTGAATTAATCGGTTTTTAATGCTACTTACGAACAAAGTTCAAAATATAGTGATCCACAAGCAAGCCAAGCTTTAAGTGATCTAACAACACTACGTCAATTCGTAACAGGTAATGCTTTATTCGCTTTATTTGATGCTCCTTGGTTTCTATTTTTTCTCTGTGTGGTATTACTTCATCCTTGGCTAGGATATCTTGCCTTAGGCGGCGCAACTTTTATTTCGCTATTAGCCTGGCTAAATCAACGCTATACTCGTAAACCTCTAACTGAAGCCAATCAGATGGCTCGCAAGGCCATTAATCAAGCCCCTAGTCACTTGTGTAATGTGGATGTTATCGAAGCAATGGGCATGCTAGGTAATATACGCCACCACTAGTTATCCTACCATCAAGCTTTTTTATTCCATCAGAATTTAGCCAGCGAAAGAACCTCAGCCACCAACGCATGGTCAAAAACAGCTCGTTTAATGTTACAATTCCTCATATTAGGTATGGGTGCCTGGTTAGTCACTAACAACGAAATTGACCGCAGGCATGATGATCGTTAATTCCATTCTGATAGGACACGTATTAAGTCCAATCGATCGGCTTATTACTGTTAGCAAACAATATAATAGTGCAAAACAAGCTTATCAGCGTTTAGATTACTTATTCAATCAACATCCTGCCCGTAAACAAGTGATGGTATTACCAGCTCCAACTGGTGAATTAAGTGTTGAAAATGTTCTCTATCACCTTGATCATGCATATCCGCCGCTGTTATTTGATATTCAATTTTCACTCTCTGCTGGCCAAACATTGGATATTATTGGTGTGTTTGGTGCCGGAAAATCAACATTAGCACCTATACTTGTAGGAGCAATTCCGTCCACCTTAGGTTACATTCGACTGGATGGGGCAAATGTTTACCAAATGGATAAAGAAATCTTAGGGCCTCACATCGGTTATCTACCGCAAGATATCCAATTATTTGACGGTACAATAACAGAAGACATTGCCCGTTTTGGTGAAATTGACGTAGATAAAGTTATTACCGCCGCTAAAATTGCCAGAGTACATGACTTAATTCTAACTTTACCCAATGGCTATAATACACAATTAGGCGAATACGGCCGTGGTCTATCTGGCGGACAAAAGCAACGATTAGCTTTGGCTCGTGCTGTTTATGGTCTTCCCCGATTAATTATTCTTGATGAACCCAACTCTAATCTTGATAGCAAAGGCGATAAAGCCCTATGCCTTGCTATAGAAGAATTTAAAAGACACCATTGTACCGTTATTATAATTACTCATTGCCCATTCCTGATTAGGTATGTAGAGAATGTGCTGATTTTACATCCCGGAATGTCACCGCGTTTTGGAACACGACAAACACTATTAAATCAAGACAAAACGTCACAACTAACAACGTGATCCTTTAATATTTTAATCTACAAAAAATAATAGCAATTAATGGAAAAAAATATGTCAGCACAAGATAAATATCACAAATCATCTGCTATCTTAACAAATAAATTAATCAATAATGAAAAACGAGCCGTATACTTAGGCTGGTTATTAGTAACTATTGGGTTTGGCGGCTTTTTATTATGGTTAGCGCTAACCTCTTTAGATAAAGAGGTTCCTGTATCTGGTAATGTGATTGTCGCGGGCAATCATAAAACGATTCAGCATCAATATGGTGGGATCATTGAACAATTATTGGTTAACAATGGCGAAAAAGTACAGGCTGGCTAAACTCTTTTAACACTCAATATCGTCGAAGTGCTCTCGGAATAAAATATAAAATTAAAACAATACCACGAACTTTTAGTAAGAGAAACTCGTTTATTGGCTGAACAGCAAGGTAAAAAACGATTGATTTTTTCACAATTTTGCAAACTGAAATGCAAGAGCACAATGTAAGCGAGCTTATTCAATTAAATCAACAGTTACTGGAAAATCGATATCAGGTCTTACAACTGGAGTTGGCAAGTATAAAAAAAATAATTGGATTAGACACTATCCTATATGCCCAACAACAAAAAGCGAAGAGCCAAAAAACACAGCTGGCAATGTTATTACAACAATTAGAAGGGTTAAGAAAATTAGAAAAAAATGGCTATATTGCCCGCAATACCTTACTGGAGACGGGAAACAAATATACTGAAGTTGACGGTAATTTAGCACAAACACTTGGTGATATTAGCCAAACACAACATCAAATATTAAAGCAAAAATTGCTTAGCGAAAAGCTTCAGCAAGAATATCAAAAAGAGGTTCATGCCCAACTTGCACAAACACAAACTAATATTAATCACACCAATAGTCAGCTGGTTAAAGCAAAGTTTATTTTGGCAAATGCGCACCTCGTTGCTGGCATTATAATTGGCATGTCAATTTTTACTAAAGGCGGTCTCATCGCTGCCGGACAAAAATGATGGACATTGTTCCCGATGACCAACCGTTATTAGTTGATGGACGAGTTCCCATACAATTAATTGATCAAGTGAAATTAGGCTTACCGGTAGAATTACAATTCACTGCATTTAATCAAAGTACTACACCCAAAGTGGAAGGTGTCGTGACTATGATTTCTGCTGACAGATTAGTTAAGGAGCAAACTGGCGAACCTTATTATTTATTACAGGTTCAAGTAAGCGATGAAAATCGTCAACAACTAAATGAATTAACGATCAAACCAGGAATCCCAGTAGAAGTCTTTATTCGTACTGGAGAACGATCGTTATTAAATTACCTGTTTAAACCTTTATTTGACCGCCTACATATGAGTTTAAATGAAGATTAAGCTAGAATATACCTAGGTGATTAATAATTAATAAATTTCGGTAAAACATCGCCTGAAAAGGATCTATGCAGACGATATTCAATAAACAAAATAATACTCAAAATTGGAGCGACACTTAACTATATATGTTTAATTTTAATCTGTCTTGTGGTCATTAATTATAAGATATCTTGTGCCAACATCGCGTCTGCCACCTTAAAAAACCGGCAATATTGGCATCTTTAACATAATTAGTCTGCTTATCTTCCCCGCCATATTTTACACAATGTTGGTGAATATCTAACATGATATCCTTGATATCAAGTTCATTCTAAGTTGCACAATGTAAGACAATATCTACTGGCACCGACCAAGGTTTTTTCCCATTATGATAAATCAAACTAAACTCTTCTGAATATGTCTCAATACGACCATATTGATTTTTAATAGCTACCAATCGTTTAAGTTTTTCAGATGTAAAGCCTGCTTCATCAACGACCGTCCCATTTGAATCGGAAGCAGTAATAACCTTAGCACCTAACTAATGACATACATTTCTCAATAGCATACTGAGCAACATTACCTGATCCGGAAACGGACACTCGTTTCCCCTCAAATGTCAAACTATAATGCTTTAACATCGCATCAGTAAAATAAACCAAACCATAACCAGTTGTTTCAGAGCGAATTAAACTACCACCAAAGGACAGACCTTTACCGGTAAAAACACAAGAAGTGTTGTTAGACAACTTCTTCATCATTCCTGTCATAAAGCCGACTTCACTGTCACCCACACCAATATCACCAGCAGGAACATCTGTATTGAGACCTAAATGTTGACAAAGTTCTGTTATCAATGCTTGGCAAAAACACATAACTTCTGCCTGACTTTTTCCTTTAGGGTCAAAATCTGAGCCACCTTTACCACCGCCCATTGGTAAAGTTGTTAACACATTTTTAAACATTTGTTCAAAGCCGAAGAATTTTAAAATAGATAAACTAACTGAAAGATGAAAACGCATTCCGCCTTTAAAAGGACCGATTGCGAATTAAATTGTACCCTCCATGCCAAATTAACTTGAACATTTCCCTTATCATCAACCCAACACACACGAAATTGAATGACTCTTTCAGGTTCTACTATTCTTGCAATAATCCTTGTTCACAATATTGAGGGTTATCTCATAAAAATGGCGCAAATGAAGTGAAAACTTCACGTACTGCTTGTAAAAATTTAGGTTGATCAGAATAACATGATTGGATTGGTGTCAGGAATATCTCTAAAGATAGGCAACCTTTCATACTCACTTCCTTAGATTAAAAGATAAATTAAGATATTTTCGTGCTTTATTTACATTTATTTTGCAGAATGACCTGCTATATATGAATTTACTTATTGAATATATCACTAATTTATCTGGATTTTTAAAGAGATTTTTTGTAGTTCAATCACATTTTTTATAAAAAAAGAGTATGATTAGGCTATAGCAAATAGTCACAAAAATACTTGAATAATCAAGAGCTTTTATTGGGAATAATCAGTATATTAACAAATATTATCAATCACTATCTTTTAATGGCACAATTAACATATCGACATGAACAGTATTAATAAGCTGACGAGCCGAGGACATTAACTTACTCCAAAAATCTTGATGATGGCCACAAACAACTAAATCTACTTTGTATTCTTTTATCGCATCGACTAAAACCTGCCCAAGATCACCCTGAGCACTCAATTCTTTTTCGAGCTTATAATCAGCTTCTTTCGCTAACTTAGTCAATGCTTGGTGAGTTTCCTTCGTAATATGTTGTTCTATATCACCAAGATTTACATCAATCCGGTATAAAGATCAGAATAATTGACATCAACATGAATTAAAGAAACTTTTGCATTATACGGTCTTGCCATCGAAACAGCTTTATCGACTAAAACTTTACTTTCTGGGGATAAATCAACTGTAACGAGAATATGCTTGTAAGCCATATTTAACTCCTTTCAAACGTCACTCTTAAAAAGAGAATACCTGTTTTTATGATAAATACTTAGCGGTCAAACCTGATACTCAGATATTATATTGAACATAGTTTAATAAAAATTTTACTCATTAATTTATGAAAAATAGGCTTCCTGCTACCAGTAGCATAGCTTAAATCAGCAAAATTTTCCACAATTTAGCATAAAAATCATAGCGCTGCAGATATAAACTATTTATTAAAAAATACCCATTATACAAATTAGACAGATAAAAATAATCCCAATTGGTCATTTTGTGAAGTTGTTAGATTATTCTACAATTAAAATTAAATCGGCACTGATAAACAAATATTTTATTTGATGCTTGTTGAAAACAAGCAATATCAACGGCTAAGTCTGTATTTTTTGAGGTAATCATCTTAATATGCACGCATGGTTTTGGACATTATGTATCCTTTGCATCATAAATATGATGTGCTATTTTTCTTCAATCCGAGTATTACTTTTTATTCTGCGGGAATCTGATCCTTTACTCTATCAATCTTTTGATGGAAATGGATTCTTTACAACTCATAGTCAATGGACAAAACATATAAAACTAATTCGTTATATTAATATTAAGCAATATATTAACCATCATGATCCCGAAGTTATTTTACGTTGTGAACGCATTCGCAAACAATTTATGTTAATTAGTAGATTAAGTATTATTGTTTTTATAAGCTTAATGTGGACCATTTGGTGATATTAATGGGCTTAAATAATATTTAAACACTATAGGTAATATATTATTTAATTAGCCAAAATAGTGATACAGGAATTAAGCATCACTATTTTTAATTATATACTTGGTCTAACGTGATTATATCAGCTTTAATGATATCCAATAAAACAAACCAGAAAGTACAACTGAAATCGGCAATGTAAATAACCAAGCTAGTAATATATTTTTAATGGTTTTAGTTTGTACGCCACCACCATCAACAACCATAGTACCTGCTACAGCAGAAGAAAGAACTTGTGTCGTTGATACCGGCATACCAGTATAACTTGCAACACCAATGGAAACTGCAGCAGTAACTTGAGCAGAAACACCTTGCGCATAAGTCATGCCTTTCTTACCAATTTTTTCACCAATTGTTATGGCAACCCGTCGCCAACCAATCATGGTACCAATAGAAAGAGCCAAAGCAACGGCAACTATAATCCATAGTGGTGCATACTCCACTGTATTAAGTAAATCGTTACTCAAGTTACGGAGAAAACGTGTATCAGCAAGCGGCATTTCAGGCAGTTTAGCAACATCTAATGCTGTATCAGATAAACACATTAATAGTCGACGCATTTGATTACGTTGCTCAGGCTTTAGCACTGAGTAACTTTGAATATCCGTCAACATTAGTAATGTTTGTTTTAACACATTGATAGGACGTGAATTATCACAATGGAATTTCTCATCTAAAATTTCCCCATCCATTTCGTGTTGTGACTTATGAATAATATGTTTTACTGCTGATTGATGCTCTTCATAATAACGTTTTAGATGCACTATTGCGTCATGGGTACGAGTTATATCATAACCACTCGCATTCATATTAAGCACAAATCCGGCTGGCGCGACACCGATTAACACTAGCATAATAAGACCGATACCCTTCTGACCATCATTAGCACCGTGAGAAAAACTGACGCCAACCGCAGACAAAATCAATAAGGTACGTGTCCAGAAAGGAGGTTTTTTTTTACCATCTTTTTTCTCTCGTTCTGCCGGTGTTAAGTGAATACGGCGACGTTTTTTAGTGCCACTCCAATAACGCCGTAGACAAAAAATCAGCAATCCGGCTATAACAAATCCAATTGCAGGAGAAAGAATAAGAGAAAGAAAGATGTCAATGACTTTTGGGATGTTTAATGCATCCACTATCGAGAAGTCAGTTACTAATGCATTAGTTAAACCAACACCAATAATTGCGCCAATTAATGTATGTGAACTGGAAGCCGGTAATCCCAAATACCAGGTACCCGAATTCCAAATAATGGCTGCTAATAGCATAGAAAAAACCATTGCTAAGCCATGAGCAGAACTCACATTCAAGAGAAGATCTGTCGGTAACAAATGCACAATGGTGTAAGAAACACTCAGTCCACCTAACATAACACCAAAAAAATTAAAAATACCAGCCATTACAACTGCAAATTGAGCTCGCATTGCCCGCGTATAAATAACAGTTGCTACCGCATTTGCCGTATCGTGGAAACCATTAATTGCTTCGTAAAATAACACAAATAATAATGCTAGTATTAATAACAGACCGGTGTAAAAATCCAAACCAGTAAATAAATGTAGCATAAACCTTAAGCCAATTTGTTGAATATGAACTCAATGCATTATCAGTGACAAACGTTAGCGGTGGAAGCAAAATCTACATCTTTTTTGACTTAATTGACAAAAAATAAATAAAATAAAACTTTCTTTACTTTCATAAAGTTACCAAAGTAAAAAATAAATAGATTTTTAGTATTTACTAACATTTATCAGCACAAATTTAAGTCGTAATAAATATTTTACGCTATTTAATAAAAATCACACTATTTGTATTATTAATAAATATCTTTTCAGTTAAAAGAGAAATTTTGCGGAAAAATTTGACGTAATCATTATTGGAGCAGGCACAGCTGGTTTATTTTGTGCTGCCAATGTTGACCAACAAGGTTTAAAAGTACTAGTACTGAATAATGGCAAAAAAACGGGTAGAAAGATTTTGACGTCTGGGGATGGCCGGTACAATTTCACCAACCTTTATGTTGATCCGACTGCTTATATCTCTACTAACCCCTATTTTTGTAAGTCAGCGATTGCTCGCTTTACTCAGTGGGATTTTATTGAATTAATACAAAAGTATCATATTCCTTATCATGAAAAAACATTAGGTCAGCTATTTTGTGATAATAGCGCACGAGATATCGTCGATTTATTATTAATAAAATGTAAATTAGGTGATGTTAGTTTACGTTTTCAGAGTAAAACCACTTAAATAAAAAAATAGATAATAACTTTTTAGTTTATGTTAATGAAAAAGTTATTAGTTCAAGTGTGATGATTGTTGCCAGCGGTGGTCTTTCATTGCCTAAATTGGGTGCAACTCCTTTTGGTTATCATATAGCTGAATAATTTGGACATAGCATCCAGACAACACGAGCAGCTTAGTACCTTTCACATTACATAAAACACTTCTTGACGTTTTACAAGCACTTTCTGGTATTGCTATTTCAGTAAAGGTCAGTTCACAAAATGCTATGACATTCTAAGAAAATCTGCTATTTACACATCGAGGACTATCAGGCCCAGCTATTTTGCAAATCTCAAGTTACTGGCAGCCTGGAGAGTATATAAGTATTAATTTATTTCCTAATATTAATCTTGTTGACTATTTAACCAATCAACAAATTATTCATCCTAATTTATCCTTTAAAAACCTATTAGCAAAATATTTACCTAAACGATTTATCGAAACACTACAAATATTAAAAAAATCCCGGATAACACGTTAAAACAGCTTAATATAAGACAGATAAACACCATTGCAGAAACACTCCACAACTGGCAGATATAACCTAATAACAAGAAGGTTACCGTACAGCAGAAGTAACCCTTAGTGGTGTTGATATCAGTAATATTTTTTCAAAAACTATGGAGTCAGAAAAGGTAGTTGGACTCTATTTTATTGGTGAAGTGGTTGATGTTACCGGTTGATTAGGGGGATATAACTTTCAGTGGGCATGGAGTTCAGCTTGAGCATGTGCTCAACACCTTACGAAATCATAACTCTTTAGTTATATCTAAATCACCAATATTGTTAGCGTAAGTGGGTGACCTATTTTTATCTATGGCTAATAATAATAAAATTGTTAGTTTACTATTGCAAATTAATTATCATAAAAATATATTATCAACAAAACTAATTTTTTTACATTTATATTAAAAAATTACTTTACAAATGATAGTGATAACCATTATCATTAAAATACTTTCATATGAACCATTCTTGGATCTTACGAAAGGACGACATTGTTCACATTGCTTCCAGTGTTTACTTATGCCAGCCTAGCGCTGGCACTTTTTTAACTCTAGCCTTTTTAACATTTTTGTCCAATTTTAGCGTCATAGGTGATTAATTAAGATTTCATTAAACAATGATATGTCTTGCTGAACATCTTCTTATTTACGATATGAGAATTGTCACTTATATGTTGAAGGCCATAGAGAAAATTATGAAAAGACTTCTGCTGTTCTATTTCAGTTTGTAAATACAAATACGGCAATTAATAATTCACAATTAAGCAAAAAGTGCATAGATTTTATTATATTCTATGCGCTTTTTATTTTTAGTGTTAAAATTTTAATTGAAAATTATAGTTCAGGACCTGCTTTAACAAGCACCGCACCAACTGGAGTATCAGTATATTTTTCAAAATTATTAATAAACCGCTTAGCTAAAGTCTTAGCTTTAACTTCCCATTGGCTGTTATCTGCATATGTATGGCGAGGATCTAGAATATTGCTATCGACTCCCGGCAAATTAGTAGGTACAGCTAAATTAAAAATCGGTAACTTTATGGTTTCTGCTCTATCTATATCTCCATTTAAGATCGCATCGATAATTGCTCGAGTATCTTTGATCGAAATACGTTTAGCGGTTCCATTCCAACCGGTATTAACCAGATACGCTTTTGCTCCGGCAGCTTTCATTCGTTTACCTAATACTTCAGCATATTGTGTAGGATGCAATGTCAGAAAAGCGGCTCCAAAACAGGCTGAAAAAGTTGGTGTCGGCTCAATAATACCTCGTTCGGTACCAGCTAATTTAGCGGTAAAACCTGACAAAAAATGGTACTCAGTCTGTTCTGGTGTCAAACAAGCTACAGGAGGCAAAACTCCAAAAGCATCTGCTGTCAGGAAAATGACTTTCGTCGCATGACCTGCTTTTGAAATTGGTTTAACAATATTATTGATATGATAAATAGGATAAGAAACTCGGGTATTTTCTGTTTTTGTTCCATCATTAAAATCAACAGAACCATCAGCCAAAACAGTAACATTTTCTAATAACGCATCACGCTTAATAGCATGGTAAATATCAGGCTCTGCCTCTGCAGACAAATTTATTATCTTAGCATAACAACCACCTTCAAAATTAAATACACCATCATCATCCCATCCGTGCTCATCATCACCAATTAACTTACGTTTAGGATCAGTAGAAAGAGTTGTTTTACCTGTACCAGACAGTCCAAAGAAAATAGCTACATCACCCTTTTCACCAACATTGGCTGAACAATGCATCGAAGCAATTCCTTTTAATGGCAGCAAATAATTCATGATCGAAAATAATCCCTTCTTCATTTCACCGCCATACCAAGTACCACCAATAAGTTGCATGCGCTCTGTTAGATTGAATGCCACAAAATTTTCTGAATTTAATCCTTGAGCTTGCCAATTGGGATTTGTGCATTTTGCACCGTTCATGACAACAAAATCTGGTTGAAAATCAATCAACTCTTCGGCTGTAGGTCGAATAAACATATTTTTGACGAAATGTGCCTGCCAAGCCACTTCCGTAATAAAACGCACTTTCAAACGGGTATCAACATTAGCGCCACAAAAAGCATCAATGATAAATAAACGCTTATTAGACAATTGATTAGTCACCAAGTCTTTTAATGATTTCCAAACCGTTTCTGTCATTGCTTTATTATCATTTTTTCCTTTACCTTGATCGGTCCACCAAACGGTATTCATAGAAACATTATCACGAACGATATATTTATCTTTTGGCGATCGTCCAGTAAAGATACCGGTATTAACCGCCACTGCACCTAAGTTAGTTTCAACTCCGCGTTCGTAGCCTGTTAAAGAAGATTTTGTTTCTTCCACAAATAATTGTTCATATCCCGGGTTATAAACGATCTCAGTAACTTGATGAATACCGTATTTAGCTATCTCTTCTAGCGTAATATTTTTTTTAATACTCATTAACGTATGCTCCTAAAATGAATTTTAACTTTAATTAGGACATATCATAAATTTTTACTAGAAATTAACAGCGACAAAAATCAATAAATTTCATCTAAACTATTTTCTGTACTGAAAATGCTATCTAGAGCACACTCAACTATACAGCAAAAAATGTGTTTATACCCGTTATTACAGGATAAATAAGGACAGTTCGATCAATAAATCTGCTGTTTTTTAATTCGCTTCAATTCTTCTTATATCTTGCTGATTAAATAAATAGTCAGTCCCACAAAACTCACATTCAATATCAATTTCACCGTGTTCATGCAATATATGCTCAATATCATCATCGGAAAGAGATAACAAAATGTTTTCAAAACGCTCTTTTGAACAGTTGCAATGAAAGGCGATTAGCTGGGGTTCATATAAAGTCACATTTTCTTCATAATAAAGACGATGAAGAATTGTTTTTGGCCTTAATGTAAATAGTTCGTCGCCTTTAATCGTTGCGGTTAATTGTACCAAATGATCAAATTTATCCTGACTATCAACACCGGCGGATGGTAATATTTGCAATAATATTCCACCGGCAGCAGGCTCGCTGTTTATTTCAACTGCGTGAATAAATAAACGTGTTAGCAATTGCTCCGACTGTTTAAAATAATCATCCAAACACTCCGCCAATGTCTCCTTTTCCAATGCAACAACGCCTTGGTAACGCTCGCCTTTTGTTGGTGTAATCGTAATCACCATATAGCCCTCACCAACCATCTGTTTCAACGACGATTTACTAGCTACTGAACCCTCTACCCGAGCAATACCTCTCATCTGCTGATGATTATTTCCGTTTATCACCAGCATTTTTACAGGCCCATCCCCTTGAATTTGTACAGTAATCTCTCCATCAAATTTTAAGGTAGCAGTTAATAAACTAGTGGCAACTAACAATTCACCTAATAATATATTAACCGCTAACGGATAATTATGTTCATGGAGTATCTGTCGATAAGTCTCATTAACTGAAACTAACTCGCCACGAACAGCATAATCTTCAAATAAAAAACGGTGTAACTGGTCATGTTTAGACATATTTTCTCTCATTGTTAAAGTTGTCATCAAAATGACTCATTTAAATTGGTTTGCTTAAATTCAATCAGTTTACACCGTTCTTTCTTATCAGGACGACGCTCTGGATTCGGCATTGTTAAGGAGTTCGTTTTCCGTGCTAATGCCAGTCTCTCTCTATTAACAATACTGTCTGGTGTTTCACGGTATAACCTTCTCGCTTCAGATGCTCCCCATCGCTGATCACTAATCACCAATATTTCTATCGTTAGCTCATCATTTCCCTGTCTTAACTTTATAATGGCATGCTTTTCAATAAGTTTACTTGGTTTACTACGCTGACCATTATAATGAACTTTACCACCCTCTATCATTTTACGGGCAATGGCTCGAGTTTTATAAAAACGCGCTGCCCATAACCATTTATCTAAACGGATAATCAAATCGATATCTAACTGTGTTTTCATATTTCATTCATTAAATTAAATTTTTTTTTTCGGATCAGAGGAAGAAACAATATTGAAACAATGCTCATAGTATTGCTGAATACTTTTTAATCGCCACTTATTTATACGCTTACGCGTAATGACAAGAATTAAATTTAATATAAAAGTTCCGATTAAAACCAAACTTAACAGAAAAGCGCTAATATATCTTAAAAGTACCATAGAACTCGGTTTACTATGTAAAACAATATGACGCGTGCCTTTCGCATCAACAAATAATTGAGTAATAATACCTTCTGCTTCAAAAGGGGTATGCATTAAAATATCTGACAATTTTTGCAATTCTTGCCACTTTTGTAATGGAGAATAAGAATCAACAATAGGAGAGTGGAATGAAACTAAATCTACAAATGGTTTTCCTTCATCACTGATAAGTAAAACCCCCCTGGGCGGTGGTGTATTCAATAATGCCGCTGCTTTTTCTATTTCTCGGTTAATGTAAAAAGATGTGGTTTCATTAACCAGTTTTTCAAGTGTCTCCGCTCCGCCTGGCCGTAATATCACATTTGTACCCACTAATTTTCCACTTTTAGCTCGCGTAACAAGTACTGACCATTCATGTGCATCACTTAAATTAACTAATGCACTCTTTAAACGAACACACTCATTCTTAAGTGGGCATAGTGAATTAGTTTTTAAGATAATATCAGCAAAATTATCAAGCAAATTCATGCCAGACTTCATAATCTCATGACGAAGTTGTGGATTAATTCTATGATCTAGATGATTAAAATAAAGCTGCTTTTTAACGGTAGCAGAAAGAGAAAAAACTTTTTCAACTATATCAGATTCGGGTATAGGGGAAGAACTTATATTGTTCCAATAAATACCGGAACAATGAAAAGGAAGAAAATCAAACCTATGCTCTTTCTCTACAAAATCAATAGGTACATAACACATCCCCACACCTTTAACTTCAATATAATCACCAATCTGTAACGGCATGACTTCCAATTCGGCATAATTTGTTGTCTGCCGATAGGTTTCTCCATTAAGCCAATGAAAAACTAATCTCGCAGGTAAATGAACTGGTTCATAAAAATGAAGAAATAACATGAGCAAAAAACTCGTTATCATCACCATTAAATTTTTGCCATATCTTTTATACGGATAACGACGAGACTCCTCATGTAACGATAAATAACGGCCTTGACGAACAACGTAACCGTTCGCATACATATCAATATTAATAGCTTGATCAATCTCATATTCAAGGAATGGTTCCCAATGAGAAGGATAAATAAGATCGATT
Organism: Arsenophonus sp.; assembly: GCA_045399315.1. Lineage (GTDB taxonomy): Bacteria > Pseudomonadota > Gammaproteobacteria > Enterobacterales > Enterobacteriaceae > Arsenophonus. Next base: position 107,858 of record DAYVGO010000023.1, read on the forward strand.
CCAGCTAATGTAATATTATGTTTTTTACCTTTTTCAAACTCGCCAAATAATCCCCATCGTTTAGGTTTACCTACCACACAACGAATATCCTGTTGATATCTTTTACGAAAAATATATGGTCGATAAAGAAGATACACACCGATAACAAAAGTTAATCCACCAAACAACATTAACCAAGGAAAAATAATAGCAATAACATACAACGACAGAACACAGAGAATTAGTCCAACACAAATAACACCACCACCCCATAAACTAAATGATCGATTAAGCTTATACTCCTCTAATGTTTCTTTTCTAACCTTAATAAATTTTACCAGCTGGTGACCGCTCTCTTGAATTAAGGAATTAATTGGTGAAAATGTTATTTCTTTAGTTAAGTTGAGCTCTTTAAAATTTTGTTTAAAATCACCTAAAAAATGATTATTTACCGATATAACAAGTGGTAACGTATCCGTATCAACAACATCCATAACATTTTGTGTTGTCAAATAAGGCTCTAGTTGCCTAGGCAAATGAACTTCTTTAGAGTCAATAAAATAGCGCCATAAATTAGCTTGATCGTTGATAATGGAAAAACGTGTAACTGCGTTACAGCCAGATGAAACCCACGCATTTCTTTTAGGAAAATCGAATAATTTTTTTACAGTAGCCTCTTTTGTCTTTATTAAGATTTGTTCAGAATTGGTATATTTCAGATAGTCACAAATTATCTGATATTCATCAGACGTAATTTTGCGATAATTGGCTTGTATTAAGAAAGGTAATCTATGTATATTATTACCTTTTTTCCCTTTCATAAACAAAAAGAAAATTAATATAAACAAGCAAACAATTAAAATAACCAATATGACAAAAAGTAAGCTCATTTCTTCCCCGATGTAACGAATAATGCCTTTGCAGAATAACAACCCTTCCAGCAGTGCTAAATAAGGTAATTCCTATTCTAGTTATCCGTTTTTAATATTAATAACAATAAGTTACGATTTACCATTATTTATTTTAACAACATAGTCGTTCAATTAATAAGTAATTTAATAAAAAGATTACTAAAACACCCTAATTATAATAATCAACTCGCTCTAAATTTATTGATGTATTATCACCAAATAGTTAGATTGAATGACAATTGATTTCACCAAAACAAAATCAAAAAACCATTCTTGTTCTTAATATAAATAGTTATAATCTTTTTAATCTATCCAACAATTTTTAGTAGGCACAGTATATGAAACAAATGAAAAAACCCAAGATACTAAGTATAAAAGATATTGCTGAATCTAGACTTTTTCGTATCCAATCTGTTGATCTTGAATTTAGCAATGGAATAAAACGTCTTTATGAACGAATGCAACCAACGATAAAAGAAGCCGTACTCATTGTTCCTATCATTAATAACGAACTAATTTTAATTCGTGAATATGCTGTTGGTATTGAAGATTACGAGCTCGGTTTTCCTAAAGGAGCAATTGATAAAGGAGAAACGCCCATAGACGCAGCGATAAGAGAATTAAAAGAAGAAATTGGATACAGCGCAAAACATTTTGAATTACTAGCAAAACTAACAATATCGCCTGCCTACTTTTCCAGTAAAATGAATATATTTATTGCACAAAATCTCTATAATGAAAAACTGGAAGGCGATGAACCCGAACCGCTAGAACAAATCCGTTGGCCAATCGACAACATGATGCAACTCCTTGATGTAAAAGATTTTAACGAAGCAAGAAATATTAGTGCTTTATTTTATGCCCAACGTTATCTCAAAAACATTCGCTAATTTCAATTAAATCTTAATATTGTATAATGAAATAGCATCTATTTAATAACTCTAATAGCTTAAATCAAAGTACTTTATTCCTATTCAAAAGAGTTCCTGACTATTACCATCTTCAGAAATAACGGTTGTACCTACCTCTCAAATAACCGCTGTTTTAGGTCCAGTGCCTTCAATAAAATATTCCAAACTGTTACTTGTAGAATTACTGGTTGCTCATTTGCCTGTTTTGCGATCAAAATAGTAATAGAAATAATTCCGTCAGGAGGTTGTATTTCTTGCTCAGTTACCCCCTGTGGAACAACTCTCATAAAATCGTTCCAGATCGGCTAAGCACTTTTTGCACCTGCTTCACCACCGGTGATGATATGTCCTAAGCTTCGTGTATTATCATCAAAATCAATCCATGTTGTTGCAACAATATCGGGACCATAGTCTGAAAACCAAGCATCTTTAGAATTATTAGTCGTTCCTATCTTGCCACCAATATCCTTACGCTTAAAATCTCTCGCACGCCAACCAGTCCCCATCCAACCTGGCTCACCATAACTATTGGTCATCATTGCATTTTTAATCAAAAAATCCAGAGGTGTACTGATAACATGTGGAGCATATTGTTTTGTTTCTTTAACAGTTATTGGGATCTTATTATTAATATCAACATTAGCTTTAACAACAATCGCTGACGTTGTAGATTTAGCGACGTTCTCAATCGATTCTGTATTTATTTCTTTAATTTTTGGTACCTCATCATAAATGACAGGAATATCAGTACATTCTGGGCAAGCGATTTTAGCTTTTGCCTCAAACACAATTTGCCCTTGTAGCCCTTCAACTCGACTAATGAAATAAGGATCGATAAGGTAACCACCGTTAGACATAACTGCATAACCTCGCACTATCTGCATAGGGGTAAATGACGGAGCACCTAATGCCAACGACTCAGCCCGATTAATATTTTCTTCAGGAAATCCAAAACGTTTTAAATAATCGGTAGCATAATCAACTTCCATCACACGCATAGTACGCACCATTACAACATTTTTAAGACCGCCCTAATCCCTGGCGCAAACTTATTGGACCAGCATATTTAGCGGGAGAATTACTAGGACGCCAATCTGAATCTGCCCCTGCGTCCCAACGGGTAATAGGCATATCATTTAATAATGAAGCTAACGTTAACCCTTTATCTAATGCAGCCGTATAAAGAAAAGGTTTAATATTAGAGCCAACTTGACGTAACGACTGAGTTACTCGATTAAATTTACTTAATTCAAAATCAAACCCACCAACTAACGCAACAATAGCACCATTTATTGGATTGAGAGCAATAAAAGCCGAATTTGCTTCTGGTATTTGAGCTAACCACCAACTATCTTTAGCTTGTCGTATACCAATTAATTCTCCTGTTTTAACAACTTCGTTAACCACTTTAGGTGTTACACCTTGCTGTTCATCAGAAATATACTTACGTGCCCAAGAAAGACCATTAATTGTTAGTTCAACAGAAACACCATCTGACATAATAGCTTCGGCTTTATTGCCATTAGACGAGACAACAACTGCAGGTATCAATGACCCATAATTTGATATTTTTTCAATCACTTGTTCACTTGACCACGGTGTTTGTAGCTGGCTCCAGAGAATTTTTTCGGCTCCTCGATAGCCATGACGCATATCATAATTAATTAGGTTATCACGCAAAGCATTAACTGCTGGTATCTGATCTTTACGGACTATGGTGGTATATACTTTATAACCATCTATATAAGCACCCTCACCATAACGCTTATAAAGCTCTTGCCTAACCATTTCAGCAAGATAAGGCGCTGAAAACGAAATTTTCGGTGTGTGATAAGAGGCAATAATTTTTTTACGCTTTGCTTCATTATATTGCTGTTGAGTAATATACCCTTCTTCTAACATACGTAATAGTACGGTATTTCGACGACTTATCGCTCGTTCATATGAATAAAGGGGATTAAAAGTAGAAGGCGCTTTTAGTAAACCTGCAATCATAGCAATTTCACTTAAACTTAATTCATTTACAGACTTACCGAAATAAACATATGCAGCGACACCTACCCCATAAGCGCGATTTCCTAAATAAATCTTATTTAAATAAAGTTCCAGAATTTCATCTTTTGACAATAATTGTTCAATCCGGACAGCTAAAAATACCTCTTTAGCTTTACGCATTAATGTTTTTTCTCGATTTAAGAAAAAATTTCTTGCTAACTGCTGGGTTATTGTACTTGCTCTTTGCGAAGCGTGACCGGAAGCAGTCATCACCGATACAGCACGAAAAATTCCAATCGGATCAACTCCATGATGCTCATAATATCGGCTATCTTCTGTTGCAACAAAAGCTTTTATCATTAGTGGGGGAATGTCTTTTAATGACAATGGAAGACGACGTTTCTATCCAAATTGCGCGATCAACTCTCCTTCTGCACTTAATACCTATATAGATACTTGCAATCGAATATCTTTTAATGTTGCTACATCAGGTAGTTCTGATTAGACATATTTGTACAAACCAAAAATTGACATAACTCCCCAAAATAGACAAAAAACTATGAAAAAAGAAAAAACTTTACGATCTTTACCTGAAATTCCCATTTAAAATTTATTGGGCAGTTTATAAACAATCAATACTTAGTATAAATGTTTGAAATTATCTTGAATATGGAATTTTACACATTAACAAAAGGGAAATCGTCCATGTTTTTACAAAAATGGCAGATTGGCCTCGATATGCACATAATAAAATTCAACTTATTACCGCGACTCGACATACATATGGTTGGCAACTTCACAAATGTTGGCAACATTCTTTACCAATTGATAAAACCCAAGATACTGAAACCCAAAATATTTATATAACCACACTTAAAAATATCCTGCAACAATGGTGCCAAAAACCACCTAACAATTGTGATGCACGATTCTCTTTATCCACATTACAAATTTTAAAATTTCACTTCCTTTTACCCGACAAAATAACCCTGTCTGAACCAGAACTAGGTTGGCTTGTCCATAGTAAAGCTGAAACGATATTTTCGATGGATATCCGTGAACTAGTTTTGGATTATCACATCTACCAAAAACAAGTTTACGTTTGTGCTACCAGACATAGTGATATTGTTTTTTGGTCTGAATTATTACATGAGGTAGGTTTTTCACTTTCGATCATCAATATATCTCCTAATGCTCTTCATTACTTAGCACATAAAGCCTACCTGATAACAACTGGCTTATTTATCGGCAACAGCAGAGTGAATATGCACAAGCCCTTTATATCAATCAATCCACTACCAGCCTTTTGAGATAACCGAAGCTGATTCTATAGAAAAACTAGTATTATCACTCCCCATAGAAACTCAACAGCAACCCCATACTATTTTTTACCTCGGTAACGACATAAAACATCATAAATTTTCCACTTAGTCTCTGTTAGATTCTTTTCAATATTACTCTATCAAGTTACCAAAAAATTTTCATAATTTTGCGATCGCTGCAGGTTTAGCGCTTCCTGAAGGAGATAAATGATGTATCAAGTTAATTTTCTGCCATGACAGAAAAAACGCCTTAAACAACGCTATTATCGTTGGTTATCTCTCTTTTTTATACAAATAGCAAGTTTGACATTAATTCTTTTTTCAATAAGTATAAAGAGCAATATATCCATCAGCAATATTTACTTAACAATGAAAAAATAGAAATCGCTCTTATTGAACAACAACATGATCAATTAACTCAGCAAGTTAACACCTTAATGCAAGTTGCTAACCACAACAAACAACAACTTTATTTACTACAAAGAATACCGAATATTCTGCCAACAGGTAGTTGGTTAGAAGCTATTTCAAGCCAAATAGGTGAATTGATGATTAAAGCAAATAGTTATGATTATCATGAGATTTTACAGTTTATGCGCCAGTTATCAGAGCAAAAAATAGCAATTAAAATCCAACTACAAACAATATAATTAACCTCACAAAACATTCAAAAAACCACATTAAATGTAAAGTAGCCACTTTCTGAGGAACAAAATGATAAAAAATAAAATATATGAATGGTCTTACAGACCACTATGGAAACAATTTATACCACAATGGTTAACTCTTTTTTTAGTTTTTCTCTTTTTCTATATTTTTTATTGGTCAAAAAATTCTTTAATGATTAATGAACTGAATCAACAATGGAAAAATAATAAGCAACATCTCAACATATTAAAAACACAACTAACACAAAGTATAACAAAAAATAAATTAAACATACTGATAGATAAAAAGAAACAACAACTAACTGACCTAGTAGCTACAATATAGACTGACACTCCTGTTTCCGAATAACTTAAACTTCCACTAGCTTCTTCAGGAGGAAAACTCTTCTATTGGCAACAACAAAATCAAAACAATCATAACGATTACTATTTCACAATTATAGCAAGCTACTATCAATTAATAACCTTTATTGAAAACTTACAAAAAATTCATCCGCTATTACTTATTCATCAGCTTAAAATAACTGCCAAAAACGATAAACTATATTGTGAATTTATTCTTTCATCCATTGCAAATGGACTAACTTTATGAATTTATTTACTTTAATATCTGTTCTAGTATTAATTACATTATTTAGCGTTAATGTTATAGCCGCCAGAAATCCATTTATACCACCAAATACGCAAGAAATTATCAAAAACAATGTTACCTCCACATTATCGAAAGCTGAAGAAAAAAGTGATATGCACTATCTGAGTTATCCACTGCAATATGCTGAAGCAGAATTATTAGCATTCAACTTTCACAAAATAATCCGCCATTACTATCAAAAAAGGAAAAATTTTTGCCGATAAACAGACCAATAACTTAATTATTGAAGATGCACAGAGCCACACTGAGCGGCTTCAATCCTGGCTAAAAAAAATTGACATATCTCAACAACAAGTCCAAATCACCGCTCATATTATTAATACAAGCCGAGAAGCTATATATGAATTGGGTATCTTCTGGAAGCTAAGTACTGATAACATGAACCATATTGGGATCAACCGACTTAATTTTCATCAACCAGCACCAGCCTCAATTCCTCATATAGCTTTTAATATTGCTAAAATTAAAAGTCACTTATTGTCACTAGAATTAAGCGCTTTAGAACAGGAGAACCAGCTATCTATTATTACTAGTCCCAGATTAATGGCTTCTTATAACCAATCTGCCAGCATTAAACAAGGGACAGAAATTCCTTATGTCATTCAAAATGACAAAAAAAGCCAGGTAAAGTTTGTTTATCCCTAAAAACTAGTCAAACTACACCCAATACCACTTTGGTAGCAAATAATTACCAACGTATTGCAATTAATAAACAAGAAATATCGACTTAAGTTACGATTAATCATGGAGCAACACTTATTTTGGGAGGAATTTTTTAGCAGAAAAAAATAACCAACAACAAAAAATTCCCTACTTAGCAGACATTCCTTTATTTGATCATTTATTCACCAAAGATAGAAAACAAACTTATCGTAAAAAATTAACAATATTTATAACACCTCAATTAATTAATATTTAATAAAATATAGTAACTAATAATCATATTTTATAATATAACATTATGCTAGAAGGTACTAAAAAGAGCAAAAAACATCCGATTATCTTGAATACTGAATTATAACTTTAACGATAAAAAAGATTTAGCTTACAAGGTTAGCTATTCAGTGAAATAAAGTAAGTGCGCAAATTCAAGAACCAAACCTATATATGTACAATTAGAGTTGCATTTATAACTAATGTATTGCGATAATTTTCATATCCAATTTAATATCATTCATCATTAGGAGCAAACAACACATTTTCCATAAAATATCGACGTGGTTTTCAAATTGATTGATGTTAAACTTAGTGCGCAAACAAATTAAAAGACGAATACTTGAGCTTCGTAATACTGTATATTACGTACTACGAGACATTTGGGATTTAAACCTGTGAAAAAATACTGCTATCAGTCGCATTCCAAAAACAGGCCCTTCCTATATAATTCAGAAAAAACTGAATGTATTTGGGATTTTTTTGCTTTTATATGCAAGAAAAGGTGTCAATACTCATGAGGTTTCAATTATAGGTCCCGTTGCTAATTTGATTGGCGGGGCGGGTTATCATTAACGAATAATCTTAGTAATACCAAAAACATGGCAGAGAAACGCAATATATTTCTGGTTGGGCCTATGGGCGCCGGAAAAAGTACTATTGGTCGCCAGCTAGCACAGCAACTTAGTATGGAGTTTTTTGATTCTGATCAAGAAATTGAACGACGTACTGGTGCTGATGTAAGTTGGGTATTTGACTTGGAAGGTGAAGAAGGCTTTCGGGAACGTGAAGAAAAAATCATCAATGAGCTTACAGAAAAACAAGGAATTGTCCTAGCAACAGGAGGAGGATCGGTAAAATCAAAAGAAACACGCAACCGTTTGTCTGCACGAGGTGTAGTCGTTTATCTGGAAACTACAATTGAAAAACAAATGGCACGAACTCAACGCGATAAAAAAAGGCCTTTATTGCAAGTAGATCAGCCAGCTCGTGAAGTTTTAGAAAAACTCGCTCATGAACGTAATCCACTTTATGAAGAAATTGCAGACATTACTATTCATACCGACGATCAAAGTGCAAAAGTAGTTGCTAACCAAATCATTGGATTATTAGAGAATACTTAATTTCGATAAACTAATTTTGAATGACTGATTGACCATACCATAAGGTAAAATCAATATGGAAAAATTGACTGTCACCCTTGGTGAACGGAGTTACCCTATTAGTATCGCCTTTGGTTTACTTAACTCGCCTGATGCTTTTTTGCCCCTTAAAAGCGGCGAATACGTGATGATTGTAACGAACAAAACGCTACATTCTCTTTATTCTGAAAGTGTAAAATCTACTCTTTCAAAAATAGGCGTAAAAGTTGATGAGATCATTCTACCTGATGGAGAACAGTACAAATCACTAACTATCCTTGATACTGTCTTCACTGCCTTATTAGAAAAAAATCATCCTCGAAGCACCACTCTTATTGCCCTTGGGGGCGGTGTTATTGGTGACCTAACAGGATTTGCTGCCGCCTGCTACCAAAGAGGTGTTCGTTTTATTCAAGTACCAACCACACTTTTATCTCAAATTGACTCATCTGTTGGAGGAAAAACCGCAGTAAATCATCCTTTAGGTAAAAACATGATTGGTGCTTTCTATCAACCTATATCAGTTATTATTGATTTAAATAGTCTAAAAACATTACCAGCCCGCCAGTTTTCTTCAGGATTAGCAGAAATTATCAAATATGGCATTATTCTGGATTATGGTTTTTTTTGTTGGCTAGAGAAAAATATTAATAAACTACTAGAATTTGATGAAAAAACATTAACTTATTGCATCCGATATTGTTGTGAATTAAAAGCAAAAATCATTGCCTTAGATGAAAAAGAAATCAATGGCCAACGCGCATTACTGAACTTAGGACATACCTTTGGGCATGCCATTGAAACTGAATTAGGCTATGACTCCTGGTTACATGGTGAGGCAGTTGCTGCAGGTATAGTTATGGCCGCAAAAACGGCAGAATTAATTGGCCAATTTGATAACAATGATGCTCAACGCATTATAAACTTACTTAGCCAAGTAAATCTGCCGACTCAAGGACCAGCAAAGATGGCCGCAGAAGCTTATTTACCTCATATGATGAGAGATAAGAAAGTGTTTAATAATCAACTAAATCTAGTACTACCTAAATCTATTGGTAAAGCAGAAATATACACTAATATAAGCCATGAGATTGTTTTAAAAGCAATTAAGCAATGCCTACATACACATTAAACTGTGATAGAGATAGCAAGTGACACTATAATAAAATATCCATATCTTAGAATTAAACTGTATAAAAAATCATCTTTATCCATGATATAAGGTCATTCACCTTAAAGGGAGGGAAAATGGACGAGTTTAAACCAGAAAAAGATCCTCAAGATCAAAGTAACTTCCGGCCAGATACTTCAGATAGGCCTATATTACATTCACGTCAGCAAGGATCTAAACATCATCTAGCTTCTCGACAACATGTCATGACTGGTATCGCAGTTTTAGTTCTATTATTACTAATTATCGCGATTAGCTCAGCACTTAAAGCACCAACTGATCATGAAAAACAACATAGCTCTACAACAAATAATGAACGTAATATCGATATTTCTAAATCAACATCGTTGTCTAATAACTCTTCTCTAGCGCAAGAACAAAATCAGCCACAAAATGTAACCATGCCTTCAATTAGTGATACACCGACTGAAGGTTCTTTGCCTATGACAAATCAAGGGCAGGGTAAACGTATTGAAATCCCAGGTAATGTTGTTGATGCTTTACGCCAGGGACAGACATTACCTAATACAAAGCAACAACTAGCTGAGAATTCAACAACCACATCAGCAGCAATACTTCCTTCTACATCACCTAAGATAGTTGAACCAACCAAAACTAATCCTGAAATAAAAACAAAACCAATCGTTCAAACACATGCAAAACAAACTGGTGATCTATTATCGGCCCCAGCGAGTAATTACACGTTACAATTAAGTAGTGCAAGTCGTTCTGACTCACTACAAACATTTGCTAAAATCAACCGCTTAAAAAATTATAAAATCTATAAGACCCTACGTAATGGACAACCGTGGTATGTTCTTATCTATGGCAATTACTGCTCAGTTAGTGAAGCAAAACATGCAATCGCAACTTTGCCAGCTGCTGTTCAGGAAAAAAAAATCTGGGTTAGAAAATTCCAGCAAGTTAAGCAAGATCAAAAATAAAGAATCATTAGGCGCAAATATGCTGTCCTAAACAGAGACACACCAAAAACTCTGGAACATTTAGATAAAATTTGGCGGCATGAAGAAAAAACGCGCTTTTTTAAAATGGGCTGGTGGTAAATATCTTCTGGTAGAAGAAATCAAAAAATATCTACCAGAAGGTGATTGTCTAGTAGAACCATTTGTCGGGGCAGGTTCAGTATTTTTGAATACCAACTATAATGCTTATATTCTAGCTGATATTAATAATGATCTTATCAATCTATATAATGCTATAAAATATCATGCTGATATTTTCGTGCAGCATTCACGCCAGCTTTTTAACGCTGAATATAATACACCCGAACAATATTACCGTTTACGCACTGAATTTAACCTATGTAATAACTCTCAACGCCGTAGTGAACTATTTTTATATCTTAATCGTCATTGCTACAATGGTCTTTGTCGTTACAATTCAAGAGGAGAATTTAACGTTCCATTTGGCCGTTATAAGAAACCTTATTTTCCCGAAGATGAACTCTATTGGTTTGCTGAAAAAGCACAAAAAGCTATTTTTGTTTGCCAAACTTATCAAGAAACATTGCTATCAGTAAACAAAAGTTCTGTTGTTTACTGTGATCCGCCTTATACACCACTTTCAGATACAGCTAATTTTACCGCATACCATACAAATAATTTTGGTAACAAAGAACAATTTAATCTGGCTCAAATCGCTTATCACTTATCATCAACACGTGGGATACCGGTATTGATATCAAATCATGATACACCAGCGACCAGAGAATGGTATCATCACGCTAAGCTAAATGTTGTAAAAGTAAGTAGAACAATTAGCCGTAATAGCCTTACTCGTAGAAAAGTCGATGAACTTTTGGCATTCTATAATCCTACTTATAAAAAGAATTCAAAAGGTAAAAAAACAAATCGGAGACAATAATGAAAGATTTTCTGATTGCCCCCTCCATTCTATCCGCAAATTTTGCATGTTTAGGTAAAGATATTAAGAAAGCAATTGAGGCTGGAGCGGATATTGTTCATTTTGACGTTATGGATAATCATTATGTGCCGAATTTAACATTCGGCCCAATGACTTGTAAGGCATTACGAGATTATGGTATTAAAGCACCGATTGATGTGCATTTGATGGTAAAACCAGTAGATCGACTCATTCCTGACTTTGCTAAAGCTGGTGCAACTTACATTACCTTTCACGCTGAAGCCAGTGAACATATTGATCGCACATTACAATTAATAAAAGATAACGGATGTAAAGCCGGCTTAGCTTTCAATCCTGCCACACCACTAAACTACTTAGATTACGTAATAGATAAGTTGGATATAATCTTGATTATGTCAGTAAATCCTGGTTTTGGGGGGCAAGCTTTTATTCCACAAAGTCTAAATAAATTGCGTCAAGTTCGTAAAATGATCGATAATAGCGGTTATAATATTCGCCTAGAAGTTGATGGCGGGATCAACGTTAATAATATTCTTAAAGTTGCAAATGCAGGAGCTGACACCTTTGTTGCAGGTTCTGCAATTTTTAATCAACCAGATTACAAAACTGTCATTGATGCTATGCGTAAAAAGTTAGCTGAGGCAGATTAATGACAACTAAAAAATTAACCGGTATTCACGCTATCACATTTGATTTAGATGGTACATTAGTCGACAGGGCTGGTGGATTAGCTGAAGCCTTAGATTATACTTTAATTACTCAGCAACTAACCGCTGCGTGTAAAGAACTTGTTTCTACTTGGGTTGATAATGGTGTAGACATTATGATAGAACACTCATTAACATAGGCTAACGTCAAAATTACACCAGAAATGAAAAATAATACTCGTCAATTACTTGATAAAATTTATGCAACGACAGTAATAACTGGGAGCCAACTGTTTCCTAATGTAAAAGAAACACTAGCAGAGATACCCAAACAACCTTACCAATGGAAATCGTCACTAATAAACCAACACCATTTATTGTCCCTTTATTAAAAAATTTAACTATTAATTCTTACTTTTCTTTAATATTAGGGGGAGATGACGTAAAAGAGAAAAACCCCCATCCGGCTCCACTTTATCTTACAATGGGAAAATTTAGCCTGCATAAAGATGAATTACTATTTGTCGGCGATTCCCATAATGATATCTTAGCCGCTAAAACGGCCGGTTGTCCTTGTGTGGGTTTAACTTATGGATATAACTATGGTGAATCTATCGCATTAAGCAAACCAGATTATGTATTAGATAACTTTGCCGATCTACTTCCTGCGTTAGGACTGCCACTTTTAACAATTCTGGAATCATAACATGAATGCAACCCCTATAAAATCAACTAAAACCCGCAAAAAACCTATTGTATTCAGTGGGGCACAACCGTCTGGGGAATTAACAGTTGGCAACTATATCGGCGCATTACGCCAATGGGTTCACATGCAAGATAATTACGACTGTATTTATTGTATTGTTGATCAACATGCCATTACAGTTCGCCAAGACCCTATAGAATTAAAAAAGCGTACGCTTGATACGTTAGCTTTATACCTAGCTTGTGGTATTGATCCTAAAAAAAGCATTATTTTTCTTCAATCCTATGTTCCTCAACACACTCAACTTAGTTGGGCTCTTAACTGTTATACCTATTTTGGTGAACTAAGCCGCATGACACAATTTAAAGATAAATCAACCCGTCATACGGAAAATATTAATGCTGGATTATTTGATTATCCGGTATTGATGGCGGCCGATATTTTACTTTATCAGACAAACCAAGTTCCTGTTGGTATTGATCAAAAACAACATTTAGAATTAAGTCGCGATATTGCTCAACGTTTTAATTCCATCTATGGTGAAATATTTACTATACCCGATCCCTTTATTCCTGAAAAAGGATCACGGATTATGTCTCTACAAGAACCACAAAAAAAGATGTCAAAATCAGATGATAATCGCAATAATGTGATAACTTTACTAGAAAATCCTAAAACAGCAGCTAAAAAGATAAAACGAGCTCTTACCGACTCTGAAGAACCACCACGAGTTTATTATGATTTAGCAGATAAACCTGGTATTTCTAATCTGATAGACATTCTTTCTGGGGTAACAGGAACCTCAATCTCTGATATAGAAAAACAGTTTGCTGGAAAAATGTATGGGGATTTAAAAAATACCGTTGCTGAAGCTGTTTGCGATATGCTAATAAATATCCAAAATCGTTTTGATGAATTTCGTAATAATGAAAAATTATTGCATAACATTATGTCTGAAGGTGCTACCAAAGCAGAGGCACGCGCTAAAATAACTTTAACTAAGGTCTATGACGCTATTGGTTTTATTAATCCTATAAAAAAATTCTCTTCTCCCCCGTAAACATGAGGGAGATTCATATTAAAATAACCTATCTTAAAAAGTAAAACATAAAAAATAAATATATTGAAAGATATAAATAATAAAATACTATTTAGTAAAATCAATAATACTTTTCCACTTATTTATAAATAAGCAATTAACAATAGCTATATTTTTCATTATTTATCAAAAAACTAGTAGGCCAGTAAGTAATCTGGCGCCACTAACATTGACAATAAACAAATAATATTAATTTTATTTTACTTTTTCTGCAAACCGTTTCTCCGCTTTATCCCAGTTAACGACTGACCAAAAAGCTTTAATATATTCAGGGCGACGATTTTCATATTTAAGATAATAAGCATGCTCCCAAACATCGAGGCATAAAATAGGATAACCAGAAATGCCAGAAATAGCCTCACCCATTAAAGGATTATCCTGATTAGCTGTCGAAACAACCGCAAGTTTGTCATCGGATTTTAACACTAACCACGCCCAACCAGAACCAAAACGAGTTGCGGCAGCTTTTTCAAAAACTTCTTTAAAATTCTCTACACTACCAAAATCACGTTCAATTGCAGATTTCAGCTCACCCTTTAGTTCAGTGCCTATTTTCAATCCAATCCAAAACATACTATGATTAGCGTGGCCGCCTGCATTATTACGTAAAAAAGTACGCTTATCTGCTGGCACATTATCTAAATTTTGAATTAAATCATCTATATCGAGTTTAGCAAGCTCAGGAAATTCTTTTAACGCATCGTTGGTATTATTCACATATGTTTGGTGATGTTTTGTATGATGGATCTTCATAGTCCGTTCATCAAAATATGGCTCTAGTGCCCCATATTCATAAGGCAGGGAAGGTAATGTATAGCTCATTGCATTAACTCCTTTTACTTGAATATAAAATAAATGCTTCAATCAATACCTATTTTACAAGGATTATCCTAATAATGAAAACGATTATAAACAATACCTTTTTTAAGGTTTTTATTTTTTATAAAAAACAATCAATATATTAGTAAAATACATCAAAATAAACTCATTTAACAAAGAAAAACCTCAATCAAAAAAATCAAAGCAGAATAAATAGTTAAACAAAGCATGATTAATAAATAATAAATCTAAAATAAAGCTTCTACATTTACGTGATCACTTACACAAAAAAAACAAATTTTTATTCATAAGCTTAGTTAACTGCTCTTTGGCATATGATTAACACAAATGAGGAGAAGAAAAATATGATATCAACATTCAAATACCCTATTCCTACTGAAATTGCTAACCACACCCAAATTAATAAAAAACAGTACCAACATGATTACCAATTATCACTTGAAGATCCTGACACATTTTGGCGAGAAAAAGGCCAAATTGTTGACTGGATAAAACCCTATACCAAAGTAAAAAACACATCATTTGATCCAGGACACATTAGCATTCAATGGTTTGAAGATGGTACCTTAAATTTAAGCACTAACTGTCTAGATCGCCATTTACAATCACGAGGTGATCAAACTGCAATCATTTGGGAAGGCGATGACCCATCACAGTCCTATCATATAACTTACCGCCAGCTTCATCATGATGTGTGTCTATTTGCCAATGCTTTAAAAAAGTTAGGCATCAAAAAAGGCGATGTTGTCGCTATCTATATGCCCATGATACCTGAATCGGCTATCGCCATGCTCGCATGCACACGCATCGGTGCTATTCACTCTGTTATATTTGCTGGCTTTTCTCCCGAAGCTATTGCAGGACGTATTTTTGACAGTAAAGCTAAACTGATCATTACAGCAGATGAAGGGTTAAGAGCAAACCGTACTATACCATTGAAGAAAAACGTCGATGAAGCTTTAAAAAATTCAACTATCCAACCTATTAATAATGTTATTGTTTTTAAACTAACAGATAATCAAATTGATTGGCAAGAAAAACGTGATCACTGGTGGCATGAAATTATTCAAGGGGTCAACGCTGATTGTCCTGCTGAAGAAATGAATGCCGAAGATCCTTTATTCATTCTCTACACTTCTGGTTCAACAGGCAAGCCAAAAGGTGTCTTACATACCACTGGTGGCTATTTAGTTTATGTTTCTATCACATTCAAATATGCATTTGACTACCAGCCTAAGGATATTTACTGGTGTACAGCTGATATTGGCTGGATAACAGGCCATAGTTACTTAATTTATGGCCCACTATCCAATGGAGCCACTACACTAATGTTCGAAGGAGTACCTAACTATCCAAATATAAATCGAATGAGCCAAATAGTTGACAAACACCAAGTAAACATTCTTTATACCGCACCAACTGCAATTCGTGCATTAATGGCAGAAGGTGCTAAAGCTATTGAAGGAACTCAGCGTAACTCTTTAAGAATTTTAGGCTCCGTTGGTGAACCTATTAACCCGGAAGCTTGGCAATGGTACTACAAAAAAATAGGCAACAATCACTGTCCTATTATTGATACTTGGTGGCAAACTGAAACCGGCGGTTTCATGCTACTTCCCCTACCAGGAGCAACTGAACTTAAACCAGGATCAGCCACTTTACCTTTTTTTGGTGTAAAACCCGCTCTTATTGATAATTCAGGTAACTTACTTAAAGGTATTGCTGAAGGTAATCTTGTCATCATGGACTCATGGCCCGGACAAGCTAGAACAATTTATGGTGATCATGAGCGTTTTGAACAAACCTATTTTTCGCTATTTAAAGGTATGTATTTCAGTGGTGACGGCGCTCGTCGTGACGAAGATGGTTATTATTGGATAACAGGTCGTGTTGATGATGTTTTAAATATTTCTGGTCATCGTTTAGGTACAACTGAAATTGAATCTGCACTTGTTGCTTACCCTAAAATTGCTGAGGCTGCCGTCGTTGGTGTCCCGCATAATATCAAAGGACAAGCTATTTACGCCTATATCACATTAAATCATGGTGAAGAACCTTCAGCAGAACTTTATAATGAAGTGTGTAATTGGGTTCGTAAAGAAATTGGGCCAATAGCAACACCGGATATTCTTCACTGGACTGATACTTTACCAAAAACTCGTTCGGGTAAAATTATGCGTCGTATCCTAAGAAAAATTGCAACTGGCGATATAAAAAACTTAGGTGATACATCAACTTTAGCTGATCCTAGTGTTGTTGAAAAATTACTAGAAGAAAGAGATGCAATGAATATTTCTAGGTAGTTTATTCAATCAGCTATAATAAATCTTAAAAACGCAAACAAACACGTTAATAAAATAGATATAATTTATTTTTCTTTAACATACATCTACTGTTTAAATATAAAAAAGCCACCCTTTGGGTGGCTTTCTTAACTTATTCAAAGTCTGGCAGCTCCCTACTCTCACATGGGGAGACCCCACACTACCATCGGCGCTACGGCATTTCACTTCTGAGTTCGGC
>DAYVGO010000040.1:0-28564 GCA_045399315.1 Arsenophonus sp.
AGAGGTAATCCATAGAAAGACCTGGAAAAATAGAGGTAGAAAACGCATATTATTCTTCCCTTCATGATAGGGAGTTTGTTGTTTACATTTACAGAATAAAAACTCTCCAATAAACCCGGGGGAGGTTCAATATTAGAAAATTACTTTACCTTTCGGTATCACCCGAACCGACAGACCATCTCTGTCTGATTTAGTCACCATTTTATCTTGAAGCTTACCATTTACTACTCTTAACCATGAATCAGTTACCGACATATTTATTATTTCTCCCTGTGCATTCCCTTTTTTATCATATTTTATGTACACCAATATGCACATAAATTTCATGACACAAGGATTATAATAGGCGGGTAAAAGCAGCTATTGTGATAAAAAATAAAAACATTATAAAACAGTGAGTTAATAATAAAATGTCGACTATTGGTGACTATTAACAGCTACTATTGATAGTTTAATTTTATTTTTGTACAATATTTGTACAATAAGTTCGACTTCTGGCTACACAACCCCTTAAAACGATAATACGTCAATCTTAACAGCAAAGATTATAATGAGATAGGTCAAACCTTGTTGCTTAGTGTATCCATTTAATTTTTAGCTATAATCACTATTTTTCCTTTGTTAAAAAATCACTAACCCGCTTAAACTGACTTTCACACAAGATCGATAACCAATATTTCAATCAGTTGCTATCATAGCCGACCATTTATCATTTATGTTTATAACTTCTATTGACAAATAAAATAATTTAGGCGTTCTAATGACAGATTACTTTTTATTATTTATCACTACAGTTTTGGTAAATAATTTCGTGCTAGTAAAATTTCTAGGCTTATGCCCTTTTATGGGAGTTTCTAAAAAGCTAGAAACCGCTATTGGTATGGGATTTGCGACAACGTTTGTTATGACTTTAGCCTCCATCTGTTCATGGCTGATGGATACGTTTATTTTAATACCATTAGATCTCATTTACTTACGCACATTAAGTTTTATATTAGTCATTGCCGTGGTTGTTCAATTTACTGAAATGGTGGTCCACAAAACCAGTCCAATACTATACCGTCTTTTAGGTATTTTTTTACCTTTAATTACCACAAATTGTGCGGTACTTGGTGTGGCTTTGCTAAATATCAATCAATCACATAATTTTTTACAATCTGCGGTTTATGGTTTTGCTGCCGCAGTCGGGTTTTCTTTAGTAATAGTGTTGTTTTCTGCTATCCGAGAACGTATCGCCGTGGCGAATGTTCCGTCCCCCTTTCGC
The DNA here is from genome assembly GCA_045399315.1 of Arsenophonus sp. Taxonomy (GTDB): domain Bacteria; phylum Pseudomonadota; class Gammaproteobacteria; order Enterobacterales; family Enterobacteriaceae; genus Arsenophonus. The sequence continues at coordinate 1,265 of DAYVGO010000040.1, forward strand.
GGCTCATCCATTGCTCTCATCACTGCTGGCTTAATGTCTTTAGCATTTATGGGATTTAGTGGTTTGGTAAAATTCTAATGACTACTTTATTGATTGCGATCAGCGTTATTGCCGCATTTGGTCTGATTTTTGGTCTGATGTTAGGATTTGCTGCTCTACGCTTTAAAATAGAAGATGATCCAATTGTAGAAAAAATTGATCACATTTTACCCCAAAGTCAGTGTGGTCAATGTGGTTATCCTGGTTGCCGCCCATATGCTGAGGCAATTGCCAATAATGGTGAAACCATAAATAAGTGTGCACCAGGTGGCGAACAAACGATGCTGAAAATCGCTGAATTACTTAATGTAGAACCACAAGCACTTGATGCAGATAAATTAACACCAGAAAGAAAAATTGCTTTTATTGATGAGGCTAATTGTATTGGCTGCACAAAATGTATTCAGGTTTGCCCTGTTGATGCCATCGTAGGAACAACCCGTGCGATGCATACTGTGGTAGAAGATCTCTGTACTGGTTGTGATCTTTGTGTCGCTCCCTGCCCAACAAACTGTATTACTATGTTACCAATAAAAACGACTATAAAAAACTGGAAATGGGATTTAACCACTATTCCAGTAAAAAATATTGCTACTTCACCAACCTCAGCTACAACAGTTGTATTTGCCAGCAAGGAGCAAGCAAATGCTTAACTTTTTTAGCAAACTGACCTCAAATAAACCCAAAATATGGTCCTTTCCAGGAGGCATAAACCCACCTGAAATGAAAACACAATCAAACCATGTTCCGTTACGTAGACTTCCCTTAGCTGATGAATTAATTATCCCCATTCAGCAACATGTAGGCGCAGCAGGTGATATCATTGTTAAAACTGGTGACCAAGTTTTAAAAGGCCAAGTGCTAACTAAAGGTTGTGATTGCAGAATCCCTGTCCATGCCTCTACCTCAGGAACTATTACCGCCATAGAGCCGCATACAACAGCACATCCCTCTGGTCTACAAGAACTTTGTATCTACCTCCAGCCAGATAATAAAGATCAATGGTGTGAGCGCAAACCTTTGCCAAACTACTTACAATATTCGGCTAAAGTTTTATTATCTTATATCAAACAAGCTGGTATTGCTGGCTTAGGTGGTGCAGGATTTCCTACTGCCACGAAATTGAAAAATGGTAATAAGTTAATTAACACTTTAATCATTAACGCAGCCGAATGTGAACCTTATATTACCACTGATGATCGTTTAATACAGGAGCATGCAGATGAAATCATCAAAGGCATACTGATACTCATACACATACTAAAACCAAAGGAAGTATTAATTGGCATCGAAGATAACAAGCCCGCCGCGATCGCAGCCTTAAAAGAAGCACTTTTAGGCCAACCAGCTATGATTAAATTAAGAGTGATCCCAACAAAGTATCCTTCAGGCGGAGCCAAACAATTAACGAAGATACTAACAGGTAAAGAAATACCAACTGGTGTTCACTCTTTTTACATTGGTATATTGATGCAAAATGTTGGTACTGTGCTTGCCATTAAACGAGCCATTATCGACGGTGAACCGTTAATTGAGCGGGTAGTAACATTAACCGGTGCGGCAGTACAAAATCCGGGCAATTATTGGGTTCGGTTAGGTACTCCAGTTAATTTTTTATTGCAACAAGTTGGGCTGGCTCCACAATCAGAACAAATGGTTATTATGGGGGGACCATTAATGGGATTTACATTGCCTGATTTAACTATCCCTATTGTTAAAACTAGCAACTGTATTCTTGCCCCTACTTTAGCTGAAATAGGCGAACCTGCTATTGAGGAAGCTTGTATTCGCTGTGGTCTTTGCACGCAAGCTTGCCCAGCTAATTTATTACCACAACAACTTTATTGGTTTAGTCGAGGACAAGAGCATGAAAAAGCACAAAAATATAATTTATCTGATTGTATAGAATGTGGGGCTTGTGCTTATGTTTGCCCTAGCAATATTCCGCTTGTTCAATACTATCGCCGAGAAAAAGCAGAAATTAAAGCAATTGCGCAAGAAAAACATCGTAGCACTGAGGCCAAAAAACGTTTTGAAGCCAAAAAAGCTCGGCTTGAACGAGAAAAAATACTGCGTCAACAACGACATGAACAAGCTACTGTTAAAATCGGAGATAAAGCAGCTATCAACGCTGCATTAATGCGAATTAATGAGCAAAAAAATCAGACTGGTGATAACAGAGATGAAACATGGGATAATCAAGCAGCCATCAAAGCTCGTCAAGCTAAAAAAGCCCACTTGAGAGTTATTCAAGCTGCTAAAAAAGCGCCCGAGTGTCAATCAGTCACAACGACAGAAAATACAATAGAACAACAATCGACTGATCTACGCAAAGCCGCCATTGCTGCCGCTATTGCCCGTGTGAAAGCTAAACGTGATATGCAGAGTAAAACATCATAATATTTGAACAATAAATGAGCTGAAAAATGAAATTCAGACCAATTCCTACTGATCGTAGCATAAACCGTTTAAAAATGGCGAATTCACCATTTACCCACGAAAAGCAGAGTACGAGTAAGCTCATGTTGTGGGTTATTATAGCTGCCATTCCCGGCATTGCCACCCAAATTTACTTTTTTGGTAGTGGAACGATTTACCAAATTTTATTAGCCACTATAACGGTACTCATTAGTGAGGCAGCCGTTTTACAACTACGTAAGTTACCGGTTATTCCTCAATTAAAAGATAATTCCGCCTTGGTAACCGGCTTATTATTAGCTATTAGTATCCCGCCTTTATCACCCTGGTGGCTAGTGGTGTTAGGTACCGCTTTTGCAATATTAATTGCTAAGCATGTTTATGGTGGATTAGGTCAAAATCCTTTTAATCCGGCAATGGTAGGTTATGTGGTATTATTGATCTCATTCCCCATGCAAATGACCAGTTGGTTACCCCCGATAGAGCTTCAATCTATTCATGCCGATGCTTTAGATAGCCTACAAGTGATTTTTACCGGCTATACTACTACCGGGAACACATTAAACCAATTAACGTTAAGGGTTGATGGTGTAAGTCAAGCGACACCACTCGATAGTTTTAAGACTGGACTATTAATACATACCATTAGCCAAATACTACAACAACCTATTTTACAAGGGTTATTAGCTGGCATCGGTTGGCAATCGGTTAATATTGCCTATCTGTTTGGTGGCATTATTATGCTTAATCGGCGAATAATTAGCTGGCAAATTCCACTGGCATTTTTAACCAGCCTGATAGTTTGCTCATTAGTCAGTTGGTTAATTATGCCATCACAATACGCTTCGCCTATGATACACCTTTTTTCAGGCGCAACCATGCTTGGCGCTTTTTTTATTGTCACCGATCCTGTAACTGCGGCAACAACACCACGTGGGCGTCTTCTCTACGGCGCAATGATTGGATTTTTAATCTGGATCATTCGTGTTTATGGTGGTTATCCTGATGCCATTGCTTTTGCGGTACTATTAGCCAATATCACTGTACCACTAATTGACCACTATACTCAACCCCGTGTTTATGGCCATAAATAAGGAGCTGTTATGTTAAAATCAATTAGACAGTATGGCTTGATATTGGCTATTTTTGCCGCAGCAACTACTGGGTTAACAGCAGTGGTTTATACTATCACCAAAAGTACCATCCATAATCAGACACTAATACAGCAACAAAAGCTATTTAATCAAATTATTAAACCTGAATTATATGATAATGATTTGACTAACGCGTGCTACATAGTCAGCCCAAATGAAGCATTAGGTAGCTCACTACCGCATCATCTTTATATTGCCAGCAAAGGAGGAAAACCTATCGCTGCCATTATAGAAAGTATCACACCCGATGGTTATTCAGGTGCCATAAAATTACTAGTGGCAGCAGATTTTCAAGGCAAAGTATTAGGTGTACGTGTGACTGAACATCATGAAACACCTGGATTAGGTGATAAAATTGATATTCGTATTTCCAATTGGATCAGCCATTTTGCCGGTAAAACAATTGACTCAGAAAATAGCCGCCATTGGGCAGTAAAAAAAGATGGTGGTGATTTTGACCAATTCACTGGTGCTACCATTACACCAAGAGCTGTTATTAATGCCACTAAGCGTGCAGCCTGGTTTATACAATCGGTGCCGCAAAAATTATCAACTTATCCTGCATGCTCAAATTAATTACCATGAATGAAACTAAAAAACTTTTTATCCAAGGATTGTGGAAAAATAATTCGGCACTGGTTCAATTATTAGGTTTGTGTCCGTTATTAGCGGTGTCTTTAACCGTAACCAACGCCTTAGGATTAGGACTTGCAACAACATTGGTGCTGTTTTTTACCAATATTACCGTGTCTACATTCCGGCATTGGATCCCAAGCGAAATACGGATTCCAATCTATGTAATAATTATTGCCTCAGTTGTCTCTGCTGTGCAGATGTTAATTAACGCTTATGCCATTGGTTTATATCACTCTTTAGGTATTTTTATTCCGCTGATCGTCACTAACTGTATTGTCATTGGCCGGGCTGAGGCTTATGCCGCCAAAAATAGTGTCTATAACTCTGCAATCGATGGTTTAGCGATGGGAGCAGGCGCCACGATAGTGCTGTTTTTTTTAGGTGCAATGCGAGAAATTTTAGGCAATGGAACACTGTTCGATGGCGCGGGTTTGCTGTTGGGGGAATGGGCCAAAATATTACGTATTGAAGTTATTCATCTTAACTCCCCTTTTTTATTAGCAATATTACCTCCCGGCGCTTTCATCGGATTAGGTTTGATGCTGGCAGGAAAATATTTAATTGATGAAAGAATAAAAAGATATCTCATCCAAAAACAACAACAAGCTGTTGTAAAATCGGCTTCTTTCCCCAATAAAAGTAATTTAACAAAGGATCAGGAGCAAATTAAATTATGAATAAACAAAAGCGAATAGCCATCCTGACTCGCTTACGCGATAATAATCCAACACCAACCACAGAGCTTATTTTTAATTCGCCTTTTGAATTACTTATTTCTGTCTTACTTTCCGCGCAAGCTACCGATATTAGCGTCAATAAAGCAACGGCAAAACTCTATCAGATCGCTAATACAGCCAAAAAAATGCTAGCACTTGACATCTATGAAATAAAGAGTTACATCAAAACAATTGGCTTATTTAATACCAAAGCTGAAAATATAATTAAAACCTGTCAAATATTAGTCGATAAATATAATGGAGAGGTGCCCGAAAATCGTGAAGCGTTGGAGTCCTTACCTGGTGTCGGTCGTAAAACAGCGAATGTGATATTGAACACCGCTTTTGGCTGGCCAACCATTGCGGTTGATACCCATATTTTTCGCGTTTGTAACCGAACAAATTTTGCCCCTGGTAAGAATGTTATTGAAGTTGAACAAAAATTACTCAAAGTAGTACCCAATGAATTTAAAGTGAATTGTCATCACTGGTTTATTTTACATGGCCGTTACACATGCTTAGCCAGAAAACCACGCTGTGGCTCTTGTATTATTGAAGATTTATGTGAATTTAACGATAAACAATATTCAGCAAACTAATAAATAACCAATAGCATTATCAAGATAAACTTTAAATACAAGCTTTTTATAAAAGTGACAAATATTATTATTCTGCTTGCCCATATCTCTCAATTTGAGCAAAATGTGGGTAAATTTTAATTTAACGATGCAAATACGGATAGTATGTTTCAAGATAACCCGCTGCTAGCACAGCTAAAACAGCAATTACATGCCCAAACACCTCGCGTCGAGGGTATTGTCAAAAGTACAGAAAAAGGTTTTGGTTTTCTTGAGGTCGATGGAACGAAAACTTATTTCATTCCACCACCACAAATGAAAAAAGTGATGCATGGTGATCGGATCATCGCAACCATTCACACTAACAAAGATCGTGAAATTGTTGAACCAGAGCAATTAGTTGAACCCTTTCTCACCCGATTTGTAGGACGCATACAAAAAAGAAATAATGACAATCGGCTTTATGTCAAACCCGATCACCCAATATTAAAAGAAAATATTTTTTGTCGCCCGGCACAACATGTTAGTCATGATTTTGCGCAAAATGATTGGGTTATAGCAGAAATCCGTCGTCATCCATTAAAAAATCAAGGTAGCTTTCAAGCTGAAATAACCCAATATATTACTCATGGTGATGACCATTTTGCTCCTTGGTGGATAACATTAAGTCGGTATCAATTAGAGCGTGAAGCACCCAAAATGCAAAGCTATACCATTGAAGAACAGACAACCAAGCGTGATGATCTTACTCATCTCAACTTCATAACCATTGATAGTGCTAGCACCGAGGATATGGATGATGCGCTTTATATAGAGCGTACTAATAATGAACAATTACGTCTTTTTGTTGCCATTGCCGATCCAACCAGTTATATCCCTGCAAATAGTGAGTTAGATACGATTGCCCAAAAACGCGGATATACTAATTATTTACCTGGCTTTAATATTCCGATGTTACCTCGTGAGTTGTCGGATAATTTATGCTCACTGCGCCCTAATGAGCGACGCCCTGCTCTGGTCTGTCAATTTGAAATCCAAAAAGATGGGCAATTAGCAAAAAATATTCAATTTAGCCTGGCCTGGATCGAATCAAAAAACAAGTTGGTCTATGATGATGTTTCTGATTGGCTGGAACAACATAATAAATGGCAACCAGAAAATGAAATCATCAAACAGCAAATATTACTGCTCAATGAAATGTGCGAAAAACGTTCCGCCTGGCGCCTATCGCATGCACTGGTATTTAAAGATCGTCCTGATTATCGCTTCGTACTTGATGAAAATGGTAATGTTATTGATATATTGGCCGAAAAACGACGGATCGCTAATCGTATCGTCGAAGAGGCGATGATTGCCGCCAATCTTTGTGCAACTAAAGTATTAAAAGATAAATTAGGATTCGGTATTTTTAATGTTCATAATGGCTTTGATCCCAGTCAGATCGATAATGTTATCACCATCTTGCAGGAAAGTCATATCGAACAAAATGCAGAAACACTGTTAAGCCTTGAAGGATTTTGTAATTTACGTCGTTTATTAGATCAACAACCAACTCAATTTCTAGATAGTCGAATACGCCGTTTCCAATCGTTTGCCGAAATTAAAACTACACCAGCTGCCCATTATGGTTTGGGCTTTGATTCCTATGCAACCTGGACGTCTCCGATACGTAAGTATACAGATATCATCAACCATCGTTTATTAAAAGCTATCATAAATAATGAGAAGCATAACATCACAAAACCGTCTGAATCACTAATGGTCAAAATCACTGAACGCAAGCGCGCCAATCGTTTAGCTGAACGGGACGTAAGTAATTGGTTATATGCGCGTTTTCTAAAACCTTTGGTAAAAACTAACACTATTTTTGCGGCTGAAATAACCGATATTACTCGTGGTGGGATCCGTATTCGCTTAACTGATAATGGCGCCAATGCCTTTATTCCAGCACCTTTTCTCCATTCCGTGCGAGAAGAAATCCAGTGTAGTCAAGAAGCTGGCGCTATAATAATTAAAGGTAAGCCTATTTATAAACTTAATGATGTGATTAATATTCAGCTTGAAGACATTCGAATGGAAACACGCAATATTATTGCAAGACTTGTCATTTAAAGCGTATTCCACAAGTAGCTTATTACTAAGAGTGAACTACCTACACAACATAGTACTTTATTTTTTTACTTATTCTATTACCGACTTGCCGAAAATTCCGATTCCAAAAGTCGTTATCTATATTAATTTGGATTTAATTTATTCTATCAATAGGATAGAATAATACATAGTTAAAAAAAATACCTTGTCTTTGCTAATATCTGGTGTTTTCCTCATGTCCATCACTGCTTGCTCAAATATGACAAAACACGACAAAAATACAGCTATTATTGTGGTCAGTGACGCTATTTTAACAGAAGAAATGGGTTAGGTACGATAGGTGGAGCTGCTATTGGTGGTCTAATTGGTCATCAAGTTGGTAAAAAATAACCACCCTTAACAAACTAAAATAAAGCCAGTTAACTATACTGGCTTTATCTATAAATATTATTAGCCACCAGCCAATTTTACTTTCATTCCCTTGGCTTCGAGTAATTGTTTAATCAGCTCTCGCTTATCTCCCTGGATCTCAATATTACCATCTTTAATTGCACCCCCTACGCCACATTTTTTCTTTAACTCGGCACCAAGCATAATTAATTGTTCTTTATTTAAATCCAAGCCAGTAACGACACAAACTCCTTTACCTTTTCGACCTGAAGTTTGACGCATAATACGGATAATACCATCACCTTTAGTCGGTGGTGATTTTTCTGGAATTTCTACTATTCTGCCACTTTCTGTTGAATAAACTAAACGTGAGTCACTCATTTTATCCATCCAATTGAACGATTAATTTGCTTCAGAGTTAACACGGGATCAGCACTATGGGTAATTGGACGACCAATAACCATATAATCAACACCAGTATTCATAGCCTGCTCTGGCGGCATAATTCTCCGCTGATCTGCCACTTCATCACCACTGGGACGAATAGCCGGCGTAACTAATAAAAAGTCGTCACCAAAAGCAGATTTCAATGTTGATGCCTCATGAGCTGAACATACTACACCATCCATATCACACTGCTTGACTAATTTAGCTAGTTGCAAGGTGCGATCAACGGGTGTTTGATTAATTCCAATCTGCTGGAGATCATCTTGTTCCATACTGGTTAATACGGTAACTGCGATCAACAAGGGGGCATCTTTACCATATTCAACTAATGCTTGCTTAGCAGCCGTCATCATTCTGACACCACCACTGGCATGCACATTAACCATCCAAACCCCGATTTCTGCAGTGGCCTTAACAGCTTGCGCAACCGTATTAGGAATATCATGAAATTTCAAATCCAAAAAAACTTGAAACCCACGGTTATGCAAAGTTTGAATAAATTGTGGGCCGTATAAGGTAAACATCTGCATACCAACTTTCAGACGGCAATCCTTGGGATTGATATTGTCAACAAAAGTTAATGCCTTATTCAGCTCATGATAATCTAATGCAACAATAACGGGAGAATTAGCAGATAGAAGCAGTTTATTTTGCGTGTGGGCTATCATTTTTAACCTTTTTAAATTTAATAAATGCAATATCGGTTACACTGTCATTGACCATCCAGACCTTTTATTGGTTTGATCGTATCCCAAGAGCGACATGAAGGACAATACCAATATAAAGAATGAGTAGTAAAACCACATTTACGACAACTATAATCAGGCTTTGAACGAATTTGCTCACCAACCACATTACACAGCAATTCCAAGCTCTCTTTTGCTCTACCTTCTTCTGCATCTGCTAAATGATAATCGATCAGTTTATAAAACAACCTCATTGTTGGATGACGTTCAAGTTGTTGTTTAATAAATAGCTGTGCTTTTTCTGTACCTTTTCTTTTTTCAATTATTTCAGCCAGATAAAGCTGAGCAGTAGCCCCACAATCACCGGCAACACATTGCTGGATATAAGTTTCCCAATCATTCCAACCGGCTAAATGGTGATAACATTCATAAAGCATGGCTAAAGTATCAATGACCAAATCTCTATCTTGCTCAAAAACTTGCTTAAGTGCTGAAATTGCTTTTTCATATTCACCTCGTGCAATATGAATACGTCCTTTCATAATAGAAACTCTGGCACAGTTTTTATCTGATTGGGCGCCTTTATTCAGTAAAAGAAATGCGCCATCAAGATCGTCACCACTCAGCTCTAATAGAGCAAGTTCACAGTAAAAATGGGCTATTTCTTCTTTTAGTTGAGGGTTCCCCATTTTAACTAATTTTTCAGCAACCTCTATTGCTTTATGCCAATCACTGGTTGCTTGATAAATAGTAAGTAAAGATTGTAACGCACTAAAACGAAAATCTTGTTCATCAATCAACTGCAAAAAAATATTTCTCGCTCGATCATAAACGCCAGCAGCTAAATAATCACGTCCAAGCTGTTGGCTAGCTAATAACTTTTGCTCAAATGATAATGAGTTACTTTCAAATAAAGATTGATGAATACGAATAGCTCGCTCAATCTCACCTCTTGAGCGGAAAAGGTTGCCTAATGTTAAATGTGCTTCAAACGCCGAACTGTCTTCTTTCAGCATATCTAAAAACAGATCAACCGCTTTATCTTGTTGATTTAATAATAAAAAATTTACACCAGTAACATACTCACGGGATAATCGATCAGCATTTTGCTGTTTATCTTGTTGAGCACTTCTGCGTCCCATATACCAGCCATAAGCTGCGGCGATAGGCAGTAGCAGAAACAACAGCTCTAACATAAAAAATTACCTTTTTTCATTTGTAACAAGCGCCACTCTAGTGTCATGCTCACCTTGCGGTAATTTGGTTAATTGATTTTCTAATTGTTTAATTTTACGTCTGGTATTCGATAATGAAATTAATGCCTTAGCGTAAAAAACTCCACAAATAAGCCAGCCTAAGACGAATCCAACTGCAAAAAGAATTGCTAGTAATATCGATATTGGATAATCACCTTTAGCAATTAAATAATTAAATGTTACGATCTGATTATTGCTTGAACCAAGTGTCACAGACACAATAAAAATGGCTAGAGCAAGTAATAAAATTAAAAAATATTTCACATTTATTCCCATTATTGTTTAATGATAAAAAAGCTCGATAATCACTTTTCTTTAATTAACTTAGCATTTGATAACCCAATAAAGAAAGTGAATTATATCAACACACACCTTTTTATTTAAATAAACATTTCAATGGTAGATAACAGAATGAGTAATCACAAAAATTTTTCTATTTCGTGTTAATTGGCACAAGAATATTCATAATGAAAATGTCTTATCAAATTTATCCCATTGAACGAAATACTAGTGTTGCCTGCTATTTTTTTCAATAAGTGAATAAAAGTTCAGCTTATTGGTTTATCTACCGATTTCAGTTTCTAACCCTCAATTTAAACAATTACACAAAATGTGCTTACAACTAAAATAGTTAATTTTTTAATAATCATATTGTAGTAATATAAATACAGCTGAAAACATAATCTAATCTGCTGATGATATATATTAACTAACGTAGTAAAATATATAGGTAAAATAATTTGATAACTACATTTAACCATTTTTTAACGTATTTTTTCTTAATTTTAAAACCAGAGTTTATTCATGATGTATAATACTATGCAGCTAAAACGTATAGCTGAAGCCAAGCTACCTACTCCATTTGGAGAATTTCTACTGGTTGGCTTTGAAGAAATTGCTAATGGTAATAATCACGTAGCGCTTATTTATGGTGATATTTCAGATGGAAAACCGGTTCTTTCCCGTATCCATTCTGAATGCCTCACCGGAGATGCCTTATTTAGTTTACGCTGTGATTGTGGGTTTCAATTAGAAGCAGCACTTAAACAAATTGCACTAGAAAGCCGCGGTGTACTGCTTTATCATCGTCAAGAGGGTCGTAATATCGGTTTATTAAATAAAATTCGTGCTTATTCTTTGCAAGATCAAGGTCTAGATACTGTCGAAGCCAATTTAAAACTCGGCTTTAAACCCGACGAACGTGATTTTACTGTCTGTGCTGACATGTACAAATTACTGGCTATAAATGAAGTGAGATTATTAACTAATAATCCTAAAAAATTAGAGATCATGAGAGAAGCTGGGATAAATATAGTAGAACGGGTTCCGCTTATTGTTGGACGTAATCCCAAAAATAGTAACTATCTAAATGTAAAAGCCACAAAATTAGGCCATATACTACCTGATGATTATAAATGTAATTAATTAGTTATTATCAAAAACTGGCTGTAGATAAACAGAACAGTTTTTGATGAATTAAACCTGCTTATTTTAGCATTTGACGAATAACATAATGAAGAATACCCCCATGGCGAAAGTATTCTAATTCAGTCATCGTATCAATCCGGCAACGCATTGCTATTGTCATTACCTGACCATGCTTATCGGTAATGGTCACCGAAATCATCTCACCAGGGGTAATGACTTGCAAACCTGTAATGTCAATTGTCTCATCTCCGGTCAATTTTAACGTTTTACGGTTTACATTAGCCGGAAATTCTAACGGTAAAACCCCCATACCAATCAGATTCGAGCGATGAATTCGTTCATAGGATTCAGCAATAACAATTCTTATCCCTAATAATCGTGTTCCTTTGGCTGCCCAGTCGCGACTAGAGCCTGAACCATACTCTTTACCTGCAATAATGGCTAACGGTATTTTATGTTTCTGGTATTGCATTGCCGCATCATAAATAGCTAGCTGAGTTTGAGTCGGTATATAGCGCGTGAATCCTCCTTCGACCCCAGGTAGCATTTCATTACGAATACGAATATTAGTAAACGTGCCTCTTATCATGACTTCATGATTACCACGTCTTGAACCATAGGAATTAAAATCTTTGGCTGCTACGCCATGGGATTGTAAATAGCGACCAGCTGGGCTATCCACTTTAATATTACCCGCCGGTGAAATATGATCCGTAGTAACAGAATCACCTAGAATAGCAAGAATATGAGCACCATGAATATCACTGATAGGCGCTGGCACTAGTTGCATATCAACAAAGAAAGGTGGATTACGAATATAAGTTGAATCTGGTTGCCAGGAATAGGTGGATGAACTTTTTACATCGAGTTCCTGCCATGCTTCGTCGCCATCAAAAACTGCATTATATTCTTTATGAAACATGTCAGATTTTACCAACTGCATTGCAGAGGCAATTTCCTGACTGGTTGGCCAAATATCTTTTAGGAAAACATCTTTACCCTTATTATCCTGCCCTAATGGCTGATTAGCAAAATTTATTTGCATATTACCCGCCAAAGCATAAGCAACCACCAAGGGTGGCGAGGCTAACCAGTTGGTTTTAACTAATGGATGGATCCTACCTTCAAAATTTCGATTCCCTGATAGCACCGCACCAACCGTGAGATCATATTTCTTAATTGCCTCCTCTATTGGCGCCGGTAATGGCCCCGAATTACCAATACAGGTAGTACAACCATAACCGACCAGATTGAAACCTAATTGATTTAAATAATCAGTTAGTCCTGCTTTGGCTAAATAATCAGTAACCACTTTTGAACCGGGTGCTAACGAAGATTTCACCCAGGGTTTACGATGCAAGCCTTTTTCAATGGCCTTTTTAGCTAATAAACCGGCCGTCATTAAAACACTAGGGTTAGAAGTATTGGTACAAGAAGTTATCGCCGTAATAACAACCGCACCTTCCTCTAACTGAAAATCTTTACCATCGTAACTGACTGATGGAGCATGCTGGGTGGCCAATTTATTTAATTCCAGGTCAACTGTATCTTTAAATACATGCGGAACCTGACTCAATTCAACCCGATCTTGCGGGCGTTTAGGTCCTGCTAAGCTTGCCTGAACCGATGCTAAATCTAATTCTAATGTACTGGTAAAAATCGGCGCTTCACCAGGATAACGCCACAATCCTTGAGTTTTAGTATATTTCTCAACTAAGGCAATTTCATCTTCCGAACGGCCAGTCAAACGCATATAACTTAAGGTGACTTCATCGACGGGGAAAAAACCACATGTAGCCCCATATTCAGGTGACATATTGGCAATGGTAGCTCGGTCAGCAAGCGGTAAATCGGCTAAACCGTCACCATAAAACTCAACAAATTTGCCCACTACACCATGTTTACGTAGTATTTGCGTAACAGTCAAAACTAAATCAGTAGCTGTGATCCCTTCGTTAAGTTTACCTGTCAATTTAAAACCAACCACGTCTGGAATAAGCATTGAAATCGGTTGCCCCAACATCGCGGCTTCAGCTTCAATACCACCTACCCCCCAACCTAATACCCCCAAACCATTAATCATCGTTGTATGAGAATCAGTGCCGACTAGCGTATCTGGATAAGCCAATAATTTGCCTACTTGTTCTTCATACCAAACAGCTTTACCTAGATACTCAAGATTCACCTGGTGACAAATCCCTGTACCTGGTGGTACAACTCGAAAACGATTAAATGCTTTTTGTCCCCAGCGTAAAAATAGATAGCGTTCATGATTACGTTGCATCTCCAGTTTTACGTTGTTAGCAAAGGCTTGTGGAGTAGCAAATTCATCAACCATAACTGAATGGTCAATAATTAAATCGACTGGTGAAAGCGGATTTACCTTGTTAACATCACCACCTAATCGTTGCACTGCTTCACGGATTGCAGCAAGGTCAACTACAGCTGGCACACCGGTAAAATCCTGCATCAATACCCGAGTGGGTTGATAAGCGATTTCACGCTCAGCATGACCGGTTTGCTGCCAATCAACCATAGCCTGTAAATCTTTTAAAACGACTGAATTGCCATCAAGATGGCGCAGCAAATTCTCAAATAATACTTTAAGAGATTTAGGTAAATTTGTAATATCACCTAGTTGTTTTGCGGCTATAGGCAAACTAAAATATTCATAGTGTTTACTTCCAGCGGAGAGTGTGGATGCACAGTCCGTTCTTAGACTTAACGACATAACTCCTCCTTTTTTTATTTTTTATCTAAATACCTAAGATAACGCATCTTATAAAGATAAGATATTAGAAATATTTTTTGGTTAAGTAATACTTAATGATCATTAAATATGATTTTGTTCAAAATAAATTAAAAATATTAACGATAAATAGTGCTACTTTGATATAGAATCAGTGTTATAAGAAAAAAATATAAAATGATTAATAGAAAATAAACTATATTTATTTTTTACTAAAATTATATTATTGGTAATTGAATATCTTTAAACATCTCTTCAATTTCTTCATTTGAACGCAACGAAATCGCTTTATTGACAACATCAGATGTTAAATGTGGTGCAAAACGCCAAATAAAATCATACATATAACTGCGTAAAAAACAATTACGATGAAAACCAATTTTTGTCGTGCTATAGCTAAATTTATCCCGCATATCAATAATAACTAAGTCTTGATCCTGATTAGTATCAACTGCCATACTAGCAATAATCCCTATACCTAATCCCAATCTTACATAGGTCTTAATAACATCAGCGTCTGTCGCACTAAAAATAATTTTAGCCTGCAAACCTGCCTTATTAAATGCTTCATCTAATTCAGAACGACCAGTAAAACCATGGGTATAAGTAACAATCGGATATTGCGCAAGTTCATTAATAGTAATATTTTTCTTGTTAGCTAAAGGATGATCAGCTTTAACAACAACCGATCTATTCCAATGATAACAAGGTAACATCACTAAATCTTTGTAAAGATGTAAGGCCTCAGTTGCAATGGCAAAATCGCTATTTCCTTTACTGACATCTTCCGCAATTTGTGTCGGTGAACCTTGGCTCATATGTAATGAAACTTGGGGATAATGTTTGATAAATTGCTTAATAACCGGAGGAAGAGCATACCTTGCTTGAGTGTGCGTGGTGGCAATCGCTAATATGCCACGATCAGGGTAAGTATGTTCACCGACAACAGCTCGTATAGCATTCATTTTAGTCATCACTTCTCGGGCAATCTTAATCACTTCCTTTCCAGCCGGCGTCACATGAGTTAACTGTTTGCCACTACGACCAAAAATTTGCACTCCCAATTCATCTTCAAGCATACGAACCTGTTTGCTTATACCTGGTTGTGATGTATATAACCCTTCAGCCGTTGATGAAACATTTAAATCATGATTTTCGATCTCTACAATGTAACGTAATTGCTGTAATTTCATCTTATTCAGCGTCCTTATAAAATTGAACAAAGGATTAATTATTTAATAACTTATAGTAATTTTTATAACAAAAAGAAATATAAGTGTTATTTATTATAATCAATAATATATGTGATTGGGAATATAACAACAAATAAATTACAAACTAAAAACTATTTATATAATACGTTTATTTTACTAACAATTAATTATATATTTATTAGTTATAATAAATATAAATTTGGATAAACTTATTACTCGGACTCGGCTGAATGTTAAAAATAAAAAGCCAAACAACGTCGTCCGGCTATTAATCGCCACTTTCATGGATTATTAAAGCTCTATTCTTAATTTGATTGATTGATTTTAATCGAAACGCCAATACCACATAATCAGCACTGCCACTTACATTAACAACTAAACCCGACAAATCGCCTAAGTGACCGTCACTATTATATATTCCTAACACTAATCCTTTTAGTTATGGGGTAAATAATAAACTAGATTTCGTTTCCGTGATCTTATTTCACCGACAATTTGCTGGTTGTCTTGTGCTATGACTAGCTGCATTAGGACGGTAATTGGATCGGCTAGAGAAGTTGCTGTAAAAAGGTTGCCACTATCAGTAATATTTTCAATTTGATGGCTATTACCCCTTATTGTTGTTTGCAATACCAACGAAAAGTAAACTAAAAAATAAGGCTACTAATTTTAGTAGCCTTATTTATTATAGGAAGCAGATAAAATTTTATTTGGTTTTTTCTATCCATTTATCATCAATATAAAAGGCGCTCCAGCCAGTGGCTTTACCATTTTTTTCTGAAGCAACATATTGTTGTTTAGTTTTACGACTAAATCTGACAATCATCTTATTACCATCGGGATCAACTATTGGAGCTTCAGTTAAATAGCTAAATTTGGCCGGCAGGCGATCTTTAAAGCGAACCAATTCCTCAACCAATGGTGCTCGAGTTTCTCTTGACTTAGGAAAGGTGTTAGCCGCTAAAAATATACCTGCCGCACCATCCCTTAATACAAAATAAGCATCAGATTTTTCACAAACTAATTCTGGTAATGGAATAGGATCTTCTTTAGGTGGAACCACTTCGCCACTTTTTAAAATCTTACGAGTATTTTTACAAGCTTCGTTGGTGCATCCCATATATTTACCAAACCGTCCCATCTTAAGATGCATTTCTGAGCCACATTTATCGCACTCAATTACCGGCCCGTCATAACCTTTAATGCGGAATTCGCCTTCTTCAACCTCATAACCATTACATACTGGATTATTACCACATACATGTAATTTCCGTTTATTATCGATAAGATAGCTATCCATAGCGGTGCCACATTTGGAGCAGCGGCGGCGTGCACGCAAAGCATGGGTTTCTACATCCTCTTCCCCTTCTTCACCCACTAAAATTTTGGATAATTCATCTTCAGGAATTAAATTAATGGTTTTTTTACAGCACTCTTTTACCGGTAAGCTATAACCAGAGCACCCCAGAAAAACACCGGTAGACGCCGTTCTGATGCCCATTTGTCGATGACAATCAGGGCATTCAATTGATGTTAACACCATCGGATTGGGTCGCATACCGCCTTCATCGGGTGCCTTATTTGCACTTTCAAACTGCTTAGTAAAAGCAGCAAAAAATTCATCTAAAACACACTTCCACTCAACGCGATCTTCAGCTATTAAGTCAAGCCGATCTTCCATGCGAGCAGTAAAGTCATAGTCCATTAGTTCACTAAAATTTTCATCTAACCGATCAGTAACTATCTCACCAATTTTTTCAGCATAAAACCTACGATTTTCAATTTTTACATAGCCCCGATCCTGGATAGTCGAAATGATAACCGGA
This sequence comes from Arsenophonus sp., assembly GCA_045399315.1. Lineage (GTDB taxonomy): Bacteria > Pseudomonadota > Gammaproteobacteria > Enterobacterales > Enterobacteriaceae > Arsenophonus. The sequence continues at coordinate 18,893 of DAYVGO010000040.1, forward strand.
TAGGTTGACGGCCGGCCAATGCCGCGTTTTTCTAATTCTCGAACCAATGAAGCTTCACTAAAACGAGCTGGAGGTTTAGTAAAGTGCTGGCTAGGCAACAATTTATCTAACTCAAGTTGCGTACCAACTTTTATGGTTGGTAACATTTTATCCTCATCACCTTTACGCAATGCAGGCATAACTTTGGTCCAACCATCAAAACGCAAAATACGCCCTTTAGCCTTCAATTCAAAATCTCCAGCTTTGACAGTTAATGTTGTTGAATCAAACTCTGCCGGCGTCATCTGGCAAGAGACAAATTGGTTCCAAATCAGTTGATATAATTTCTTAGCATCTGCTTCCATCTCTTTCAGATTTTCAATACCAATATCAATATTAGAAGGCCGAATAGCTTCATGTGCTTCCTGAGAAGTTTTTTGATTGGTATAAACGTTGGCCTGTTTAGGCAAATATCTTTCACCAAAGTTATGTTGAATATAATCACGCGCCATATTTAAGGCATCCTGACTCAAATTAGTAGAATCAGTACGCATATAAGTAATATAGCCTGCCTCATAAAGCCACTGCGCCATCATCATGGTTTTTTTAACACTAAAGCCAAGCCGTGTACTTGCCGCTTGTTGAAGCGTTGAGGTAATAAAAGGGGCGCTAGGTTTACTAACTGTTAATCGATCTTCGCGATCCAACACCTGATAGTGCGCATTTTTTAATAATGCAACAGCAGCATCAACTTGTGCTTTGGTTACTGGTTTAAATGGATTACCCTTCTTATGAGTCACCTCCATGCAAATCAATACCGTATCAGGGGTAAGTAATTCAGCATGAAGTTGCCAATACTCTTCAGGGACAAACGCTTTAATCTCGCGTTCTCGTTCCACAACTAGACGCACAGCTACCGACTGAACTCGCCCAGCAGACAGCCCTCGGGCAATTTTTTTCCATAATAACGGTGATACCATATAACCAACGACGCGATCTAAAAAGCGTCGAGCCTGTTGAGCATTAACACGATCAATATTTAGCTGTCCCGGGTTAGCAAAAGCTTGCTTGATCGCATTTTTAGTGATTTCATTAAAAACTACTCGACTAAATCGCTGGTTATCACCGCCAATTACTTCTCGTAAATGCCAGGCAATCGCTTCCCCCTCACGATCAAGATCTGTTGCCAGATATATATGCTCAGCATCAGAGGCTAACGATCTTAATTCAGCGACAACTTTTTCTTTGCCGGGCAAAATTTGATAATTAGCTTTCCATCCATGGTATGGGTCAACTCCCATTCGATTTACAAGCGCCTCATGTTCATCTTTTTTTATTTTTTTAACCTTATTGGCTGAATTTGGATTCTTTTGTGAGCTGGAACCACTACTTTTTGGCAAATCACGTATATGCCCTACACTACTTTTAACAACGTAGTTATTACCAAGATATTTATTGATGGTCTTGGCTTTTGCCGGGGACTCTACAATAACAAGAGCTTTACCCATAGTTATCTTTACCTAAAATATTGTCTAAGCGTACTGACTTTCAGCCAGATAGAATGAAATCTTTTTTTATATTGCGTCAGATTCACAATATATCAACCTTTTTTTGCTTAAGTACTTCGCCATAAAGATAAAAACCTTTGTTAATTCACACTGTAATTAGATTTAAAAATGTAATTTTGCTAGCAAAATGATGACAAAAGTAAAGCATAATAAGTAATAAAAAGCTTACACTCTACCTGATAAAAAATGATGCGCAACCACTTATTTTATTCACAGTTATCACTATAAGAATCAAAACTACCCCAATAAGTTATGAATACATTATAAAAAAATCAATAAAATTATATAAAAAGAAATAGTAACAGGGTTCAAGATGGATAAATAAAATATGGTAGAGATATCAATTCTCAGATAAAAATAACATAATAACGATATATTAAATTATTTATTATATTTTAACCTATTAATTAATTTATGTTATTTCAAAAAAATAATTAAATTTTAACTATTAAGTTATAAAAATACCGGCTAAATGCCAGTATTTATTTCTTTAACCATCCTTTAAAATAGAGATTTCTATGCTCGCTGCCACCAGCGTAATAACAACTTATCTGCATTTTCCATTATGCTACCCAGCAACCGATCAATAAAACGTTTAGCTGGAGTATAGGTCACTTCAATAATTTCACGGGTATCGATTTGCTTAATAATAATGTCATCACTAACCCCTATCTCATCAATTAAACCTTTCTCTTTCGCCTGACTACCATACCAATGCTCTCCTGTTGCAACAGCACCAATATCTAGAGTTGGCCGTTTTTGATGAACAAAATCTTTAAAAAGTTGATGTGTTTCATTCAAATCTTGCACAAATTTCTTACGTCCCTGTTCGGTATTTTCACCTAATAAAGTAAGCGTGCGTTTATACTCTCCAGCCATATGTAATTCTACATCAATATCCTTTTTCTTTAGTAAACGATGAATATTTGGCACTTGAGCAACAACACCAATAGAACCAATAATGGCAAAAGGTGCAGCCACAATATGATCAGCGACGCAAGCCATCATATAGCCGCCACTTGCCGCTAACTTATCTACCGAAGCAGTTAATTTAAGACCTTTTTCTCGTAAGCGATTGAGTTGCGAGGCGGCTAAGCCATAACCGTGTACAACTCCACCTGGACTTTCCAGCTTAAGTAAAACTTCATCTTTTTCATCTGCAATTGATAGGATCGCCGTAATTTCTTCCCGTAACGCATTAACTTCATGGGCATCCATACTTCCTTTGAAATTAATCACAAACAGACAAGGTTTTTTTAGTGTTGTTTGACCAATTTTAGCATCTGCTTTCTGTTTTTTTTCTTCAATTTTACGTTGCTTCTTATAGCTTTTTAGCCAAACTTTATATTCAACATCACTCATCTTAACCTGTCGCATTTCACGCTGACGTTCTCGATAAGCTTCGCTTAAATCAGTAAGCTTTAAATCACCTTTTTTGTTCTGTTTACGCAGTCCAAAGCTAAAAATAACTAATGCAACTAATATAATAGCAACAACCACAGTTACCATTTTGGCAACAAATAATCCATACGATGAAAGAAATTCCACAATTCTATCCTTCTTTACAAAATATAAACAATGGGGGTATTGTAACTAAAAATTCACTAAAGTGCTTATAACTCTCATTAATAAATTTGAATAGTCAAAAATAGGAAAATATCATGTTACATTACCAGGCTAAACCTGATTTACTTAACCAAAAAACCATTCTCATTACCGGAGCTGGCGATGGCATTGGACGTGAAGCGGCATTAACTTATTCACATTATGGCGCTAATCTTATTCTAGTTGGAAGAACAACCGCAAAACTAGAACAGGTCAAGCAGGAAATTATTGCCAATAACCAATTTGCCCCTGTAGTTGCTATTTATACCCTTGATTTACTAACAATCACCGATGCACAATGCCATGATTTAGCAACGAATATTAAACAAAATTATCCCTATCTCGATGGCGTATTACATAACGCAAGCATATTAGGGAAAATCACACCGATTATTGAACAGCCAGTAAAACTATGGCATGACGTTATACAAGTAAACGTTAATGCGACCTTTATGCTAACACAAGCGCTACTTCCCCTATTATTAAAAGCACCTAATAGTTCATTAATATTTACCACTTCAAGTGTTGGTAGACAAGGACGTGCTAATTGGGGGGCCTATTCAGTTTCCAAATTTGCCACGGAAAGTTTAATGCAAATATTATCTGATGAATACAAAAATACGAATTTACGGGTTAATTGTATTAATCCGGGTGGCACCAGAACACAAATGCGAGCCAAAGCTTTCCCTGCAGAGAATCCAATGACTCTGAAAACTCCACAAGAAATTATGTCGGTTTACCTTTATCTAATGGGAAAAGATAGTATTAATGAATCAGGAATAAGTTTTGATGCACAGCCTAATCACAAACCAGAAGTCGCAAGCTAGTATTGATGCATAAAAACTAATAGCAGCATAAATCAACATCCTATCGTCAATAAGCAATAACAGTCTTTACTCAATTAGTGAACTTCGTAGTTATTTGACGAACTACGCTTTATAATATCAGCATTAAAAATCATATTTGTTTGATTAATAAAGGCAGAATATTTATCACGATCATGTTTATTCTGGCCTAAATGGAAGGTACTATAAACTTTCGCCATGTTATAAATATGTTGATAATATTCTTCATAGATTTGTGCTTTTGACTCAACATTATTGCTATTTTTAAAATTATCAACAATTTCAACAACTTTTTTAGCATACGATTGTAACGAATAATTGTTGAAATTTGCAATTGGCGACGCATATTCAAATAAATTAGTTATGGTATTTTTTTCGTTTACACCTTTATAAATGATATGAATATTATTAACTTTTTATTCCATCATTGATAAAAAATCAATAAGCTCCTCTTTTGTGAAACATTTTGTTTTCACATATTCATCTACTTTTTTACTTTTATTTAAATTTAAAATATTGAGAAAAGATGTACTTATCGGATAATTGCATTTAAAAACATTATTATCAATAAATAAGGCATTACTGCTTAATTAATATTGGCCCCTGAACTTTTATTCCATCAACAACAATTTGATTATACTTTAATGACAGTCACCTGCTAGAAATTATTTCTTTTATAACCGAACTGTAGGCATAATAATATTCTTTGGTTGGATTAATAATTCCCCCATTACTCAGGTAGGTGATGAATTCAGTTTTTTGACCGATAGGGAATTCAATTGTATGATTACCAGATTGTAAATCAACTTGTTGAATTTCACCTTGCGTAAGTTTAACAGGATGATTATCAATCTTAAAATAAAGCGCATCTTTGCTATTATGACTAATATAAAATTTCCCATCAGCTGAATTTGTTAATTGCCGCTCATCATAGCTTACTAACAGCAACACAAATATGCTGTTAGCGATAATTTACCAAAATTGTGGCATATAAAATTTCAACCCTTTAATCAACTTAATCTAATAAATAAAAGTAACCTATTGTGAGAATACTCTCAATTAAATAAAAAGTATTTATATAGCACTATTTTTGTCTATTAAACAAGTATTAGGTAGCTAAATTTGATGCTAATACTGACTTTAAATTTAGGTTATTTTTTACGCGAAGACTTACTGTGCCCCTTAGCTGCTCCTATTGCACGTTTATTGGCTGCCCGCAGCAAAGAAACTTGTGTATGCCGTTTTACGGCACGACGGATCTGATTTGCTTTAATACGACGCCTATCTTGCTCGACTGAGAGTTTACTTGCTGTTTCATCGGTAAGACCAACCAGTTGACGCAAATAATTAATCTGCGCTAAACCTAATTCCGTCCATCCCCCTCTCGGTAACCCTTTTGGTAAATAAATATCACCATAACGAACACGAATCAAGCGGCTAACTTGTATACCAACCACTTCCCATAAACGCCTTACTTCACGATTACGGCCTTCGGTCAAAGTCACATTAAACCATTGATTCATACCTTCCCCGCCACGAAACATCAGGCTTTTAAAATTGGCTTCACCATCTTCTAGTTGAACACCTTTAGTCAATTGACGAATTTTAGCATCATTAATTTCTCCAAATACACGAACCACATATTCACGTTCAACTTCATGACGAGGATGCATCAAACGATTAGCCAGTTCACCATCGGTTGTAAATAATAATAAACCACACGTATTTACATCTAAACGACCTACCGCAATCCAGCGAGAACCGATTAATTTAGGTAAGCGATCAAATACAGTTGGACGACCTTTTGGATCATGATGAGTACATAACTCACCTTCCGGCTTATAATAAGCTAGTATCCGACAAATTGTTTTCTCAGCTGCTTTGATTTTCAAAAGATGGCCATCTAAGCGAATTTTAGTGGTAGCTTTAACCTCGATCCGATCACCTAAAGTCGCTAATTTACCATCGACACTGATCCTGCCGGCTTGAATAAAACCCTCTATTTCCCGACGCGATCCATAACCACAACGTGCAAGTATTTTCTGTAACTTTTCACTTTTCTGTTTTTTAACGCTCATAGCGTAAACCTCTTGTGCCACCTTCACAGGCGTCATAATTATAAAAGCAACTAAAAATAAACCGTGATTATTATACACAGCTTTTCCATTACCCTGATAAGTACTTTTGTCACGCAAATGGTGTCGGATCACCCATTCCTACCGAATGATATATGGAACACTCTCCGTTAAATCAACCACAGTGGTTGGTTTTCCAGTTAAATAACCACCATTGATAATCAAATCAACTTGCTCACCAATTAAACTTCTAATCTCATCTGCTGAGGATTGGGCAAAATCATCGCCAGGCAATATCAAGCTAGTTGACAGTAAAGGTTCGCCAATTCCATTAAGTAAATCTCTAGCTATCGGATTACTAGGTAAACGTACCGCGATTGTCTTACATTTTTTATTCATTACTCGCCGTGGAACTTCTTTTGTTGCACGTAAAATAAAAGTGTAATGACCTGGTGTACTATTTTTAATTATTCTAAATACGGCATTGTCTATATAGGCATATTCAGCTATCTCAGATAAACCACGGCACATCAAAGTAAAATTGTGTCGAGAATCCAATTGCCGCAAGCGACAAATCTGTGTAAGAGCGTTTTTATTATCTAACATACAACCGATGGCATAACCAGAATCAGTCGGGTAAACAGCAATACCGCCTTTATTTAATATATCAACACATTGACTAATTAAACGAGGCTGTGGATTTTGTGGGTGAATATGGAAAGATTGTCCCATGAATTATCTCTATATATTTATTTAATTAAATATTATTTAATTAAACTTAAAAAGTAAGCTATGAATACAAATAAACTGCATACTATACAATATTTAAATTTAAACGATAATACCTATTTTCATAACCACGTTTGCCAAACAGGCAGCACATCTGCGGGTAGCCAAAGATTTCTGCCTAATTTCAGTCCAGGTGCAAGGACGATGGAAATCAGAACCAACCGAAGCATATAAATCATGTAGTCTAGCTAATTCACTAAAATTTTTTCGTTCATTAAGCGATTGTTGACATGGAGCCACTTCAATTGCATCACCTTGCTGCTGTTTAAAATATAGAATTAACTTTTTTGCCATTTGGTCGACAAATCATAGCGACCAGGATGTGCTAAAATAGCGACCCTTCCCCGCTTGATGAATAACTTCAATTGCCTCTTCAAGCTTATACCAGTTAGCCGGCACATAACCTGCTTTACCTTGCGTCAAATACTTTTTAAAAACATGACCAATACTTTTTTGTTGAGCATACTGAACGACGTGATCGTCGTGGTCAAGAGATAAGCTATAAATTAGCAAAAATTGGTATTCCTGCTGCCTGGAAACAGGCTAAAGCTTATGCAGCTGGAGGACAAGTAACACGTAGCCATTTTGCCCAATATATAAATAGATTATGTATTTCAAGTAAATGTCTAAGACAGTTGGCATCTACATTAACATTCGGCCGACAATATGAATTTCAATCTGTTGCCAAATGGCGGAAATTTCAACACCTGCAACTAGTGTTAGCGGTAAATTTTTTCCTTAATATACTGTTTTACCAGTAAAATACTATTAATGGTATCATGATCAGTAATCGCTAATAGATTGACTCCCATTAATATTGCTCTATCAACTAACTCTGTTGGTGGGAGCTCACCATCAGAAGCGCTAATATGACGATGCAAATCATAAATAACAGACAGTCCTTACATTGTCTTGTGCCAAAATTTTACCCTCTTATTACTGTTGGCTATGAGAGAAAAAATTCACAGTATGGCATAAATAACTTTACACAACCCAGATGATCTAATTTACTAGTATAATGGTGATAATATAGCCAATTTATCATGACACATTGCAAGGAAGAACAGAAATGACATTGGTATTTTTTATCATCGCTAAAATCCGTTGGTGGTAAAACCTCCTTAACTGTGCGGTTTCTTCCTGTGTGTAAATAAATACCACAACACCAGAACAAGACCTACCATGATGCGAGTTTTTTATAGCCAATTAATATAAGATGAAAGACAACCAATATAGAAAACATAACAATTAATCAAGTGGAATTTAGCTTGCTTGAGAATAAAATCAATTATCAGCCTAATCCATGTTTATTATTTCACCATTTATGTCGCAAACGTTCTGCCACACTATTATTAGACTGTACGGTTGTGAGTAACAAACAAAATCTGCAAAGTATATTGATTGTTGATAGTGCATTATGTATTACCACCAACCAACAGCAAGTTATTTTTACTGCCCCAACTCCTAACGGCAATGCACTATTAGCTCATATTTATAGCGCATTACCTAATGAATTGGAGAAAAAACAGGTTGACGATCAGTTAATGGTTAATTATCCCAACATTGATCGATATCTTGACGAAAATAGCTGGTTAAAAACCAGCTCTTCCTTTGACGTACTGCGTTTAATCCATCATTTAGCTAATCATCAGATTATTGATTCAGCAAAATTTTTGCTAGCTGGACTTTTTTCCTACTATTTAGTTGCTTATTTTGAAAACTTACTGTCAGTAACTAAATCAAATGATTGCCCTGATTACTGTTTTTATTTAGCTAAACATTATCTTGTGATCGAATATCAAAAACAGTTAGCTAAACTGATTAGTTACCAATTTCCCAGCCAACAGCGATTGCTAAAGCCATATTCAACCGGCACCAAGCAATTATTACTACTTGTCTCAGCAACCATTATTACCATTACCAACCACCGGAAAAATACATCTATCAAGATGATATTTTTCAAGTCGTACTATCCCGTAAATTTATGTTGCCTTGTACAACACCATTAAACGCTTATCAACGCCTGAAAATACAAAATCCCATTCCTTACATGTTTTATATGCAAGATGAGAAATTTACATTATTTGGTGCTTCACCTGAAAGTGCACTTAAACTATGACGCCAAAAGTCGCCAAATTGAATATACCTAATCGCCGGGAAACGACCCAGAGGACGCAATGCACAAAGCAAAATAGATACTGATTTAGACAGTAAAATTGAACTGGCGATGCGAACCGATCAAAAAGAACTAGCTGAGCATATCATGTTAGTCGACTTGGCCAGTAATGATTTGGCGTGTATCTGTCAGCCTGGTAGTCGATATATGGCCGATTTAACTTCTTTAATCGTTATTCCCATGTTATGTACCTCGTTTCTCGAGTGGTCGGCACATTAAGGACTGATCTCGATGTATTTCACGCTTATCAAGCTTGTATGAATATGGGAACATTAACTAACACGCCTAAAATCAGGGCAATGACACTTATTGTTGACTCTGAAAATGAAAATTGGGGCAGCTATGGCGGCACAATAGGTTATTTCAATGGCCGTGGAGATTTTGACAGCTGTATTGTTATTCGCTCTGCTTATATTGAAGATGGTATTGCCACTATTCAAGTCGGCGCTGGCGTTGTATTGGATTCTGATCCCCGATCTGAAACACAAGAGACACGCAATTATGCTTTCTGCAAACACGTTATCATAACAGTCACCAGTACTGCCTGTTGAGGCCAAAAGCGCCGTGTCTTTAAGATGTTGCGTATACGTTAACGACACGTATTGTGACCCTTTATCACTATGGTGTATGGTACC
>DAYVGO010000001.1:0-1056 GCA_045399315.1 Arsenophonus sp.
ATGGCTGCTATGCAGAAACATCTGGAAGCTGAAAACAAAATGCTACCGTTGGTTTTTCCACTTGTGTTTTATTGTGGTGAACAAAGCCCTTACAACTATAGCACAAAATGGCTCAATTGCTTTGAAGATAGGAAATTATCCGAGATTATCTATACCTATTCCTTTAGGTTAGCTCATGTCATTACGCTTGATGATGGTGCGATTATGCAACACCGTAGAATGGCGCTATTAGAGCTCATCCAAAAGCACATTCGACAAGGAAATATGACTGTTACTGGATAGCATTGTTAAACTGTTATCGTATAATTATTATGCGGATAATCAAGTTATCACAATGTTTAACTATCTCACTCAGGAAGGGAATACAGATAAATCGATGCAATTTATCACTGATATAGCCAAACAATCAGAGAAACACGAAGGGGCACTTATGACTATTGCTCAAGCATTAAGGCAAGAAGGTACTCAAAAAGGCAAACTCGAAGGGATCCAAGGGGGAATACAAATTGGTGAACAGAAAGGAATTCAGAAAGGTGTAGAAGAAGGTCGAATGGAGGGCAGGAAAGTAACGGATTTGCATCTTCGTCGCCTGTCCGGTATCTTTTTTGATCTGTGGTAAATAGGGATTGATGACTCCATCAACACTAATCGGAATCACCGACATCTGATATTGTCTGGCAAATTCGTCCACAAACTGGGCTAATCTTTTATCCAGCGACACGGTCCTAGATAAAAATAAAAACCCTCAATAACGTTCATTAATGGCTTTTATGGCGAAGGCCTGTACATTGCGCTCTTCGGATACGAAATGGTTGCGTGACGTTATAGTGAGAATAGCGGTTGTTGTAATGAGTTCAGGTCGCATCAGTAACACTTTTTGCCAGGTGGCTGAAAATTGACTGGCATTGTCTGACCAGTAACAACAAAAAGAAAAGCAAACCAATTAGAAAAGACCACGGGGCGTCAGGCAGCCAATCCGAGAATGCCAAATCGGCCAGATCAGAAGAAGAAGCGTGGTGCGCTGGCAGAACGGGAGGAATTATTACCAATTCAATA
>DAYVGO010000066.1:0-6572 GCA_045399315.1 Arsenophonus sp.
GCTGTTTTTCTAAACACAGTATTGATGCCGATTCTTTTAAGTATTCCTGTTCCTTTTCGGTTAATATTTGACTCGCCTCCGCTTTCTGTAATGTCCTTTCTCTGTGTTTATTGCGCCAGATGATAAAAAGGTTATCAGCAAGGTCAGTGATTAAACCTGAGCCTTTTACATCCATTTTTCCCGTGGGTTTTTCTTCGTGTTCGGATTTACGGCTGTGTGTCACTAAAATAACATAGCTTGAGGTTTTGTTTTTGAAATCACACAATGCATCCATGGAGGCTTTTTACCAATTGTAATCATCATCTGTAAGCCCACATTTCATCATACTGTCAATAATAAACAGATCGATACCATATCGGCGGTTTGCATATCTGAATATTTCCATTAATCGTGATAATTTAGCTGTCCCTGTTAATCCAAATAACCACAGCCTGTTATCATACAACTTAAAAGCGGATGCAATTTCTAATTGAGAAGGTAGTCTAGCGCAGGTTGCCTGCCGGGTCAGTCGTTTTAGAAAAGTAGCCGATTTTAGTTCAAACGAAGCAATGCAGGCTCTTATTCCCTGACGCATAGCTTCACACAGAATATGCTCTAATATTTCACTTTTACCGTGACCATTAACCCCATTAAGTAGCGTTAGCTCAGACTCACGGTAGCTGAAATGTCGATTTAATGACTCCCAGGGTGTTTTGAACAAATATTCCTCTCTGCCGTAAAATGCATCCAGTGTACCCTGATAAAAACCCTCGCTGTGCAAAGCTCTTCAGGGTCAAAATAGGCCGCCGTCTCAAGGTAGTGTATAATTTCTTGTTGCGACAAATCAGCCTGTAAACGTTCGTTAATGTTTTTATGCGACAATTTCACCAGTCGACACCAATATTCGCCTAATCGACGGACAATTCCTTTCTCTGCCTGTTGTCCCACTTCGTCATTGTCCATCAACAGCCAGACTTTAGTAAAACGGTCAAGATTGTGAAATCCATACTCAATCCATTGTTGCTTTGCGCCACTGCCTCCACCAAAGGGAACAGATAACGCACTTAACCCATACTGATGATAACTCATACAATCATCGCTCTCACACAAAACCACTGCACGTGTTGTTTTAGGAAGCGCCTGCTAGCCAAACAAGCAAGGTTCACAATCAGCTTCAACCAAAATAACCTTTTTCTCATTGGGTCTTGACAGGCTAATGTGTTTTACCTGCATTAACTCACCTTCTCGTTTGTAGGGAAAGGCAATTGCAGTCAACTCCCTGTTTTCTTCATGTGACCAGACAATTGCATCAATCACCTGAAATTCTTCTGCCGTTTTACGATCTATACCTTGTGATTGAAGACAATCGTAACAGTCATGAGGTTTACGGATAGTTTTTTTCAATGATTCCGTCTGAGGGCGTTTAAACTGTCTTTTCCGTTTTGCTTCGAATGCACCAGATTCATCGGCTATCCCAAGAAACTGTTTTACCTCTGACATTGCCTGATGCAAACTATAATCCCTGACCTGCACCCACAAATCCAGTAAATCCCCTCCCCCTATTCCCTCGGCAAAATCCAACCAGACTTTCTTGCCAGAGAAATTAACTTTCAAACCCTTCCCCTGCTCGCCATGCACTGACCCTGCCACCCGCCATGACCCTCTTTTTTGCTTTCAGGTAAGAGATATTTAGCCACTCTGGCCACATCAAGCCATAAACACTCAGATAATTTCGTAATGGTCATCATGCTTCCCTCAGATTAAATTTGTCAAACCCGTATTGAACAATGCCTGCATTCAGCCAGCCGTAGTTATACCCACGGATGAGTATTGATTTGATGATTCACACTGTACAGCAATGTGTTGGTATGAAGGGGAAGCACTCACCTTTGCCATTCACATTATCAGCATCAGCTAATTTTAGTAGAACTAACTTTTTGTCGGTACTACTTCATTTTCATGGCTTGTGCCATTAGTGTCATACTCATAAATAATCCCCTTTAATTTCTTAAACTCCGATACTAACCGACAGGCGAAATGTTTATTCTTTGATGCAGCAACCAGTAACCCATCTGGGCTATCTAGATAAACGCTTTCTTCAACGTTTTTATTGATAACTCGTCGCTTTTTTGGCATAATGACTCCGCTGAAATTGAAAGAAAATAAAGGGAAATTTGGCGTTTTCCTTCTTTTAAGACTTGTTTAATACTGATTAAATACAAAACCTCTTGAAACATTCACAAGCTTCATCGTTTTTTAACCTTGAGGCTTCTTTTTTTGGCAATCTGAGATGTTCTAACATGTCAATCATCTTTCGTATTTCCTCGCCTGATATATTTGTGATAACAACCTCCTGAGACTGTGAATCAGGCACACTTACTACATGCCTTGGCAAGCCGTATTCTGAGACGACCTGACAGACTAATTTAAATATGCTGGTTTTATCCCGACTCGCTTTTGAGGGGTGTATTTCGAGTGATTTGGCAAACCTGTTATTACCTCCTTCTAATGCCATCTTCTGGTAGAAGTAAGACTCTAAATATTCTGGTTTACAGTTGATTTCGATAGTATCTGCAAATTCCATGGTTATAATCCTTAAGTAATAAAAATCCTTACCTCAATATTCCTATGAGGTTGTAGTAGCTCCAAGAAAGCCTAGAGCGAGTCAAAATGTTAAAGAACAGTGTTACTTAGATGGTATTTTGCCTTTCAGCGGGTATACCATCTGTTGGGTTTGGGTAAATATTAGTGCGTAACTCATGCGGAGTAATCTGCCACTCTAACACTTCACATAAGCAAAGAACTTTTTTAGGAGGTATACCATTTTAAACCATGAACTTATAGCTTGTGGTTCATGACCTATAAAACTTGCAATTTCAGTTTGGCTAGCTATTCCAGCTATACGATTCTTAATTTTTTATCTATAAAGTAGTCCTCAATATAGATAATTTAATTTACAAGAAAAAATCAAAAAATTCTTTCAGAGAAGATTGCAAGGAATTGTTGTAAAATAATTTTATGAAAGATCAAAAAAACATAAATTCATCCCTGAGAATTATTCAGGTATTAAAAAAGAACGACTGGAGCCAGTCAGATTTAGCAAGAAGGCTAGGTATTAGCCCACAAGCTATTCAACAATGGGTGAAAGGCATTAGTTCACCGAGAGGAACTAATTTAAAAAAATTATCAGAAATTACAGGATTCTCACCTCATTGGTTTTTCATGGATGAAGCTGAAGAAAAAACATCTCATTCGAATGTAACAGAATCCGCAAAATTATCAGAACAACATAAAATTCTTATTGAATTGTTTGAAAAGCTCCCGGAGAGTGAAAAGAACTCACTAATTAATTCTCTTCATGAAAAACAACGTCATTATGATAAATTACTTGAAGAACTTGCTGAAGCTCGCGGAAAAAAATAATCTAATTGTCAAATAAATAACCTCTATTTTTAATTTTTCTCACCTTAATTTTCAATTAAATATTTAAAAATTACTTGCAATTTACAATATTTTCTTGTAATCTATATCGGATCAACTCACTGAAACAGGCAAAAGCTAGACAATACTACGAGTTATCTGAAACTTTGCCAGATATTACTAAGTAGCCAGCCTGAGGCGTATGAACATAAAGGCAAATGAAGTCATCAGTAACTAAGTATTATTGCTCTTTGACATCTTAGAACGGATTCAGGCATTCTTGAATCAACCATCATTGAGTGAGTTTTGGGGTGACTATACCACAGCTAAAACTTACTTTGGAGGTCAATATGACAGAAATCACCGTCATCAAATGGAGTAACTACGCCCAACGTAGATATGAACGCAGAGCTGCCTTTCTAGCTAAAAAACATCAGGAAGCAGAACAAAAATGCCACGTCCGTTCTACAGAGTAAACACTTGATTCCGTATTCAACAAGCAAGATGACACCATTAATACCATCACATTACTGACTCTCAATCTAAAAGACAAAAAGCCTCAGCCTTCGTTTGATAACTGTTATTTACCTAATACTTATCTTTAATTCTGTAAGAAAATACTCAAAAACAGACAAATCAAATATCATACATACGAAAGATTTGATAGTTTTTGCAGCAATCCTATCCTACAATTAGTCCATAAGTTTTAGATAATTTATCCCTTCCGATGGGCTGGGAATTTAAAATCTCCTAATTTCAGGGAGGCCTGGTTATTAAAGAGCGTTAGTTTTATTTTTTTCTATAAAACTCAGTTCGGTATTTTAATTTCCCTTTAGTGATGTGTTCCAACTTTAGAACCGATCTTTCAGGGATAACTGTTCTCCACTAAGAAACTGCTGAATCATAACTCATTAATTTCAATGAGATCTCTCGATGAGAACTAAAAAAATTTACGATCTCATCTTTTAGCATTTATACCTCAATTAAAGAATACTTTAATTATTAAATTAAAGGAAACTTAAGTCAAGTGGAATTAAGATAATTTAATTATGGAAATGAAATCAATCGGGCAACGTATTAGATTGCGAAGAAAAGAACTTGAGCTCACACAAAAACAGCTTGGGAAAAAAGTTGGGGTTTCCCATGTTGCAATTTCACAGTGGGAAAAAGAAGAAACTGAACCTAACGGAGATAACTTGCTGTCTTTAGCTGATGCTTTAATGTGTACTCCTGAATATATTATTAGAGGTACCACTACAACTAGATCCAACCGAGATCAAAATAATAATTATAAATATAGCAGGTTGACAAAAACAGAAGAAAATCTTTTAGATATGTTCAATGCTCTTACACAAGAAGAGCAAAGAAATTATTTAGAAGAAATTGCTGAAACTAGAGCTAATCTCGAACAAATTTATAAAGAAATGAAAGAAAAAGAGAAGAAATCCAAAAAAGCATCGTGATATGGTCAGTAATTAATTGATGAGCATAAATTAGATAATATTACATGATACTTAATTTTAGATGTGTAAGATGATAGGGGTAAAAATGAACGACAAAAACGAAGACGAAAAAATTATATTCAAAGAAAACTCTGATTGTATCAGCCAATACGCTGATCATTTCGGCTATTCATCTTTCGGTGATACAGGAAACAGAGTAGGTTCAATATCGTTTTTTAAGTATGTAACAGAGTGGGTTGATAATGAAAAAACTCAACTAACAAGAGAAACGATTGCAAATATTAGAATGAATGAGCCAATGCTTATACAACTCGCTAAATATATTGTCGAGCAGTATGAGAAGTCCAAGGAGGACTAACAAATGTCATCTAATCAGAATCATTACTCTAATGATGTAGCCCCAAATAGAAGCTCAGCTGAACAGTATGCTGCCACTGTAACTCCTCAACAACAATCATCATGTTTATATAACTCATTATCTGATATAATAAACCAAAACAATAAAAAATTTTTACGCCGGAGTGAAACAAAAGTAAAAAACGCAAGTCCAGAAGAGATTTTTACTATGAGCAGAGAAGAGTTAGATGCAAAGTTAGCTCAAAATAAGGCTGAAGTTCAGGCTATATCTTCTGGTATGAAAGAAGAAATGGCTAAATGGCGAGAAGAGCAAAATACTCAGATGGCTAATATTAGTGCCCCGCTTTCAGCTATATCAGCAAAAATGGATGCTAAAGTTGAATCTAATAATGCAGTTATTAATGGAAAAATTGACAGCATTAACACTGCCATATCAGGAATCAATACAGCGATTTCTGGCATTCAATCAGGACTGAGTATTAGATTAACTATTTTTGGTATCATTATTGTGTTAATTGTGCTAATCCCTGCTTTTATCGGTATGTTAAAATCTGCCCCATTACCTCAACAACCACCAGTAATTTATATGCAACAACCAACTCAACCAAACACCTCACCAAACAACACTAAATAATAAAAACTCTCCCCCGAGGGTTTTTTATCGTCCTCCCACACCTTTCACGTTTCTCACTATCTAAGAATCCATTCCATGACCTACAAATCTTTGTTGCGGTTTTTTTACGTCCATAGATTGCTATGGTCGGGTAGTGAGTAGTGATACAACACCCGTATGGAGAAAACTACTAGCTGTCTCAGATCGGTGTTCAAGTACCCGGTCGCCCCATGAACAGGGCTCATGAACAATATCTAAGGATGTAAATATGAATACGCAACCCATATCGTTTTCTTTCAATCAAAAATATGACGTCCGTGTGCAAGTTATTAACGGTGATCCGTGGTTTTGCCTTAAAGATATCTGTGAGACATTAACAATAATTAATTCTAGCGATTTACTTTCAAAACAGTTAGATAAGGCTGGGGTAGAAAAATCTACCTGAGATCTAACGGCCAAAAACGGCAATTCGCTTTCGTCAACCAACCTAATCTTTATAGTGTTATTTCCTGCAGCAATAAGCCCGAAGCGAAACAATTTCAGGATTGGGTGTTTAATGAAGTCCTCCCTTCCATCCGTAAAACGGATAAGTACGAACATCCAAAATATTAACCCGAAGCCCACAAAAAATTCAGCAACAAAACCTGAATTCAACCCTTTCCCATAACAGGAGAACCCCCATGTGGATTCTAATCTTAGCCATGTATGCCAGCCCCTACGCATCCAGTAACGTTGCCAGT
>DAYVGO010000025.1:0-2402 GCA_045399315.1 Arsenophonus sp.
AGTAAGGAATGGTGCTAGAGCAGCCTAATGAATACAAATCTGAATGGAGAGCCTTCGCACTATTGCTTCCAAAAGAGAGCCAGAGGATAAAAGAATTGGAGCGTGAAAACCGTGAGTTACGACGAAGTAACGACATTCTGCGCAAAGCATCGGCTTATTTTGCTCAGGCGAAGCTTGACCGCCAATGGAAAAAATGATGCCGCTTCTCGATAACCTGATTGAAAAACATAGGGTCGAGCCAGTATGCCGTGAACTGTATATTGCCCTGTCAACATATTACTCGCATCAGTGCTGTCGTTATGACCGGGTAATAGGAGAACGTTTAACTCAAGGCCCAAGACTTCCTTCCATTTTTCTCTTAGTACCGCTCTTCAATACATCCCCCCCCCCCTCCCGGCACTGTCTAATTGTTCCCAGATCCACGCTTCATGCGTATCGCGTTTTGCAGGCTTACTTTCGTTATCAAAAGCGGTGATAATTTCAGTGAAAGGAATATCTCCAAACACACGTTCAGTCGTTAAACGTACTAGTTCATAGATGTAACCTTCGGTACTGGTATAGTCCATTATTAACGTTTTCGTTTTGCTTAATAATGTAATCGGGTAGTGCTACGATAGGAACGTGATAGCTTTTAGTGGGTTGTGTGAGGCCAGTATTCTGTTTTTCATTGATAAGGTTAACGGACTCACCAACCCGCTTTACCTTAATAACCGAATCCACGTTTGCAAAAGCCGCAGAAGAGCCGCGCATCCCTTTATTACTATCTTTTCCTGTGTTGTGTATGAAACCCACCGCAGCTTCGATTTCTGAAGCAACTTTGGTTGTCCCCACCAGAAATTTAGCCATATCCCCCGCACTATTCTCGTCACCGGAGTTCATCGACTGTGATAACGTATCAACCACAACCATACATATAGGCTGTTTAGTGACCTCTTCTATGCGCTTAATTTCTTTTAATACACCGTTGACTGCCTTTGGCTCTGCCAAATCAACCGCACGCGGTAATGTGTAAAAGTTTTTGATAGGTTTGCTGTTATTATATTTATCTGCCCATACGCCTACACGTGGTGCAATGGAAATCTCGCCTTCCGTGGCAATATAGAGAACGGAACCGCCCTTTATGTTCCTGCCTGTGCAGCGGTGTTTCATCAGGGCGATCCGTAAACTGATTGATAAGGCGGTATACGATTTAAAGGTAGAAGAAGCCTCATAAATCGCTGTGACACCTACGGGAATAAGCCCCTCAATAATAAATTCCCCTGGGGTTCCATAACCGCCAACACACGGCTGTGATACAGGTAATTCAATATCACTGACCGTTTTCAACCGCTCAGCACTGGGATTTACCCACCCTCTTTTCTGTGCAAGAGCAAATATGGCTTGATAACTCGTGCGGTCAGCCTTTAGCATTCCGTCATCCCACCGTTTTACGGCGTTATTGACATCATCTTCACTCCCTCCGTCCTTGACAGACAACTCTAACCATAGATTTCTGGCCTGCTCTTCGAATTCCGTACCAATAAACCACACAAGATGACAAACCATTTCTGCCCAAGCATCGTACTTATTACAATTAGGCTGGTATCAGCACATGAGTGGATGGAACATAGCCGAATGTAAGTCTTCAAACGTCTGCTCATTGATATTTTCCAAATCAACCAAACGTGTCAAATCGTCATCATCAACCTAACTAACATCAGTATGCTTAATAACGGGCATATTATCCGTGCCAACAACGTATCAACATCAATGACTGTTCCTTATCGATAAATCGCTCAGCAATTCAAAGCAATCCATCAACTCCTGCTCAATGTGCAGACCTAATTGTTTATATTCCAACGCAGTAACATCACGAGACAAAAGAAAACCGATACACCAGCGTTATTCACCCTGAGCGGATGGGTGTTTATGGCTCGTGGTGGCATAGGCAAGGCACTGATAAAAACTGAGAATACCTGTAAGTGTTTTCCAGGCATCCAACGAACAACCATCCATATCCGTCCATAACACATTACGCTTACCTGCATTAAGCACATTACGCCCCCTTTTAGGGTCGTTCATCACGCCCCAGATATAATTAAGGGATTTTTTCTTTTTATCGAAAATGTCAGGGGAGTCGGTGGGATTAATATTAATTTTCTTGGTTAATTTTTTAATCGCCTGCTTATATTCAGCAAAAGAATCAGCAACAGCATGCCTTGGGCGTTTATCCTTAGTGGAACGCCTTACGGAATAGTTAATTTGTATGGGTTAGGTCTTAGTGTTTGAAGGAGAACCTTTAAGAAGCCATTCGGGATTGCATTGTAGGGCTTTAGCTAATTCTAAAATATTTCTAGATTTATGTGTTCTGCCATTCTCTATGGACTCTATTGATTGTTGGCTAATACCTATTGAGTTTGCTA
>DAYVGO010000089.1:0-2701 GCA_045399315.1 Arsenophonus sp.
ACCATCACCGCAAAAGTGCAAACCCAATACGGTAAAACGTCATTTACCCACGAGGCTAATGTTAAATTTGACTACCTTAGGGTTGTCAGCAAAAGTGATTGACGACGGTATCAGTGCGCCTGATTACTCAGCGATATTGTTGCGATTAACCGATTTCTTCCGTGAAATTTATGGGTAGGATGCGTATTTAGTGCCAAACAGCAAAGACGGCCAGATGATAGCAATTTACGCCTTAGCGATTCACTTTTCCAGACCTAAACCTGTCGATGTGTAGGTTGAAATTGATTTAACCGCCTTTTTAGGTTTTACAACACTGACAGGCAATAAAATCCGGCAACAAGTCGCAAACTATATCAACCAACAACTCATTGGTGACAATCTCTATCTGACCCGCCTCTATTCACCCGCGAATCTACCTGGCGATGAAGAAGGGAAAACCTTTGATATCACCGCAATAAAAATTGGACGGACAGAAGAAGCGGTTAAAAAAGCAAATTTACTGGTTGCGTTTAATGAAGCGGTCAGTTGTCGCGAGAATAACGTAAAACTGGTGGTCACCTCATGAGAGATTACTCCGAATATATTACTCCACAACATCGCAAAGCCGAAAAGTTTACCCGCCATATTGAACTCATGACTCGCCCTTTGAGGGATATTGTAACCCTAGCCACACAACTCAATGCTCTTTTCAGTATTGACAATGGTACAGGTAAACAACTGGATGCTATCGGTGAATGGATAGGCTTATCACGATTTGTCAAAACACCGATTAAAGGCGTCTATTTTTCACTGGATACCGAAAAAGTGGGCTTTGACCAAGGGAGCTGGAAACGACGCTTTGATGCTGATAGTGGTTTTACTGAACTGGACGATGAGACTTATCGATTTATACTGTGGGCAAAAATCCGGGCAAATCACTGGGACGGCCACCAGTGAGATGCTGGCAGAAATTTATTAGGGCGTTATCCCTGATGAAACGGTGAAAATCTTTTTTATCGACAATCAAAACATGTCGATGGATGTGTATCTAATCGGTGGTGTGATACCGGAAGTGACAAAAGCCGTTATCAAACAGGGGTATCTCAATATCAAACTCGAAGGCGTAAGGCTTAATGCCTATACGGGTTCTGAAGGTGACAACGGCATTTTTGGGTTTGATGTGAATAATCGGTATATCGACGGCTTTGATACGGGAAGCTGGTCAGTCAGACTATAGGAATTACTATGGCAAAAAATGAAATTTTGCCGTTTGGGATTGCAGACGGGGCTAATGTATTACCAGAGGATGAGTATCAGCAACTCACCACACGCAATAATGGATTTAGTGCGGGCGTTGCCCGTTCACAGGAACTGAATACGGTCTGGCGACAGGCATCCATGATAGCCCATGTGGTGGTGCAATTTATTGCGGAGACGAATAACAGTGATGTATTAGACGATGGTAATATCGATAAATTGAAAGCGGGATTAATCAGTGAATTGTCGAAAAATGTTAATAATACGGTGTCTACTGTCACAAAAACAGTCGCAGGGATTACAAAACTCAGTAGCGCCACAAATAGTGATGATGAAACGCTAGCCGCCACACTCAAAGCTGTCAAAGCCGCTTATGATTTAGCGAAAACCGTGAGTATTGACGGTATTTATCCGGTAGGGATTGTCGTTTGGTTTGCACAAAACAAAAATCCCAATACATTATTTCCTAATACGAAGTGGCAATACATCGAAGAAAACAAAACTATCCGGCTTGCTAAAGCAGATGGCTCTAACGTATTAACCACCGGAGGCACTGACGCTATTAAGCTAACAGAAGCGCAATTACCCGCGCATGGACACGCTTTTTCAGCAACAACCAGTAGCTATGATTATGGTACTAAAAACACGAATGTAACAGGTGCTCACGTACATAGTTTTGCAGGAGTAAATCCTGACACTTGGAATGCAAGAGGTGGTGACGGAAGTAATAACCAATGGTACGGTGCCAACAAAAATACAAATTCAGCAGGTAACCACACTCATATTGTTACTATCTGTGCACACACGCATACTATTTCAGGTACAACTGGAAAGACGGGAAGTGGTAGTGAAGTTAACATAACGAATGCTTTTGTTACTCTAATGGGCTGGTACAGAATCAGTTAAGGAATCAAAATGTTCAGAATTTTTAAAGCCTATAACTACACGAGTGATACCTGTGAGTTGATTGGTTCTTGTGATGCTTACACTGATGAATTTCATGAGATACTCCCTTTTCATACTGAGAAGAAACCGCTTGATAAAAAGGCAGGTTTTGCCGTTGTTTTTAATGAACAAAATCAAGAATGGGAATATCAGGAAGATCATCGAGGCTTGGTCTTATTTGATACGAAAAGTCGTCAATCTGTCACCATTGCAAAATTAGGAAAAGTGCCGGAATATTTAACACCATTAGCACCAACAAGCCAATTTGATGTCTGGGATGGTGAAAAATGGGTCAAGGATATTGAAGCTGAAAATTTAGCAGAAAGATGTAAATTAGAAAGGGTCAAACAACAAAAATTATATGATGCCGGACATGCTATTGCTCCTCTTCAAGATGTCATAGATTTAGACATAGCGACCGAAGAGGAGAAAAAACGACTGATAGCTTGGAAAAATATCGTGTATTAGTTAATCGTATTGACGCATCTACTGCAGGTAACATAGTTTGGCCTGAAAAACC
>DAYVGO010000017.1:0-11020 GCA_045399315.1 Arsenophonus sp.
GAAGACATCTATGATAAAAGTCACATAGATAAAGCCCTGCTAGGTGCTAACATAGCTAAAATCTGCTACCCATAACTGGTTTGGGCGCCCTGCAACGAATTGGCGATTTACCCGGTCATAACGACAGCGCTGATGCGAGTAATATGTTGACAGAGCAATATACAGTTCACGGCATACTGGCTCGACCCCATGTTTTTCAATCAGGTTATCGAGAAGCGGCATCATTTAGTGCCCGTTCATCCGACGATATTGCCCGCCGGCTAAATTACACCAGTAACTACTATTTTAGACATATTCAATTTACCTACTATGCATGAAGTCTTTAATTATTACTTAATTTTATTGCGATGAAAATTTTATATTATGGATAAAGAAGAATTAAAGATTCTAATATATCAATTAGTTATTAGTGAAATGATTGTGGTTTATTGAGAATATTTTATGATTTTTTATCTATATAGACTATCGTGCATGCACATGCAAAATTAGTCGCAAAATAAATTACTTTAATTTTAAAACGGATGGAGTAATTTCAAATACTGATGGCAGCCTGATTGTTATTAATAATCAATGTAAACATATTAGTAATGATCACTCTGAATGTAGTAGAATCAATAGCGAGAAATAGAATGTATTTTATTTACTAGATTGAGTAAAATTTAAAATCATTATTCCTTACTTAATGATACTTATTCTCTTACCGCTTTTACTCTTCAGTATGAGATTACAACCATCTACATCAAATTGATAAATCAATCCCTTTTCTGTTATTTCTATGTTGCATAATTTGATTATTTTTAACACTTTTTCGTTATAAAAAACAATCATGCCAGGTTTTAATCTTTGAAAAGTTGTTTTACGTTGAACATATTAACTTTCCTAAAAATAATTTCATAGAAGACTAAAAATTTGGGTCAATTAAGACTAACTATGCCTATTAATTAGTTATGATAATACTAAATCTAAAAAATATTTTTGTATTAATGTATTTTATTAATTCACCTTGCAAAATTTTTTTGCAAGGCATTCGAAAATCAGTTCACTTTAAAATTTTAAGGCGGAATTGGTACACTATAGAGAGAAATTAACGTTTACATAATTTTATCTCTAAATTATTTGATTATAAATATTTATATAAGATAAATTTCCCTAGTGCTGGCAAAAACTTTCAATTAAACTGTAAAACAATTTTATAATATTTAATGAACTACTATTTTTGATATTTAAGTTTTAGACATCTTGCAATTATAAAACCGGGTATTATATTGGTAAATACCTAGATCTTAGGTATTGTTGTAGATAAAAATTATTAATATAGTTAACAATTTAATTATTTTATAGAAATAAATTTTGCTACAGGTTGTGCTTGCTCAAATTGATACAATTTGTTATGTAATATTATTAATGATAGATTTATCGTATTGGTTATACTAAGAAAAAACGCTGGTATTGATAATTATTATTTACATTTTTAGTGACAAATAATTTATTTTTGCCAGATAGAGTATTTTCAAATCGGCAGATGTTAATGATTTATCAATAGCTAATAAATATCAAAATTTGGCAATGCTTAATTTAAAAATTCATTAAGCCAGGATAAATAATTGGGATCGCCATCGCTTACCGCTATTGCTAATAATTCAGGAACTTGATAGGGGTGATGGGTTTTAATTTGTGAAAAAACTTTTTCTTGTAGGGTGACATGCGTTTTGATGAGCATTTGTATTTCAGTCTGTTGCTCTAGCTTACCTTGCCAGTAATAAAACGAGATAGCTTTTGGTAAAAGTGTAATACAAGCAGCGAGTTTTTCACTAATTAATTGTTTAGTTATGACTTGTGCAGTTGCTTCATCGGGAACAGTAGAGAGAATAATCCGGATACCTTCATTGTCGTGATGTAAATTTGCTTCATTTGAATGTAATTGCATCATGGGTAATCACCTATATATAAATGTGATAAACAAAATTAGTTGGACTTTTTTGAGCGTATACTAACTAACAGAACTAATATGTTAATTAATTTATATTTATAGATTATATGCTAAAGCCGTTTTTGTTATTCACAATTTTTAATACAATATAACTTAAATTAATTTGGTTAGATGTTTTTATTATTAATATAAGTATGTTTATCTATTAGATAGTTTAACTTATACCTGATAGTAAATAATAGAAGAAAAATAATGATCTTATGCTAACTAGCAAAGTAACTCTTTCTCTAGCAGATAAACCTTGGTAATTTGTAAAACAATTTTTAAGGCATTGAAAAATGAAATATCATTGGTTAAACGAAGTTATTGCGCTACTGCAACCCTTATGGCGGAATATGCAGAATTAAATTTGATTCAATTGTTGCATTAGCTAATGAAGCGGGTTTTAAAGGGGATTTGAACGATTTGACTGACGATATTTTGATCTATCATTTGAAAATGCGCAATTCTCCAACCGAAGCCGTGATACCTGGGCTGAAAAAAGATTATGAAGAAGATTTCAAAACCGCACTTTTACGTGCTCGTGGCATCATTAAAGATTAACCTGATAGAGATAATAAAGTGACACAGCAAAGTGCTTTTCATTTCAAAATTATTACACCCGATTTAATTCTTGACGCATTAGTAGAAGTTGGTTTATACCCTGATTCAAGGATAACCGAGTTGAAGAGTTATGAAAATCGTGTTTACCAGTTTGTCAATGAATAACGTAAGCGTTATGTTGTGAAATTTTATCGTCTAAATCGTTGGAGTCGGACTCAAATTCAAGAAGAACATGATCTTATGTTGTCTTTGCACGCAGCTGGGTTATCGGTTATTGCTCCTTTGACTTTTGCTGGGCAAACGGTATTGGAGTATAGAGGATTTTTATTTGCAGTTTTTTCGAGCGTTGCTGGACGACAGTATGAAGCTGATAATTTGTTGCAGTTTAGAAGAGGTAGGCCGATTAATTGGTCAGATCCATCAAATAGGTTATCAACACGATTTTTCTAGCCGACCAACTATTGGAATTAATGAATATTTAATTATTCCTCGTAATGTCTTAGCTAACACACCTTTACTACCCGTTAATTTAAAACAGAGTTTCCTATTAGTTCTTGATCAGTTTATAGTAGAAGTATAAAAAAATATTGGTCGCAACAGCATAGTTATCTTCGCTTACAAGGTGATTTGTCAGCCAGGTAATATTTGTGGCGAGATAGCTCTTTTATTGTAGATTTTGATGATGCTCGTAACGGTCCAGCAATACAAGATTTATGGATGTTTTTAAACGGTGAACGTTGGGAGCAAAGAATTCAGCTTGAAATATTGTTAGAAGCTTATACTAAGTTCACTCATTTTGATAATAAACAGTTAGCGTTGATTGAACCTTTACGGGCAATGCGGATGGTTCATTACTTATTATGGATTGTTAGGTGTTGGCAAGATCCAGCTTTTCCTTGGATGACTGAATATGATTTTTGGCATAAACAGCAGTTACTTTTTTCTGAGCAGAGCGAGGTGCTAAATGAGTAGCCTTTGCAACCAGGCTTAGTGTATTAATGAATGGAAAATATTTTTGGAGAGTCAGTAACATGAAAAAATTTTGGTTAGCCTTAATAGGACTGGTAATGTCTTATGGTGTTTTTGCTGCAAGTTACACAGAAGGTACTGAATTTATCAAAATAGAAAAAACAGCACCAAATGCACCTAGAGTAGTGGAGTTTTTTTCTTTTTACTGTCCACATTGTTATCAGTTTGAATCCATCTATCATGTATCGCACACGATAGCAAAAAATTTACCTAAAGATATTAAAATGGAACGTTACCATGTTGATTTTTTAGGTCCATTAGGCGCTGAATTAACCAAAGCCTGGACGGTAGCAATAGTATTAAAGATCGAGGATAAAGTGACACCATTGCTGTTTGAAGGGATCCTAAAGACAGAATCGATAAATACACCAGCTGATATTAAAGCCGTATTTACTAAAGCAGGTGTCAAAAGTGAAGAATATGATGCAGCGCTAAATAGTTTTGTCGTTAAATCGTTGGTGGTAAAACAACAAAAAGCTGCGGAAGATTTTCAATTACGAGGTGTACCCGCTATTTTTATTAATGGTAAGTATATGGTACGTAACAATGGTATAAATGTTGAAGACGTCAATCATTATGCTAAAGCTTATTCAGATGTTGTAAACTATTTAGTTAGCAAATAGTAAGCCTTTTTTCCGCCTCCTTTTTTAATAGAGTCATGTTGTACAACTGTTTAACATGTTGGTACAACAGCGGATTTTTTCTCTTTTTTGGCATATTATTCTGTAATATCCACAAAAAATTTTTAACGAACAAAAATAGCATCCCTATATTTTTTTTATCCGTAACGTCTTGATTCTCATTTAATATTGTTTTCTAAGGTAAATTTGTTTACCTATTGAATATAGTATAATAAGAAGATTTACACACAAGTTTATCCACAGGTTGTTCTGGTGCTATAAGCGGTGGAAAAGTGACAAACAGAAAATAAATTCAGGTAACATTCGTCTCTCTCTCATGAGTGTGGCATTCTATCACTATTAATTACTTTGATGATGAAAAAGACTATGGTTCAAATTGCAGAAAATCCATTTATCCTAGTTGATGGCTCTTCTTACCTTTACCGTGCATATTATGCTTTTCCCCCATTAACCAATAGTGCCGGGGAACCAACCGGTGCTATGTATGGTGTTCTTAACATGCTACGTAGTTTAATTATGCAATATCATCCTAGTCATATTGCGGTGGTATTTGATGCTAAAGGGAAAACTTTTAGGGATGAATTATTTGAGCAGTATAAATCTCAACGGCCACCGATGCCTGATGATTTGCGTGAACAGGTAGCACCGCTACATGAAATGGTTGCCGCCATGGGGCTTACTCTGTTGGTTGTTCCTGGCGTAGAAGCTGATGACGTAATAGGCACATTGGCTTTACAGGCTAGTAAGAAAGGGTTGCCAGTATTAATCAGTACTGGAGACAAAGATATGGCTCAATTAGTGTCCGCTGATATTACACTGATTAATACCATGACTAACACCATGTTAGGGCCGACAGAAGTTCTTGATAAGTATGGAGTGCCACCTGAGTTGATGGTTGATTTTCTCGCTTTGATGGGAGATTCTTCAGATAATATTCCTGGTGTACCTGGTGTAGGAGAAAAAACAGCATTAGCTTTGCTGCAAGGAATTGGAGATTTAGCAACGATTTATAATGATTTATCAGCAATTGCCTCATTAGGATTTCGTGGTTCGAAAACGTTAGCAGAAAAAATGGCCCAACATAAAGAAATTGCTTTCTTATCTTATAAATTAGCCACAATTAAAACTGATGTTGATTTAACTACCGATTATGATAGTTTGGTCATGCAAGCGCCAGATATTGATAAGTTACATGCGCTTTTTAGCCATTATGAATTTAAGCGTTGGCTAGCTGATTTACAAAATGGGGGGTGGTTAACCAAGAAAACGGGTAAATCTGCAATGGCTATTGCTGTTAATGATAGTGATATTTCTTCACATAACGAGCCCAATGTCGCATTATCAGCAGAATATTATCAAACCATATTGACTAAAGCAGATTTACTGCAGTGGGTTGAAAAATTACAATCAGCAAAGTGTTTTGCCTTTGATACAGAAACTGATAGCCTTGATACGCTATCTGTACATCTAGTTGGCCTCTCCTTTGCGATTAAAGAAGGCAAAGCCGCTTATCTTCCTTTAGGGCATAATTATCTTGATGCACCACCGCAATTACCTCTAGATGAGGCATTAGCGGCGATAAAACCGGTTTTAGTTGACGAAGATATTCAAAAGATTGGCCAGAATTTAAAATTCGATTACGGTGTTATGGCAAATTATGATATTGAATTAAAAAATATGGCCTTCGATACGATGCTAGAATCTTATGTATTAAATAGTGTCGCTGGACTTGGTCGACATGATATGGATAGTTTGGCACAACGGCATCTCAATCATAAAACCATAACCTTTGAAGATATTGCAGGCAAAGGAAAAAATCAGTTAACGTTTAATCAAGTTCCACTTGAGCAGGCGTCAACTTATGCAGCTGAAGATGCAGACGTCACATTATTGTTACATCAAACTCTTTGGCCTCAACTTGAGGCGGAACCTAAATTAAAAGGGATTTTCCAACAGATAGAAATGCCTCTGGTACCGGTATTAGCTCGTATGGAGTGGGTTGGGGTGCTTATCGATGCAAATAAGTTAGCTAAGCAATCTCAAGAGATAGCAAGTCGATTAATGGAAATTGAAAAAGAAGCTTATAGTATTGCTGAGCAAGAGTTTAATTTAGCATCACCTAAACAGTTACAAGCTATTTTGTTTGAAAAACTTCAGCTGCCCGTGGTAAAAAAAAATCCCAGTGGAGCACCTTCTACTAATGAGGAAGTACTAGAGGAGCTGGCCTTTAGTCATCAGTTGCCAAAGGTTATTTTGCAACACCGTCGCTTGTCAAAATTGAAATCGACTTACACTGATAAACTACCCATGATGATCCATCCAAAAACGAAACGGGTGCATACTTCTTATCACCAAGCAGTAACAGCAACAGGTAGACTCTCTTCCCGTGATCCTAATTTACAAAATATTCCGGTAAGAACAGAGGAAGGCCGCAGGATCCGTCAAGCGTTTATTGCCCGTGAAGGTTATAAAATTGTGGCCGCAGATTATTCGCAAATTGAATTACGAATTATGGCTCATCTTTCGCAGGATAAAGGATTGCTTGATGCTTTTGCCAAAGGGCAAGATATTCATAGAGCAACGGCGGCAGAGGTTTTTGGTGTGAGGTTGTCCGATGTCACTAGCGAACAGCGCCGTAGCGCAAAAGCGATTAATTTTGGCTTAATTTATGGTATGAGTGCTTTTGGATTGTCTCGTCAGTTAGGGATTACTCGTGGTCAGGCACAACATTATATGGATCGCTATTTTGAGCGCTATCACGGCGTTTTAGCCTATATGGAGCGTACGCGTAAGCAAGCAGCGGAGCAAGGATATGTTGAAACTCTAGAAGGACGCCGACTTTATTTGCCGGATATTAATTCTCGTAATGCAATGCGACGTAAAGCATCTGAACGTGAAGCAATTAACGCACCAATGCAAGGAACGGCGGCGGATATTATAAAGAAAGCAATGATCACATTAGATAAATGGATTGAAACGGTAAAGCCTGATCTCTATATGTTGATGCAAGTACACGATGAATTAGTATTTGAGGTTAAAGAGTCTGCAGTTAATCGGTCACAACAAAAAATCCGTGAATTGATGGAACAAAGTATGCAATTAACCGTTCAACTAAAAGTTGATGTTGGTATTGGGGATAATTGGGATGAAGCGCATTAAACAATAAAATATATTACTAACAAAAGCTAGATTTATATTATTTTATTGACGAGGATTTTTATAAAACCAACTTGTTTTTTGGCTTGACCAACTAATCTAGTTGGTAACTATTTTACTTTTTAGCATGGACGATAAATTTGCTTGTCGATAAGTTATGCAGTTTTTATCACTTTAAATATATATTATTTGACAATTATGCAATAAAAATATCAGAAAAAGTAGCATTTATTGCATAAAGTAACATTATACATTAAATCCTATGAAAAAAATAACAAAAAACTTTTTTGCATTTAAGAAATGTAACAGGGATGATAAACAAATCACCTTAGTCAGTTTCATTCTGTGGATTAATTCTGCTCACAATAATGTTCGTTAAGCCATTCATCCAATTTAAGTTGTAATTTATCAATGCCTATTTTCTTCAATGAAGAAAAGATTTCAACTTGTATATTACCAGCCAATGTTTTTAATGAATTACGTACTGTTATAACTTGGGCTTTTCGTTTATTAGACACAAGCTTATCTGCTTTGGTTAGCAATACAAGTACAGGAATATTCATTGCTACTGACCATTCAACCATTTGTATATCCATCTCTTTTAATGGATGACGAATATCCATTAATACAATTAGTCCTTTTAGGCACTTTCGTTTTTGTAAATATTCACTTAATGCTTGCTGCCATTTGCGTTTAATCGATTCGGGTACTTTAGCATAACCGTAGCCAGGTAAGTCAACTAGCTTAATACCATCTGCTACCTCGAAAAGATTAATTAATTGTGTTCTGCCAGGCGTTTTACTAGTACAGGCTAAATTTTTTTGTTGGGTTAGTGCATTTAGCGCGCTAGATTTACCAGCGTTAGAACGGCCAGCGAACGCAATTTCTATACCATGATCGTTCGGTAAATGGCGAATATCAGGTGCGCTTGTGACAAATTTTGTCTGGTGATAGTTATAATTTTTGTTTGTCATCATTGTTTTTCACTGATTTCGACTTAAAAGTAGAGAAATTATACCTGCAAGAGAGTAAATTAGGATAGTTATAGCTACATGAAAGATCGATGTTTATTTGTTAATGATTTTTATTAAAAATAACATTTTTTACATAAGAAAAAAATACGGAATGTGACAGAATAGATCTTTTTATTTAATTAGGTCAATTTAGGCCAGTTATGTATTTTTACTTAGTATAATGACCTGACGGTACTAAATTTTAGCTTACATTTTCATCTAGAATATAATTAAAAGGAACTTGAATGTTAAAACGTTTTTTTGTGCCGCTACTGGTAGCGTATATGGTTAGTATCTCTTCTTATGCAGAGGTAGCATATGGTACTATCGTTAAATTAGTGACATCTGAAGGTGAAGTCGAGCTTGAGTTAAATGATAAAAAAGCACCTGTAACCACCGAAAATTTCATTCAATATGTAAAAGAAGGCTACTATCAAAATACTATTTTTCATCGTGTGATCCCTGGTTTTATGATCCAAGGCGGTGGATTCATTAGTGATTTGCAGCCACAGAAAAATATTCGCCAGCCAATCGTAAACGAGGCTGATAATGGTTTACGTAATTTACGTGGAACAATTGCAATGGCGCGTACGGCAGCTAAGGATAGTGCAACTAGTCAATTTTTTATCAATATAGCAGATAATGCATTCTTAGATCATGGCCAACGTGATTTTGGTTATGCCGTTTTTGGTAAAGTAATTAAAGGAATGGATGTTGTTGACAAAATTTCCAAGGTGAAAACCAAAGATATTGGTCCCTACCAGAATGTACCCACTCAAGAAATAAAAATTATTTCTGCCAGTATAGAATAAATTATTTGATAGCAGAGAAATGTCTTTCTGCTATCAAATTTAACTTATTTTTAACATCTTTCTACATTAAAAAACTAAAAGAATTAATCTTCCGTTATCTTGTTATTAATGAAAAGACTCGGCTTTATAATAGAACATAATTTTTAATAACTTATTAATTTATATCTTTATCTTGTTTCTAATAAAGAATGATTGCTTGCCTAAGCTATTACCTAGTTGCCAGAAACTAATAGAAAATATTGCTGAGCCAAAAATAGACTATGAAAATAATTAATTTTCGGAGTTAATTAATCTGGCACCAATGCCTACTTATTTTATGGATAAGAAAATTAAATATAAACCTGGTGAAAAGATTCGATTTTCTAAAAAAAACACAAGCACTTATAACAAGTTCACCAACATTAAATCAGGCGTTAGAAACATTGGAAATTAATGGTTGGAAATTAATTGTAGCACAACGAGGTCAAGGAACGGTGACGGATTTACGGCAAAAAACAGCTTTTATTTCAAATCGTTTGTTAAATCACTCTAATTTGGTTATCCATGCATTATCCCATGAAATTGGACATATTTTTTATATAGCAAAGCCAAATATAAAATCTAAAACAAATTTTGTTTCTTGTTTTTTGGCCAGTGAGGGTGATGCAAAAAGATATTGAAATCCAACGAGAAATTATTAACAATCTAGCAATAGACATTAGAATTATGGCAAATCCAAGAAATATAAAATGTTATAATGAAGTATATGATAATTATCTTATAGATAACAGATTTGATGAAGCGACTAAGTATTTTGTTGAAATTTATCGAAATAACATCGAATAATTTAAAACTTATGGTCAATATTATAATGAAATTTATAATAGCTTATAGTTATTTTTTATAATTATTATAATAACTAATTGTTATTTTTATTTAACAAAAACGAAACATTTTGATTGTTTTTTGCAAGCTATTTTTTCCCCATAGGTTATGGTATAATAACTACTATAATTGTTATGGTATTATAATCTATTTATTTACATTAATAATAAAGATCACGATTAAGAAATTATTACTATAAAAATCATTTGGATAGCTAGTTATGCTTTTGATAATTGATAACTATGATTCGTTTACCTATAACCTTTATCAATATTTGTGTGAATTAGGGGTTGATGTTGTAGTTAAGCGTAATGATGCGGTAACTATCACGGAGATAGAAACATTAGCGTTATCACATTTAGTCATTTCACCGGGTCCATGTACACCTAATGAAGCAGGTGTTTCGCTAAGTGCAATATCAAATTTTGCTGGTAAGATCCCAATTTTGGGTATTTGCCTTGGCCATCAGGTGATTGGTCAGGCTTTTGGTGCTTCTATTGTTAAAGCGAGAGAAGTGATGCATGGTAAGGTATCAGCGATTCATCATAACCAGCATGGTATTTTTAAAGGATTAAATCGGCCATTACAGGTAACTCGTTATCATTCTTTGGTAATTGATGCTGGAACATTACCCGCTACATTTGAAGTTACCGCTTGGACGCTACATGATGGAAATATTGATGAAATTATGGGGATTCGACATAAAACACTGCCTCTTGAAGGTGTTCAGTTTCATCCAGAAAGTATCTTGACTGAACAAGGACACGAGTTATTAAATAATTTTTTAAAATATTAATTTATTAAAAATTAGTATATTAGATTAAGTTAGGCTATTTTATTATTATAATTATCGACATTCCATAGAATAGGCTTTATTTTGCCTGAAATGCAAATGCAAATGCAAATGCAAATGCAAATGCAAATGCAAATGCAAATGCAAATGCAAATGCAAATGCAAATGCAAATGCAAAT
>DAYVGO010000056.1:0-1198 GCA_045399315.1 Arsenophonus sp.
CTTCGCTGAGCGAATTAAAAGTTTGCGGGAGTAGGATCATTTCGGTCTGTTCAGTAAGCTCAACAATTTGTTGATTCTGATGTTTAAACACATTATCAATATTGGGTAATAATGACTTCTCATCCCACCGATTGAGATATTCAACCTCTCTATTTTTATACAAATAGTCATTTAGGCACCCTTCATCAATATCGTGCTCTTTTAATTATTGGCGGATAAGCTCTGGTCGGGATTGCGAATTCTGTAGCAAAGTAATCAGTTTGATAAAAGGATTGTTTTGGCTCGGTTGGTTTAAATAATCAAAATAACTGGTATAAACGGACGTCATTGACAAAGGGGTTGCGATAGCACTATTTTCGCGGTTTAACTGGTAATGGATCATGGCCGGTAATTTAAAGTATCGATTATACTCAGCCGGGGCTAGTTGTTGTTGTAAAAGTGCAGCTAGTAGCATACCGACATTGCTAATACCTTCCAGACTCATGTTGTTAATTTCAACACCGTTTTCGTTCAATAAAGTTATCCCGGCATGCAGATAGCCCCACTCTGGATGATTTATCGTCATAGTGGGCAGTTTTTTCTGTTGTTGCTTAGCCTCAATTTGCAGCATAAAGGTTGGTATAATGCGATTAATAACCTGCACTTCATAATAAATACGGGCTTTGGCCGACAACTTGTTAGGCGTGTGATGATCATTAAGCTGATTGTATAACCGACGTTGTAGATTGGCATGATGGAACAGGGAATGTTCCTGTGATTGGATATTACTCACTTGTTTTAACATCCAGGCTTCAGATGACATACTGAATACAGCAATATTGTAACCAATTAGCAATCACTGCGTGCTGCCGTGCATAAGAAATTTTTTCACTTTGATTAGCACCATATTCCCCTAACGGTTGTAAGAGTAACCTGGCAAGGATGGCTATCTTCTCTTTATCATCTTTATAGCGGGTCAGATAATCGGTGATATGATTTACCAGTTCACTGGCGGCAATAATGTCACTGAGTTGAGTGATAGGATAGCCTTCTTCGGTTAGCAAGCCGCATAACAGTCTGATCTGTTCATCATGAACAAGCAGATTAAAATCTTTCATTGATAGCAATAAGATAGCTGGTGATTTATGACACACCTGA
Organism: Arsenophonus sp.; assembly: GCA_045399315.1. GTDB lineage: Bacteria > Pseudomonadota > Gammaproteobacteria > Enterobacterales > Enterobacteriaceae > Arsenophonus. The sequence goes on from DAYVGO010000056.1 coordinate 1,138, forward strand.
TTGATAAGAACGCTACTATCAGCCATGAGCATGATAGTAGCGTTATTTGGCTATGAAGTTA
>DAYVGO010000048.1:0-1852 GCA_045399315.1 Arsenophonus sp.
AGTGAGGAGAAGTGATCAGAAGACAGGAAAGATGAAAAAGGCAAGAGAGAAAGACGAAGATTGGAGAGGAGGACAGGAAAATTCGACTGCCGATTTCCCCCGGGTGGGTCAGTCCGGGGGTGCCGTCTACGTGAAGCAGAGGCCAAAGAGGTGTGTTGCCTCCGCCGGGGTGCCTTAAAGGTCGGAACACCCGGCATCGGCTCAACCCCCAGGGTCCCCCTTTCCCCGGACACGGCTAAGCCGCGCACGGCTACACGCGGGAGGGTCCAACCCTCGTGTGCTCGGGTACGTGGTGTCGCAACACACCAAGCGCCTGCTTACGCAGACGCCCCTGCGGGGTCTCTGTTATGTATATTTTTATAGATAGCACCCAAACCTTCCGCTAACATCACGCCCGTATTTCGCTTTTCAGCATATTGAGGCACTGTTCGTAACCCTAATCAACCTGCCGTTTGATTCGATATTTGCATACTGGGTGAGCCAGCAAATTGAAAATTTGCGATAAAAACTTCAGAATAAAATAAGCTACCTAATGCACCTTAGCCACCACTAATCACTGCTCCCCATGGCCCACCAATACCGGCCCCTGTTGCTGCGCCTGCCATATCATCACTTAATGCTCTTTGTCATCCAAAAGGCCGATTCACCGCCGTTGCATTCGCTGTGCCAATATTCTGTAATAATTAACTTGGCGTAATTTTGTCCAGCAGAAGCCTGTCCAGTAGCAGCGTTCCTACCGATGCCTAATAAATTACCGTGATTTTGCATTTGTTCCGATAACCAGTTTTGTCCTGATGTGGGGGGCTATAGCAGCTAATTGATTGCCGGTTCTTGTTGAACCTAAACCGCCTATGATTTCGGCGGAATTTAAACTTTGATATCTTGGTAGGCTTGATAAACCATTAAACAGTTGGGAGTTATAAAATTTATTTAGTGCATGCATTTGTCCTTCTGGCGACACTTGATTTTGTAATTGATTTAATACAGGTACACCAACCCCCACATATGTGTAGCCATATTTTTCATAGCCTGATTCCATTGTTCTCGTTGAAGATATATTTCTTCATGTGATGCTCTGGCCTGTTCTTTAGCGCCAGTTTCTCCGCCGCCTTCACCTATCTTCTAATTGCTCTTTCGTTACCTGATACATCATCACATTTATTTACGATTACCCGCCGTTAATGCCGTTAATGGCACCTACTTTTCTCATATTCATTAACTTACATACCACTTTTCTGCAGAGTGTTTTTTTCTGGGACATAAATAATAGCGGTTGAGAAACCTAAATTATCAATCAACGATATTGAAAATTTTCTCGTTGCTTCTAATGCATATTTGCCCCAAAACCCTGGGTCAAATACTGGATGAACTTCAATCAATTTATTACGAATAAATTCAACCGAAAAAAAGCCAACCAGCCATAATCTTTCATAAACAACCACATAAACCTGATTATTTCTTAGTTGATAATCACCCTTTATTTTACATGGCATAACCTACCTTGGACTTGTGCGTAAAAAACCGATATAGCTGTTGGATATTCTCAAAAACTTTTATTAGCATCAGTCAATTAACCCGTGCGAACGTAAAGCATCTTCTAAAGCTTTAATGCGTTGTCTTCCTGTGAATAATTGATTCGCTAAAGTCTGAATGTTAAATCGATTAAAAGTTGAGCCTACCTTGAATGAGTGATAGGCATCATCGGCGGCTTCATTAGCTTTACCTTGAAATATCAGATAAACTATTTAATACAATCATCCGGTAAGAAGCAGAAAAATTAGCGGGCAAAATCGTTGGATCAATATGCGTGATCTGGATTGCAACCGGGTTATTAAGAATAATATTTGGGGTT
>DAYVGO010000015.1:0-1559 GCA_045399315.1 Arsenophonus sp.
TCCCCGTCATTATTGTACTAAAAGAATAATTTGGTGGGTCTGGGAGTGTACATAGCGCGGAGTATAAAAGATGAGAAGGAGTTGCCTAGGATTGGAGCTGCAAAACAGCGACGTTCACGCCCTACACGTGCTATCGTTCAGGTACAAAGATCAATTTAGTGGAAAAACCGTTTAGAATGGCTCCTGTTGCGAATAAATGACTTTCTTTCAGAGATGTTCTACGTGAGCGCGCCGAAAAATTAAGACAAAAGCCGGAAGTGGTGATAGAAAGACCACTAGAAGCGCCATCTTCTACCTCTTCAAAACTGGAAGCTACGTTAATCGCATTGGATGATGCCACAGACGAATAAAATCTTGCTGAAATCGTTGAGCACTGTAAGGTATTATCCGCCTCATTGTTTGAGGAAGAAAAAAATATGCTGCGAGAAAAAATTAAGACTAGCAAAAAGCGGTTAATTCCATCCAACAAAGATAGCTCGGTTTGGATGGCAAGGCTCACAAACGTTATGCGATGCTTGGCAATTTCCAAATGGAGAAATCATCTACGGTTTTTTTGAAGCAGAGAAAAAAGCCAAATAAACAGGCGTGATACTTGAGGAACCCAGCAAATATCGGTTTAGTGCGAGTCATTAAATAAAAAATGCCCCGGAGCAAATAGGGGCATTCCTGCTAAAGCTGGGTTAGAAATGAGCAGATATCGGATTTAATATAATTTATTTATTTGTAATAATTCAATACCTTGTTAACCATTATTGAAGATGCCGGATGAGTAAAAAATTTACCCCAATGCCACATGAGGCGGTATTTAGAAAGTTTCCGACTGAGAAAGAAACCGCGAAAGACTTTTTTGATATCTGGCTACCTGATGAGATTAAGGTACTATGTAACTTGGATAGGCTTAGGGTAGAGTCCTGCTCATTTGTTGATAGCGAGATGAAAAACTATCAGAGTGATATCTTCTATTAAGTCAATACCAAAACAGGGGCAGGGTTATATCTATTTGCTGATAGAACATCAATCAACATCCGACAAGTTGATGGCATGACGATTGATTAATGCACTATAGTATGGCAGCGATGCAGAAGCATTTAGAAGCCGGAAACAAGCAATTACCTTCGGTAGTTCCAATTTTATTTTACTGCGGTGAATAAAGTCCTCACCCGTATAGCACAAATTGGCTCGATTGCTTTGGGGATAGGGAATTAGCTGAGAGTATTTATCCCCAACCGTTTAGAATTGCTGATGTGACCATATTAGATTATGGTGAAATCATGCACCCCCGACGGATGGCTTTGTTAACTTTGATACAACAACATATTCGACGAAAGGATATGAGCGAACTATTAGATAGCATTGTTAAGCTGTTATTGTATAATTATTATACCGATAATCAAGTTATCACCATGTTCAATTATCTTAATCCAAGAAGGTAATGCAGATAAACCAATGGAATTTATTACTGAGATAGCCAAACAGTCAGAAAAACACGAGGGGGCACTGATGACTATTGCTCAGGCATTAAGGCAAGAAGGGCGTAAAGAAGGGATTCAGGAAGGTAA
>DAYVGO010000047.1:0-2497 GCA_045399315.1 Arsenophonus sp.
CACCATACATTGCCGAGATTGTAACTGCACGCCTGAGTTAGATGAATGCGCAATATTGTACAGGCATAAGAATGAAGATATGCGTCTTATGGTAGAGGCATGGTATATATATAATGGTGGAAGTGCGTGCGTGACTCAGCCTTCGATTACTTTACATAAGGAAGAGATTAAGTGCCTTAACAGTTATCTCTCATGTAGACCGGCACGTGTACCCGACTGACACGTGGCATTACCATTCCTGAGCATGCGCAGATGAGTTTTGTCTTCTTTCTTTTCTTCGCATCAGTGCTCCCTTCAGTTGATAGTCGGCGTTCGTGCTGTCCACTTCTCTACTATTGTGTCCTGTCTGCACGCCTCACTTCTTTTTTGCATAATGAATCCATACCAACTAGCTCAGCTTTCTGTCGTTCTAATCTTCATAACAGTTGTGGTGGAGGTGCGGGGTATTCGAAACCCGAAGACGGAGGCTGAACCACAAGTTCTTTGACAGAGCCGTCGCCTTGGTGGACTCCCACCGAATCTACCGGAGTTGAATAGGTCCCACGACGCAGACGAACAACGGCCCATTCTAACAGCTGCGCCGACAAGTTCCGTTCTACAACCAAGAGATGCGCGTCCCTTCGCCGGAAGATCGGATGAAGATGTCGAGAAATGGCTCATCCATTATCACCGGGTGAGTGCCACCAACAAGTGGAACAGCGCTTCTCAGCTTTCGAACGTCGTGTTCTTTCTAACGGATACTGAGTTGTTGTGGTTTGACAATCACGAGGAAACATTCACAACATGGGGAAGATTTGTTTCAGAAATCAAAGAGCGATTCGGCGACTCCGTGACGAAAAAGAAAAGGGCAGAACAGACGCTACTGCAATGTGCGCAAGTGCCAGGTGAAACCTGCACGACCTAAATTGAGGCAGTAATAAAACTGTGTAGGATGCTGGACCCTGGAATGTCTGAAAAAGACAAAGTCGGGCACATCCTGAAAGGAATTGCCGAAGACGTTCATAATTTCCTCATCGCAAAAGACAACCTGGCAACCAATGCCAGCTAAAAAAGCCTGTGACTTTTTACCGATACTTTGTCCTAACATTCGACGTAAATCAGTACCAAAAACCCGCATAATACCAGTCCAGATAATATATGTGCCCCATACTAATAAAGCCACTGATGATAATAATTCAAGTAATGTTAACATTAATTATCCTTGTTATTGTCATATAACTCATTTAATAGATCACACTAATTAATTTTTTTGTTATCTCTTAATTTTAAAAAATAGCATCAACTATCTTTTAACACTGATACAAAAAATTACGACTGTTTGTTTAAACAAACAGTGGTAAACATGATTCATTACTTAGGAAATTTATTTAAGATCCATAATGTATTGTAAAGAAAAGAACAATTTGATCCATTCAACTCATCACATTTGTAGAGTAAAATGCCTTAAATTCTTGCATAATTTTAGCATTCTCTTCATTGTCAAATAATATTGAATATACAACTACTCTTTTATACCAAAAACTATTTTCACTTCTCTTTCAATTGCAGATCATTATGATTTATATTTAAGTAATGATTTCAGTGGTAAATAACGCCGACTCAGTCGCCACTTTAATTTTAAAGTTGTCGCATGTTGCCTCGTGATCCGCCAATATCCCTCGTCAAGGTAGCCAATATAGCCATGGTCGCACCAATAGCCAAGGTAGCTAGCACCCTTTTTCAAGTTGGGCGACCGTTCTTCACCATGCAACTACAGACCTATTTCGCTAACAAGTACCATATGCAAGGTCATGGAACATGTCATTAACTCCCAAATTGCCAAATACTGTGGGGTTCTCACACCATGCTCTTGGGACAAAGGAACAACAACACAGTAGTGCAAACAATCACAAGGGCATTTATTGCACCATTCACAGATCAATGCCTGCTAGCCGAGTTGCTATCCACAAAACATGCCGATGTGCGGGCGACAAATCTAGGAAGTCCGACTCGCCACGACCAGATAGCGAGCAAATATGTTTGCCTCATGCTGGATCCCAACGCCTGGTCGTTCGCGTGTACGGTCACGCAAACGGTGTCGCATTCGAAGGTGGCCACGCGAGAGAAGCATGGATCGGCGCCCGCGCAGGACGTCCGCGGCGCTCGCCGTCCCGCAACCCAAGAGGAAGAGCCTTTCTTTCCGGCGCCTAAGTAACCCCACCGGAGGCGGCATTAGCAGCACAACATTCGCGCCATCTCTCGTACTACGCCTCAACCAGACCAACTGCCGCAGGCATCACGCAGGCCACGTGGCGAAGCCGGATTGCAGGAAAAGGGAGCTATGCGGGAAAAACATATCAAGGGACGCGCGAGAGTCGCGCATACCCACAATACTTAGAAAGCCACAACATAATATACCAGGATCAGCACGGGTTCCGCAAGGGCTACTCTTGTGAAACACAACTTGCAGGGTTTGTTCATGACCTACACTCATCCGTTGACACTGGTTTACAAGCAG
>DAYVGO010000077.1:0-15515 GCA_045399315.1 Arsenophonus sp.
TACTGACGTATCCAGGTACGCAACGTATCGGGGTTACAGTCTATTTTGGAAGCGATAGCGCGAAAGCTCTCCTATCTTTTGACTGACTATTTAGTCTCCAAGATTCCCGGGTTGGTTCAAAGTTATTGGACTGGCAAATGGTGCCAATATTAAATGTTTAATCGCAAATTTGCGTCGATTTCCTGAATTAGTGAATTAGGTACTTCAAACTCAGTAGCCAATTTTTTCCAATCAGAAACTTTTTCTATCGTTTCATCAATAATGCCGTTGATCATTTTCCGACCAAATAGGGGACTTAATTTTTCTAATGAGTAAAAATCCTGGCGAGAAAAGTTGTCACGTTTGCCATTTAAGCTCATCCAGTGACAGTTTACCCATTTACTGCCGGGTTTGTAGCTATAAGCTAAATCATAGGCGGGAGCTAGCATCCACTTATCGCCTTTTAACATGAAAGCGAAATTTCTTGAGTGATCATCATGGTTGCGAGCAATAATATTAAAGCTCATTCTTTTTAGTAACTGTTTAGCTTCTTTCGCTGAAAGTCTTAGTTGCCTGCCAACACCGAATAGCTCAGCGTAGGAGAAGGAACCCGGTTTTTTATAATCAACGTGGGCAATACCATTTAATGTTTGTACATGGCGTTTTTTATTACCAAAACGATCAAAGCGCTGGGTGATAAAATGATGTCTATTGCCTTCAGCGAGTAACTGGCAAGGCATCATTTCTATGCCACAGTGAGTTGCTAGCAAATAATAAACATATTCCATGGCACCAAAACCGATTGGATCACCAAAGGTTTCCTGATTTTTGTTATGTTTGCTAATACCATCAAATTTTATTAGATAATGGGTGAAACCTGGCGGAATATTAGTTTGTCCCGAACGAACTTGAGTGAAATCTTGATTAAAAGCGAGAACGGCTTTAGGCCTTGCTCCACCAGCACTCATGCCAACTGAAAGTAGCGCCATCATTGCTTCGCGATCTTCCTGGCCATTTTTATGCAACTCAACTGTAAAATTTTGCCGTGAATCGAGAATTTCTTGGGTAATAGCCACCAGGGAGTTGATCTCAATTTGTTGTGAGGCATTAAGACTTTTTATTCTAGTTGCTGGCACATATTCTAGTGCGCCCATACCTCTTTTGCCCGTATATTGTAGTCGTTGTAATGGTGTAATGTTATCAAGCGATTTACCCATTGTGGCAACCCAAGCATTGAGTACCGCATTACCAAAGTCATCTGGTAACGAGTCAGCAATTAAGCCAGGTAACCCTTTAAAGGTATTAAAATCCAATTCCGGAAAACTATAAATTCGCTTGGCTAATGGCATTTTCAATGGTGATAATTCGATCCCGTGTTTTATAAAGCCGGCATCATATTCAAAAAACCCTAAACCTTTATTAGTGTCAAAACTTACTGCTCCCACTTCATGTTGTTTATAGGTGACATTGATAACTTCCATTACCATTCTGCTAGATCCTCACTATTATTTTTTCTATGGCCAGATGCGCGTTGTCTTTTTTTACCTTGTAATTTAGCAAGTTGGATCGGTGAGATGTCCTGTTTAGGCAAAAACAGATCCAATTGTTCAAGTAAGTTCAATGCCGCCATTATGGCGACGAAGATCTCTAATTGGGCTTTACCTTTTTCCGCATTTAGAACGGTTTTTCGGCTAAGGCCGGCAAGTTCAGCAACTTCAGCTTGAGTTAAGTCTCGATTTAATCGAGCTTGTTTCAAACGTTCACCTAACTCTGCTGTAATAGCTGCAGCTGATTTTTTAAATATACTCATAGTATCCTCATTTAAGCATATTAAAATGTTAAAATGGTATTTATGAATATATATTAGCACATTATGATAGCTTTATTTTTTTATTATTTAACATACCCTAAAAGGGACTTTAATTGATAAAATACTAATTAATGTAATCAAATATGGATTTTAAAATACGTTATAAAAATAACGCTTGATTTTACATTATTGCTCAATTAGCAAAAAATTTGTACCAATCTTACACTTTATTGTTAATCATAAATTTTTAACAATAACCATTCATACATTTAATGCTGAGAGGTTTTTATGTCAGTTCCTGCTTTTGGATTAGGTACTTTTCATCTTAAAGGTGATGTTGTAATTTCATCGATAAAGAATGCACTTGAATTGGGATATCGGGCAATTGATACGGCACAACTTTATGATAGCCAATGAATTAAAGTTAAATCCACATAATCGGTGCCTAGTTTAGTTAAACTTTGTTTGAGACTAGGAATTAATTTTTCTTTACTTAGATTTTCTGTCCATATTTTTGTGGTGATATAGATATCTTTACGTGGTACCACCCTCTCTTCTATCGCTTACCCTACTTCAGCTTCATTATCACCAAATAACGTCGTAGTGTTAAATAAAGAAAGTATGGTGGTTTTATTAGCAGCCAAAAAAATGGGGTTAACACGTAAAATTGGTGTGTCGAACTTTACCATTAATTTGATGCAACAAGCTATAGCCGCTCTTGGAATAGAACATATTGTTACCAATCAGATTGAACTATCACCATATTTACAAAATGGCCATGTAACCGCCTGGGCAAAAAACAGGGAATACATATTACTTCTTATATAATAATCACTTATGGTAAAGTGCTTTAAAATCAATCAGACAAATGAAAAACATCAAGCCACTCCTGCACAGGTGATATTGTCCTGGGCGATGGCGCTCGGTTATAGTGTGATTCCGTCTTCAACTAAACGTGAAAATTTAGCCAGTAACTTAAAAGCGGTTGAATTACAACTGGATATAGAGTATATGGCTATAATCGCAACACTTGATCGTAATGAACGTCTGGTTAGTCCCGAAGGATTGGCTCCTGAGTGGGATAACTAAATTTTCTTGTCAGCATTATAAGATATTGATTTATTTTAGCTCCTGTGGAAGCTATTTAAATATTCAATCAAATAATCAATAAATATTCGTATCCATATACTGACAGCCTGATCGCTGTAATAGACTGCATTAAAAGGCATGGCAATTGGTAAACATTTTTCGCCGAATAATTCAATAAATTCACCACTAGCAATTCATTATCGATCCTAAAATAGGACAGGCAGGGCTATGTCATTACCGGTTAAACAGAGTTACTTAAGAGTTTAGCCACTATTAGAAGAAAGACTGCTTATTATCATATGTAGTTGCCCGCTTTTATCAGAGATTGGCCAGGTATTAAGGGAATCAGGCTCAGTCCAAGCTGGAATCAGTTAAGTTGCCTGCACGGATGGCATTAGTAGATGTAATACCACAGGAGTTGCAGCATCGATACGTAGTAAACCACTTGGCATGTCTTTAGACTCCATTAGTTCATTTTCTGCAGCCTTCATTTCTTGAAGAGCAGGCTGAATATGGTTGAAATAATGTTTACCTTCGTCGGTTAAACTGAGCTGACGATTGGTATGATTAAGTAAACTGACTCCAAGTTTTTTTACTGACACGAAAATTATCAATGCTTCAAAATTTGCTTTCATTAATATTATTCCTACCCACAGTTACTAATGCTTAGACAGGCTAAATTAGTTAACTTTAAAATTAATTTTTAGCCACACATAAAAATAATACCATTTGTTTAGTGGTGATTTTAGCAATTAGGCTGATTATTATATAGGCAAATAATTTTATACACTTAAGTCATTTCAGCACGCTTTCCTTCAGCATATTATAATTACAAAGCGTTTAACTAGAGGTTATTATGAGTAGTACACCAATTATCAGCCAGAAAAACTTTTGCACTTCATCTTTAATATTATATTGATTATCAGTATGGACAATTTTGACATCATGACCTAAATCACGTAAGAAATTTTTCGCACTTTAGTTAGTATATGATTTAATTGACTATCAGGGCATACAAATTTTTTTGCCCCATTGATATTATTATTTGGCAGATGCCGAGTGGTGGATGGGTACCCCTTGGACGGTAAAAAAATATATGGATGAAGTTTTACCGAAGGGCATGGTTTATTGTATGCCAGCGATGGGCGTAGCCACTCAGATGCCAGTAAGAAATATAGTTCGGGTGAATTAATTCAAGGCAAGAAATATGTGTTATCACTAACCTGGAATACGCCTTTAGAAGCTTTTACCGATGAAAAGCAGTTTTTTAATGCTGTGGGGGTAGATGACGTTTATTTACTTTTCATAAAGCTAATCAATTTCTGTGTATGGAACCTTTATCAACATTTATTATTAACGATGTGATTAAATCACCAGATGTTGCGCATTATATCAAAAAATATCGTTCACATCTGGCAGAGGTGTTTGGTTAATAGGGCAGTGATTTGATGGGTATGGCTCTGATAAGGATAGAAATTCAATCGAATTAGCCACTTTGTCAGGCTAAATAGTATTATTAATGTTAATCATGATCTAAATCCGTTCATTATCATTTATATAGTTTTGAGTTAACAGATTTTATTAACTTCAAAAGTTATTGTGGATAAATTGTTTGATTTAGAAAGTAAATGTTAAGTGATATGGAAAAATAATGGCTTTTTTAAGATTATCTGAGATTAGATAAAATTTATAAATACCTAATTTACTCTCAATTCTATGTATGTTTTCTTCATGATTTTTCTTCACTTATTTTTTATATGGTCATGAATGGCGGATGTTCCAGCTGATTGATAAATACCTGACTATGCCTTGTGATAATAAAATACAGAATAGTATCGGTAGAAAACTACCTTGCTACTCGAGTATTGCTTTACTATCTATACAATCCATGTACTGATCGCTGGTTTGTTTTTATGATGTGTGCAGCAACCTATGCTCGCCTAGCAGGGGATATTGTTACCATCAATGATATTTACTATTCTGCAAAATTATTTAGATTTTAATGTCATCCAAACATTAATTATAGACATTATCGTCTACTAATGTTTTACAATGCGCTATCGTCTTTTCAAAAGCTAGAGACATTGAATGAGTCATGGCTTCCTCACAGCCGGTATTCTTATACATATTGGCGAACAGCTGATAATCGGCAACAAAATTTAATGGATCTAGCTCTACTGCCTCCTCATTTAGTTGTGTACTAAAGTCAAGTCCAATTTTTGGTCCAAATTGGTTAGCAGTCCATAAAGCTTCGTGCAGTGAGTGCCCGCCATCATAAGTCATAAACATCATGGTGCCCAGCAGAGCAGACTTAGAATCAATATTTCGTTTTTGCTCATTCTGTAAATAAGATACTATACCAAGCATGATATTCGTTGAGCCAGATATCCCTGCACTAAAGGGGACCCCGTTTAACAGTGCCTTAAGAATAGGAATTGTTGGGGCTTGTATTTCAGGTTTATAATGCAATGCAGGTCTATCTGTTATGGTCATCCAACTTTCTGATACTGCGTTTGGTTGATGTCTTAGAGTTATGCCTGCAGCAGAAGAAACAGCATGTTTTGGGATGTTAGGGATTTTGCCGTTTTGAGGTTGTGAGACTTCAGTGCGTCCTCGGTGTGGACTAAGTACGTAATTGTAATTCAAATTAATCTGTTTGAGCCAGCTCCACTGGGGACTAGCCATGTCGCATTTTTGGCTAAATCCATTAATCATTTTAACGGATAAATAGGGTATGGCAATACTTTGAAATCCACTGGTTATTTCATTGCGTAATAATTCCATAAGTAATTTTTTCGAGGCTGGCCACTCCAATTTAGGAAATTGGCTAATTCCTTCCACTTGATTAAACCAAAAGCGCGGATCTTTGTTAACACGGTATTTTAAATAATTGATCACCTTTTTTTGTGTATTCGTGGTTTGTTTTTCTAGTAAATCAGCCATGCCAGTTCCAATAGAATGCATTGCTGCCAACACCTCTTGAGGTGGATTATTGACAAGCTCTCCAATCCATACTGATTCAAAATATCGACCATAGATATTATCGTGTAGGCGGGTCAAAGGAAGATCTTTTTCATTGCCTGGTAAAAGAGATACTAAGTCCGTCTCAGTAGAATTTTTGCAATACGCCCGATCTGCCAAATGGTTTAATCCATGATTACGCAGTGTATTACTGTCATCGATAAGCGATTTTACTGTTTTTTCCAAACTCATATCATGTGTCAACCAGCGATTTTTTTGAGCTTGTAACAAATGTGTTATGAGTTCCTGCTGCTGTGGATTAGCGGCATTTTGTAAGGCCCGATCTAATGTAGTTATCCAACGCATGGTAACCTCCGTTGGGGTGCTACATACAAGTGTATTAAAAGCGTGTGGCTGATTGATTTCAGGAGATACAGGGATATGTCGTGATTTTATTTCTCTACATAAGTCAGCAACACTGAAGTTTTGGTCAATATCTATTCCTAGCATACCCCCAATGGATTCAGCTGCTTGTTTTGCACGAGATTGTAATCTGTCGGATTCATTCACTTCTTCTTTTTTAGCCAGGTAAAAATAATTTCCACTTGGTGATTTTCTTAACAATAAGTAATCATCATAAGATGTTTTGTTAGTGAATAATTCTACTAATTCTAATATAGTTAGCGGTTCTGATGAACCATTAACAGTAACTTCTTTAGATAGTTCTATTCCATAGATTCCAGAATTGGCCTGCATGTCGTTAATGATTTTGTTATAAAGTTTTTCCAAATTCATTTCATTCAACATTTGTGTCTGTCCGTCTTGAGATAGTAACAGTAAATTGCAACCGTCTTGTTGAATAGTTAATTGCTGACCATTATCTAAAGTGACTGTTATATTATCTTTACCATCTTCAATTGCCTGTGATAATTCATTCGCAATAACTTTGGTGTTATGACAAAACTGCTGAATTTTAGGATTTACATTTGAGTAGCGTTCTATAAGATAGAGGATACCATATCCCATACCTAAGGTGAGAATACCGATAGCACACTTGGCAAATTTTGCCATAGTGGAATTATCATAATTGCTTGCAGCAAAAGCCAGGTTATCTGGGGCCTGAAAAGCTCTGGAGTAAGTATTAAGTGATGTAGTCATTTTGATAATCCTTCTCTAATTGATTACGTATAATGCCGGCTTTTGAAGTTCTCTCATGCCAGCTTTAACAATTCACTGTCCCCATAGTCAGTCTGCTCCGGCTTGAACTATGGTCTGAATTTTAAAATACTATGACAAAAGATGGCATGCTGCGATATCAGGTGATACCCCTAATTGGTGGATGAAAAATTAACCTATAAAGGAGTTAATATAGACAATTTAACTGCTAGGGATTTTAAACTCTTGAAGCGCATGGAGCAGGGAGGCGTGGTAACCTAAATGGATTATTTTGCACTCAAGCTATAATGGGAAGTTGTTTTTTAGCCACGCTGCCGGTTTTATAAGCTCGCAGTCGGATTTTTGGCAGGATCTTCCTTGTATCATCCGAGATAGCCCACATACGCTATCTCGCCGGCATTGGCGACATATTAATTTGTTATATATACATAGGGAAGGAAAAACTTAAGGTTAGCAATTTAATGATTATTACCCCGGCAATAAACTAATTTATCCAAACATCTCAAAGGCTTTGATAACATGAATATAAATAACTCTAATTGTTCATCCTTGAGTTAATCAGCCGTAAAAAATGATGACCAGATTTATCACGATTTTGTTATTTGCTTTTGGGGTTCTACAAAAAGGAAATCTTATTTTTACGTTCAGTCGCCAATAGCTATTTTTTTAAAATTTGATAATAAATTGATATTACAATATCTTAATTCACTTATGATTTTGTAATTATTATCTATTATTTTTTTATAGTCAGTATGTTCTCTAATTTCTGAGAATTTTTCTTTGAAGTTTTCAAGATATTCTTTTTTATTAAGATTGGCCCGTTCAATACGTGAATTAATAATTTCATCGCCTTCTCCGTTTAATTTACTAATATATATTTTATATTTACATTGATGTATCTTATATTTTCCACAAGGAGAAAAATACATATCTCTCCAGTAATCTTTTTTATATCACCAAAAGAAAAGGCAATAGTTTTAAATACAGAGAAGGTCCATATTAAATAATTCTTTTTTCTTTTCTGCTCTTGCTTCATATAAAGACCTTTTCAATCCAAGGGTTAGTATTTGATAGAAAAAGTTTTTTATATAGAATAATATATTGTTTTCATTATTTTCTTTTAAATTAATAACATTATTATTAATGAATAATATTGGTTGTATCATTTATTTTGATAGACATATTTAAGTTCCTTTTATTTTGGTTATGTTCATGAGTTTGATAGCTTAAGATTTAAGTATAATTTATTTTTTTAATGCTATACACATTTTTTCTATTACAATTTCTTAAAGAAAGATTAACTCTTTGACCAAGTTACTTAATATTCGCATAATGTCCAACACAGTTATGTTGAATAGCCGTCTGCGAAAATCATTCCTCGCAGACGGTGGCTATTTACATGCAATGTTATTGTGCGAACCTATGGTTGAATCGATTTTGGTTATAATTTGCTAATACCAAAATGATGACAGACTACGATTAATATAGTATTTTACATATTTAGGTGTTTTTATTGACGTTTATTTAATATTTCTTCAGCTTGATTTATTAGGCTCATACCTTTAGTTATCTTTTTGATTACTTCTTGATCCTCTAATGGCAGGTTATTTATTACTTTTACCAAATAATTAGTGTCAGTCGATTTTTTGTTATAGATAAGCTCGTCGACTGAACAATTTAAAGCAGTTCTAATTGTTACAACTGATTGAATAGTAATATTTTTTCCATTTCTTTCTATTTTGGATAATTGAAAGAATAATATTTGTGTTTTTTCGGCTAACTCTTTCCTCATCATTCCTACAGTTTCTCTTCTTGTTCACCTATAGAATAAAAATTCTTTCTTATGAGTTACTTATAGAAATAATAACTTATTTATGAATAATAAGTTGACTATCTAAAGACAATTGACTATATATAATCACTATTGCTATTCATATAGCGATCATTATGATTGATCTTCTTGAACTTCAAATTCCATTTAAAGATGAGTATGTGGTTAGAACATCTCATGATATGGAGTATGGGAGAGGATGTATCAATTTTATGCAGATTGACACACGGAAAAATTAAATGTGTTCCCTGATAAATTTTCATGCCTAAACTTGCAAAATGCGCGTAGGGAGCGATTCAAAAGGATGGGTTAATCCCTGAATATACAAATCCCCTTTTATTTCAAATTCCACATCACGAGCAGACAACATAATACCACTTAATTTAGCAATCTTAAAGCTTCACCCGCAGAACTTTTGCAGGGTCATAATGTGTTTGGTTCAACGGATATTACGTTATGTGGTCTGGAGTTGATAACTGATTTGGCGGTTTCTATGCCACATCTTTTTAATCTGTTAGATGTGGCGAAAATACAGAAGTTTCTGAAATTTATACGACTTTTTCAGCAAGACTACCAACCGAAAATATTTACAAACAAGTTATCGCTTATCTGAAAAATACTAGTCATGGACAAATCAAGGTGATGAAATCAAACGATCATGAATCGACTGTCTATTTTAATCACGGATCTAAACACAAGGAATGGTGTATTTATTATAAGCGCCTGAATTGGCAAGCGTTTTGATGAAATACAAAAAAGTTATGGGTTAATCCCAATGATGATGTGTTGCTCAATCAGTTTGCGATTTTAAATGACAAGCGATTGATATTTAATGTTATTAACAGATATTGGTATCAGCAAATCACAATTACAAAATCTCACAGGCGATAAATCTAACCTTATTCCCTTATATAAAGTTATCAATATCGATTTTTCTCAACAACGACCTGGCTGGTATGTGGAGCCAGTTAGTGTCTTTGAACGTCAAAATAATGTTTATGAATTTAAACAAGTTGTAAATGCTTAAATTAAGAAAGGTGAACATTATGGCTGCATTGCCCTGATATCAAACGGGGATTACTAGAAAAGTCACCCGTGTTAGTATCTCTAATAACGGACATGTTTATACCACCGTTATTTTATCCGCGTTAGCCCCTTATTCTAAACCGTCCGTAGTTAAAATTTGTTCTAAACGACATTTAGGGGTGATATTGATTCAGAAGTCAATGAATTAGTTTGCCGTATTTCCAGTTTTGAACGTTCGTTCAGATATCATGATAAACAGACGGGACAACCTTTAACGGGTCATGACGTTGGAATATTTCTTGATTTAGTGGAATCGGTAATCGCTATGGCTGCTCAGAAAAATAATATTATGGGTGAGATTTGTTCAAAAGTAACGAATGACTGCCAGACAATTGCATTGACTGTAAAAGAGTTGTGATATTAGGAACTCCTTAATATGATTATTCAGTCACGGCACAATTTTGGAGGATTCCTTTTACCTCGGTAATCGGACTTTGGTTATTTTCCAAAGGTCTTAGTGCAGCAATTAATATGTTTAAAGGTGTTTAATTATATTGACTAAATTAGGTTTAGATAAGTTTTTTAACAAACTTAATATACACGCTTTATATTTAAGTATTGGTATTGGTTTATTTGGTGCTATTAATTCTGGATTGGTATTTTCAGATCCACCTGCTAGTACAGGCATTGATTACATTAAATTAACTAATTCATTTCATTTTGATTCTGTGGTGACCGGTATTTTAGTGGTTGCAGGAAGGTCTTATTGCTGTTTATGCAGGGACAGCAGGAGTTAAATGGGTTTTACGTACGGTACGTGGTGCGGAATAGGGAGAGGGGCAAATTAATGCCCCTTTATATCATACTGATAATCAGATTTTATTTTCTGTGTTTTTTGTAGGGGCTGTTATGTGCTTGGACAGTCATACAAAGGTTGGATTTATATATTTTTTGTTTATCTCCGTCTTATCTATTTTTTATCCTGTTTCGGTAAGCGAAAATTCTATTGACGTTAATAATACACTGTCTAACAAATATCCTTTTTATGCTTACGACCATAGTAAACATTATGAGGATCCCTTTAGACATTCAATAGTATTACGAGCATTTGAGAATGAGAAGACAAAAATAACGGAGTCATTTATTGTATGTCTTCGGGTTCTTGTAAATTTAAAAAAATCACATCGGTTTCTGATGTGAGTATTTTTAATAATGTTCGGATTGATTATGTGGGTATTGGTATAGGTGGTTTAGGTGATGGCTTAGAAAGAGCAGGCTTTTATACGGTTTCGGTTCTTGAAAATCCTAATTTTGATAAATCAGTTGAAGATAATGATATGTCAGATAAGAATCTTTGTGAAAAAAATCTTCGATAGGTGATACTTTTGATAAGGTTTTTAAATATAAGGGTGATCGTTTTATTTTTTAAGGTTGTCAATATAAAGCAACGGACGTTATTGTTTATGATAGTGATAAAGTTTACTCTGCTACATGGGAAGCAACAGTAATTGTTGTTGATGATAAGCTTGATGAAAAAGTTGATCCTCAACAACCTGCGCCATTTGATAATCAAGGTTCTTTAGTACAACATGCCATTGAATATGGTCATACTAAATTACATCAGGCAACTTCCCCACAATCTCAACATCAAAATTACATTCCTTTACCTGATAGTGGTAAATATTTTGAAGAAATCCGTCCAGTTAGTGAGCCAGAGTGTCCTGGCAGTTTTTGTGGTTTTGATAAGACTAGTCAGGCAATTTATTCTCATTCAGCAAAGCCGAGTTCTTCTCATTCTGATTTATCGTCGTCAAGTGGTGGTAGCACCAGTGGTCATTCCTCGTCCTCATCGGGAATAAGTCAATCGGGTTTAAGTTCATCTTCTGGCTCTTCTTCAAATTCGGGGCAATCCTCCGGTTCAAAAGGGAATGATAACGGGATGGATTTATCACATCCAGATAATAGTGAGCCTGATTTAGATTCACCGACAGCAGAGTCTATTTTATCACCATTACAAAATCTCTTTCCTTTTTAAAAAATTTCAGTTTACCTGAAGGGCAGCACAATATCCTGTAGCGACTTTTGAAATATTTGAGTGTCGTTTTGTGATTGATGCGCATTATGCCTTGTTTGAAAACATTCGTGATTTGTTAACCCTATTTTCAATAATTATCTGGTCATTTATGGGGTTAGGGATTGTGTTGTCTTCTTAGGGGGGACTAGTCATGTATGTTCTGATTGTATCAGCATTTGACGTCTTGATGAGATTTGTTTTTAGAACACTGGTGATTAAATTTATCGTGTTTTCAGCCCTGTTTCTAGTGGTCACTGAATTTGTCCCTGTGCTACTGGCACCAATTTACCCGATTTGATTAGCCAGCTTCCCGATAGTGTCTGGTATTTCATGAATCTGTTTGCGGTGATAACGGGGGATTAAGATTGTGATTTCCGCTTATCTGACCCGTTTTATTGTGCGTTGTATTCAGATAATAGGGTGAGATATGGCGATTTCAGCATATGTGGGTATTCCAAGAAGTGGTAAGTCCTATGTTAACGAGCAGTTTCTTTCTCTTGCTATAAATTCAAAATATGGCTGCACGCAAGAGCAATTACACATTCATTTAGCTTGCTTAAAACCTGAAATTTATCAAATAATTAGGAAAAATGAGAATTCTATAACTGCTAGCTGGCAACCCTTAAAAGAAAAAATTAATAATCATCAATATATTACATATATGGCTTAGCTATGATACCTAGCAGTCAAAAAAACGAATTTATTTTATTAGCAAATCGACTAAAATTACTCGATCTTAATCTCGGTTCAGCTGGTGCAATTCAAGATTATCAATGTAAATTAAGCAATAATTAAAGCTATTTTTAAAAATGAGATAACATCGAAAAGGGGCTAACATATATAAGATTAATCACTTATTAATATAATAATACTACTTTAAAACATTTATCAAAAATATTATATAATAATAACAAAATAACACTTATAATGTTATCAAATACTAACAGATGCCATTTGTAATATTAAAAATTAACTGCAGCAATATAAGTGTAATTCATGTTTTCTCTATTTTAGAATAAAAGCATGAAAATTGTAACTTAGGTCAACATTTCTAGCTGATAATTCATTACTATACCACTATATATAACCAATATCATTAATAATGATTAATTTTGTTGCAATTTACCTATTTTATAACGGACAAAAAAATGTTATTTATTTTGTTTATAAAATAGCCATGTTTATTTTATAATATAAAAACATAAAAAATTATTTAATTTAAAAAACAATTAACAGATTAAATAATAATCAACCAAAAATAGTAAAAACTTTAACACTAACATCCACTTTAAATTAAAGTAAAACAATTCATGACTTAAATTATATGGAGATAACAAAAAAATTTTCATTCTACGCATCATAAATTCTGCATTTAATACTGTGCTAGTTAATTAAAATCTGGTGTAGGACTATGTGCGATTAATCAACGTAGCAATTGTTGCGTGGTGCTTTTCCATCATCATGTATTCTACTGGTTTCTTTTGGGTTTTTTAGTAGCGGGATAGTCTCTAGCTTGCTTAATTATCTATTATCTTAGGAGAAATATTTTGTTTAAGAAACGGGAAGTCGAAAGTACAAAAAACCAAGAAAGCAAAGAAAATAATCTTGAAAATAAAAATGACAACAAAACCATTATATGCTCTGCAACTTGTTTCACCGGAGATATTGTCTCGGATGTAGACATCCTTATTGATGGTAAATATATTGGCAACATATTATGTAAGGAAAATACAGTTATTGTAACAAAAAATGGCATGGTGACCGGTAGTATATTAGCCAAAAAATCGATTATAGATGGTAAGATAGAGGGTCGAGTTGAATCTAACTTAATTGAAATTCAAAAAAATGGCATAATTGAAGGTGAAATTTACAGCGAAAATCTATCAATTGAGGATGGTGGCTTCTTTATCGGTATATCGAAAAAAATCACGGTCGACTTAAATAAAAAAATACCGGAACACAATAATCTACCAGAACCTAAAAAACATCAAAAAATTGATGCCTCTAATTCAGTTGCCTTAAAAGAAAAGAAAGAAAAAGTTTCTTAATTATTATGCAATTTGATTGGAAACATATTTTATGTTTCCAATTTTTATAT
Source organism: Arsenophonus sp. (assembly GCA_045399315.1). Taxonomy (GTDB): domain Bacteria; phylum Pseudomonadota; class Gammaproteobacteria; order Enterobacterales; family Enterobacteriaceae; genus Arsenophonus. The sequence continues at coordinate 14,045 of DAYVGO010000077.1, forward strand.
TACACATGGTTAAATAGTTAGCGAGTTAGGAGGGCATAAACTAGTAAACTTAGCTGGGTGGTTTATAGATTTGTATTTTAATAAGCTTAAATTTAGCGTTTGGGTGATAATATTTAACATAATATATATTATGCGAATTTTGATTAGCGGCAATACATAATAACTTTTTTGAAATATCAAAAAAGAATTTCAAAACCCCAAAGTATATTATTCGAAGAACAACTAAGAAAATTACAGATTATTCTATGAAATAATCACACTGGACTAATAACTGTAGAAGTAATTATGTTAGAGAACTAGATGAATGGTTACTTAACGAAGGATCTTGCCTTAACTTATTCCCAATACCTGAAAAAAATTATAATGATACAGCATAATTGCTATGCTTATGCAAAGAAGCGGGTTTTCCTGATATGATATGATGCGACTCAAAATCAGAACTGGTGGTATTTATGAAGGCAAACAATACTAACCGGACGTGAAGTACCGTCAATTCCCGCTTCTTTACCGATACCAATATTAAATTTACCAGAAACTAATTTAGCAGCCGCCTGACCCGTTACGCTCGGCGGTTTGCACTTCAAATACATAAGTAGAAACCACTACTTCATCAATCACAGTATCAATTTTAGGTAATAATATACTTTTAATCTTGCGATATCAGCTTTAGTACCATAATAAACCAATAATCACCTGTCCGGTTTAAGAAATCTGAAGCAGTACCGGAGACGACCTTTTCTGGTGCAATCTGACCGACTGAAAAACCATTACGAGGACATTAAAATTACCGTCAAACTGGCTGTGTAATAAATCTGATAAATATTCGACTGAACGATAACGTGGTTGATAAACATAGGTTTCCCATAATACCGTCGGGGTTTTGGTCGTAAAAGGGGCTAAGTAATCAATGCCGTTACGTTCATGAATAGCAATCTGCAAATTATTCAGATAACGCTTAATAAAATCCCGTTCATCAATGTCTGGCGTAATGCGAAAAGTCACTTTACCAAGGGGCATTTATCAATTCAGGCGATAACATAAAAGGACGCTCAAAAACCTGCATATACAGCACATTTAAGGCTTTAGGTAAGGGTATATTATCCAGTTCTATCATCACCCCTTTAGCTAACAAATAAGGTGCTAAACGATAAAAATGATCCTATTCATGCCCTTTTCATTTCACCCCTCCCAAATAGATCGTGACAACGTCACTATCAATATTGCCCGTCATCTTCAAACCATAAAAACGAAATTGCGATAAAGCTCAAACCGGATTTGCCCCTAGTTGGTTGAGTAACACAACCCACGCCTGCCTAAGGCATTAAGTATTAAGTAGCAGGGAAGTTTTCATTGTTGAAGAGACTGACCAGCCCACAATCATATTGATGAAGACATCTATGATAAAAGTCACATAGATAAAGCCCTGCTAGGTGCTAACATAGCTAAAATCTGCTACCCATAACTGGTTTGG
>DAYVGO010000088.1:0-14403 GCA_045399315.1 Arsenophonus sp.
TACTGACGTATCCAGGTACGCAACGTATCGGGGTTACAGTCTATTTTGGAAGCGATAGCGCGAAAGCTCTCCTATCTTTTGACTGACTATTTAGTCTCCAAGATTCCCGGGTTGGTTCACAACAGTCAGAATTTGCTTTGAATGAAAATACTCTGGCGCTTATCAACCACCTGCTCTTGTTCCCTGCCCACCTTCATAGGAATAATAAAGCGGAAAAATCGCCTTGTCGTAACTGCATTGATAATATGAAGTACGATTATTTTTAAACAGTTTAATCCCCGAATAAACATCCACTCGATAGCGATTACGTAATCCTAACGCCACCAGTTTGGTCATTCTTTAAGTAATCTCAATGCGGTCTTTAATAAAACGAGGTAAATTGGCAACCGATTGATTTAATAACACTAAATCACAGGTTACACCTTGTGAATTAACAAAATGGCCATGTTCGGCAATAAATGAACGATGCTGTTCCGGTATTTTATTGTTTTCCCAGATACACCACGCTTCATCAATATAAATCAAATTGCATGCCTGCCAAAAAGTGTTTTCAGCTATGCCTGTTTCAGTTTTAAACGGAAAAAAATTAGCCTCTTTAATCTGTTCATTATTAATCCGAATAGTATCACCTAATAGATGATCATCGGCTTTCTTTTTCTCAAGACAATAAGCCGTGATTTTCTCTACCGAAATGCCATAAATATTAGTAACAATCCACCGACCTTTAATAAAAGCGGGAATAATGAAATTACAAATTATAACACCCGAAGATATCGCTGAAGCAGTTTTATGAGTTTCAACCTTACCTCTGCTCATGTTAATATTCTAGAAATAATGCCTGTTTGTCAATCTCTTGCTGACCTAAGCATATATAAAGAATTTCATGATGATAATGATAATTTTTAAATATATTTTGTTATAATGTAGCTCTATTCAACTAGTACAAAAATTTTTGTACTAAAAAGAAGGTGGTAAATTATGTTTAAAAGTCTATCAATATTAGCCTTATTGATATCTTATATATCTATAGGAGTTGCTTCTGAGGTAGAATTATATGTTCATGATGGTAACAGTGATTTAACTAAAGAACAGGCGCGCCAACAGAAAGAGCAATGGAATGATACACAACTATTACGTAAAAAAGTCAATAATCGGACAGAAAAGGAGTTTGATAAATTAGATAAAGCAATTAATGATAGTGAAGCTTGTTATAAAAGCCGAAATTTGAATGCTTATTGGGAACCTAAGACTAAACGTTGTTTGGACAATAATACGGGACAACCTATACTTCCTTAAATACGTTTTAAATGTTACCAACTATGGCATCAGCCTCATCTTCTTATGAAGCTGAAGCTGTTACAAGATATTACGGAAAAAATTGTTAAAAATGGCGCTTCCTTAGATGCTTTTAAACTTGAAATTATGTCGGATGAACAAGTAGATAGAACTAAAGTTAATGTTGTTGGCCGTTGTCAAAATGATAATTTTAAAATTGTTTTTATCCGTTTACTGCATCAGTAATGTGTATTGAATTAAGAGTGTCCCTAAATGCACTCTTTCTCTTTTATTGTTCGCTGTGTTTTATTCTGTATTTTAATAAATTTTTATTTACATACTTAGTTAAATCCCGCTCTTCTGGCCATAATAAATAAAAGATCTCTCCTAGTTTAGGTGCTGGTATATGACACTGTAACTTAACTATAGTTCGTGTGTAACACGTTAAGCCAGGATTATATGATTTACTATCCAGCCAACTAAAATGATTCCATCTTGAATAATGATATGTGCTTTAAGGTAGCATGGTTAATACATCCTGGTTGTATACCCACAACTAAAATAACTGGAATTTTCTCTTGGATCACCCAGTCAGAATAAAACGTTTGTTGATTAAGTAGATGACGCCATCCACCACAGCATTCAATAATTATATGTTTGCTTTTTGTTTTAAAATGGTTATTTTTTATTAATTTTATTGAAATCAATGAGTTGTTCATTCTCTTGGCTATTTTGAATAATTATTGGATTTATTTCATTGCTGGTCACAGAAATAGGTGATGATTGTAAAATAGTACTGGTAACTTTGTTTAGTTCATTTAGAATTGATGTTTCTTGAAATTTTGTCTTGATAATAGGTTTATAACCTATCGTGCTACAATTACTATCATTTAGTGATTGTAATAGGCACTTGTAACGATGGTTTTGCCAACATTGGTATTTGTGCCTGTTATAAATAAACTTGTTAACATATCTTAAACCTTAATTTATAATAGATTAAGAGATTTTCATACAGTTTAAGATATTATATTTTCTAGAGGCTTGTGTTAGCTCAATTTTTTGTTTAATTAGTTTTTGACAAATTTTTATCCTTCCATCAATTTAGCCAGTAAAGAACCATTATATAAAGCATCTTTGATAATAGCGGTAGCCAAAAATGTTCCTTCATTATTTAATTCAGTGGGTACCAGGGATATTTTATTTTGGTAACAAGGTAGCGATTTTTGCAGAACATGTGTGGTAATAATGGGAAATAGCTGCTCTTTTACCACATTCAAAGGTGAGCCAATTAATATTAATTGGGGGTTGAAAATATTAACCATAACAGCGAGGATATTGCCAATTTGCTGCCCTACTTTTTCAAGAATATTAATAGCTATAGGATCTCGCAGATTAATTGCCTGACAAAAATCATTAATGGAGATTTTTTCTTTATTAAGTGTAGAATAAGGATATTGATGTGCGCTAGATTTAGCTTTTTTTAATATATGTGGAATAGCAATATGAGTTTCCAGACAGCCTTGATTACCACAATAACAAGCTACTCCATCATTATTGATATTAATATGCCCAATTTCAATAGCATGACTATTACCTAAAGACAGAATATTCCCTTTAGTAATAATACTAGCACCGACATGCTTATCAATCACTATTTGAATGATATTTTTTTATGTTTAGATGCACTGGAAAAAAATTCACTCATGGTCCAGGCGGTAGTGCAATTTTGCAAATAAATGGGTAGACCAATGCGAGCTTGTAATTTTTCTTTTAGTGGAAAATTTTTGATACTATAGTAAGGAGAGCTAATTATAATGCCATCAATTGAATTAATAATAGCATTAGTAATTACACTAATTGCAACTAATCGTTCTAAACAACCTTGATGAAAGGTAAAAAAATATTCAATTTTCGTTAGTAACTGATCATTAAATGAATAATTATCGTTGGCGATCAGTTCAGTGATATCTTCATGTAAAAGTTTATTGTTTAGTTCATATAACGATAAAATTAATGAGACTTTATTAATTCTAAGACATAAAAATTGCCAACCTTGGCTAACAATTTCTAAACCTGTAGTTGGTCTCCCTCTAAAACCTAAATCAGGAAATTCGATTTCTTTTATTAAGTGTGCATTGGTAAGTTCTCTGGTAATTTTAGTAATGCTAGCCGGCGCTAGTTGGGCTTTTTTTGCCAAAGAAATTCGAGAAATAGGCCCAAATTGATCAATGAGACGATAGACAAGCTTTAAATTGATCTGTTTTATTTGATCAGTATACCCTACTTGCTCATTCATATAAATTTCTCTCAATTTATTAAAAACCCTACCGCGATTATGAAGAGCATTTTTTTAAGATGTGAATTTTAACTAATAATTTGTGATCTGGATAGCAATTATAAAAAACATCTAATAGAAAACAATATTATTGGTAATTATTTAACCAATATAATGCTATTCTGAATTTAAATTAATGGCATAAGAATTTATTGTTTATGTCATTAATGAGTATTTTCCTAATAAAAACCTAATGGTTTACACCATAATAGGCCAATTCCAAGAAAAATGGCCTGATTGACTAAGCTAATAATAAAACCAACCTTCCACCATCCGGTGGGAACATAGCCAGCACAAAAAGAATTGGTCCGTGAGTATGGGAATATTGAGTTAAAGAACAGTTAAGCAGTAACAGAATAATAACCCAGTAGGATTTTTAATTCATTAGCCATCATTAATGAAGCGGCGAACCAGATAAAGGTATCCCAGGCATCTTTTTCTTTTTTTACATCTTCCCAAGTTAATGCACCGGCAAGTAATAAAACAGTAAAAAAGCCGTTGTAGGATCAATACCTAATATATCACCAAATATCCATTTTATTAAATTTTTGCGTAAGATCCTTTTTATTATAACTTATTCCACTATTTGTTATGATAAGAGTATATTTAGATAGTGTCGTTGAAGGAATATATATCAAGATTATGATCACTCACGAATCAGACATTAAAAAAGAACAACGATTTGATTTTATTCATCAACAATTACATGGATCTCCTTTTCAATTAAATTACGCCATTGCTGTTTAGTATACGCTGACATTGCTTTTTCAGTTTGATAGTTTTTCTGTAGTTGTTCTAGTATCTGCGCTTTTGTCACTTTATTAACGATATTTTTATTAATCCAGCCAAAATTAATACTATCTGGTGAGTCGACATAATTTATTTTACGATAGGCATTAAGTATAATTAACCCAGGATTTAAATAGCATCCCTAGTGATGCCATTTTAAAAATACAACGCCTGGGAAAAGTTCACCCATGCTAGAGTTTGGTATGCCAATGAAAAACGACAAGTATAGTATGCCTGCCCTCTGCCATTTCTATCTTTCAGTACTGATAAAAAACATTTAACAAAATTAGGCACGCTTTCTGATTATAATATAAAAATAAAACATAGGCCAAAAAATAAAAAACCGAGAATTTGGAGTTAAACTCGGTTTTATTTTTATTAAGAGATAAAGAATTATTCTTTCATGCTAGCTACCATATTTTCGGGGCGTACCCAACTATCAAACTCTTCTGCCGTTAAATAACCCAATTTTAATGCAGCTTGCTTAAGGGTTATTCCTTCTTTATATGCTTTTTTAGCAATTTCAGCGGCTTTATCATAGCCAATATGTGTATTTAGCGCAGTAACTAGCATTAATGATTCATGCAACAATTTATCGATTCGTTCACGATCAGGTTCAATACCTTTAGCACAATGATCATTAAAACTAAGCATACCATCCGATAATAAACGAACGGATTGTAAAAAATTATCAATAATCATTGGTCGAAAAACATTAAGTTCAAAATTACCTGATGCACCTCCAATATTAATAGCTACATCATTACCCATTACTTGAGCACAAAGCATTGTTAAAGCTTCACACTGGGTTGGATTGACTTTGCCCGGCATTATTGAACTACCAGGCTCATTTTCAGGGATCTTAATTTCGCCAATACCACAGCGCGGACCTGATGCTAACCATCTTACATCATTAGCAATTTTCATTAATGAAACAGCTAAACCCTTTAAAGCGCCATGAGCATGAACCAAAGCATCACAGGTCGCTAAAGATTCAAATTTATTTGGCGAAGTGACAAATGACTGATCGGTCAATTTTGCAATTTTATTCGCTACCTTAACCGCATATTCAGGGTGAGTATTTAAGCTTGTACCGACCGCTGTTCCTCCCAGCGCCAACTCATAAAGATGAGGAATACTATTTTCGATATGTCGCACATTGTGGGCTAGCATTGCTACCCAGCCAGATATCTCTTGTCCTAACGTTAGTGGTGTTGCATCTTGTAGATGAGTGCGGCCAATTTTTACAATATCGCTAAGGGCTTGAGATTTCTGCTTTAAAGTCGTTTGCAATTCCTTTAATTGTGGTAATAGCTGTTGCTGTAAAGCAATAACCGCGGCCACATGCATCGCCGTTGGAAATACATCATTAGAACTCTGGCTTTTATTTACATCATCATTAGGGTGAATTAAGCGCTCTTGTCCTCTTTTGCCACCTAAAATTTCGCTTGCTCTGTTCGCCAATACTTCATTCATATTCATATTGGTTTGAGTACCAGAGCCGGTTTGCCAAACGGCTAACGGAAATTCTGCCATATGCTTATCTGCTAGCACTTCATCTGCTGCGGCAATAATTGCTTTAGCCTTATCCTCAGCTATCAAACCTAAATCGGTATTTGCTTCAGCTGCTGCTTTTTTGGTTAATGCCAATGCATGGATCAGGGCAACGGGCATTTTTTCCATTGAGATACGGAAATGCTCCAGTGAACGTTGTGTTTGAGCGCCCCATAACCTATCTGCAGAGACTTTAATTTCACCCATTGAATCTTTTTCAATGCGAAACTCTGACATTATTGTTATCTCCTTAGCATAAAATAATTGGATATGCAAAATCCATCTTTGCAGATAAACTGATTGTACTTGAAATCATGCCTTATTTTTAATTTAAAATGTGAGAGATAAGTGAGTTTATTACTTTACCGTTAAAAAATTTTTTTATCAACAACAAAGAGCCGTACTATATGTTTAAAATGATTAATAAAATTCAATACTATGACTGGGGAAGTAAAGATGCCCTAACTAAGCTTTATCATATCCAAAATCCGCAGCATTTACCGATGGCTGAATTATGGATGGGAGCACATCCTAAAGCTAGCTCTATCGTTGAAGATTTTAAAACTCAGCAAAAGATATCATTAGATAAACTAATCGCAGCGGATCCAGCATATTATCTCGGTAAAAAAATTGCGAAAAAATTTCACCGCTTACCTTTTCTATTCAAAGTACTCTGCGTTGCCCAACCGCTTTCAATCCAGGTACATCCTGATAAAATTGCCGCCGAAACGGGTTTTAAGCGTGAAAATGCCGCCGGAATTGCACTTAATAGTCCAAATCGTAATTATAAAGATGATAATCATAAGCCAGAGTTAATTTATGCATTAACTCCCTTCAAAGCGCTTAATTCATTTCGTCCTTTAAAAGAAATCGCTAATTTATTGCAGCCAATTGCTCATGCTTCGCCGACTATTCAATTATTTATAGAAACACCAACAGAAAAACACCTAGCTCAACTCTTTAGCTATTTATTAAGCTTATCAATCATCGAAAAACAACCTCTCTTTACAGCCTTGAGCGCTGCCTTACAGCAAGAAAAGGGAAAACCTTGGGACACAATAAAAAAAATAGCACCACTATATCCTGATGATAATGGATTATTTGCACCATTGTTACTGAATATTATTGAATTACAACCGGGTGAAGCGATGTTTCTGTACGCCAGAACGCCGCACGCTTATATTGAAGGGGTTGGATTAGAAGTGATGGCCAATTCTGATAATGTCCTACGGGCAGGATTAACCAGTAAGCATATTGATATTGCTGAACTACTCGCTAATTTGGATTTTATTACTAAGTCCAACAACACATTATTACTACAACCCAATATACACAATAATGAATTTTGTTACCCTATTCCGGTAGATGATTTTGCATTTTCCTTATATATCATTGATAATCACTTAACTACAATAGAAAATAATTCAGCAACGATTTTATTTTGTGTTGAAGGTAAAATATCTATAACCTCAGAAAGCCAAACAGCCGAAATTCTTTCGGGTGAATCTATATTTATATCCGTGTCTGAAAAACAAATTATGTTTAATGGAAGAGGTAAACTGGCTAGAGTTTTTAACTATTAGCAAAAAGTAAAATTCACATAAAGCTGATATAATATATTTTATCAAATTTGATCACTTTTACCCGCTAAAATCCTTAAGGGATGGATATATGAAGAAATCGTTAGTAGCAGTAAGTGTCATAGTAATTGTTGCCATAATTTGGACAATTGGCTCTTGGTATACTGGAAAAAAAATTGAGGGAGAATTTGATGCTTTCATTGAACATACTAATACCACGCTAAAAAATAATGTACCTGCAGCCAACATTACAGTCAAAACAGAAAGTTACCATCGTAGGATTTTCAGTTCTCAGGCAGATATAGTTATCAATATAAAAGAGAATGACAAAGGGAAAAATACCATTGTTAAATTTGCTACAAAAATTTTCCATGGCCCATTACCTATTAACAAAATAGTTAAATTTGATCTGTTACCAAGGTTAGCCTCAGCCGCGATTGAACTGGTTAAAAATGAAACCATAGAAGAGCTATTCAAATATACTCAGGAGCAACCTTTTATAACCGGTGATGTCGAGGTAGGCTTTAATAAAAGCCTTGATGCAAATTTAAACTTAAGTCTCCTAGACGGTAGTCCTTACGGAAAAAATATCACTTTTAGTGGTGGTACCATCAATTATATAGGCAATACCGATCTTAAAGATATAAAAGTATCTGTTGTTAGTGATAATTTTGTCATCGGTAATAAAGATAAAACGGAAAATATGATCCTTAAAGGGCTCAATATCCAAAGTGACTTATCACTTACTCCTTTTAATTTCTATTCCGGTAAACAGACGCTTAATATTAGTGATATTAATTTTAACAGCGATGAAATTAAATTTTCATTTAAAGACTTCACTATTAACTTAGATTCTATACTAAAAAGTAATAATATTGATGGTAAGATTTCCTATCGAATTAATGACCTTATCGCCAAAAAACAAAACTTAGGTTCTGGCGAACTTACATTATTGATAGAAAGAATGGACACTAAAGCTTTTGGTAATTTTTTAAAAAATTATAATGATGAAATTGCTAACAACTTAGCCAACGGTAACCTGCTTTATAATGCGGATAGCATTTTCGCTCAACTATTAATTGATAATTTACCTAGTTTATTAAAAAATAACCCAAGAATTGTCATCGAACCTTTTTATTGGAAAAATAGTGCCGGTGAAAGTAATATTAAAATAGACATAGATATGAAACCTTGGACGTTGAATCAACTCTCAGTTTATAGCCAAAATAATCAATATGATCAGGTTATCAAAGCGCTATTTAACCATTTTAATATCAATGTGAATTTGTCAAAACCAATGTTGGTAGAAATGCTTACTCAAACCGAAGTATTAACTGTGGCTGATAAGGTTATCACACCGGAACAAAAAACATTATTTAGCCAAAAAGCAACCGCACAAATTAGTGAATTTGAAAATTCGGCCAAACAAAATGTCTTTACCTCACTGTCAGAATACTTTTTGAGTGATGATAAAAAATCTCAATTAAATGAAAATCGGCCAACTCTTCCATGGATGTTGGTAACAAAAGACAATATGACCATGGACATTAATTACGCCGGTAATGAACTGGAAATGAATAAGCAAAAATTTAAATTAGATCAATTTCTAATTAATATTGGGTTAATGGATAAGCCATCTTATCAGCTACCAATATCCCCTAAAACAGTACTACAATCAAACTAAACCTTAAACAGACAATGATAGCCAGCTTAAGTACTGGCTTTTTCATCAATTTTTACTACCAGGGACGATACTATGTTGAATAAAATTAGTTTCATTCAAAGTTCATCTTTAACAAAAAAATCACAGCAACAGAATCAAATAGAAGCTAAACATTATCATCGACTAATGTTACGTCTTCATTTAGATAGTTCAATTCAAATAAAAAATTATCATCACTATCATCTAACGTCACGTCTAAATCAGGAATACCATTCCTCAACAGAGAATGTTGCACCACAAGGAGCTTCCAAAGAGTTGCATTCGGTGGCAAGTTTATCTTTACCTGTTTGCTCTTTTCTATTAAGCCAGAAGCTTTTACAAGTAAAGGAAATTCAAAATGAAGCAAAAAGTTGCAATCAAATGACTATGTATCATCAATTAAATAATTATTAACTCCAACGGCTGTCTTTGGAATAGTGTTAGGCTAACACCGTACATACTATTAATTGAATTTGATGGAAGATCATCAGTGGCAGTAAAATAATACCAACCAAATGGGCAGAAAATAGTATATTATCCATAGGTACATCATTAACTAAACTCTTTTTAGAACCACAGAACACTATGGTAATTTCATCAGCTTTATTAAAGCTAAAATATCGAGCAGTATAAATATTAAATAAGATTACTATGTCAAGTAAAAAACAACTGATGATCGCAATCATTAACAACGACCAGCCATCAACTTTATACCATATTCCTTCAAATACAGCTTCACTAAAAGCGACATAAGCCACTAACAGAATAGATGAATGATCAAAGATAGTGATTAATCCATTTGACTATTAATGGCCTGAATAAATGACCTGATATAAATGGCAACATAATCTGTAATAAAATAGCAGTAATATTTTTCCCCAGCTCAATATGATGATAATTATCGGTATCTATCAAAAAACTGACCAATACTGGCGACAAAAACATGCCTAACAGGCTGGAAGCTAATGCACTACATACCGCTGCTGTAATATTTCCACCGGCAACAGAAGTAAAAGGTACTGTCGCGGGTAATGCACAAAAGTAAAGAAATCCAATATAAATAGTCGGTGACATCCAATCAGCCACTAAAGGCTGTAATGCTAAACCAATAATCGGAAATAAAACAAAGGTACTGACAAAGATTAACAGATGTAATCGCCAATGACCGATACCGGCTAAAATAGCTTGGTGTGAAAGTTTTGCACTATGGAGAAAAAAAGCACGGCAATGGCAATCGTGGTTAAATGCTGAAAAACTATTTTTATTTTACCCTGATAAGAAAAAAGAAAGCAAATATGATGGTCATTAGCCATGAGCAACAAAAAACAATCAATTGGTAAACGACGTGACCACCCCATAATGTCCCTTAGTATTAAAAAAATAAGAATAAATAAAATGAATAAAACTAAAGTGCCAGTTCTATCGTACGTTGCATTTTTGCTGAGTCAATTCCCTCCTCAATTAATTTCATCACCAAAATCGCCTCATCAGCTGTAACCGGATTAGGCGCTCCCTATTTAATCACCTCATGAATTGCACAATAGTATTTACCGTAATTACCTCGCTCAGTTGCTTGTGGCTTAACTAGCAGTTCGCCATTTTGTGACAGTGTCATACTTCCATCGCGACTATCTTTCCACGAATCCTTGGTTATCGGCAATTGCCCGGCTTTTAGGCACTCTTCTTGTGGATCGAGACCATATTTTACATAGCTACCTTGTATACCATGGAGTAGATAAATCGGCGACTATGCCGCCACGATGGTGGTGGCATGTAAAACAACCTTGCTAGTTGGATAATTTAAGCAAACATGAAAATAATCGACCTCTTCAGCATTGGGACGGATCATCGCTATATTGGCCATAATCGATTTAGGTGGACCAAACAGTTGCAAAGCTTGATCAAGCGTATGAGGCGCTAAATCATACCATAGACCACCTCCTGCCTCTTTTGACTCTCGCCAGCGTTGTCGGACTTCGGGCCGATAGCGATCAAAATGTGATTCATAATATTTCAGCTCACCTAATGTTTACTTTTCTAGCAAAGATTTTACTGTTAAAAAACCTGAATCCCAGCGACAATTATGATAAACAGACAATAATTTACCTTTTGCTTGCGCTAATTGTTTTAATGTTACAGCTTCCTCAACCGTCAATGAAAAGGTTTATCGGCAATAACATGTTTCACTGCTTCCAACGCCTGTTTAGCTAATGGAAAATGTATTTGGTGTTGGAATAATATTTTATATTATTAATCAATAAGTTAATTAATATCTTAGTGTTTAAATTTCTTTTTATATACACAGCAATGTACAAATTATTTTTCTTGACTGTGTATCTTTTTTAGCAAAATACCATCCACAAAACCACTATCTCTCCCAAAGTCACTTACACGCAGGCAACAGTTTAAGATTAACAACTTCCTCCAACGCTGCTAATATAAGGCCCCTATTGAGGGGCTATTTGTATCTGTAGTAATTTGAATTTGGCGAGGAATCGATGTTAAAAGAAAAAATAAGAAATATAATATCTGGAAACGATTATTTTTTGCCAAAATTAATATTTCTTTTTGTTACATTTTCTTTAATTCACTTTGGATTAGGTTATCCCCCAAAACCAATATATACAATAGGAGTTGTAGCTTTTCTAGTTTTTATAAATAGGATAAAAATTTTATACTACTTATTTGTAATACTTTTTTCTATTATATCCGCAAGTTATTTCCCTATTAGCGTAATATATGGTCAACCTTCATTTAATATTGTATCTTCTATTATTTACACAAATCAACATGAAGCAAAAGAATTTATAAAATCAATACCTTATTATTATTTTATAATATCAATATTGATTATATTTCTTTCTTTTTATAGTTTGAAATTTAAATTCAACGTATCTAAAAAATCACGTATAACGTATTTAGTTATTTTTTTTATAATATTCATGCATTCACCAATCAAAGATAAAAAAGAAAATGATTTTATTGATATTTCTAACTCAGGATACCCAGAAATTAAATTTTTTAAAGATTTTTATCTATCGATAAAAGAATCAAATAATGAACAAAATAAAATTATTTCTTTCCTATCAAAGAAAGATGACTTCGTTAATGTTAAAGTTAATAATAAATATAATACTTATGTAGTTGTTATCGGTGAAAGTGCCAGACGTGATTTTATGAACTTTTATGGTTTTCCAATCAATAATACGCCATTTATGAATTCAATAAATGGTATCTTTTTCACCAATTACACTTCCGCAGCAGGCTCTACACAACTATCTTTGACTAATACTTTGACTACACATGATAATACATCAAATAATGTTATTTCATTAGCCCAAAAAGCAGGGTTTCATACCACATGGATATCAAATCAAGGTTCTATCGGCCTTTATGATACCCCTGTAGCCTCAATAGGTAAAAGATCTGATGAATTTTACTTTATGAAAAAAGGTGATTCAGATGATAAAAATAAAACTAATGATAATATTCTTTTGCCATTTATTAGATCTGCAATAAACTTAAATAAAGGAAATAAATTAATAATTGTTCATTTAATCGGAAGTCACCCTCCTGCTTGCGCTAGAACAAATGAGAATTATGATACTTTTTATAAAAGTACAGAATTATCATGTTACATTCAAAGTATAAAAGATACTGATAATTTACTAGCAACTATTCATGAATATTTAACTGAAAGTCATTCAAAATGGACAATGATGTATTTTTCTGATCATGGACTTTCATTAATTGATAGAAATAATAAAGATAAATTAAGACTGATACATAATGATAAGTATAGACAAAATTTTGAAGTTCCATTTTTTATTACATCTTATGATTCAAAAGAAAAAATTTATATTAACACAAAGAGAAGCGCACTTAGTTTTATGACCTTATTTTCTGAATGGACAGGCATTCATGATGATATTATTAATAAAACATGTAATATGATTTCTAATGAAAAATGTGACAATCAAAATAATATTATTAATTTTAATAATGAAATAATAAATTATTTTGATTTACCTATAGAAAAAAATATTTAAGGGAGTTTCTTCCCTTTTATTTATCAATCTGACTTTTTAGGCCAGTCAATATCCGGTACGGTTGATATGTCAATATCATTGAGTTTCACGCTATACATTTCCCAGGCGCGTAAGATGGTTTTCTCACTATTAGTGGCCATACCTAATCTTACTTTATGCTCAAAAAGCGTAATTTTTAACTCGGCTTCATCGATTAACTGTAATTTTGTCTGATTGGCGGTATTAATTTGGTCTGCTTTCATTGCCTGATTATCCGTTACCTATTTTTTGCCATCCTATTTATCAAACGCTGTTTTCGGTGCTAACAAGGTGAAACCCGTTTTTATATCGCCAATATAATCAACGGTGTAAGAAGACTGATTATCGGTATTAATACCGTCTTGCCTCTGTGGTCAGGAACATACAGCCATTGTTTGCGACCTTGACTACGGATAATGGCTATTTCGTTATTAGCCGGGATTTCAGGCGCATCGGTATAAGAACATTCCCCCGCACTGATACCCTCATACAAAAATTCCATCGTGGCACCGATATATTCATGGGGCGCGTCCTTTCCGCAAATAAAGGTTTTTATCCATCCTCGGTTTTTAGCAAACCTGTTTTCACCAATTTCGGCGTGTTTTATGCCTAAACTATATTTCATTATGCTGCCCTTACCTATGTATGAAAATGCGACATTTCACGGTTTGTTTTCATTGGTTGTAGGAACCTCAAGAGAAGCATCGAAATCTAATGTGTATGTAGTTCCTGGATCACCTGCTAAGTTACTTGAATACCTTCTTCCACTGATAATCGTTTTCCCATTGGCGAGTTCAGACACAATGTTAACGTCAGTCTGATCATTAAAATCAGCGACACTAATTCTCCCTGAATCGCGTATGTGACAGGAAATAAACGGCACATTGGGTTTTTCTTTATACCCGTGTAACGTTATCCATCATGCCGACTAAGGTTTCATGGGTGAAGTGTGAAGGGCTGTAGGTGAAATCGCCCGCCGCCGCCACACGCAATAGACCCGCAGATTAAATTTACTCATGGGGTATTAAGGGAATTTCATTTAGGCGGGCAAGAGTTAGTTGTTATAGGTGTGATGATAGTTCCGGCCGTATTAATTTACTT
>DAYVGO010000062.1:0-9489 GCA_045399315.1 Arsenophonus sp.
TGCGGCTATTTGACACATATTTTCAATGCCAAACTCCTGTGTATGAACGCTTGCAAAGTCGGTTTGGGCGTAGGGACTGGCGTACATGGCGAAGATTAATATCTACATGGTGGTTTACTCGTTTTAAGAAAAATAATAACTTTTTGATTTGTATCAATTTAGGTGCATTTATTTTCGGGAAATTACTTATTTCTTTTCATCGCTTCCAGCAATAAGTCCTATATTTCTCGTTTCGAATTACACCTTTCCATCACAACTTCATCGAGTGTCTCTTTAGCGACGATATGGTGGATAAATACAAGGCGGTGTCCGGCCTGTGCCTGACAGGTTGGGCCAATACGTTCAATGACTTGCTGGTATTGCTCCAAATCCCACCAGTGAGAGAAAAAGACCTGGATATTACCGCCGTCCTGTAAATTTAAGTCGTGGCCACAGCTTGCGGGATCGGCAAAAAGTTGCGGTATTTTTCCCTTATTCCAGTCCGTAAGGGTGTATGAGTTAGTGTCTAACATTTTCCCTTTTGGAAAGGCTTTTAGTAGGCGCTCAAGGTTATCCAGTGATAAGCAACCAGCACTGGCATTCCCCCTGCTTCATTAACGATACCTTCCAGTGCCTGAATTTTGGCATTGTATATCTCTATCCAGTTGTGGCTTTCATAGGTATAGATAGGGCCTGATGCAATTTGTAAGGTTTTTATTGCCTTGGTGGCGGCGTTAATACCTCGATGGCATTATCGCCCAACTCAAGAAAGAGTTCTTTTTCCATTTCCTGATAGTGCTTTCGGGCAAGAGCTGGAAGTGCAACGTTGATGACATTGTGGATGGGGTCGGCAATATCGAACCAGTCAGCTGTATTAAGGGACAAGGTGATATCACTGAGTGCTGCCTGAATTTGCGCCTGAGCAAAAGGCAAAGGCTCAAATTTACTCCACTGCTGTCCGGGAAACTGAATACGGTTAAACCAGCGTGAAGTAAAAGCGTTATGTGTCCTGCCTAAGCGTTCGCCCGGTCAACAAACTAGGCTTGTCCCCATAAATCCATTAAGCCATTCGGTGAAGGCGTGCCGGTCAGATTAACCCAGCGATGAATAAATTTATGAGCGATTTTGGCTAATGTTGTGGCACATTTGCCGCCTTTGTGTAACCGGAAAGGTTTTAATCGGGTGCTTTCATCGGCAATGACGGTACCAAAAGGCCAGTTGTCACCGACTGTCTCAACCGGCCAAACCAGATTGTCGTAATTGATAGTAAATACGGTGGCGTGGTTGTTTTTTAGTGCATTTAATCGGGTATTGGCAGTGCCGATGATGGGTTGCACTTCGATATTACACAGGTGGTTCCACTTAAGCACTTCATCCGGCCAAGTGGATTGCGCTACAATAGTGTGAGCACTAATGCGGGTTTTGTTTTACTCCCTGCCAGATAGAGATTTTCTAATGCCGTCAGTGTCGCTACGGTTTTGCCCATTCCCATACTCATCCAGACATTTGAGCGTGGGGGGTAAGGTAATCGACTTTTGTTGATAACTTTTTGTTTTTCAATAACAATTTTTCTTTTTCTCCCTCGGCACGAATGACCATCAATACCAGTTCTTTTGTTGTTGGCAGCAATGTTTGGATTTATGGTTGTAAAACTCGCTTTTCACATTCAATAAAGTACTGTCTGGCTTGTTTGCCTTTTTCGTTACGTTCTACCATTGAAAGTTTTTTCGCCATGTTGAGGGCGATATGGTATTCCTTAAGTTTTTGTGGACGAGATTTTGAGCTCACCAATTTTGATGAGCTCAAATTTTCAACAATAATAAAATCATCTCCCTCTACAAATCCATATTGTTTAATTCTGTCTTTTATCCAATTGTAAAAATCTTTATCAATTGTTTCGATATTTATTAAATTTGACATAAAGGTATCCTTCAATAATTAAAGGGATGATAATACAACCTCTTAGTGCAAAACTGGCCAGTTGTATAATGTTATCATAAATCAACTCCGAGCAATGGGCTTTTAAGGCTTCAATATCTTTAGCTTTATCGGCATTGATATTGAATATATCACAAAGCAAACTTTAACTCACCCGGTAAGCCATGTGCCAGTGCCTATACTAACGTATTATGAATTTTGAACAGGGGTAGGTCGATATTTAACACCTGTTTTAAAATCACGGTATCGAATATTCCGCCGTTATGCCAGACGGTTAAGACCACTGGGTCATCAAGATATTCTTTTAAGTCATCAGGCATTATTTTATCTTCAGTCACATCTCAGACGTTCACCGCCTGATTATTGAAGGTATAAGCAAAAAGTATTATCTCAGCGTTCTCAGCATAACGGTGTGTGCCACAATAATTGGTATGTCACTGTAGGTTTCTAAATCGCAAAACAGTAAATTTTACATGATAAACTATCCTTCTCTGGCGGTGACAGAAAAACGCCCCATTTTCGGATGATACCCCTGATTGCGCCGTTTTTCAGCCTGGAGCGTTATGTTATGCTGTGCATTTTTAAATGCGGTTTCGTCAATTACCGGCATTTGAGTAATTTGGCCACCCGGTGCAACATGAGGTACTTTTTTGTAGGGAACATTCCACGCCATCACTAACTGCTGACATTTCGCATCACTAAGCCGTAAGTCGTTTTAAGATAGCTATCACCCTGAAAACCCACTGGGATAGCGCCTTGTTTGATGTGTTCGATTTTTTCCGAGACCTGTACAACCTGATTCTCGATATGCTTTAAGTGTTGCTCCTGTTCAACTTGTGTCATTGCATAAGCAGATTAAGCTCCGCCTGTGATTTAGGTTTGCTTTGCTGCTCTAGTTTATCAATCAACGAGCGGCGAACCGCTTTAGATTCATGTTCTGTAACCCGAAGGGCTTGCTTAAGCACCATACGAATAACTTCTGATTCTGTATTATTTGTTTTTTGAACTACGAAAATTTCGTAGTATTCTCTTTCAAGTTCGTCTTTGATACGATTAATAAAGTCATTATTGCGAATAGGCTTTTCACCATGTTCTTTTCGTGTCTCGTTGACCATGATCAGTAATTGTTGGGAATCGATGGTTTCGCTGTTAGAAAGGGTGAGATTTTGTACATTCATTAAATTTTGCATGTAAAAATTCTTCAATAATTAAATTGATAAATAATGGCCTCTTAGAAAAGAGCGTTAGGATTATTTAATGGTGTTCTAAGAAGTGGGTGATTTCACCTTTGTACCAGTGGTCAGTGCGTGCGGTGATTATCCCTGTTTGTTGATGGTGGAAATGCTCAAAAAAGCTGTTTGATCTCCACTAATACCATATCGACATTCTCACGCTTACGTAAGATCCGCGTAATCGTCTGCTTTTCTGCGTCATTAATGATTTGGCGCAGTGATTCGGTGATGTAATAAATCCGCCGGTATTCTTCAGCAATTAACGGTATATGTTCCACCTGAAAGCGTTGGGGTGGTGGTGTGTCGGTCACTTCGCGCAGCGCCAGCCACACCGCATTAGTTCAGGAACGCTCAAATCGAAAGCCATTGGTAATACACCAGACTAAATGCGTCAGGTTACGGGTATAAAAATGGCTAAAACGCTCTGAGGCTTTGGGTTGGTGTTGAGGATTAGGATTAGTGGTTTGTTTATCCAGAATATCCAAGACCCATTTTCTGAACTCTTTCGCTACAGGTGTACGGGCAAACATGGCAACAAGATGGGCACCACGTAGCGAGAAAATGTGGGTTCGCGCCTTTAAATTCGCCGAGAGAGTTGATTCGATTGTCTCAGACATTCCTACAGAAAACTCGTTGGAATTTTGTTTATATAGCATAGTTACTGCATTGCTAGTTGCGTACTGAAAGACCTTAGCAAGTTCAGCGGAAGTAAACCAAATCCTTCCATTATGGGAAATAGTTTTAAGAACGGTATTACGGAAAACTAGAGTAGTCATAGTAATGATTTCCTTTCTAGGATTAGGATAATCACCACCTAGAGGTTCGAATCTCATATTGGCGGTGAACTGAACAGGGTTCGAACTACTGGCTAGAAAGGGCCCGGTGAGCCTTTCAGCTCTCCTATCCAGCCCACCATTGATTCTTGATATGGCAGACTAACGCATAAAAAACACGCTGTTGGCGTACTATTCGCCTTTCTAGCTACGGCGGGGTTCGAATCCTGACACCTGACTTTGCAGATGTAAATAAGCTATAGCGCATGATTTCTTCTTTCATCAATGGTTATTTAAACGAATTCGCTTTTTGCTGATTCTTGCTCAGTGACAAGAATTTCCTTAAATTTCTTTATTGCCTTATCATTGTAGCGAAAAGATTCGATCTCTTTGTTACTGTAAGGTGATTTATCGAGATAGGTATCGGCATACTCTTTAACTTTCATTTTGTTATCATTAACGATCCGACCAATCTTATTTGCGGAGACACCAAACATTTTGCCAATTTCTGTTACGGTATAATGTTTTTCAGTGATAACAGGTAAGGGGATTACTTCACTACCTGCAATAGGGTTAATCAGTCCGGCTATTATGTATGGTTTGTCTTGTGTTATCGGAAAGATGAGTTGCCCATTCAAATATCTTCTTCACATTTTCTATTTGAATTTGTATTGCTCTGGCCTTTCGAAATTGAGGTAATCTGCTGTCCTCGTTAGGGTAGGATTTTTTTGTATTGTGGCTTGAGTGAAGTAATTATCTTCTAATGCTTTGTACCAATCCCATGCTTTATCAGTTTCTAATATTTTTGCATGCCGAAAAGCCTCTCGTTCTATCCATAAGATTAATTGACTTGCATATTTACTAACCAACCCCTCCTTAAAAGAGGGTAGCCTTTTAATTGATTGCCGTTCATCACGTTTAATTAAATAGTAATGTTTACCTTCAATAAAATCGACCTTCATTTTGAATAAAGTTATTAGAAATCTTTTTTCAGTAGCACCATAATCTTGAGCAAGTATTTTGGTAGTAATTACTCTTTTGTTTTGATATTCAATAACAGGTAATTGCATATTTTGAATTGTGATTAATTTAGACATAGAAATATCTCCGTAATTAAGCGAATAAATTGATGGATTAACTTGAAAGATTTTGCAGATTGAACCCTAAACTGATTATACTTACCTAAACACAGGAAATTTCTTTATGGGTCAAGTTGCATTTGATACACTGCAGGCATCAGAAGAACTAGAAAGTGCTGGTATTTCGAGAGAACAAGCCAGCTATCTCACTGGTAGTACGTAAATCACATGAGTGTGCTGGTGTTAAGCGCGGGTATTTTAGGTGTCCTTTCTCTGGTGGTAAAAGCCTTCTTGATGCCTGCGTTGTAACTACTATTATGGGTTATTAGCTCAGTTGGTAGAGCAGAGGACTTTTAGTCCATCGGTCGCAGGTTCGAATCCTGCATAGCCCACCATCTTACTGATTTAACCTTGCTAGTCGTTTATTTTCCTTTCTCAGGCACTGGTTCTCTTCAGCCAATATTTTAATCATGTTGATTAATGTTTTTGTTTTCTCATCTGCATAAATTTGTTGTGCTAAGTTAAGCCGATAATGGCTGTTATTACGGGGGTTAGTGAGTGTAATCATCTCACCAATATATACGGATGCTTTCAGTAACAAGATGGTGATTATCTGTTTTCATTTTTAAGCCTCCTCGGGGATTTACTCTCTTTATATCGAATTTCCCTGTTTAATTTGATTTTCATGAGTTTGTTACCTTTTGATTAAATGGATTTATCAGTGAGTGACGCTTCGGTCACATTGTCGAAGTCGTTTAAATGGTTGATAATAAGAGCAGGGCGAGGGTCAGCTTCAGGGGTAATAACCGGTTTACCGTCCGTCCGTTGAATGATTGCTTCCAGTTTTGCCCAGCGACTGGGTTTATCTTTCTTAAGCAATTTTTCAGTCTGTGGAGGGTGGGGTCTGATAATTTTCTGGTTGTATATTTGTTCCTGCTTAAGTTTGAAGAGTTTTAACAGGGCTTCGGCTTCACCTCATTACACCAGCTACGATTACCTTGTTTACTTGTAACAAGTTTAAATCCAGGTACGAGATGTCCGGTATGTAACTCCGCTGCTACCCGATTTCGCAGTGCCTTACAAAAGTTTTCCACCAAATCGATATTCTGGTAGAGCTTTGCCAGTTGTTCGGGGTAAGTACCGTAATGTGTTTCGGCGCATCAGTTAATTGTGGTATCAGGGGTTGTGTTAAATTGACAAAATCTCCTTTGACTTCGTTATGAACAAGTTACGCCTGTGCGAAATACAAACCGCCTTTTGCTTTACAGAAACGGCATTGCTTGGTGCCCATTGAAAAAGCACTATCGGGCAGATTATTGATACCGTCATGCTCGGTCAGATTAGCCATATTTATGGCTTTTTGCACCCCTCAATTTGGCGCGTTCACCAAAGTCCTTTAACTCGTCAAATGACAGCATCTACTCAGACACATGGTTAAGTCCGGGTTGATGGATAAAAAGCCGCACTATTTTAAAATCATAAACAAGGTCGAACTAATTATCCACGCCAATTACATCAGAGAAATCTACCCGCTCTTCAACCAGTAAGATTTTTCCTTCTGCGACTTGCCAGACGGTATCGATATAGGTTTGGACGTGCTCAATCATCTTGTCATCAAACTATGGTGAATTGGCTTTTTGCAGCGGATAAGTGCCGATATAATCTTTAGCATCAAAGCCGTATGTGTGCTTGCGACCCTCGCTAAAAGGATTTTGGCGTATGTGTAAGGATACTTTCCGCTAAAACATGTGCCGTGCTGCCTTCTTCGGCAAAAGGTGATGTTTTATCAGGGAGAGCGGTTTCTAATGCGAGACTCCTGCTACAATGAAGCCATCGATGAGCAGAGGCAGGGGAGAGAGTTTTGCATGTTTAGTCATCACTATCCCCTGAAGTCATCTTGCCTGATGCCTTATCAGGTAATATATTTTCTGCTTTTTCAATTAGCTTAGCTAAATTATCATCGGTAACGTCGCCGAGTTTTTTGGCATTAAATTCCGTGAATATTTTAACGACTCCATTCCTATGCCCCCTCTCGCACCCGTTGGGTAACCAGTCTTGAGGCTTCACTACGAAGGGCTTTATAATCAACAGGCTTCACTTCTGCCGGAGAAGGTAATTCCCTGAGTAATGACAAAGTAAAATCGCGACGCGCTGTAATGCCAGGGATATCATCTCGATAGGACAGCATTTTCAGACACAAGTCAAAGGTCTTGGCTTTGGCGAGCGTTTGAACTTTACTTAACCCATTTAAGGCGCAGTAAAGCGCATCAATTTGCCCGGTGACACTCTCTGCTTTTCTGGACTCAAAAGTCTCTTTGGCTTTAGCTACTTGCTTATTGTCAGGTTTAGTGGCTTTATTCCCAAATAAGACCGACAGTGCGACAACATGACGTAAATCGATGGATTCAATATCGACAGGCTCTGGTTTACTTTCTGCTTTAGGGGCTTCGACAACCGGTTCAACTGATTTAGGCTTCGTTTCTGCTTTAGGTGCTTTAACAATCTTTTCTGCCACAAGAGGCGCTGGCTTGCTTTCTGTTTTAGTTGGCACTTCAGCAACATGCTCAATCTCAGGCTTAATTTCTTCTTTAGGCTTAGTAACAAAAGGTGCAACCGGCTGAGGCTTAATATCTGGTGTGAAGGGTTTAGGTTTGTTTGTACTGTTTCTCTTTGTTAGCTTTTAAACTGTCCGACAACTTGGGCAATTAATAGTCTATGGGTTTCGGCGAGTTTATTATGGGCTATCACCATTTGGGTGTGATTTTCTATTAGTTTTGCCAGCAGGAGGTTATTTGCTGTAAGCATCATGCTTCGACCTCAACGATATAAAGTGACAGGAAATTGGCGATTGGTATTTCGCTTTAGCGCTTCGAGTTTTCTCAAATAACGTAAGCGCTGGACGTGGTTATTCATCGGAAATCGCTCCGATGACAGGATTTTTGCTTTTTACATGGTGGTATTTCCAATGGAATTTGTTAGATAAGGTATACCTGCATATTTTATCACCTCAGGCGGCAGTGGTTTTGCGGTTTACGACAACACACAAAATCGTTAATATGTGCTTATGACAACAATGGTGGGTCAGTATTTAGCTATTTCTTGTGATTCATTCTTTTTTTGTTTTCAAAGATAAAATAGGCCTATTTTTACCTGAGTCTGTCTGTTGATTCGAGGGGTTAGTTCGATGTAGTGCGGCCCTTAAAGCCATATTAAGCGCTTTATTTCTGTCGTATGCTTTTTGTTTAGCTCTTCTGCACTCTATTCTATGACTACGAGCATTATCATAACCATGAAAGTTACTCATATTCACCTCTTGACAATGGGTTTTGGTGCTGTGTGCCGGAGTTATCCGGTTTATGGTCTTGATCATATTGGTAGTTCCCTGGTGTTGGCATGAATAATTTGACTGTGTTTTACACACTCTAAAACCTACTGTTGTATGTTCGCTTTTTCAGCGAGATAAAGATCGATAGTTGACATTGTGCTCATAGGTTTAAGCAAAAAGTCACTCACCATAGGCCACTTCGCAAAATGACCTATAATTAGTGTAGCTTGTGTTTATACAGTCTGCTATAGCTGCTTGTCCCTTGACGGCTATGTCTTACACAGAGTGGATCGCACTCTGCACAACGTGCATAACTGTAATCATACAGACATAACGCGCTGTACATTCCGACTTTCTAAATTGTTTTAAAGAGCGTGTTGATTTTATCTGTTATTATTTTAATTTACTATATAAATGGTATTTATAAACATATAAAAATGTATTTGTGTTTATCTTATTGTTTTTTATTAAAATTTTTTGAATTTTTACTTATTTAATAGCAGTAAAGAAGGATATTTAGCTAATGTGGGGGGATATTAAGAATGTAATAATCAATAGAGAGTTCAAATTTGAACTCTCTATTGATCACAGTGGTTAGCGTTTTCTACGGTAAATACGATGTTCAACCATTATACCGACTATATGTATGTTGTGTTCAGATGCTCGTAATGTTGGATAATCAGTATTTAAAGGCACTAATTCAAAATCATTGACTCCAACACCCAAGGGTTTATATTTTTTGAATGTTCCCTCATTAGTACTATTTTTTGCAAAAACAAATTCGCCGGGATTAGGTTTAATCTCTGTATCTATAACAACCAGATCTCCTTCTTCAAATTCAGGTTTCATACTGTCCCCTTCAATATGTAAAGCAAATGAATTGTCACTAATACTGTCATCTACCAGCACGTATTCATAGTTATTTGTTTCGTCAGTAATTAAATCTTTCTCCTTAAAACACGCGGCTTGTGTGTAGTTAAATAAAGGAATACTTTTGGAGTTATATGTGATTTCTGCTAATGGAATTATGTTCTTACCATGTAAAAGCCATTCGGGATTGCATTGTAGGGCTTTAGCTAATTCTAAAATATTTCTAGATTTATGTGTTCTGCCATTCTCTATGGACTCTATTGATTGTTGGCTAATACCTATTGAGTTTGCTA
>DAYVGO010000060.1:0-13661 GCA_045399315.1 Arsenophonus sp.
CATAGAAAGACCTGGAAAAATAGAGGTAGAAAACGCATATTATTCTTCCCTTCATGATAGGGAGTTTGTTGTTTACATTTACAGAATAAAAACTCTCCAATAAACCCGGGGAGGTTCAGTATTCCCAAAATTGCGCTTTACCGCACGAGCACTAACCAACCTTTCGCTGATATCTTAGATCAACATGTGATCTCAGTAGCAAGTGATAACAAACAAGCGACCTAAGTTATACAGCTGGATATTAACTCTGCTGAACAAATAGCCGATTATATTATTAATTAGTTAAATGCAGATGGCAAAAAAATCAATAATAATAAGGTTATTATAGTGGAAATAATTAAGATAGCTTATAAAAATAAACCTTAAAAATAATTAGCTATTTATTACGTAAATATTAAATGATTAATATCATAGTATTTGTCTAGATTAAGGTAATTTTTTATTGTCATATTATTACTAATAAGTTGTTTGCATTAATATAAATGGTGTAGATTGGCAGCAATAGCTTAAGAGATTAGCTTTATTTAATACCGCAGGAGAATATTAAAAGATTGGTTACTACTTTTTTACTTATATTATCATCATACTCTACTAGTAACAGACAAATACTTATTATGTATTAAAAATACTAACTCGTCAATCTGACATTAGCCTGTTTTACTATATGCATCCAACTATAAATAAAATAGGTAATGTTGCAATAGCTAACAGTACCATCAATTAATTACCGCTCGAGTGAACATCAACTAATAATTTAATTCACAAGATAAGAATCTATGAATGAAAATAACCACTGATAGGACAGCAATTATTTTATGGTCACAAATTCTTCGGCTGCCGTTGGATGAATAGCAACTGTATTATCAAAATCTTGCTTGGTTGCTCCCATTTTTAATGCAACCGCAAAACCTTGTAAGATTTCATCCATACCAAAGCCAATGCCATGAATACCGACAATTTTTTCTTCTTTACCAACACAAACTAACTTCATGCGACAGGGTTGACGATGAGTCGTTAGCGCTGTGTACATTGAAACAAAAGAAGTTTTGTATACTTTAATATTATCGTCGCCAAATTTTTCTTTTGCTTGCGGTTCAGTTAAACCAACGGTACCAATTGGCGGATGACTAAATACCACTGTCGGTATATTAGTATAATCCAGATATTCATTAGGTTTATTATTAAATAGCCGCTCTGCTAAACGGCGACCGGCTGCTACAGCAACTGGAGTTAACTCAACCGCACCGGTATTATCACCGACCGCATACACTCGTTCAACATTAGTGTTCTGGAATTTATCAACTTTAATATAGCCTTTGCTATCCCGTTCTACACCAGCCACATTAAGAGCCAGATTATCGGTCATTGGTTGACGACCAATTGCCCATATTAAGGTATCAACGGTTTGTACTTTGCCATTTTCTAACTGCAAGGTTAAACTACCATCAGAATTTTTAATAACGGCTTTGGGAACGGATTCGGTATGTAATGTTGGCCCTTCATCTTTCATTATGCCGACCAGTGATTTTACTATCATAGGATCAAAATGGCACAAAGGGGCATGCCGACGAACAAACAAATGTGTCTCACTACCCAAAGCGTTCAACACACCAGCTAACTCAACAGCAATGTAACCAGCACCAACAACCACAATTCGTTTAGGTAAAGATGGCAACTGAAAAAAACCATCTGAATCTATCCCATATTCTGCCCCTGGAATATCAGGCCAAACAGGTCGCCCACCAGTAGCGATAAGTATATGATCTGTGGTTAACTTGCTACCATTAACCTCAATGGTATGAGCATCAATAAAACGCGCGACCCCATTAATTACCTTGACCTTATTGGAGCTCAAACTAAGTTCATAAGATTGATGAACACGATTAATATAGCTTTGCCGGTTGGTGATCAATTTCTGCCAATCAAATTGATTAATATGGGTATTAAAACCATAATCGGGGCCGTAAACCTGAATGGCCTCTGCAACCTGTGCAGCATACCACATGATCTTTTTGGGTACACAACCAACATTAACACAAGTTCCACCTAATGCTTTTGCTTCAATAAGCGCACATTTCTGACCATACATGGCCGCACGATTTATTGAAGCAATACCACCGCTGCCACCACCAATAGCAATATAATTATAATGCTCACTCATCGTTAATTTGTTTCCATTTTACTTAATTAAATTGTAGGTTAGCGAATATTCTCATACTGACTATTTATCAATAACCCGTTAAAAACTGCCAAGCTACTAAGAGCAATAAAAGTCTATTCAGACACAATCCACTCTACACATGTATGGCCTATTCCTTCAGGTACTAAAACCTTATGCAACCATGGTAATATTACACGCATTTGTTGTTCCAATTTCCATGGGGGATTAATAACTATTATTCCCGAGGCGGTTATTCCTCGTTGATCGCTATCCGGACACACCGCCAACTCAATCTTTAATATTTTACGAATGCCACTATTTTGAAGTCCATGGATCATACGCTTAACTTGCTGCCGCAAAACGACCGGATACCAGATAGCATAAATTCCGTTGGCAAATCGTTTATAACCTGCCAAAATACCCTTAACGACTGACTGATAATCTGATTTTAATTCATAAGATGGGTCAATCAAAATAATCCCCCGTCGACTTAATGGCGGTAACTTAGATTTCAACTGTTGAAAACCGTCTTGCCGTAAAACTTGTGCTCGCCTGTCTTTAACAAATTCTGCACGCAATATTGGATAATCGCTGGGATGTAATTCAGACAATATAAGTTTATCCTGTTCGCGTAATAAAAACTTAGCCAATAATGGTGACCCCGGGTAATAATGAAGATCACCTTTCGCATTAAGTTTAGTCAATACTGCCAAGTAAGCAGCTAACTCTGCTGGTAAATCATCTCTTTTCCATAAACGCGCAATTCCCGCAAAATACTCTTCAGTCTTGTCCACATGCTTACCTGATAGTTGATAACTGCCAGCCCCGGCATGAGTATCAAGATAAAGAAAAGGTGTTTCTTTTTCCTTCAGAGATTCAATAATCAAACTTTGTACAATATGCTTCAATACATCTGCATGATTACCAGCATGGAAACTGTGACGATAACTTAACATAAATTTATTACCATTGAATGTAAGACTTTGTTAAAGAAGCTAAATATAGCCATTATTATGTTCATATTAATTCACATTCTATCATAGAGATATTAAGCACTGGTAATGACATAATGCCTTTATAGCATTATGCTAAGTACATCATTAGCAATAAAAAGGTAAATATACGATGAAAAAAATATCATTATTAATATGTTGTATTGCGTTTATGCTTGGTTGTAAGCTAGTATTTGCCACTCAACAAATAAATCACTGTAAAACAAAAAACAAAAATTACAAACTGAGATCGAATATGCTAAAAAACATGATAATCAACATCGAATTAATGACTTAGAAAATGCTTTAAAAAATTTAGAACGTAATTGTACACCTGAATCTATTTATCAAAAAAATAAAAATAAAATTAATAAACAGCAACAAAAACTGCAACAAGCTAAAGCTGAACTCCATCAGGCAGAAGCAGTATTGGCTACAAGTAAATAAATCATCGTTAAACTAAATGGATTTAAATGAATATAGCTTATGTTCAAAAATAAGCTTGAGCGAATGATAGCCATGCAGCTTAAGGAGAGCAGAAAGGTGAAAGAGAGATTGAACAAAAGTGTTGTCATCGGTAAAAAGGCATTAAGCTATTCTAAGAGATGGCTTAATTTTATCGGTAATATTCCATTTATTGCCCATTTGATCCGCGCCACGGAACGTTTTAACGACCGTATGGGCAACCAATTTGGTGCCACCATTACCTATTTTTCTTTTCTCTCTTTAATCCCTGTTCTTATGTTTTCCTTTGCTGCAACTGGCTTTATATTAGCTTCTAATCCTGATTTACTGGAAAAATTGATCCGCGGTATTTCAAAAAGCATTAGTGATCCGATATTAGCTCAAACACTGGAAAGAAGCATAGATACAGCCATTCGACAACGTACTGCCGTCGGTTTGAGCGGTTTAGTTATTGCACTTTATTCCGGTGTTAATTGGGTTAATAACCTGCGGCTAGCCATTTTGGCGCAATCTCGTGATATCTGGGAAAGAAATGAGGCTGAGAGAGAATCCATTTTTTTCAGCTATTTTCGTGATTTTCTTTTTCTAATTGGGTTACTAATTGCTTTAGTCATTACAATAACATTAACTTCTATCGCTGGCTCGGCACAAGCGACACTAGTTAGTTTGTTGTATCTTGATGGTATTGAATGGTTACGTCCAATTTGGACAACAGTCGGTTTAACTATCTCAATTATAGCAAATTACCTGCTGTTTCTGTGGATTTTTTCAATCTTACCCCATCAACAACTCCGTCGTATTTCATTATTAAAAGGAACATTAATGGCCGCTATTGGTTTTGAAATACTCAAATCTATTATGACTTGGGTACTTCCTAATCTAGCTAGTTCACCATCAGGCGCAGCATTCGGTTCAGTTATTGGTCTTATGGCTTTTTTCTACTTCTTTGCCCGGTTGATTCTTTTTTGCGCTGCCTGGATAGCCACTGATAAACCGACATAACAAAAATAGCAACAGTAAAACTGACAATTAGCAATCTATTGATAATAAACAGTTAATAAATAAAATCCAATAGTTCTATTACCTAAAGACTAAAACCGAACAACCGTGAAAAAACTAACCATCGGTAAATATTTGCGTTATAACCGTATTTATTTTTAATTACCAGCTGCCTATTCATCACCTCCACTTATGATATTGCCATTCAGCAAAGTTTTTGGGCATTATTAATTAGAGTTATTAACAAGTGAAACTTCATTTACTGTCTGTTCCGTTGCGGATGTAGCCATCGCTGACCATAAAACCTGTTTAAACTTAGCCCTGATTTGCTCAATATCTAATCGTCTTTTATCCGCTGGTTAAGACAAAATAAATGTAGGCTACTGTGCGATTAATCGTTTAGCATCCTCGGTTATTACTGCTGGTGTTAATTCTGCTAGAAATGCTTGTCGCAAGCGTTGGAACTGTTCTGGCGCAATATCTATTACTCCATTCTGCTGTGAAATCAGTCGCTGATTAATCAGTATGTCAGTACTTACTCTGGCATAAACCGCAAGCAGCTGATCTAACTGCTGCTGCTTTTCTTGTACTATCTGCTCAAAAATGGTCTGAGAAACCCCTTTATCATTAATGGCAGATAGCTCAGCTAATAAAGTGTCGGTTACAGCTTTCATTTTTTTAGGAGCTGCCGATATTAACAAAACACAGCTCGCTCTCTAATATTGAATACGGCAGTCCATATTCAAACCAACAGCTTTACCATATTTTTTATCAAGAGCCTATTTAATTGAGCGAAAAATAGACTTTCTGGCTAAATCATCACACCAAATAACACTTTAACTTTTCAGAATCACTGACTGTTTGCCAATTAAAATCCCAAGTCAACGATAAAGTATCTTTTGCCGGATTTAAGCTGGTTAAATTAATTACTTGTGGCTCAAAAACAGGTAGTGTCGCCACAGTAACTGGCATCGAGTGCTTCCCACTAAGCGCCGAAAAAATCTGATTAATATTTTCAGTCAATGTACGGCTATCGACATGACCAGCTATATAAAGCGTCATTATGTCTGGTGTATACCATTGCTGAACAAATTCATTGATTTCTTCCAACTTAACTGGTGTAAATGGCATCGCACCAGGCTCATGGCCAATTAACGTAGATCCCTTTATTCTCGCCTGCCATAAAGGGTCTTGTACATTAGTTGGATAGGTTACTACCAGATGCTTTGGTAACTGCGTTACTATTATTAGTGATTTTTTATCAAATTGGCCACCCACTGCCGATCCTGCTAGCCACTGCATAACCTCTTTCGCTAATTCAGGCCGATTGTTTGGTAAGCTTAGGTTATAAAGGGTTACATCATAAGAGACAATCGCCGGTGGGATCGGAGCAGCTAGATCAATCGCATTGTGCCATAACTGTTGTAATTGAGTACTGCTTAAGGTGTTACTATGAAATAGTGCCATCTTTGGGATTAAATAGGTAAAACCTCTTTGGCTTGGAGTTTCTACCATTGAACCCGTTTTAATAACTATCCGCAGTTGGATCCTATCATTTGGCCGTTGAGGTGTTTGCAATAACTGCCAAGAAAAGCTATTGTCAAGTTTACCCTGCTGCTACGCTGGATCAGGTTGCAACGTTTCGGCCAGCAGTTGACTAGACAAAATCATGAGTAATCCGCCAATAAAATACCAAATTTTCATGCCCTGCATGTAAACCTCTTGTTGTTAATTTTTGGATTTAACCGTCGAATGCCACATTTATTTTTAACGGAAAGTAACACCTCAGAGCTTATACAGTCGATCGCTGGTTAGATCGCAAAATATTTTTGCTGTTGTTAGATCCGCTAGAATACCATGTTAAGCTTAAGGTTCACCACTACATCTTTTAACACTTTAATTGATAATGCTTTGATTTAATTAATAACAATAATTACTATCACATTATGGTTAAAATAATTATTTAATACTGGCTACTGAGACTATGACTTATTACTTTAATAATATAAAACATATTGATAATTGACTACGATTACAATCAATAAGATTGTTAGTTCATAAATAAAACTATTCAAATACAGCTAATAATAACATACCACATCTATAGTTTATTTTAATTCAATTTTAGTATTTATAATTTCATAGTTTTTTGTTTTCATAAAAATAGATTTTCATCGATTTGAAAAAACGATAGCGCCTATTTTCTCATAGACGCTATAACTAATAAATTATTTATTGAAAAATAACTCAATTATGCTACTGTTTTCTATTTCCAACTAATGTTGATTTTATTACTATTAGCAAACTCTCATTCTTCGATAGATTAAAAATCAGTTAATTCTGCTATCCGAACGACAGGCTTAACTTTTTTGTTTTTGTTAATAATTTTTATATTACGATCTTTAGCTTTTAGTTGCTGTGCATCAATCATTAGGCCATGACTCACAACAATATTATTGCCGTAGGTATCAAGTAATCCATTAGCAGTTATTTTTACTACGCCATTCTTATTAATAGCATATTGACCAATCTGTGTCTTTTGTTCGCCTTTTACCACAATACATCCTCTGTTTTTCAATAAATCAGTATTAATTTCCAAACGGCCATTACCCTCCAGAGTAGTATTATTGATAATTTCTTTACTTTTTAATACTATCTTAGAGTTATCGAATAAAAATTCACCAAATTGCTGCCTATCATGAATATATTCACTATTGATACGATTTTCATCTTTATTATGGAATTTTTCACTGTTTACAGTAACTATAGAATCCTTACTACGGATATTACTATTAATATTTTCAAACAACTTAACATTAAATTCTATATCAGCATTACTCATCTCAAAAGAAGAATTGATTAAATTTCACAGCATTTACTTTACTAACTGATTTACTTAATTTATGACTTTTATCCATATCATTACCTTGATCACCGATGTTGAATTTAGCGCCTGACTCATTAATAATATCTCTCTCCATATTGGCATAATCCCCCCCCTGGCACTTAATTCACCTCGGTTAACGACACCACTATTACCGATTTGGTTAATACATACGGCATCAAATTTTATTATCGCCGCTTTATCAATAGATAAATTGCCGTTAACTAAAAGTGTTTTACCTTCTATTTTTCCACTCTGTATATCTACCTGATTAGAATTAAGCATTAATATTTCCTTATCAAGAATAGGTTGTGAAATATTTTTAATGACAATCTTATTAGACATAGAAGGTAGCTGTTTCACCTGAAAAACGCTATCCGCAGCCCCCCACTAGCCATTTTCTGTCATCAATACAGGTACTGTGTATTTTGATTGCAGAGTAAATACTGATATCCCAGAAGTTGAACAGCCATCACATTCGATACCATATGGATTAGCAATAACTAATTCAGCCGCTTTACCATTAACGGTCAATTTTTCATTAAGTAAATTTCTTTCCGTCGAAGTAACTTCATTAATAATAATTTTTGCTAGTACTTTTTCTAATAAATCTCTAAAATATTCACCGTTAATAAAGACTTTTCTTGCAGTAGGATCTTACATTATTTAATACTACCCCCTTTCTCACTAACATTAAGTTTTTGATAATAATTATGGGATATACCATCAACATTAAGCTTTTCAATATTAATATGTTCAACTCCATTTTTAATTTCAACCGTGAGATCTCTTTTTTTATTATTATTATTATTATTAATAATAATAATAATAATAATAATAATAATAATAATAATAATAATAATATTTTCACTAGTATTAATATGAACGGAGTAAAGGATGTTGGCAATACTTAAAGCAATAAAACTTAGTTTATTTGGTCTCATATAACAATTCCATGTAATTAATAAATTAGTGCTTAAACTAAAGCGTTATCATGCTAAATGAAGAATAGATAATGTGTCAAATAAAATAATAAATATAAATAATATTATAATAAAAAATAAATACTCTTATTTAATATAGATTTAAAAAATAACAATTTGAAATATAAAAAATATTATTAACAAGAATAATAATTAAAAATTCTTGTTTTTTAATTAATATTAAAAATACCATTTGAGCTTATAAATGAAAGTTATATCATTTATTTTAAATATTACTAAAATCATTTAATTAACTCAAACCAAAATGTACTATTCTCGTATCAATCGCTAAATAATAAAAAAATGATAATAATACTATAAATATTATTATCATCTTAATTAAAGCAATTCTGAGTCACTTACATAACAATCAATCGCTGTGTTATTACTTAAATCAACCGCAAAGCAAGCAACTAGTTGTCCACTATTACCCGTTAACAATGGGCGTGAATAGCGACATTGTTCAAAAACATGTCGGCATCTGGCGGCATATACACAGCCTGATGGTGGATCGATTAGACTTGATAACTCACCAGTTAATTTAATTCGTTCACGACGTAAATCAGGATTGAGTCGCGGTGTTGCTGATAACAGTGCTTGAATATAAGGATGACGTGGATGGTTAAGAATTTGTTTTTTAGTGCCTTTTTCAACACAACAGCCTAAATACATCACCATCACCTCATCAGCAATATGCTCAACCACTGACAAATCATGGGAAATAAACACATACGACAAACCAAAATCCTGTTGTAGATCCATTAGTAAATTCAATGCTTGTGCCCGCACCGAAACATCCAATGCAGATACTGGTTCGTCGGTAATCACAATATCTGGCTCAAGCATCAAGCCAAGCACGATAGCAATACCGTTGCCTCTGACCGCCAGAAAACATACGTGGATAACAATTTAAGTATTCAGCTTTCAACCCTATTTTTATCATGATATTTAACACCTTTATCTTTACGTTCCATAGCAGAAAGTGAGGTATTGATTAACAAAGGTTCTTCTAGGATCTGAGCGATTTTTTTTACGTGGGTTAAGAGATGCATATGGATTCTGAAATACCATTTGGATCTTTTGCCGCCGCAACTTACGGGCTGTTTTATCTTTCACTAATAGATCCTGGCCCTGATAATAAAGTTCATCTGCTGTTGTATTTTCTATCATGGTCAATAGCCGTCCTAGCGTCGATTTACCACAACCTGATTATCCGACTATCGCCAATGTCTTACCCTTTTGTAGCTAAATGAAACACCATCCAAAGCTTTTACTGTTTTATCCGTGGAAAAGATGCCACTTTAACTGAGTAATACTTCTTTAGTTCAGTTGCTTTGAGTAACGGAGTGGTGAATGAGTTGAGTGTATTTATCTTGTTGGCCTCCCGTTACCATCGAGTGGAACATGACATTTAATTTGTCTATCAGCGATAACATTTAATAGTGGCTCCTCAGTGCGACACTTTTCACCGACATAAGGGCAACGAGGATTAAGTAAACAAACAGCCGGACGATCATATTTACCTGACACAATGCCAGGTAGCGAAGCTAAGCGCTGTTTATTTAGCACAAATTCAGGTAGCACTGCTAACAGTGATTGGGTATAGGGGTGACGTAGGGCAGTAAAAATATCACTGGCTTTAGCCAACTCCACCACCTGTCCAACATACATTACAATAATATGATCAGCCACTTGCGCTAATAATGCTAAGTCATAGGTGATCAACACTAAAGCCATATTTTCTGGTCGCTGCAAGCTTAGCAATAGCTCCATAATTTGTTCCTGAATAGTCACATCAAGAGCCGTCGTTGGCTCATCCGCAATCAATAATTTAAGGCGGCAAGCAAGTGCCATTGCGATCATAACACGTTGTCTCATACCAACTCATAATTGATGAGGGTAGATATCAAACTGTGATCTTGGCTTAGGTATACCTACCTTGGTTAATAAATCGATAGCCCGTTGATAAAGGATACGGTGGTTTCCACCCTGATGAATTTTTAGCGTTTCTATAATCTGATAACCAATGGTAAAATAAGGGGTAAGAACTGGTC
Source organism: Arsenophonus sp. (assembly GCA_045399315.1). Lineage (GTDB taxonomy): Bacteria > Pseudomonadota > Gammaproteobacteria > Enterobacterales > Enterobacteriaceae > Arsenophonus. The sequence continues at coordinate 10,539 of DAYVGO010000060.1, forward strand.
ATCGGATCTTGAAAAATCATTGCCACCTCAGCACCAATTAACTGACAACGCTCTTTTTCTGTCATTTTTAATAGATCACGTCCATCAAAGGCTAAAGTACCAGCGATCACATGCCCACGATCATCAATCAGCTCCATAATAACAAGTAAACTCACTGATTTGCCTGAATCTGATTCACCTACAAGACCAACTACTTCACCAGCTTTTATTTGGTAGCTGATCCGATCAACAGTCCGAAAAGGTGTTTTTGGGTCACCAAAATGAACCGAAAGGTTTTTTATCTTTAATAATTCCAATTGTTCACCTTATTAGTGCTTGAGTTTAGGATCAAAGACATCACGCAAGCCGTCGGCCGTCAAATTAAATGCTAATACCTTAAGCAAAATGACTAAACCAGGAAACGTCACCACCCACCATGCACTTTACGTGAACTGTAATACATCCGATAACATAGTGCCCCATTCTGGCGTTGGTGGCTGAGCACCCATACCTAGAAATCCTAAAGCAGCCATATCCAAAATGGCATTGGAAAAGCCTAAAGAAGCTTGCACAATTAAAGGAGCAAAACAATTAGGTAGAATATTAATAAACATTTGACGTAATATACTGGCACCGACCACTTGAGATACCGTTACATATTCACAATTGATTTCCAATAATACTGCTGCGCGCGTCAACCGCACATAGTGTGGTAAAGCCACAAAGGCCAGTGCCAATAATAAACTGGGTAAGGCTAACATAATATCGACAACCTGTATGATAACAACATCGACCAAACCACCAATATAACCAGCAAATAAGCCAAGCGAGATGCCCATAATAAGTGAAAGAATAACAACTAAACTACCAACAAGTAGCGATAAGCGAGCACCATACATAAGCCGTGATAACAGATCACGCCCTACATCATCAGTTCCCAAAATAAATAGCCAATTGCCGCCTTCCTGCCAAACCGGTAGCGTCAATAAAAATTGTCAAAATTGCTCATTAGGCGAATGAGGTGCTAGCAGCCAGCTAATAAAGCAATTACGACCATTAGGATAATATACCCCAATCCGGCAACTACCCCTTTATTGCGACTAAAGTAATGCCAAAACTCTTGTAACGGTGTCAACTGCTCAGGCATCTTGGCTATTTTTTCTGTAATTAGCCGAGACATATTTGTCTTCCTTATTTCTTATGCCGAATTTGTGGATCAACTATGTCATATAACAGGTCAACCAACAGATTAACCAATATAATCAATGTGGTGATCAGCAAAACTCCACCCTGAACAACGGGATAATCACGACGTTATAAACCTTCAATTAGCCAACACCCTAAACCTGGCCAGGAAAAGGTAGTTTCCGTCAAGATCACGCTTGCTAATAATGTACCTACCTGCAGACCAATCACTGTAATAACAGGCAGCAAAGCATTACGCAGCGCATGGATCAAAATAACCCGTTTCCGGCTTAACCCTTTTGCCCACTCTGTTCGAATATAATCTTCACCGAGTACTTCCAGCATTGCAGAACACGTCATGCGCACGATCACAGCTAATGGTATGGTGCCTAAGACAATGGCAGGTAATATTAAATGTTCCATTGTATCGATAAAATAGCCCGTTTCTCCCCATAACCAGGTATCAATTAACATAAAACCGGTTAATAGGTAGCTATCATCAAGAAAAACACTATCACTCACTCTGCCTGAAACGGTCGTTAGATCCCAATGTACTGAAACCAACATAATGAGAAAGTTAATTTTTTGGGAAAAATATATCAAAATTTGTAACTATTTTATTCTTTATTGAACAAAAGACCAGAATTGCAGAACTAATTATCACCAGTATTGAATAAATTCAGAAAAACTACATGAAGACTTTATAGTTAATTTATTCAAACGGCTAATAGGCTACCTAATAAGGCAATGTCAGTAAGGTTAATTCGACAGAAATGAAAAAGCCCTGCTAAAAGCAGAGCTAAAAAATTTGGTCGGCGAGAGAGGATTCGAACCTCCGACCTACTGGTCCTAAACCAGTTGCGCTACTCGCCGAAAACGGTGTGCATCATACTGTGACATGATAAAGTCGTCAATAATTTTTTAATTAATATTCACTATCACGATGATAAAAATAGTAACAATCTATTTTCTAACAACTCAGTAAATAAAAATTTATTCTGACCAAAATATAATTAATGATAATATAAGACAACTTTCGCTCATAACTTATATCAATATTTATCATAAAATAATATTGATAACCTATAAAAAAGCATAAATTTCATATTAAACAATAAGTTTAAAAAATTAATTGTTTTTAAAAAAAGTTAAAATAAATTAATTAAAAACTAATAGATAACAAATATTTTATTTTATAAGGATATAAAATGCATTTATCAAACAAAATGAACAATAAGTTAGCTTTATTGCCTACGGTAATTGCAATAATATTTCCAAACAATATATTTGCCTCATCTCAACTAGTGGAAAACCATTTTTCCCAAAATTTAACTGAACCGAAGAATCACATTAATAAAAAAATTATTGAAATTTCACCTGCCGATATAAATGGTATTTCATCTAATTTTCATGAATACTTTAACATGGATAAACAAGGTATCAAAATCAATAATGATGTTAAAAAACCGGTTAAGATCACCATAAACCAAGTTATTTCATGTGAAAAATCGATAATAAAAGGTAATATTGAAATTTTGGGTAATACTAAACCACATTTCATTATCGAAAACCCAAATGATATAGATTGTAGTGACCACTGCAGTATTAGCAATGCCAACACAGCAACCTTAACTACCAACAAAATTATTACTAACAATGATATGCTATCTGACCAATCAATAAATAATACAAAAAGGCAAATCTATTTTAAAAATATAACACAAGATAAATTTACTAATGCCGCAACACTAGAGTTAGTAGCAAAATCGATTAAACTAGAATCCAGCCAATTAAATGTCAATGATATTGAAATTTCTGTTAGTATAAACCACCCCGGGAACCTTGGAGACTAAATAGTCAGTCAAGAGGATAAAAGAATTGGAGCGTGAAAACCGTGAGTTACGACGAAGTAACGATATTCTACGCAAAGCATCGGCTTATTTTACTCAGGCGAAGCTC
>DAYVGO010000016.1:0-1185 GCA_045399315.1 Arsenophonus sp.
ATCAAGCAATAATCTTAGCAACGACACCTGCACCTACCGTACGACCACCTTCTCGGATCGCAAAACGCAACCCTTCATCCATTGCGATTGGCGCTATCAATGTCACTTTCATATTGACATTATCGCCTGGCATTACCATCTCTACTCCATCTGGCAACTCTATTGTGCCTGTTACATCCGTCGTTCTAAAATAAAACTGCGGACGGTAACCTTTAAAGAATGGCGTATGCCGACCTCCTTCATCTTTGCTTAAAATATAAACTTCTGATTCAAACTGGGTATACGGATTTATTGAGCCCGGCTTAGCCAATACTTGTCCACGCTCTACGTCTTCACGCTTCGTTCCACGTAACAAGACTCCTACGTTCTCACCTGCTCGTCCTTCGTCTAAGAGTTTACGGAACATCTCTACGCCCGTACAGGTCGTTTTCGTCGTCTCTTTTATGCCTACGATTTCTACTTCTTCACCTATTTTGACTACTCCACGCTCTACACGTCCCGTCACTACTGTTCCACGACCTGAGATCGAAAATACATCTTCTATCGGTAACAAGAAAGGTTTATCTACCGCTCTTTGGGGCTCTGGGATGTATTTATCCAGTTCATCTGCCAGCTCTAGAATTTTTTCTTCCCACTCTGGCACGCCTTCCAACGCCTTTAACGCTGAACCTTTGATTATCGGTGTTTCATCTCCTGGGAAATCATACTGAGAAAGTAGCTCGCGCACTTCCATCTCAACCAGTTCCAACAACTCTTCATCATCTACCATATCACATTTGTTCAGGAAAACGATGATATAAGGAACACCTACCTGGCGACCTAACAGAATGTGCTCACGAGTTTGTGGCATTGGGCCATCTGTCGCGGCTACCACCAAAATTGCGCCATCCATTTGGGCCGCTCCAGTGATCATGTTTTTTACATAATCTGCGTGGCCCGGGCAATCTACGTGTGCATAGTGGCGGTTAGGTGTATCGTATTCTACGTGAGAAGTAGAAATAGTGATCCCACGCGCTTTTTCTTCCGGTGCATTATCAATTTGATCAAATGCACGCGCACTTCCGCCATATTTCTTGGCTAATACGGTGGTAATTGCTGCGGTTAAAGTTGTTTTACCATGGTCAACATGGCCAATTGTACCAACGTTAACGTGCGGTTTTGAACGTTCAAATTTTTCTTTAGACA
>DAYVGO010000058.1:0-2417 GCA_045399315.1 Arsenophonus sp.
TAATACTAATGGCATAAACCACTTAGCGAAGTAAATTGGGTGGTGCGGTAGTTCAGTTGGTTAGAATACCGGCCTGTCACGCCGGGGGTCGCGGGTTCGAACCCCGTCCGCACCGCCACCTATTTAGGGGCGTAGTTCAATTGGTAGAGCACCGGTCTCCAAAACCGGGCGTTGAGAGTTCGAGTCTCTCCGCCCCTGCCATCTATTGGTTTATAGATAATGTTATTAAACTTCAATCACCCAGCCTAATTGGTTGGATGATTGTCTATGAGCTGCACAAATTTATATTTCTAACTTGATATTCTAATTTTTAATTTTCAAAAACTGGTGGATTTTTATGTCCTAACATTTTACGTGCGCTAGTTATTGGCTACCAAAAGGTAATGAACATGACTTGCACTTATTTTGAAAAAGTAAATATTTTTTGTTAATCATCGGTCATATAACTAAAATTTTTATTTTTACTATTCATAATTAGTTATTCTGAATGGCTATTTTTATTAATTTATCAATAAACGTTGCTTGCTGATTATTTTGCAACCAAATAGCATAAATAGGTTTGCTATAGACAACTGTCGATAGTGTTTGTAATTCATGATATTCATTAAGCCAATGAGTTGGTAAAACAGCGGCAGATTGTGTTGCATATAATAGCTGCCGTGCTAGATTAGCTGATGTTGTTTGTATTGTAGGAGAGATTTCAAGTAAAGAGGATTGTTCAGTGATATTGAAATCATTAGCCCATTCAAGTTTTATGTAATTAAATTTCGGCAGGGTTAAATTTTTTCTATTTGTTATTAATTGTAATTTTATTTCACCAATAATAGCGCTTTTAAACTCATCCATTTTTGGTGGCTCGATTGCAATAAGTAAGTCAAGTTCGCGTGAATGAAGCTGTTTTATTAAAGATTGTCGGGTTGATATTCGGCATTCAAGGTGAAGTTCTTTATGTTTTTGATAGATATATTGTATCCAATTAGTTAAACATCCTTCCCATAGCGATATCGTTGAGCCTATTGAAAATTCTGTGTGTAATAATTCACGTGAAATTTCTTTTTTAGCTTGTAGCCAGGTATTTATTAACGATTCAGCATAGGGAATTAAGCGTTCGCCTGCGGCAGTTAAGCGAATATTATTGCGATGGCGAGCAAATAAAATAGTACCTAGTTGGGTTTCTAGTTGGCGTATTCGAAAACTTACTGCTGATTGTGTCAGGTATAATAATTCGGCTGCCCGACCAAAATGTCGGGTTTTGCTAACTTCTAAAAAAGTTTTTAATAATTCAGTATCCACAACAATCTCCAAAATTTTTAATCTTAACGATTTAAATGTTTTGTTTTACAGAATGCATTTGCTAAATAATACTCCGCGCCATAATGAGTATGACATTAGAGAGGTAGGAGTGTGTTAAATGGCAGAAAGCTTTATCACAACTAATCGTTTTTTTGATAATAAAAATTATCCTCGAGGTTTTTCTCGTCATGGTGATTTCACCATTAAAGAAGCTCAATTGTTAGAACGTTGTGGTCAGGCTTTCAATGAACTTGATTTAGGTAAGCGTCAACCTCAGACAGAAGAAGAAAAACTTTTTGTTGCTATGTGTCGCGGTGAACGCGAACCTGTGACACCAGAAGAAAAAGTATGGTCTAAGTATATGACTCGTATTAGCCAACCTAGGCGTTTTCACACCTTATCTGGGGGTAAACCACAACTGGATCCCTTGGAAGACTATACCGACACTGATGATTAATATCATCATAGATCTAAAAAAGGGGTTTAATACCTCCCCTTTATTATTCAATTTGTTTTTGTAACTGAATAAGTAGCTTATCCATGCTACGATAGCTAATTGCTTCAATAATATCAATTTTTTCAATTTGTTGTTGCTGTTTTAATCAGCGATGGTCCGTGAAACTTTTAGTATCTGACCCAAGCTCTGATTGAAAGGCCAAGTTTATTTAATGTTGTTTCTAAAAACAGAGCGTGACTCGGTTTTAGTTTACAAAATAATGAAGTTTCTTTGCTATTTAGTTTTGTATTAATTTTACCTGAACGTTCAATTTGTTGTTTTCTTGCTTGTATTACTCGTTGTTTTATATTGTTACTTGTTTCATTTGTACGAGTGGAATGACTTAATGTACCTAGAGGTAAAAGAGGTACCTCAATGGAGAGATCGAAACGGTCTAAGAATGGTCCGGATATTTTGGCTAAATAACGTAGAATTTGTTTTAGTGTTGAGCGATTATATATGCCTTTATAGTGGCCCATAGCACTAGTGTTTAAGGCGGCAATAAGTTGAATATTAACAGGAAAATGGACTTTAGCTTTTGCTTTTGCTTTTGCTTTTGCTTTTGCTTTTGCTTTTGCTTTTGCTTTTGCTTTTGCTTTTGCTTTTGCTTTTGCTTTTGCTTTTGCTT
>DAYVGO010000030.1:0-5068 GCA_045399315.1 Arsenophonus sp.
ACTAATTTACTAATTTACTAATTTACTAATTTACTAATTTACTAATTTACTAATTTACTAATTTACTAATTTACTAATTTACTAATTTACTAATGAATCATCATTTTTAGCTATTTTTAGAATTTTATATGTCAGTGCGAAATTCGTGGAAAAAAAGCGCCCTGTGGCAGATGACATATCAATATTATTAGTAATACTATTCAAATGAATACCTTTACTTTCGAGTTTAACAACCAGCGTAATCAGATGACGAACGCTCCTACCCAGCCTGTCAAGCTTCCAGACGATCAAGATATAGTTGGATTTCAAAGACCTTAAAACCTGTTTTAATCAGGGTCTAATGGTTGTTTTTCCACTGATTTTATCCTCAAAAATACGTTCACAATTTGCACAAATCAGCGTTTTTCACTGTAAATCGGTGTCTTAGTCATTTTTTGACACCCTCATATAGCCTATTTTTGCCTATTTTTGCCTCTTTAGCCCTTAAAAGGCAAGATCTTGGTAGAAATCAGACAAAACTCCTTATTGCAAAAAACCCTGGTTTGTTGGAAACGATAGATTGTACAAAAAATGCGCTGGATAAATGAACCGACGGTACCATCAATGGCAATGTTATATCATTGGGCGGCCAAATCTTATTGAAAGGTGATGGTCGCAAGCATCTGGGTTTTCAAAATGAGGACAGTAGCATCCGAATGTGGCTCTATAAAGATAAATAGTATTTGACTGAATAATGGTAATGATGGCGGCGGAGATTGGGTATTCAATAAAAACGGTATTTTTACTCCCCACAGGCACTCCATGCCGCAGGAGCCACCTATCAAGAGGATGGAAATATACACGGGTCGATATGGGGCGAGCATCTTAGCGGCTGGGTGGATAACAAAGTTAATGGTCGTGCCACTTGGGATTATGTCAATACCACGTTTGTAAAGGATATTTGATTGGGGCATATGCAGCAGATTATAGCATGGAAGGGACCGGGCTACCGTGATGAGCCGTTGTATGTCATTACCCACGTGTTTAAATGGAACTCTGATGAACTTATTGACGCAATTCAGCGGTGTCCTCTGCAAAAAATATTAATGGTAACTGAATGAATGTGTGGTGTATGTAATGCAAGACCTTAAATTTTTTAAACGTTATCACCCTGAATTATCTGATAAAAAAGCGCTAAAAAGCTCGATGGGGGTCATTTTCCTTATGTCGGAGGAGGGTAGGGATTGGTATAAGTGCCAGAAGACCTTTCAGCCAGATACAATGAAGATTGAATATGAATCTAATGGCGTTATACGCTCAATTGGCTATGATATCAGTGGCTGTTGTCCCGAAGGGTGCAGCGTAGCAGAAGTATCCGAATGACCCCAAGAGGCAGCACCTAATCGAAAATGGTGTTTTATTGATGATCAGATAGTTTCACGCCTCTACATGACAGATGAACTCAGGGAGTAAACTACTCATAAACGAAGTTATCTACTTGAACAGGCAACAAAAATCATTGCGCTATTTCAAAACGCTTTAAACCTTAAAGTGGCTACGGAAGCTGAAAAAGCTGCGCTGCTGGCGTGGAAAAAATATCACGTGCTACTGAACCGGCTAGATATCAGCACCTTACTGGATATTCAGTGGCCGAAACCGCCTGATAAAGGTGCATTAAAGTGAGGTGTTATTCTGCCCTTACAATATAGTTAAAAGCGACATTCCTGGGCCTGTTTTCATTAGTAGTTGGCACAACTCGAGAGGCATCAAAAAGAAGAGACAGACCCCCAATTATCATTTCCCCTGATTTTACGTTTGCATTAAAAGTGTTCTTGTCTAAAAATACCATTAGCCCAAACGGGTGGACCACATCCTTGCTTTGTATATCCAATAAGTCCCCAGATATTCCTAATAGCATCGTCTTGAGCGCTTAATATCTTGCGCCCGCTATCTACATTGCGTCCTGCATCCCAGCCTCAGATAAATTTACCGTGTAAATCCGGAAGTTTTCCTGATGGATAAGCGAGTGCTAAAAGTGGATACTGTTTTTATCGAAGCTGTCACCGTTGCATATGCGCCACCCTACAGGGGGTTTTCAGTGGATCAGGGTAAAGGAACACCAAAGGGAACCCTCAATATGTAGTGTTTCATGTGTTACAGCATTGATATCATTTGTCGTTAATTTTACGATGATTAGGTGTTGCATTTTTCGCCAAATTTATGGTTTCCAACAAACCAAGGTTTTTTAGAAATTGATTTTTGTCAGGGATGTCAGCCCCATTTTCATTTTTTGCCAGTTTCTGACTCGGGAGCTACATCACGCTTTCGGCAAATTTGGGGTTATTGCTGATGGCCTGCGCGAGCTTATTGAGCGTGTCCAAGTTAGATGGCGCATTGTCGATGACCACATTAAGCCTGTCATTGACAATTTTCACCGCTTTGGGTGTCGCCGCTTCCGTTTCACTGCTGCTCCGGTTTGCATTGCTTAGTTTGACGAAGCACTTTTCACTTAAGCTCGCATCCTGGTGGTTTCGTGAGCGCTGCTTCCACAGCGGCTAATCGTTGCTTTAACCATACCGTGCGATTAACCAGTTCACGTGCAGGCCGGTTAGTAATGCTGTCGGCCACCCAGTACCGGATCGGCGGTCTCTATCTGGTAGATAACGTTCTCCCATTCTGCTGTTTCTTTTAAATGGCTCATTTCATTATTCTCCATACTACTTTATTCCATCATGGGCTGAGTATTGGTAACAGGATAGTTTGTTTAGGTGTATTTAATTACTTATTTTTGCATGACTGTAGCTGCTGCCATGATTATAGCGTCCGTTATAGGTCGTCTGGGCGTTATAGCGCAACGGCACTGCCGTATAATCCAGGGCCACCAGTTCGCTACACACTGGCACAAAGGCGGCCAGTGTCTCACGTAATTTTGCCGCCTGGTCATTGATGATCAGTGTCTTGAATGTCACCCGGTACAACGCCCAGTGCGTCTCGCTCTCTGGATACGCTTTCACCTTTCCAGGCTTTAGCGCTGTCGCTCCTCCGGTTATAATCACCTCTTCAAACCCCAGTGCCCGTATCATGGCCCGGAATGAACAGGGGGGTTTATACCGATGCAGTGTTGCCAGCGCCTAAAAATGTTTCTCTACCGCTAGCAGCGGCGGTAACCGTGTGTTATCGGTCTGCACACGGTAAACACTCGGTACTGAGAGTGCCGCGATAATCTGGCTGGGCACAATATCCTAGCCCAGCTGTTTAGCCTGTCTGGTGGCATATTGCTCGGCGGCCTGCCACGCCTGTTTCAGTACCGGCTCTCCCGGCTGATTGGCATAACAGGTCAGTTGCACCGTAATGGCATAGTCGACTTTCTCAAGAGCTAGCACCTGCACCGTATCGTTAAGTAGGCGCACCCGCTCTTCTGAGTACAATGCTGTCACCAGGCTGAGTACTGTCTTATCCGGTAGCCCGCTGGTCAGCAGGAGGTAAAGATTGACCGTATCCGGTTTTCAGACGGGTCACCACCACATCACAAATCTCCGGATGAACACTCATAGCATGAAAACGATATGCTTCACGTGAACCGGTGGTACTGAAGGAGGTCGGTGCCAGACGAATACAGCTACACAGATGGTCATCGTCTTCGGCGTCTGAACCGTCTTCGTTCGGCGTGGTATTGGTGACCAGCATATCCTAGTCATCGCTGGTCTCCATCAGGGTACTGATTTGGGCCGGTTGCCAGTCATTACCCCGTGTGCCCACCTCACTGCAGGTTGCCCCAACCGTCACCCTGGAGGCAGTCAGGATCAAACTGACCTCGCTGTCGGTGGTAAATATTAGGCTATCCATTGAGCTCACACGCGTACTTGCCGGTATCGGCACTGTGACCGACGGTGCGACTTCCAGTGAAAATTGTAAGGTCGTATGAGTGGGTTGAGCCGGTAGACAGAAAACACCGACTAGCTCGGTCAGATAATCCAACATCGGAGCGTGTGCAAAGCGAGTTGCTAGTCTGAGGTGGTGAGCAAAGTGATAGTGTTTATCAGCATGGTTTCTGCTTTTGATTATAGGGGCTTGCCAGTTGGCTTGCCATCATGCCCGGTACTATGAGCATGACCATCAACGGACGTCCGCACTGTCTTGATATCTTCAGTGGTTTGAAGACCCCTTTTAATTCCTACTGAGCCGGCAATATCGGCATCCCCCGTTCCTGATAATCCTTTCAGATACGTTAACTATTTCTGTACGGTAAGATTGCCGGTAGCTATGGTCTCAGGACTATCCAGGGTCAGGATATCTCGCGCTTTCACGCTGGAGGTTTGTGTTTGAACCAGCACATGTGCCCGGTTCGTGAAGGTTAAGCCGGCTATATCACCCCCGATAATCATTGCATACGCCTTACGGTCATACTCCACAAAAGCCCCATCGGCAAAATCCACCCGTCGTTTATCCTGGTTGGCTATCGCCGGTCAGTTAAGATCCGAATACACCACGCCCAACACCATACCATCATCGCCATCATCATCCAGTAGCAGGGTGATCTGTTCACCCAAATCGGGCAGCCCGTAATCCTTGTTATTCTAGGTATTGTGTTGCAGTAACGGCAACCAGGCTGTCCACAGGTTGTCACATTCCGGCAGGCGAACACGTACCCTAAGGGTGTGCTTGACTTCAGTGATGAGCCACACCCCGGACAGGCGGCCAAAATTCTTCAGGCTAATCGTTAACCCGGCGCGAAAATGGAGCTGACCGGCCAGACTGAGGGCCGCCACCCGTTGATATTTATTATGCTGGTTCAGTCCGGCGCACACTTTGGCGGTAGCTTCTTCCCGGCTACACGCCCGACTATGCAGTCTTAAGGTGTCAGCGCTGATCGTGCACCCTTGTTTGGTGATCACCGTTTCTCTCGCCACTCCGCCTATCGTGCCATCAGCCTTGACGCCCACCGTGACCAGCTGAACCACCTCAGGAACCTTGGAGACTAAATAGTCAGTCAAAAGGAGACCCAAATGTCGTCTAATCGTTATTCCTCTGAATTTCGGGAACGAGCAGTAAGGAATGGTGCTAGAGCAGCCTAATGAATACAAATCTG
>DAYVGO010000004.1:0-58700 GCA_045399315.1 Arsenophonus sp.
TATCATCATAAATATCTTTCCACTTCATTTTTGATATATCTGATATTCTTTGGCCAGTTATTCAAGCTATTTTCATTGCATTTGCTAGCCAATAATTTTCATCATTAATCATATCTAGAATTGTATTAAAGTCATGAAGCGATAGCCTTGATCTCATGATTTGAATTTTTTGCGTTTTTGTTAATTGTGCTGGAATTTGACTGTATTAAACCTACAGTTAATGCTTCTTTAAAGCAATCAATTAATGATTTTGCTGTTGTTATTTTTCCTCCCTGAATAAATGTATGAAGAAAATCAGCAATATGTTTTGAATAGGTGTATCTATAATCCCTTTTCTAATTAAGCTGATCCTGTGTTTGTAGTCTTTTAATGTTTTCTCTCTTAATCCTCTGTTGTTAAGTATAGCTTCATATCTGTCTAAAACTCATGAAAAGAGGACTAATCCCTGTCGCTCAATTCTTTCGGTTAGTGGTTTTGATATTTCGTGGTTGGGTAATAGTTGATTGGCTCTAATAACTTCGTTGATTGTGTAGGTTTTTTTTTCTGCCCAAGCTATATTCTTGCCTAGTGAGTAGATAGTGATATGAGTAATATCCATTTCTCACGCGAGACATGACTAATTCTCTCCAATAATATATGTGATTCATCTACTAATACTATTGACTTTGGTTACATATTATTTAAGTAAGTACTCTCTGCCATCCTTAATTAGAGAAGGAGACCGTTTCTTACCCAACCTCTAACAGAATCTATCCTTCTAGGTCGATCCCTCCTTGCATTCCATTTTGCTAATGTTATTTTCGTCTTAATCCTCGCAATTACACGCAAAGCTCATGCAATTTTTGTTTGATTTATAATTCTGTTTCCTGTTGATATTAACTCGTCATGATCGACATAGGTTGTGATATTTCTTGGTTTAAGTAAATGGTCGCCAGATGAATAAAACAGCTCCTATCGTATTGCCGTCCTTTTTTTATTTTCACCAGCTGGAATAAAATTGATGCGGCCATTTTCAATAAACCTGACCTCATCAGCTGTTGTCCTTGCCTCACAAAACCATCTGACAGATATATCAGCGGGTAGAAGCATAACCACTGACTACATTTGTTTCCGGCACTCTTCATTTGCTTTCATTACCCAAGGTAAAATTTTGGAATAAGGGGGGGATTACAAAATATTGATCTATAACTATTCCAATCGCAATTCAAAGTGTTATCTTTTGCTGTTTCCTCTCTCAATATATTAATTGGTAGTTCGTTATAAATATCCTCAGCATCACTTACCTGCCATTTCATTTAAAAAATCTAACTCATGTGATTTATCTAGACGTTCATTTTCTATTTTGTCTTTGAGATAATAAGCATTCATGCTGACACTTTTCTCGAAATTAATGATAATAGGATAGCTAATAAGATTGTTAATATTATGGTAATTAATTTTATTTTTTCAGTAAAATGTTTATTATTGAAGCTGTCGCTATTGAAATGATAGCGAAGCTCCTGCAGCTTAAGCATATTCATATGGTTAGTCTCGATTATTATTTAGAAGTGATTATTGAAAGATAATTAGACGAAGAACATTTTTGATATTTTACTTTTTATATTATTATTTTTTTGTTTCTTCTTTAAGTTTTTTGGCATCATAACTTAGTATATCTAATAACTTTGTTACTTTTTGTCGTTAAACTTAGAATTAAAGTAAAGTTTTTTTCTGAAAACATCATCCGTTATTTCTAACGCTTTCTCTTATCCATTTTTATTAATACGTGTTACAGATATTAAAAAATAATCGTCAGGTTTATTTATTTACTTCTCTCGCTTTCATCACTGCATCAGTAATTAATTGTGACGTTGGAAATTTAAGCCGCTTAGAACGAGATGCTCAAGTAGCTTCTCTACAAATGGCTGAGAGATTATCAAAATTTTATGGCGGCATGATCAGCGAAATACAAATTTTGTATCCTCAAAGATATATTAACCAAACAGTTCTTTAACAACTTAAGTTTTGCACATGTGGAACAACCTATTTAAACATTCTCTCTGTAGGGAGAGGTTAGTATTATCTAAAACTTATGGTAATAATTGTAGGGCAACCTGATGATCTGTAAACATTATGAGGTGAACATATCACCTCGACTTAGGTGGCAAAATTCAGTGTACAACTACACTTTCATTTTTCAATGTTTTTAAAGAGTTTATTTTTGTGGGTCATCAACTAGAATATTATCTATTTTTTTTATATTTTCTTCATACTCAAATTTTGATTTGCTGTTGAAATCTATATCCATTAAGCTATCGCTATCAGATTCTTCATCTTCAAATGTTGGAGTATCATCAAAAGCAAGATTTTCATTTATACGAAATTTATCCAGTATTTCTTTATGCGAATCAACAAAGTCTCGTATCCATTCATTATTAGGATATTCATAATTTTTCTGCGTAAAGAAATTTTCTAATTTTTTATTATAGTTAGCATTAGCATTTTTATTTTTTAAAAAAGCGATATTATTTTCAGTGTCAAAACTACCATAATCAAAAGTTATTTCTTCCATCGCTCCTTTTATGGAAGATTTAAATGTATATTCATCACTGATTTCATTTTTCGCAATGGATACCTGAAATTTATCTTGATGTTTTGGAGGGCTCATTTCCTTCAATTTGTAAAAAGCTTCTGCTTTTTGCAGAGATGATTCAATATCAGACTGATTGTCGGGGGTATGTTTTAGATCATAAAGCAAACCCAACACTTCATCTGTCTTTGTTCCGCAAAACCAATCTTTTATCTTACTAAAAATATCCAAATGTGTAGCTTCTTCTTTTGAAGAACTATTTATTGCTTGTTGAATATGCTTATCACCAATATTTCTAGTGAATAAAGACCAACAATTTGGACTAGGTTGAATTGTTATTGACATAATATTTCCTTCTATAATTTTCGAGTTTGAGATAAAACTTTTTAACTTACTTTTTTGTTATTCCCATAAAAATCTTAACTTAACTAAAAATATTTATTATATCACCTGATCTTAAGTCTAGTTTTGAACTTTTTATTTAGTTATAGTGCTTATCTTGAACTCAGGATAAGACAGGAATACCGCAAAAACTATACTTAGCAATTAACTCATTCTTTTATTGTTTTAAAACAGCAGATGGTGATTATAAACAATCATTAATTAGGCTGTGTTTATTTAAGATATTTGTTTGATGTTCTATTCATCAATTTTTATATGTTTTGAGATAATTATTATGTTTTCTTTTAGTAAAAATAAATCGCCCTTTTTAATTTTTTCTTATTTTTGATGTTGCTTCTTATACCGATGGCTTAGCACTTTTTGAAGGTGATTTTTTTCTGATAGCGATATATCAACCACTAAAGAGGCGAGTAATCTGCTTATTTATTGCCAAACTGATTTTTTCAATTTGGTTAAGGGACTCAATTTTGCTTTGTAGTATCAAGCCAAAAGTAGTCATAATGATGAGTTTCAGCTGCAAAATGGTGAGGGCTAGGGAGCAAGTGTTGGTTATAATTTTACCAATAGTTTGCAAACAACGGTGGCTTATTTTAATGCGAAAAAAAGCCAACAGCAACAGCACATTCGTGCTGGTAAATATGCAGAAATATGGGCAGTTGGCTTCAATTATAACGCTGATGCTGTGAAGTTTGCTGGCTTATATTCTGCCAGCCACAATATTCATTTCCATGAAGTAATGATAATATAGTGATGTTTGGTAAAGTTAGCACCATCGAGTTACTTTCTTCTTATACTTTTGCGTCAGGTATTGAGCCTGGTATTGTTTATTTCTATTCACGAGCGGATAAGGAATTGGATGTAGTTAACTATCTTAATATTTTTACTAACTATAATTTTAATGATAATTTCAAAGCTTATGCTGCTTATAAAGTTAATCTATTGAGAAATACGCAACCGAGTAATGAATTAGAATTAGTGTGTGATGATGTTATTGGTATAGGGATGACTTATAGTTTCTAGCTGATATATATAACTATGGTTATAGGATTTTTTTTAATATTAATCTTCAATAGCTAGATGATTAATTATGTGTGTCGCTAGTTGTTAGACGACACGCATAATTAGATTTATTTTTATCAATATAATAATATAATGGTTATTAATGTTCGTTTGCTAGAAGAATAGTTGCCGGTACACGAAAGCTTTCATAGTTGCCGGTTTGGCTATTAATTCCGGGTGTCGTTAGCATCAATTTGCACGGGTCAATGAAGTACTGATTTTCAGCATAACCATCAAAAGCGTGCCAGTGTTCACCTGGGGTATAAATTTAAAAAAACATAAGTCATTAGCAATATCGTTGGTGTCGTAGTCACTCCAGGGACGGTTAGCGATCATTGCTGGAATAAATGAGCGAATCAATTTACATCAGCTTAGCAACAATTTTCGTGTTTCAATGCCAATTTTCACGCAATCCATCCATAGCCGTTTGCCACTTTCACCGGGGTGCATTTTGGCATTAACATCTAAAGCGGTAAATAGTGGGTAGAACGGGCTAGTGGAAGCGTGCATCATAAAGGCATTATTTAAGCGTTTATGATTTACATGACGTTGTTGTCCTTTGATATGATGGTCTTTTTTATGGATTTGAGAAGTCTGTGAAAAAGCCGCTTGTTGTTTGTGAACCGATTGCGTAACCAAAATGTCGGGATCATTTTCATTAAGTTCTAATAGTAATGGTGAACAGTCTTTCATCATAGGGATGAATTGTTCCTAACCAACCCAGGCAGAATCAAATAAAATATAGTCACAAAGGTGACCAATTTTGTCGACAATTTGAGGGACGTTATAAATTGTGCCGTCATAGGTTCCGAGTTGGATCACCACCAGGCGAAATGAACGTTTTTGCTTGGCATGTTCAGGTGAAGTTTTTTTGATTAAATTAAGCAGATAATCTTCATTAAAACAGTGTGCATCGATGCCATCTATAAGACCAAATGGATTGTGGGCGGTTTCTAAATAGATTGGTGTTGTACCCGATTGGATCAGCGCACCATGGTGATTAGGTTTATGATTGTTAAGGTAAAATAGCACTAAATTGCCGTGGGCTAGTAAGGCATTTAATATCACTTTATTGGAAGAGGAGGTGCCGTTTAAAACAAAATAGGTTTTATCGGCATTAAACACTTTTGCTGCATATTGTTGTGCTGTACAAGATACACCTTCATGGATCAATAAATCGTCCATTGAAACGTCAGCATTACACAGATCTGAACGGAATAGATTTTTACCAAAATATTCGACGAATAAGTTACCTAACGGATGACGGCGAAAGAATTCACCACCTTGATAGCCTGGACAATCGAAAGCGGTATGGCCTTGTTCAACATATTTTTTAGTTTACCAAAAAAAGGTGATAGTAAACTTTGCTCATATTTTTGCGCGGCAGTTTCTAGTTGTTTAGCATATAACTGGGTATTGTGTTTATTGAGATCAATAACATCAGTCAGACAAGCAAGTGTTTTTGGCGGAATAAATTGGTTATGCTCAATTAGAGCAAAGATGGGTTGACCAAAACTTTGATGGTATTGAGTCCACCTTGTTGAATATCTTTAAGTGAGATGATTATTGCTGTAACATCAGTAAAGTCAGTATCAACGATGTTCACTAAGTTACTTTGACTATCAATACAGTTAATTATATCAAAACTGGTGGCTATTTTATATTGTTCCATTTTATTTCCTACAAATTCAGACAATATAATTCCTGCCAAAATGGATAAAATATTTTGGCGTATTTTTTACTAAAATTTCCCTTAACAAATAAAAATTATGTTAAGAAAATTAGTTAACTATTTTTGGATTAACTAACTAGAATGAGCTGATTTACAAGTATGAATAGTCAAGGCAATATTCATAACTATTTACACTAATAATACGACTATCTTTGTGAATGACATCCATACTGTAATAACACTTAAACAGCACCATGGATGTCGAAAATGGATCACCTGTGGGTGCAGAAACGTTCAAAATTGAAACAAGAACGATGGCAAAACATCATCAAAATGATGTTAATCAAAATTAGCATATTTAATAAAATTTAATTAAAAATGATTAGATTGGTTATATTTTTTGATGTGATTTAACATATTTTTAATTACTCTTAAAATATTATAATAATAACCCATTAAGGTTTTGTTAATAATACATTATAAAGTTTAATCTAAGTGTTTTTTGTTGGATAAATATTAATAATTAAGCAGCTTGATAAATTTAACTAACTGATATTCACATTAATTTATTGTTAGTAAGATAATTAAATATCATTAATTATTTTACATAAATATCCATTAGGTTAAATTAAATTTTAACATATATAATATTAAAAAATATTTCCAGTTGTCTCGGCTGAAATCAGCAAAAATATCTACCATGTTAAAGCAGTTTGATAGTCTTACCGATTATCTTGGCTTTGCTTACCGTGCTATGAATGCTAAAAAGTGCGATAGCGAGTTATAAAAAAGGAACATTATAATAGATAAAGGATTTATGAATGTTGCGGCTATATTTTATAGCGCTAAAAATGGCATTCAGAACCTGGGATCAATAATAGAAAAATTGATGATGGTATTTTGGTTATTATCCATGACACAAATGTTGAAAACAAAATTGCGCTTAATCAGCCGTCGGTTGAGCATATCCTTATCAAACAAGCATGAACACCACTAAAATTAGCACTAAAAATAGTGAGATTATCAATATTATTGCTGTCACTTAGCCAAACAAATTAGAGTCGGCAATGGTTGTTTAAAGTAGACAATTTATCAGTTCTTTCTGGTCGCTTATTTGAACTACAAACCTAATTGTACTATTTAGTTTTTTTCAATGTTAAAATGACTTTTTTATTCAATTAATATTACAACATAGCACCTATCATTTATGAGCAATAAACAACGTGTGCCAACAATAGGTTTTTTATCATTAGGTTGCCCGAAAAATTTGGTAGATTCCGAAAGAATTTTAACTGAACTGCGGACTGATGGTTATCAAATTGTTGCTAGTTATAATGATGCTGATCTGGTTATTGTTAATACCTGCGGTTTTATTGATAATGCAGTACAAGAATCATTGGAAGCAATTGGTGAAGCATTAAATGAAAATGGTAAAGTTATCGTAACCGGCTGTCTGGGAGCTAAAGAAGATCAGATCCGTGAAGTACATCCGAAAGTATTAGCAATTACCGGTCCGCATAGTTATGAACAGGTGTTAGCCCATGTTCATCACTATGTTCCTAAACCTCAACATAACCCTTTTATAAGTCTACTTCCACAGCAAGGCATTAAGTTAACGCCTAAACATTATGCCTATTTAAAAATTTCTGAAGGCTGTAACCATCGATGTACATTTTGCATTATTCCCTCGATGCGAGGTGACTTGGATAGTCGTCCTATTGGAGAAATATTGAGTGAAGCCAAACGTTTAGTTGCTGCTGGTGTGAAAGAGTTGCTTACTTATTTCACAGGATACTTCAGCTTATGGTGTGGATACTAGACATCGGGTAGGGTTTTGGGAAGGTCAGCCAGTTAAAACCAGTATGGTTAGCTTATGCGAGCAGCTGGCGGCTTTAGGAATTTGGATCCGATTGCACTATGTTTATCCATATCCTCATGTCGATGAGGTGATCGCGCTAATGGCGCAGGGTAAAATTTTACCTTACTTAGATATTCCTCTCCAGCATGCCAGTCCAACAGTTTTAAAACGAATGAAACGGCCGGGAGCAGTGGAGAAAACATTGGAGCGTATTCGCCGTTGGCGTGAAATTTGTCCAATATTAACCTTGCGTTCTACATTTATTGTTGGTTTTCCAGGTGAAACTGAAGCGGATTTTGAACTGTTACTTGATTTTCTGCAACAGGCTCGTTTAGATAGGGTTGGTTGTTTTAAATATAGTTCCGTTGATGGTGCGCATGCTAACACGTTACCTGATCAAGTTCCGGAAGAAATAAAAGAGATACGTTACCACCGTTTTATGGAGTTGCAGCAGCAAATTTCTAAGCAACGATTGCAGGAGAAAGTTGGCTCTAAGATCTGGATAATAGTCGATGAGGTGGATGATGAAGGGGCAGTTGGCCGTAGTATGGCTGATGCGCCTGAAATTGATGGTGTTGTTTACCTTAATGGCGAATTTGATGTTAAACCTGGTGATATTATTCAAGCGCTAGTAGAACATGGGGATGAATATGATCTATGGGCTACCAGATATATCCACTAATTTAATCAAATTGCCAAGCTGAGATAGCTTTTATTGCTATCACTTGGTAGTGCTTATTAACCAGATTAGTGTCTTTTTTTGAATTTTGTCCTATTTTAAATTCTTGTGTTAAAATTAATCTGTTAATTGTTTGCTTAGTTATTCTAGGCAATGAACATTATTGTTTTTGAGCCTGCATCTTGTATCGAAGATTATTTTATTGTATTTCTAAGGACAATAAATCATGATTATTCGTTTATCTAAAGCGTTGTTTGTATGTGCTGTGGCATTATATGCTTCCTTAGTGGCTTTTGGCAATATTTCTGATTATGACACCAATTTTGCCTCTATTCGTCGTATTCTTATGATGGATACTATCTTTCCTGAGACCACGATTAAGTACCGTATGATTGAGTCTCCAACTGTTCATCATGTTAGTTATATAATTATCATTATCTTGCAAACATTAACGGCAATACTTTGCTGGATTAGCGGTATTAGGTTATTGGCTAACTTGAAAAATACAGCTGCTAATTTTAATAGAAAGAAAAAAATTGCCATAGCTGGTTTAACATTAGGTTTTTTGACCTGGCAAGTTGTATATATGTCATTAGGCCGTGAATGGTTTGGCATGTGGATGTCTGAATGGACTAGTGGGACAGAAGCGTTTCAGGTTTATATTACTATTTTATTGGTGCTTATTTATCTTGTCCATCGCGATCGTGAGCATGATGAGGTGAAGTAACCTTCTTTTAGTAAGCTGTGAGTTGCAGGTCATTTTATTGGCCAAGTTCATTAGCATTTATATGTTTATAAATGCTAATGAACCGCTAATATATATTTAGTTAAAAAATAATTACTTATATTTTTTTGCGCTGAATGCTAGTAACTTTTACTAACATTGCTGATGAATATTAGTGAATAATTTTTAGAATTATTTAGCAAGTATAAGGGATTGGTAGTGAAGAACTAATTTTTCTGCTATATTGTTAGAATATAATGAAGGTTTTAATATCAAAGTAGCTTTATTAAAAATTTAAAATATTTTGCCATTAATAATTATAAACTGTAGCCATTGGTATAATTAACTATGGGATTAAATTAGTATTATATAATTATAATTGGGTTTTTGCAGCAGTATTTCATTTTAACTTTTGTGATATGAAAATATTAATAAGTTATTGCTGGCGGTTTAATCACATATCCAATATTTATTAGAATTACAATAAGGATATTCCTAAAATAAGGTTTTTATAGTATCTATCTTTATATTAAGAAATCTATTTGCTGATAATAGTAAAATATATGTTAAATTATGTCTTTTTTTGATTGCAATTTTATTATTTTTAGGTAATATATTGCTCGTGAGAATAATTATTAATCAACGTGATAAGGCGTGTTTTTAAAATGGATTAATCAATTGATGGTGAATTTTTAGATATATTTTTATTATTCAGAATTGAGCATTTTTACCTTCTCTATATTTTATACTTGCTTAGCTAGATATTATTTTCGCATATCATAAATTACAACTCCAGCTTTTTATTTTATTACAAATTAATGCATTTTGAGTATACCATCGTGTTGTTTAAATATTTCATTATGTGTTTGAAATATATTATTTTTTATTAGGAATATATACAATGAAAAATATTCTTACCTGCTATTTTATTGGCATATGGCTAATTTTATTGAGTAATGTAGCTTTCTCTGCCACTACTGGAACAGTGAAATTTAGTGGTGCAGTTATAGATACTCCATGTAATTTAACCTTATCCGCCAGTTCATCCACTTCTCTAACTATAGATATGGGTGCTTATATGAAGGATAAGGTACCTAGAACTTCAGGTCAAAAAATTGCTGGCAGTGAGAAACCACTAGAAATTAGGCTAACAGATTGTCCTCACAATGACGGTTATAATATCTTGCCCAAAATAATATTTAAAGCAAATCCTGATGACCATAATACTAAATTAATTAAGTTAGAAGGTTCAGGTGCCGAAGGTATTGGTGTTGGGCTTTATGATTCTGCAGGTAATTTATTAGATATTAGAAAGACATATCAGCCCGGTCTCGCAACACCTAGGGATACTAGTACTTCTTTAACCATTCCTTTTAAAGCGGCATATGTATCTAATGGCCAGACAGCTAAAGCTGGTAAAGCAAATGCTTCGGTAAGTTTTGAAGTCTCTTATAAATAAAAATCGATAATTAAATTTCTAATTATCTTTTCAGTCATAGAAAGGATTCTTTATACTTATGACTAATATTCGTGTATTAATAATGAAAAATAGAATAATAAAGTTTTCCACACCTTATATACTATTATTTTTTATATTTAACACTTATGCAAATGTAATGATTAGCGGAACACGCGTTATTTACGATGGAAATAAAAGGGAAGCTTCAATTCTGGTAACAAATAATGATGAGAATAGACCTTATTTAATTCAATCTTTTATCAGTACTGATGCAGATGGAAAAAAAGCACCATTTATTGTTACTCCCCCATTATTTCGTTTAGACGCAGGCAGAGAAAATATTTTGCGAATTATGCGGACGGGTGGTGACTTGCCTTTGGATAGAGAATCTGTCTTTTATCTCAATGTAAAAGCGATCCCTTCAGCACAGGATAATATGCAAAATGTTTTATTTATTACGGTAAAAACGCGAATAAAATTATTCTATCGACCAAAAGATATTCAAGGTGATGCAGAAGAGAGTTATAAGTTATTAACATTTCGCCGAGTTGGTAAACAATTAGAAGTTAAAAACCCGACTAATTATTATGTGACTATTAACCAACTTAAAATGGGTAATCAAATAGTTAATTTAAATGATGCAGAAATGATTGCGCCACAAGGAGCCGCTTATTTCCATATTCCGACTAAATCATCTGATTTAATTAGTTGGAGTAGCATAAATAGTTATGGTGGTATTAGTACAGAGATGAAAAAAATCTTTTAGATGAAATGGAAGGTTTTTAATGTGATTTTTTTTAATAACCAACTAGAAAAAAAACTGCCACGCTCATCTATATTTTTTCTTGTCACACTATATTACCTGATATTCTTACCTGAAATTATTGCGCAAGATTATTTTCCGCTATCAGCATTAGAAATAAGCAATTCTGAGCAGGCTGTTATTGACTTGAGTTCATTTTCTTTCCCTGGTGGACAGTTACCTGGAACATATAGAGTCACTGTTTTTCTTAACGGCACAGAAAAAGAGAACAGGGATATTAAGTTTGTTCAGAAGAATGGGAAATTGTTTGCTGAGTTAACTGTTGCTGATTTAAGACATTGGGGGGTTAAAATTGCTGCTTTTCCTGAATTGATGAAGCTGCCAGCAGAACATATTTTGTCTAATATTGAGGATTATATTCCCTATTCCACAATATTATTCGATTTTCATCAACAACATCTTGAAATTAATATTCCGCAAGCAATTATGGATAGTCAAGCCAGGGATACAGTTTCAACAGATTTATGGCAACAGGGAGAGACGGCATTTTTAATGAGTTATGATCTTAGTGGTTCACAAAATCATAATCACGACCAAAATAGTCAAAATTATTATTTAAATTTACACAATGGAATTAATATCGGCGCTTGGCGCATTCGGAATCAATTAGTTTATGACTATGACTCGCAAAAAAAGAAAAATAATTTATCATCGATTAATAATTTTATTCAACGAGATATCCATCAATTAAAAAGCCAAGTAGTTTTAGGGGAAACATTTACCAATAATGATGTTTTTGAAAGTATAAAATTTATTGGTGCATCAATTATCTCCGATGATTTAATGTTACCAAGTAGTCAACGTGATTTTGCGCCGGTTATTAGAGGAATAGCACAAACAAATGCACGAGTTACGGTACGGCAAAATAATTATATCATTTATGAAAATTATGTTCCGCCGGGACCTTTTGTGATAAGTGATCTTTATGCAATATATGGTACAGGTAATTTGCATGTTACTATCACTGAAGATAATGGCAAACAGACAAAATTTATCCAACCATTTTCTTCAGTGCCAATAATGCAACGAGAAGGTAAATTAAAGTATCAGTTTACCGTCGGACGTTATTCCAGTTCGAAAACAAATTTTTATAAACCCTATTTTAACGAATTAGCATGTATATATGGGGTTTCTAATCGATTAAGTTTATTATCTGGCATACAAGCAGCAGAGAATTATTTATCTCTTTCGCTTGGTGTGGGTTTTGGTTTAGATGATTTTGGAGCTATTTTTTTAAATGTAGTATTCGCTGATGCTCAATTGCCGAATCATAAACATAAAAAAGGGCAGTCTTATAAAATTCAATATGAGAAAAGTATTGATGAAATAGGCATGTCATTTAATTTTTCTGGAAATTTTTATACTAGCTCTGAATATTATTCATTTCCTGAGGTAAACAGAGCTTTAATAAAAAAAGATGCTGCCGATGAGCGAAATAAGTTTAGCCAGTTTCAATTTACCCTCAATCAAAATATACAAGACTTTGGTAACGTTTATTTTTCTGCATATCGGCAAAATTATCGTGGAAAAAAAGGAAACACTTATTCGTTATCTGCTGGTTATAATATTAATATTGCTGATATTACCTATGGATTAAATTTATTTTTTAATAATAATGATGAATCAACTGAAAATAAAGATAAACAAATTTCATTTAATGTTTCTGTCCCATTCAGTAAATGGTTACCTAGTGGTTGGATAACTTACAATATTAATAACAATTCGTTAAATGGACAGCAATTAGCCGTCAATGGCAGTCTATTAGATAATAATGAATTATTATATAACATTCGGCTGGATAACAACTATAGCAGTTTAAAAGAATTAGGTGGTGGTGTTGCTTTAAATTATACCAATAGTTTAGCCCGTATGAATGTAGGATATAATTATAATAATAATGAGCGCTCCTTTAATTATGGCCTTTCTGGCGGTGTAATTGTGCATCGTAATGGTATTGTTTTTTCTCAACCATTAGGTGAAACGGTTATATTAGTTAAAGTTGATGATGTGGTGGAAACAAAAATATTAAATCATCGTGGTGTTAAAACAGATTCTCGTGGCTATGCCATCATCCCCTATAGTGAACCTTATAATTATAACTATATTACGTTAGATACTGAATCATTAGCAAATGGAGTGGATATTGATAATCCGGTGCAGAAAGTGGTACCAACCAGGGGGGCTGTAGTAATAGCTAATTTTCATGTGCGTCGGGGCAATCGTACATTAATCAAATTATATCAAAATAATAAACCAGTTCCTTTTGGTGCTATCGCTAGTTTAATTGATGGTGATAGCCACGGAATTGTCGGTGATGATGGTGAATTATATTTAAATGCAGTACCTGATATGGCAAAAATAAAAGTTCAATGGGGAAAGAATAAAAAGGAACAGTGTTACGCTAATATAGATCTTTCTAACTTATCAAGAAAAACAGATATTCTAGAAATAGATGCTGATTGTTATATAGATTAACAAATTTTGAATATAAAAATAGATAGGAATTATATGTCATTTAAAGTTAAAATGTTTTTATTGATGATTTTTATTTTAATACAGAGTTATACTTCGTTAGCTATTGCCGGAAAATGTTCAGCTGATAAGACAGTAGAAAATATTATATTTGATGAAATACCAATTCGTCATGATAATACACGTTTCCCTTATAGAATAAGAAAAATTGGTAATGAAATTAAGATCAATTGCCAGATAAAAGGTAATCAATATGTTTATGTTAAATCTATTGATGGAGTGAAAGTTACCGGCAGATATTATTTTGATACAAATCTTAAGGGCGTTAAATTGCGCTGGAATCTTGTTCGCAAGGGCAATAGCCCGAAAAAAATGAAATTGAATAGTTTTAGGAGAATTGATAATGGTAATAAAAGGATATTTATTGGCCATTTTAATATAATTATTTATTCTGATTTTCAAGCCGGAGAAGTGAATCCTATAAAAATAACCCTTGCTCATCGCGATGGAGAGCGAGAGACCGGAGAAACATTATTCACTTATAATATCCCTAGATTTAAAATTAAGGAACAGTCATGTAAAGTAACAATGCCAAAATTGAATGTTCAGATGGGAACAGTATTTAAGAGTGATTTTAAAGGGAGAGGTACTACCGCCGGTGAGCGCACTTTTAATATTGACGTAAAATGTAAAGGAGTTAATCAGGCATATATTACCTGGCAAGGTGGAGATTCAAATGGCGTTATACAAGCGGATAAAATTTCGTCAGCGAACGGGGTTGGTGTTCAAATTTTTGCTAACAATAAGCCTATAATATTTAATAAAAAATTCGATATGGATTTTTTAAAAAAATTAACTTACAGTGCTAAATTTTATCAAACTGGTAATAAAATTTCTGTCGGAACGGTTAATGCAATAGCAACATTTACTATTGATTATAAGTAAAACAATTTTTTTATTAAGGATATTAATATATCTATCAGACATAATGATTGTTTAATTTCCTATCGTTTTGCTACATTTTTTATTAATGTTAATTATAATATTAACTTCACTTTTATTAAACAGCAATATTTTATTTTTACTAACCTAATAATATTTATCATTTTACAATCATAACATTTTTAACTTGAAAGTAACATGTAATATGGTAATAGTTAACAACTATGTTGTTAGCATTGTCACAAAAAATTTTTCTTTTTTTTATTCTTAGCCTCTCATTGAATTTATTTAACCGTTTACTTAAAACAAAATCAACTACTGCCTCTTCCGTTTTATTATATTCAATATGGCAAAAGATAGTTTTAATCGCTATGAAAAAAATGCTGAAAATAGTAAATAGAAATTATTGCTATTTGACATATTTATTGCACCTAGAGAGGGTTTGAAAAATGAATAAGAATAATATATTAAAGCATATCCCTTGGATAATCTTAGGGATTATTGGCGCTATTTGTTTAGCTGTAGTTGCACTTAGACGTGGAGAACATATTAGTGCTTTATGGATCATTGTTGCTTCGATTGCCGTTTATTTAATTTCATATCGTTATTACAGTTTATATATTGCTAAAAAAGTATTGCAGCTTGATCCAACTCGTTCAACACCAGCAGTCATTAATAATAATGGATTAAATTATGTACCAACTAATCGCAATGTTTTATTTGGTCATCACTTTGCGGCAATTGCAGGGGCTGGACCATTAGTAGGCCCGGTATTGACGGCACAGGTTGGTTATTTACCAGGCACACTTTGGTTATTAGCGGGTGTTGTGCTTGCCGGTGCTGTGCAGGATTTTATGGTGTTGTTTATTTCGTCACGCCGTAATGGTATTTCTTTAGGGGAAATTGTAAAAAAAGAGATGGGGGTGGTACCAGGTTCAATTGCCTTATTTGGCTGCTTTTTGATTATGATTATCATATTAGCGGTATTGGCGTTAATTGCGGTAAAAGCATTGGCTGAAAGCCCCTAGGGAGTCTTTACCGTTTGTTCAACCGTACCGATTGCGCTTTTTATGGCAATTTACATGCGCTATATTCGGCCGGGTCGTGTCGCGGAAGTCTCAATTATTGGTGTTATTCTGTTAATTGCAGCCATTTGGTTGGGCGGTGTAATTGCTCATGATCCTTATTGGAGATCCGCTTTAACTTTTAAAGATACAACTATTACTTATGTCTTAATTAGCTATGCTTTTGTTTCAGCGCTGTTGCCAGTATGGTTGATTTTGGCGCCGCGAGATTATTTGGCGACTTTTTTGAAAATAGGTGTAATTGTTGGTTTAGCCATCGGTATTATTATCCTTAATCCAGATTTAAAAATGCCAGCTGTAACCCAATTTGTTGATGGCAGCGGGCCGGTTTGGAAAGGGACAATATTTCCTTTTCTATTTATTACTATTGCTTGCGGTGCTGTATCTGGTTTCCATGCGTTGATTGCATCAGGTACAACCCCTAAATTATTGGCAAATGAGCGAGATGCTCGCTACATCGGTTATGGCGCCATGCTAATGGAGTCATTTGTAGCTATTATGGCGTTAGTTGCTGCTTCTATCATTGAACCAGGCCTCTATTTTGTCATGAATACGCCGCCAGCAGCCTTAGGGTTTACCATGCCTAATTTGCATCAATTAGGTGGCGCTGATGCAGCTATGATTATGGCGCAGTTGAAAGCAGTTACAGTGCACGCTGCGGCAACGGTTAGCTCTTGGGGATTCATTATTTCACCACAGGAAATTTTACAGACTGCTAAAGATATCGGTGAACTTTCAGTTTTGAATCGTGCTGGTGGTGCGCCTACGTTAGCTGTTGGTATTGCTTATGTATTTCATAAAATTATTCCTGCTGCAGATATGGGATTTTGGTATCATTTTGGTATTCTTTTTGAAGCATTATTTATTTTGATCCCTTTAGATGCCGGCACCCGTTCTGGCCGATTTATGTTACAGGATCTGTTGGCTAATTTTATCCCTATGTTAAAAAAGACAGATTCATTGTTTACAGGGGTTGTTGGCACTGCTGGCTGTGTCAGTTTATGGGGTTATCTACTTTATCAAGGCGTCGTCGATCCCTTGGGGGGTGTTAAAAGTTTATGGCCATTATTCGGTATTTCCAATCAGATGTTAGCAGCAGTTGCTTTAGTATTAAGTAGCGTTGTTTTAATTAAAATGAAACGGACTAAATATATTTGGGTAACGGTTGTTCCGGCTATATGGTTATTAATATGTACTACCTGGGCATTAGGTTTGAAATTATTTAGCCGTGATCCTCAGTTGGAAGGGTTTATGTATTTGGTTCATTCATACCAAGCAAGAATAGCAGCAGCTAATGTTGAAGCAACGGCTCAACAATTGTCTGATATGCATCATATTGTGATTAATAATTATACTAATGCAGGATTAAGTATTTTATTCTTGCTAGTGGTGTATGGCATTATTTTTTATGGACTTAAAACCGCTATAAAAGCATGGATAACCCCTAAACGTACAGATGGTGAAACAGCTTATGTTTCGGTCTCTGAAAGTGATATTAAAGTTTCATCCATACATTAATTAAAGTTAAATCTATTACTCCCCACCTAATATGTTATAACCTTGTGTGGGGGGGGAGCATAATATATGTTTAATGATCTTGTAAAAGCTGGCAAATATTTGGGGCAGGTGGCACTTATGCTAATCGGCATCCCTGATTATGATAATTATGTTCAGCATATGCGTAGTAATCATCCGCAACAGCCGATCATGACCTATGAAGAATTTTTTCGCGAATGTCAGCAAGAGCGGTATGGTGGTAGTGACAAAGGGGGTTTTCGCTGTTGCTAACGATTATTTAAGGATGGGATAACTGGGGTTTATCATGATACCAATATCAGTAACAATATTAACGGGCTTGCTGGGGAGGCAGAGCCAATTGATAATCAACTAATCGGTGACAATACTAGCCAGATAACAACGTTAAGTAATGGTTGTATTTATTGCAATCGCTCGAACAAATTGGAAAATACGTTATTAGATTTGCTTGCTGGTTTTGATAACAAGCAATTAGTTTTTGATCACCTTATTATTGAATGTACCGGCATGGCTGATCCTGGCTCTATTATGTAAACTTTCTTTTCTCATCAAGTATTTTGTCAGCGTTTCTTTTTAGAGGCATTATTGTACTGGTAGATGCGGTGCACGCCGAAGAACAGCTTAATCAATTTGTTATTGCTCAAGTTCAAATCGGTTATGCAAATTGTATTTTGCTAACTAAGACTGATGTTCAAGCGAATAATGCAGCATTGATAGCACGTTTGCAGCGTATTAATACCCGAGCCCCTATTTATAAAGTCACTCATGGTGATATAGCTATACAGCAATTATTTAATATAAATGGATTTATGCTTAGTGATCAACTAACCATTTTAAAGCCAACTTTTCGTTTTATGTCTAGCACATAGAATGTTATTCAATCGATTGTGGTCTATCTTGATCAAGCTGTTGAGCTAACAGATCTGTCAAAAATGATGGAGGCGTTATTGTTGTGTTATTCTGATAATCTTTTGCGATATAAAGGAGTGTTAGCGATTAAACATCAATCTCGCCAATTAGTATTTCAAGGAGTCCAGCGTCTATATAGCGCAGATTGTGATCGTGAATGGCAACATGACGAAGTACGTCAAGGGGTAATGGTTTTTATTAGTTTACATTTACCTGAAGAGCAAATTCGGTAACAATTTGCATTGTTAGCAACAAACATTAGTTGATGTGTTATTTTTTGCTACCTTCGTTGCTTAAAGACAACAAAGGTATTAATGATATTAGATATCAAGCTGCTTGGCTTGCCAACGTTTAGAATGCCAACGCCAGACATTGGTTAAACCTCGTAGCCATTCATCACATAGAAAACCTAGCCAGATCCCTAGTAATCCCATTTCCATTTTTAAGTTTAAAAAATAGCTAATTGGGAGCACAATGTTCTGCCTGGATCTAGAAAAACCGAGAGTAAGAAAAGAGGAAGTAATAATATTCTGATCTTCGGTAATTGTATCTAATAACGAGATACGAAATAACCAGAAGCAAAATACAATCCCAATGGTAATAAAAAATCCCCATTTTAAGCTTTTCAATCCTCTCTGGTAGGCATCTTCAAAGCGCTTAGCACCGACTAAGTGACCAACCATGATTTCATTACCAATGCTAATAGAGATACCCAAACAGCATTATAATAGTGAAAGCTGGAAATAGAGGGTTTGAGCTGCAAGAGAGTTTTATCCTATTAAACCGATGAAAGCAGAAGCAACCATATAGTGTAAAATCCAAACTAAATTTTTGCCTGTGGATGGGAGTCCAATATGTAATATTTTATTTAACATATCTTTCGACCAGTGGAACAGAAAAGCGGGCACAAATTGGATCCTCAAGCCACTAAACAATAGGAAGAAAAGTAAGACGATAGCAACTATCCGGCCGATGGCCGTAGACTAGACAACGCTTGTTAGGCCATATTGTGGCAAGCCAAAGAAAACATATAAAAGATCATATTGCCGATAATGGGTGATCACATTAGCAATAAATGTTACCCACATTGCTGGTTGTGATTTACCATAAACACGTAAGCATACAGATAATATGATTGAAATTGCTTCTGGGATCAAACATAAGCCAAGAATATGTAGGTAAGCATACCCATAATCCAGCAAATGTCCTGGTGTATTCATGATACCGAGGATCCTATAGCCAAACAGTAGGATAATAGTGGTACTGAGGAAACCTAATAGGCAGTTAAAAGCAATGGAGATATGAATAACTTGGCTGGCTTTTTCTTTTTTACCTGCACCTAAATATTGGGCGATAACAACACTGCATCCTACACTGATAAAGTTAAATATGGTAATAAAAAGATCAAAAATTTGGTTACCGACTCCCATTGCCACGAGATAAGTTGTGGAGACGTAACTAACCATATAAGTATTGATAAGTAATGTTGCAAAGTGTAGCAAAACATCGATAAAGATGGGCCAACTTAGCGAATAGAGCGAACGCTCAGTAACATCAAATGAATGCGTTATGCACCTTTTTAAGTAAACAAGAAGGTTTTTTGCAAAACAGTCAAAAAACGGCTAAATATTTTACACATTTTATTTTTGTATGATAGATGATTAACTATCTATATTATTTATTGGTGTTTTTTATTTAAATTTTATTAGTTAGATTAAATAGAATACTTAAGAATTTTCTTCATTGTATAATTTGTTACTTTAGGTTAACAAATTATACAGTATGTTATATATTAATAAATTTATTTTAACTTATTATTGCTTATCATTAATGGGTTGTAACAGTCTATTTTTAGGATGGATATTATTTAATTAATAAAATAAGCCTGTGGTAAATACCACAGGCTCCTGGTGTTAGCAATCAATTTTTGTCGATTTTGCAATCTAAAATTAAGTAAAAATTATTTTTGTTTTATCGTTTTAAATATTTTGGTTGTTTCAGTAATGGCAGTTTCGGCCGGTAACCGTTCCATAGAACTAGCCCCATAAAAGCCATGGCAATTAGGACAATGTTGTAAAATATATTGCGCATCTGCCGGTGTTGAGATAGGGCCACCATGACAAAGTACAATAATATCTTTACGCACAGATATTGCTGCTGCTGCCCAATCGTTAATAAGTTCTACACAATCCTCTAATGAGTGAGTTGTTTGGGCACCAATATCACC
This sequence comes from Arsenophonus sp., assembly GCA_045399315.1. Taxonomy (GTDB): domain Bacteria; phylum Pseudomonadota; class Gammaproteobacteria; order Enterobacterales; family Enterobacteriaceae; genus Arsenophonus. Next base: position 20,417 of record DAYVGO010000004.1, read on the forward strand.
ACCAGTAGTTAATCCCATATGTGTGACGATAATATCAGCTCCAACTGCTGTCATATTTTTAGCATCAATAGCACTAAAAACATAAGGCGTTGTTAATAAATCTTTTTCATGGGCTTGACGGATCATATCAACTTCTAACACATATCCCATGCCTGTTTCTTCAAGGTTAGCTCGGAAATTACCATCGATCAAACCAACGGTAGGAAAATTTTGTATACCGGCAAAACCTATGCTTTTTAGTTCATCAAGGTATTGATCAAATTGGCAAAATGGGTCAGTGCCATTAACACCTGCTAGTACTGGGGTATGTTTGACAACAGGTAAAACCTCTTTTGCCATCTCGATGACAATATCGTTAGCATTGCCATAGGCAAGTAAACCTGCTAATGAACCTCTGCCTGCCATGCGATAGCGTCCAGAGTTATAAATCACAATAAGATCAATACCTCCTTTTTCTTCACATCTTGCTGACAGACCTGTGCCAGCACCGCCACCGATAATCGGTTGACCAAGAGTGATCATCTTTTGAAATTTTTCTAATAATGATGCCCGTGTTTGCTTCATGCTAATGACTCCAGATTAATTCATTAGTTCTTGTTGCAATTGTATCACTTGATGACAAAATTCTGCTGAGTTGATATGGTAAGGACTAATTATTAATTTTCTATTTGATGTTATTTGGTATTTAGATTTAAATGCATCAATAAAGGCTTTATTGGCTTGTGGTGACCAAAACACCTCGCCTTCAATATCTAAGGCGGAAAATCCCCCGTGCGGAATAATAAAAGTAACAGCACCTTTACATTGATTAAGCTTTTGCGCGATCCAAATCCCCATCTGATAATTTTCTTCGGGAGTGGTGCGCATCAATGTAACTTGACTGTTATGATGATAAAAAAGGCGATCTTTATATTTATCAGGGATGTTTGATGGACGATTAAAGTTAACCATATCTAATGCACCACAAGAAATGATACAGGGTATTTGAGTACGCATGATAGCACCAAAGCGATCTTCGTCACAGGCAAGTGTACCGCCAAAAAGGTAATCACAAACTTCAGTGGTGATTATATCAAGCACGCAATCTACTAGCTGACTATCAACCAGTTTTTCCATTGCTTTGCCACCACTGCCGGTGGCATGAAAGACTAAACAATCATAATGATCAGCTAATTGTTTGGTTAACTGCTGAACACAGGACGTTGTTACACCAAACATGGTTAGCGTTAGTATAGGTTTATTATTATTCTCACTTTTATCATCGGAATTAAAAAGTACCACACCAGCGATTTGGGTGGCGGCATTTTTTAAAACTTTACGCGAGATCACATTCAGGCCAGAAATATCAGTAACTGAGTACATCATGGAAATATCGCTGGCCCCGATATAACCTGAAACATCACCGGATGCCATCGTTGAGACCATTAACTTAGGAATACCGATGGCAAGTGATTGCATTGCAGGGGTGATAAGCGCCGTTCCTCCTGAACCACCTAATCCAAGAACGGCTAAAACATCTTTTTGTTGTGAGAGATAGTTCTCAAATGCTACTGCCATAGCTGCAATAGCTTTCCCTCTATCTTGACCAAAAATAGCTTCTTTTCCTTGCGGATGATAGCTAGCAATAGTTTCTGCAGTAATATCTGCTTCTTCATCCAATTTGTTTGGTTTAGTACTTAAATCGACAATGCGTACTGCCAAGCCAGTTTTTTTTAGAAGTTGACTAATATAAAAGGTTTCGATGTCTTTAGTATCGAGCGTTGCTGCAATGTAAATATATCCTTGCTGTCCTTTCATAATAAATCCTTCATTGTTTGCTAGCTTGGATGAGAGTATTATAGGCATAATAAAAATAAGCTATCATTTATGCTTTTTATAAATTGGGATGTTAGTCTCAATTTTATTTTAATTCTTTAGCACGATATTATTTTTTTAATGACAGCACATTCTAATTGTATTAGTTGTCGCAAAGGTGACGTTTAAATCCATTTTGGCTAGAAATATAAGGATACATTTTATGACGTCAATTAATCTCATTTCACGATATGCAGGTACTAGAAAACGGACTTTCAATCGATTAATTTCTACAGCATTGAGCTTATTTGAAAACGGAAGATTACCTTCCGTTTCTGAGGTTGCATCTCATGCCCATGTTTCGAGAGCCACAGCTTATCGTTATTTTCCAACTCATAGTGATCTTGTTTCCGCAATTGTGAGTGAAAGCTTAGGACCTATTTTAACTTGGCTGCCTAGCAGCACAAAAACTGAAGAACGGATCCAAGAATTATTGTTATTTGCTTACCCACGTATGTTTCAATATGAAGGTGCGCTTAGAGCTGCATTAGAAGTTTCTTTGCAGCAATGGGCGGCAGCACGTTCATCGACAATTAAGCCTGAAAAACGGTTAGTTCGTGGGCATCGTAAAGATATTTTAGCGATGATAGTTGAACCTATGGAGGATAATTTTGCTCCTGAAATCATTGAAAAAGTGAAAAGAGCATTTTCGCTTATTTATGGCTCTGAGGTCTTTTTGGTAATGAAAGATATTTGGAATATGGACAACGAAGAGGTAATCGAAATTAACCAATGGATAGCAAAAGCGATTTATAATCAAGCTATTAAAGATAATGAAACCAGTCAATAGGGTTGTTAGTTAGCCACTAATATTCATTTAGTATGTAGCTGGTTGGTAAAGTAAAAATCATATCAATACTAAATGACATAGTGTGATTAGTGGATAAGGTATCTGTTTTCGATCCACTAATCGAGATAAATTACAATTCCGGTAGATTACGGCCGTAATAAATCTCTTGCATCTCCTTTTTTAGCAGATACGTAATCCGTTTTTTCTCAGGGGCAAGTTGCTCTATGGTAGTATTAAATAATATAATTATTAAGATTCAATTCAAAGTCTTTTAGCATCATTTTAGTATGGAAAAGATTTTCCTGATAGAGGTTAACATCTATCATATGGTACTGAGATTGAAATTCTTCCAGTATGTAATTTTGAATCGAGTTAATTTCTTGATAAATATACAGTTTGATGCCATTAACATCACGCGTAAAACCACGAACACGATAACCAATAGTAACAATATCTGATTCTAGTTGATGAATAAGATAGTTAAGCGTTTTTAATGGTGAAATTACACCGCAAGTCGAGACTTCAATATCTGCTTTAAAAGTGCATATATTATTATCATCAGGATGGCTTTCAGTGTAGGTATAAACACAAATATGGTTTTTATCGAGATGCGCAACGATAGAATTAGGTAATGGTCCTGGATTTTCAGTATTATCAATATTTATTGGATTTTTACTAATCAAAATGGTGACATTGGCGCCTTGAGGTTCATAATCTTGGCGTGTAATATACAAGATATTGGCATCAATATAAGCCAGATAACTATGACGATCAGTTGTTGTTTTTGCATAACAGATATCATATATACAGAAACTTAGGCTTTGGTTAAATTATTAAAGCCATGTAATTTCAATTTTTGCAATTTATTTCACCTCTCTTGATTTGCAACGTGTTAATAGTATTAATGGCCGACTTTTTCAATGACTGAATTGGCATTTAATGTCGTTAAAGGGCAATATGAACGCTGGATCATATCAGGTCGTGGTGACATGATGTTACATTCTTTTCATATTCATGGAACTCAGTTTAGGATCTTTACCAAGAATGGCCAACCAGTGGCTACTCATCACCAAGGTTGGAAAGATACCGTCCGGGTTGATGGTGATATCAGTGAGGTGTTGGTAAAGTTTGATCATATTGCAACGCAAGCACATCCCTATATGGTGCATTGCCATTTGTTAGCGCATGAAGATACAGGAATGATGCTCGGTTTCTCTGCCAGCTAAGATTATTAACTTTATTTATGTAGTTAATCAATATTGAATGAGGGCATTTTATCGCGTTTTTTGGCCCTTATGTTAGAATCTATGCTCTTTATTTGCATGAATACCTAAAGTTATGAAACAAATTGTAGAAGTCATGATCTCAGAAGCGGATGTTAAACGACGTGTTGATGAGATGGCAAAAGAGATTATTGAACATTATAAATCGCTAAAAGATGAGTTGGTGTTAGTTGGTCTTTTGAAAGGTTCTTTTATTTTTATGGCGGATTTATGTCGTAAAATTGATATTCCTCATGAAGTTGATTTTATGATAGTATCCAGTTATGGCAATGGTATGACTTCAAGCCGCGATGTGAAAATTATTAAGGATCTGGATGAGGATATTCGTGGCAAGCATGTGCTGATTGTGGAAGATATTATTGATTCTGGTAATACACTGAAAAAAATCCGCGAAATTCTAGCATTACGTGGCCCTAAATCTGTCGCTATTTGTACGCTATTAGATAAACCTTCCCGACGTGAAGTAGAAGTTTCTGTTGAGTGGATAGGTTATCCTATTCAAGACGAGTTTGTTGTTGGTTATGGTATCGACTATGCACAGCAATATCGACATTTACCCTATATAGGGTATGTTATTTGTTGAATGAAAAATCGAACTATAGTTCGATTTTTTACTGGGCTTATTTTTGCTGGCTTAATTTAGCGATAGCTTGTCGATATGTGATTTCAAGCTGTTCACGGCTATTAGCGGTAACATCAAGATCATTGAGTTTGCCATTCTGTATACCATATACCCAGCCATGAATGATAACGTTTTGGCTGCGCTGCCAGGTAGATTGTATTATTGTAGAATGACCAAGATTATAAACTTGCTCAATGACATTGAGCTCGCATAAGCGATTTGCCTGTTCTTGAGGAGCCAGTTCCCCTAAGATTAAGCTATGTTTAAACCAGATATCGCGTACATGTAATAGCCAGTTATTAATTAGTCCCCATTCAATATTATCAATTGCGGTTTCTATACCACCACAACCATAGTGACCACAAATAATAATGTGTTCAACTTTTAATACGTCTACAGCATATTGAATGACAGAAAGGCAATTTAGATCAGTATGAATCACTAAATTAGCTACATTTCGATGGACAAATAGATCACCTGGCGCTGCTTTGATTAATTTTTCAGCTGGAACGCGGCTATCAGAACAGCCTATCCACAGGAAGTGTGGGTTTTGAAATTTTGATAATTCTTTAAAAAAAGAGGGATTTTCTTTAGTTACCGATTCTGACCACTGTTGATTGTTGTCAAACAGCTGTTTAATTTTTTTCATCATAATTCACGTGGATTAGTTATGTTTAATTGCAATAATAATCATATACAACATCAAGTTATTTTTTAATATTTGCTAGCTGTTAGTTATAGTTTAATTAAAAAAAGATTGCTAATGTTGTGACTTATTATCATGCATGAAATAAAAATAGATAAGAAAGGTTTTTTATGACTTATGCTTTAGAGCTGCTCCAGCTTACAAAAACCTATCCCGGTGGTGTAAAAGCATTAACCGGAATTGATTTACAGGTTGAGGTTGGTGATTTCTATGCCTTATTAGGGCCTAATGGGGCAGGTAAATCAACGACAATTGGTATTATCAGTTCATTAGTCAATAAAACTAACGGTAAAGTGAGAGTGTTTGGTTACGATCTTGATAAAGATATGGTTAATGTAAAACGTCAATTGGGGTTAGTGCCACAAGAATTCAATTTTAATCCATTTGAAACGGTATTACAGATAGTGTTGAATCAAGCGGGTTACTATGGCGTCTCACGTTCGATAGCGTTGTCCAGAGCAGAGATGTATCTTTCGCAACTGGCTTTGTGGAACAAGCGTGATGAGCCGGCGCGAGATCTATCAGGTGGTATGAAACGTCGTTTAATGATTGCTCGTGCGTTGATGCATCAACCAAAGTTGTTAATTTTGGACGAACCAACCGCAGGTGTCGATATTGAACTACGCCGCTCAATGTGGAGTTTTTTGAAAACCTTAAATGCGCAAGGCACAACTATTATTTTAACGACGCATTATCTGGAAGAAGCGGAAATGTTATGTCGTAATATTGGCATTATTCAGTATGGTGAACTGATTGAGAATACCAGTATGAAAAAACTACTCAATCAGTTGGAGTCAGAAACGTTTGTTTTTGATTTGGCACCGAAGAGTGTGATTCCTATATTAGAGGGTTATAAATCTAGGCTAGTGGATACTTCAACCCTAGAAGTCGATGTACTTCGAGATCAGGGGCTGCATGGTTTGTTTAGCCAATTATCTGTGCAGGGTGTACAGATAACCAGCATGCGTAATAAGGTAAATCGTTTGGAGGAATTATTTGTTGGCTTAATGAATAAACAGCATCCACTATCTATAAGGCGAGGGGAAAATTGATGATTCAGCTCTACTGGGTGGCGATGAAAACCATCTGGCTCAAAGAAATAACCCGTTTTGCACGAATTTGGGTACAAACTTTATTACCTCCTGTCATCACTATGTCGCTCTATTTTATTATTTTTGGTAGTTTAATTGGTGCCAGAATTGGCAATATGGATGGTGTGAATTACATGCAGTTTATTGTTCCTGGCTTGATTATGATGTCAGTGATTACTAACGCTTATGCTAATGTTTGCTCCTCTTTCTTTGTGGCAAAATTTCAAAAAAGTATTGAAGAATTGTTGGTTGCGCCAGTTTCCACCCATATTGTGATAATTGGATTTGTTGGCGGCGGAGTGGCTAGAGGGGTATTGGTTGCTATTTTGGTCACCATCGTTTCGCTATTTTTTGTACCATTACACATCTATTCATGGTCGGTGGTCATTATTACCATATTAATGACAACAATCTTGTTTTCGTTAGCTGGATTAGTTAATGCCATATTTGCTAAAACATTTGATGATATAAGTATTATTCCTACCTTTGTGTTAACACCATTAACTTATTTAGGTGGCATTTTTTATTCTTTGTCTCTTTTGCCTGAATTTTGGCAAATGGTATCCAAGCTTAATCCGATTGTCTATATGATCAGTGGGCTACGTTATGGATTTCTAGGCATTAGTGATGTTACGTTATCTATTACCTTATCGGTACTAGTAATTTTCATTGTTATTTTATATGCCATAACTTGGTACTTAATTGAGAAAGGAAAAGGGTTAAGAACTTGATGCTTAGAGCGCGGTGCAAATATAGACAAGCACTCGCGCTATTTTTTTAGCTAGTAAGTTTTATGCGACCTGTATCGGAATGGTATTTGCTAAGCTACACATTTCATTATTCTCGTCAAAATAGGCAACATTAGTTTTATGACTATGGCTATTTTCGTCTTCAATCTGAACATATGAGCAGATGATTAAACGATCATCAACGGCAACACGCCGGGCGGCAGCACCATTAACTGAAATAATTTTTGAGCCACGTTTTACGGCAATGGCATAGGTTGAGAAACACTCATAATTTTCAACGTCATAAATATCAATGGCTTCATACTCTAATATGCCGGCCACATTCATAAAATTGTGGTCGATAGCACAACAGTCTTCATAATGAAGATTAATTTGTGTCATTTTAACTTGATTCAATTTACCTTGTAACATCGTTCGTAGCATGATTTCCCTAACCTTACAATTTATATATATAAAATTTAGTTTGCTGACGGAGTAACTTGTAAATTATCAATCAAACATGTTTGCCCTAATACTGCTGCTATCAGAATCACAGCTTTTTTGCTGTGATTAGTTAATGGTTGTAGGGTATTTGCATCACAAATAAATAAGGATTGTGACGTAAAGCCGGCTTCATGTAATTGTTGTTTGCCAATATTTAAGATGGCTTTAATATTACGTTCACCGCTAACTAACTGTTTACTAATGTTGATCATCATTTGATAGAGTTTAGGTGCAATTTGTTGTTGTTCATGGGTAAGTAATGTGTTGCGTGTACTTAATGCTAAACCATTTTGATCACGCACGGTAGGTACTGAGATAATTGTAATATCAAATGCTAAATCTAACACCACTTGGCAAATAACTTTCAGTTGTTGAAAGTCTTTTTCACCAAATAATACAATATCAGGTTGAATTAAATTAAAAATTTTAGTTGTTAGCGCCGCAACATGTTTAAAATGACCTGGTGGGTTAGCACCTTCGAGAATATTTGTTAACTCAGGTACTTCTACATAGGTTTGTTTAGTCTGACTGTTAGGATAAATGGTTGACAGCGAGGGAGAAAAAATAATATCAACTTTGAAAGATTTTAGTTTTTCACAGTCTTCTTGTAAAGTTCGACGGTAGTTATCAGCATTTGCTGAATTATTACCTGGCCTTACATGGTCAAAAATATTTACAATGACCTGCTCTGCGGTTTGTTCAGCGGCTTTTATCAGCGCTAAGTGGTCTTCATGCAGTTTTCTCTTGGTAGCAACGTAAGCAATACGCTTCCCTTGCTGTCACCAGCGACGAATTTCACGATGAAGGATTGGGATTGTTTCAACAATTAACATAAGATAGCTCCTGATTTTCTCTTTTTTAAAGTTATTTCTGGTTATCTATTTATGTTATGCAAATGAGTATGACAAAGCCGGATAAATATTGTCTGTCATTTGTTTGCGCTAAAGTTAGACAATATTGTTTGGTGGCATTGGGGTAATAACTAACATTTTTTGTATGGCGAGGGTGTGCTAGCGGTTTTAATCATTGCCTTAGTTTTGTTCAAGGCAATAACTAGCTTTGTTTGCTGTTAGTACACATTTTAAGTAGCGGTTGCTTTATAGTGAATTAAATGATTGGCTAATTTACCACAAAGTCAGTCCATTTTTTGCAATTAGCGGCAATCGCTCACTGAGTAATTCACCGTCTGGGAAACGTAGCTTAGGTGCAATTTCTGCTAATGGATAAAGCATAAATTCCCGTTCTTTAAGGCCATAATGAGGAATAGTTAAATTAGCTGTTTGAATAATTTGCTGGCCGTATAACATAATGTCTAAATCGAGCGTCCTCGCTCCCCATCTATCGGCTTTACGTGTTCTGCCATGCTTTAACTCAATGGATTGTGTATGTTTAAGTAGGATTTCAGGTAATAACTCAGTATTTAAAGCGATAACTGCATTGAGATAGTCAGGTTGATCCTGTGGCCCCATAGGTTTAGAGCGGTAAAAAGAAGAAACAGCAACTGGCCTGGTATTAGGTAGTTGATTCAATGCCTTAATGGCACTTTGTACTTGTTGTAAAGGGTCATTTAGATTGCTGCCAATAGCGATATAAACACTATCCATCTTTATTAACTCTGTTGTTTTTTAACTGTTTACGGTGGCTATGATTGCGGCGACGCGTCCTGCTACGACGATGGGGTGGTACATTACCAAGCTCTGAGATCATTGCATGCTGTAGGATATTATTTGCTTGTTGAAACTCAACCCACCAATGCGTCAATTCTGCTAATTCTCGTCGCTGTTCTACGTTGGCGCGTAGCTCAAGAAGATCAAACGCAGCGCGAAATTTTGGATGTTCAAGTAACTTCTCTGCTTTTTTTCCTTGCCGCCATGGTAGTCTCAATTGCAGTTGCCAGATATCACGCATTGTAGAGGTAAGTCGTTTAGGGATAGCGATAGAACGGCATTGTTCATCGAGGATGTCATTCATTGCGATAGCGAAAGCTTCGTAATAGGGTAGACCACTTTCTTGTGAAAGTCTTTCTGCATGCTCTACCAGTGGATACCATAACATGGTTGCAAATAAGAATGCAGGATTAACCCGTTTATTATTTTTTATTCGATAATCCGTATCTTGCAGCACTTGATTAATTATAAGTTCCATCGGCGAATCATCATTGCTGGTAAAGTGTCTTTCGACTAGCGGAAATAAAGATTGAAAAAGATTATAACGTTTTAATTGTTGATAGGTCTGATAACCTTGACCAGTCTGTAATAGTTTAAGCGACTCTTCAAAGAGTCGTGCTGATGGAATGTCTTTTAATAAAAATGCAAGTTGCGGAATAAACTTGGCAGTATTAGAATCAATTTGCATATTCAATTTGCAAGCAAATCGTATAGCACGCAGCATCCTAACAGGATCTTCTCGATAACGGATTTTTGGATCACCAATTAAACGAATAATGCCATTTTTTAGATCCTCAAATCCACCGACGCAATCACGTAGGGAAAAATCGTTGATTCTGTAATATAGGCTATTGATGGTAAAGTCACGTCGAATGGCATCGTCTTCAATGGTACCGAAAATATTGTCTCTCAGTAGCATACCACTTTGTGCTTGATGAACCTGATCCTTGCTATTCGTATTGGTTTGTTCGTGAGAACCACGAAAAGTGGCAACTTCAATAATTTCATAACCAAACATGATATGTGCTAAGCGGAAACGGCGCCCAACTAGCCGGCAATTACGAAATAATTTGCGAATTTGTTCTGGAGTTGCATTGGTGGTAACGTCAAAGTCCTTAGGTTTTTTACCTAATAGCAAATCTCTGACGCTACCACCAACCAGATATGCTTCATAGCCAACATTATTTAGGCGATAAAGAACCTTCAGTGCATTATCACTAATGTCTTTTCGCGAGATAGGATGTTTATCTCGTGGAATTATGGATATTGAAGTATTTATAGCAGAAGCAGGGATAAGTTTATCTGCTAATTGATCACTTTTAATGATTTTTTTACTCCAAAATCTCTTTGTTAGTAAAGCTGTTAAGGTAATCTTGGACTTACTGTTAGATGCAGAACTATCATAAGATTTCTGTTTGGTTCGATCGTTTTTTTCTTCTCGTATCAATAAATTACGACAGAAGTTGGCTACCCGGGTAAAAATAATACACCTCGATATCTAATGCGATTTTAGTCAAAAAATAAATACTAATAATTAATCATATCTTATAGGATTTTTTTTGAGAATGCCTAACTATGATAAAAATTGCTGATTAATCATAATTTGTAATAATTCGTTCGCTTGGTTGAATATTATTTAATTGCCAATTTTGTACAGCTTGGCTGAGTATTTGTTCAGCACTAAGGTCTTGCCAATTAATAATAGCGGTTTGTGATAAAAAATTTAATGCATCAATCAAAATAGGTCTTGGATCATTGCTAGGGAGTGGTGGGGTATGATTTTGTTTAGAGACTTTATTAAGTGAACGATTTAGTGCTAAGGGTAGATGTACATATTTTGGTAGCGGAAAGGCCAGATATTGGTAGAGGGAAATTTGTCTAATAGTTGGTGCAATCAGATCAGCACCGCGAACGACTTCGGTCACATCTTAGTCATGGTCGTCAATCACAACGACAAGATTATAGGCAAATAAAGTATCTTTGCGAACAGTAATAAAGTCCTCTTCGGCCAAAGAGGAGGGTGATATATAATTACCTTGTAATTTATCATAAAAGCCATATATCGGTTTTGATTGGATTATTCTTAAAGTTACCACATCACAAGATAAGCCAAGATTGCGGCAATGAGCGTCGTAATAACCCACCAAGAGTATTAATACGTTGACGTGTACAACGACAATAGTAGCAGGCATGGCTCTTCTTTAGTTGTGCTAAGATATCATGGTAAATATCGTTGTGCTGTGATTGATAGATAGTTTGACCATCCCAATGTAAGTCATAATGATCTAAAGTTTTTAGAATACGATCAGCAGCGCCGGCTACTTCTCTAGTGGTATCAATGTCATCGATCCTGACATACCATTGTTCTTGATTTTTTCTGGTCTGTAGGTAGCTACTCAGTGCAGTAACTAACGATTCGAAGTGGAGATCTCCAGTTGAGGATGGAGCAAAGCGACCAATATAGGGCAAAGCTTTAGTAATTTTTAAATTACTCATTGTCTTAAAGGATACGGTACACTTATGTGTACCGTATTTATTGGCTAACCTGCCATCTGTTTTTCACGTAGTTCAGCTAATGTTTTGCAGTCAATACATAAGTCAGCTGTTGGGCGAGCTTCTAAGCGGCGAATACCAATTTCAACACCACAACTTTCGCAATAACCAAAATCTTCATCTTCAACTTTTTTTAGCGTTTTCTCGATTTTTTTAATCAACTTACGTTCACGATCACGATTACGTAACTTAAGGCTAAATTCTTCTTCTTGTGCCGCTCTATCAACGGGATCGGGGAAATTGGCGGCTTCATCCTGCATATAAGTTACAGTGCGGCCGACTTCATCTCTGAGTTGATTGCGCCATGCTTCGAGAATACGTTTAAAATGTTCCAATTGGGCTTCGTTCATGTACTCTTCGCCTGGCTTTTCTTGGTAGGGCTCTACCCCAGCGATGGCGAGAATGCTTAAGGACGAGGTTTTAGGTTTTTGCCCTTCTTGCATAATGCTTCTCCTACACACGCAATATTCAAAAGACCCCCTTAAGGGGAAAAACTAAAGTCGCTATAAATAGCAGAACACTTCATATTTGGCAATGGTTCTTACAATTCGTTTTACTCTACCAGGGCGATGCGCGTGTTATCTTACTTTTTGCATGTAAAACGAATTTCGCCTAAGATAATATAATAGCTTGGTTTATTAAATATAATGGCATTTTTTTATCCAATAATAACCATTTTTCTGAAATTTTAATCTGATAGCAGAGTATTTCAATACCGAGATTTATTGCTTGCTGTAAAAACACAGCATAATGAGAATCAATATGGGTTGACAGACATTTTTTATACCATAATGAAGCACGGCAAAGAATAAAACTACTCTTTCGCCTCGTTCAGCTATCAATGATAGTTCATGTAGATGTTTTGGGCCTCTTATTTGTAATAGCATCAGGAAAGTAGCTGATATTGTTTTCTAATAGAGTGACCGATTTTACTTCGATGTAGCAGTTAGCCTGCTGTTTTTTCTTCAGTAAAAGATCGATTTGGCTATTTGGCTATTTGGCTATTTGGCTATTTTCTACACCATATTTCACTTCCCGGCTAATGTTATCATAATCGAATAATTCTGGAATTTTATTTTCTGCGATTGATTAACTAATCAGATCATTTGCCCGCAGAGTATTAACGTAAATTCAATCCAGTTCACTAATTGGGCTGATTTTAATGGTGGGAACCGATACATAGGTGGCTACTCCAGTTGTAACAGATTCTGCGAAAGATAAAAGCAATGCTACAATGTTTGGCACTAAAAGTTAATAATCGTTGCTTTTTCATGTAAATTAGTGGCTTGATGGTGTTATTGAATTAGGTAGTAACAACGATTATCGTCAGAATTTAAAACTACTATTTTGCGGATTTTAATTATTTAATTATGATTAAAATGCTATTTTAATAAGATATATGAAAAAAATATCTGTAAATTATGTTTAAGATCTTGAACTAAAAATAAATGAATAGTAAATAACGATTGATTTTATACCATGTTTAACAATGATAATTATGAACCTATTGGGCGGAGATCTAGGAAAAAGCCCATTAGTAAAAAATCAAAATCTCATTAGAATAACCGTTTAGACAGCTATGATTATGAGTATGAAGATATTGATGACAACGAGGAAGAAGAACTAATGGCAAATAAAAACAATAAATCTCGGCCATCTAAAGATAAATGGTATTGGTTTTGGTTGTTTGTCAAAATTGCCATAGTCCTGGCATTGTTAATTGGTGTCTATGGTATCTATTTATATCAGAAAATTAGTCAGCACTTAGATGGAAAAATTTGGGATCTGCCTGCGGCTGTTTATGGTCGAATGATTAATCTCGAACCGGGGATGAATTATGGTAAGGAAGAGATGATCCGATTATTAGATGGTATGCAATATCGGCAAGTAAATAAAATTGCTTTACCAGGTGAATATATTGTAAAAGGTAACACGATAGAGATGCTACGTCGGCCATTTACCTTTCCTGATCAAAGGGAAGAACAGATTTTAGCTAAATTAAGTTTTGAACAGACTCGGCTCACCAATATTACCAATATGGAAAATGGCCGTTCATTTGGCTTTTTCCGGCTTGATCCTAAACTTATCACTATGATGCAATCGGCTAATAATGAGCAACGTTTAGTATTGCCGAGAGAAGATTTCCCTGATTCATTAGTTAAAATATTACTTGAAACAGAAGACCGCCATTTTTATGAACATGATGGAGTAAGTATTTATTCTATTGGACGCGCCGTTATTGCTAATTTAATGGCTGGTAAGACTGTTCAAGGTGGAAGTACGCTAACACAACAACTAGTTAAAAACTTATTTTTAAGTAATGAAAGGACGCTAATACGTAAAGCTAATGAAGCTTATATGGCGATTTTAATGGATTCTCGTTATAGCAAAGAACGTATCCTTGAGCTTTACCTAAATGAGGTTTATTTAGGTCAAAGCGGGGATGACCAAATTCGCGGTTTTCCACTTGCTAGTCTCTATTATTTTGGTCGCCCAATCGATGAGTTAAGTATCGATCAACAAGCGTTATTAGTCGGTATGGTTAAAGGAGCGTCACTATATAATCCATGGCGTAATCCTAAGCTGGCACTTGAACGCCGCAATTTGGTTTTGAAACTGTTAGAAACACGTGAAATTATCGATCATGAAATGTATTGTATCTTGAGTGCTCGACCCTTAGGTGTAAAGCTAAGAAGTGGTGTTTTGACCCCGCAACCTGCCTTTATGCAGCTCGTTCGGCAGGAATTGGCTGAAAAATTAGGCGATAGGGTGAATAATCTTTCTGGTGCTAAGATATTTACCACGCTAGATCCAGTCTTGCAGCAGGCGGCTGAGAATGCAGTAGAGCAGGGGATAGCAGATTTACGTAAAACACATAAACTGTCTGATCTAGAAGGCTCAATGGTAGTAGTTGATCGTATTAATGGTGAAATTCGTGCGATGGTCGGCGGATCTCAACCACAATACTCTGGTTTTAACCGGGCATTAAATGCTCGTCGCTCAATAGGTTCATTGGCTAAGCCATCGACTTATCTCACTGCATTGAGTGAACCTGATCGTTTTCGTTTAAATACTTGGATACCTGATGAGCCAATAACTGTCAAATTTGATAACCAAATATGGGAGCCGAAAAATTATGATCGCCGTTTTCGTGGGCAGGTCATGTTGATTGATGCCTTGGCCAGTTCGTTGAATATCCCTACGGTTAATATTGGTTTAAGTGTTGGATTGGATCAGGTTAGTAGAATGTTAGTACGTCTTGGTGTGCCAAGTGATGCGATTGAAAAAGTGCCGGCAATGTTATTAGGTGCCTTGAACTTAACGCCAATGGAAACAGCACAAATGTTTCAAACTATCAGTGGTGGCGGGAATCGAGCGTCATTATCGGCATTGCGCTCTGTTATTGGTGATGGTGGTAATGAACTTTATCAAAGCTATCCATCAGCAGAACGAGCAGTATCTCCGCAAGCGGCTTATCTAACCCTTTATGGCATGCAGCAAGTGGTTGAACACGGAACATCACGTTCATTAATGAATAAGTTTGCTAAATATCATTTAGCCGGTAAGACCGGAACCACTAATGATCTACGCGATAGTTGGTTTGCTGGTATCGATGGTAAGGAGGTCGCAATCGCTTGGGCAGGGAGAGATAATAATGGTCCGACTAATCTTACTGGTGCGAGCGGTGCCTTGCATCTTTATCGTCGTTATTTAGAAAATCAGACCCCATTGGCATTGGATAATCGCCTACCAGAAGGAATTATGAAGATGCAAGTGAATAATGATGGCAGTTTTAACTGTGCTGGTGGTGGTTATCGCGTTCTGCCAGTTTGGACCGAGGATCCGCAAGCATTATGTCAGCAAGGAGTACAATCACTGAAGCCAAACTTGAATTTAAATGAGCAGCAGGCAAATAGTAATGATGCACCTGCTTGGGTGAAAGAGATGTTTGGTCAGTAATCAAAATTTGGTAAAACGGCGCTAAGCTAAAAATTGGCGCCGGTTTTTTATGATTTAAAAAATGACTATTGTATCTTATTAAAGGCATTTGCTGCTGTTTTAACTGTGTGATCAATATCGGCGGCACTATGCGCAATTGACATGAAGCCAGCCTCAAATGCAGACGGTGCTAAATAAACTCCTTCGGCTAACATTAAATGGAAGAATTGTTTAAATTTTTCAATATCACATTGCATGACATCTTGATAACAGTTAACTTTTTGTGCCTCAGTAAAAAATAGACCAAACATGCCACCAACATGATTAACAATGAACGGAATACCCGCTTGTTGCGCCTTTTCTTGCAAACCGTTAGCAAGTTGTGTCGTCAGCTCAGTTAAATGTTTATGAGTGTTGGGCTTAGCAACTTCAGTCAAGCAAGCCAGGCCGGCTGCCATCGCTAATGGGTTACCGGATAGTGTTCCAGCTTGATAAATTGGCCCAATTGGTGCTAGTTTTTCCATAACTTGGCGGCGGCCACCAAATGCACCAACCGGCATGCCACCGCCAATTATTTTGCCTAAGCAGGTTAAATCAGGTTTAACCTGATAATGCGCTTGCGCACCTCCTAAAGCAACCCGAAAGCCGGTCATTACTTCGTCAATAATCAGTAGTGCGCCAAATTGATCACATAATTTACGTAGCCCAGGCAAGAATTCGGCTTCAGGTAGAATACAATTCATATTTCCGGCTACCGGTTCAACAATAATACCAGCGATTGCTTGCGGATATTGCTCAAAAGTGCGATGTACTGAATTCAAATCGTTAAATGTACAGGTAAGAGTATGTTTGGTAACATCGGTGGGAACGCCAGGAGAGTTAGGTTGACCAATGGTTAAAGTGCCAGAGCCAGCTTTCACCAGCAGGCAGTCAGCATGCCCATGATAGCATCCTTCAAATTTAATAATTTTATCACGCCCGGTGTAGCCGCGAGCAAGTCGTATGGCACTCATGGTCGCTTCTGTACCTGAATTTACCATGCGAATCATTTCGATGGATGGAATAAGTTGGCTAATTATTTCTGCCATTTCTACTTCAATCGTGGTTGGTGCACCAAAACTTAGGCCATTTTCTGCCGCTTTAATTAACGCGTGCCGAATTGCAGGGTGATTATGACCTAAAACCATGGGCCCCCAAGAACCAACATAATCAGTGTAAGCCTTTCCATCAACATCATAAATATAAGCGCCGTTAGCTCGCTGAATAAATAATGGATAGCCACCGACACCATTAAATGCCCGTACGGGTGAATTAACGCCGCCAGGAATAAATTGTTTTGCTTTTGTGTAAAGTGTTTCAGATTGACTCATTAAATGACTCCAAACATTTATGCAGCAGAAATTTTGCACATATTTTAAAGCAATATTGGTGGTAAACCAAATAGCAAATTCAGCGGCAATTTTTTTAAATTAGTTAATTTATGCTGGATCTCTTGAATCAATTGGCTGGCTGTTAGATAATTATCCATTGTCCAGTGAAGAATTGATGCTTCCTATGTCTATTGATTGGCATGTCGGCCTGGAGTTAGAAATGAGTAATGATACTGCACTGCCTATACAGTTTACTGATGCTGCAGCAAATAAAGTTAAGGCATTGATTGCAGATGAAGAAAATCCGAATTTGCGTTTGCGCGTCTATATTAATGGTGGAGGCTGTAGTGGTTTTCAATATGGTTTCACCTTTGATGATAAAGTCAATGAGGGAGATTTAACGATTGAAAAACAAGGTGTGGAATTAATCGTTGATCCTATGAGTTTACAATATCTGGTTGGTGGCTGTGTTGATTATATTGAAGGATTAGAAGGGTCACGCTTTGTAGTAACAAATCCAAATGCGAAAACCACCTGTGGTTGCGGTTCTTCATTTAGTATTTAATCTCTTAGCCTTATTAAGGGTAACGAGCAACCCTTAGTAGAGTGGTTTTATATTAGCGGCCAGCAATTATAGTAGATAGCTCATTAACTTCTTTAGTTTGAGTTCGCTAAATTTGCTAGCATTGATTGTACCATTAGGCTTGATTGACGAGCAGTGACAGGCAGACATTCCTCAAAAGAGAGATGAGATTCTTTATCAGCAACATCAGAAATTGAGCGTACCACAACGAATGGGATACCAAATTGATGACATACATGAGCAATGGCAGTAGGGAAGGTTTGGCGAATATAAGTTAGTTCTTCAGCCCCATTAATAAAACTATCACCACTACAAATTAAACCGCGCACGGCATGTAAATCAAGTTTGGTAATACACTTTTCGGCCAATCGTACCAATTCTTTATTAGCAGTAAATGTGGCTGGACATTGTGCCATTTGGCCTGGTTGGTAACCAAAGGCAGTGATATTGACATCATGATAGCAAACTTGTGTGGAAACTACGATATCACCCAACTGTAATGTAGGAATTAACCCACCGGCGGAGCCAATGTTAATAACAATTTCAGGCGCAAAATGCTCTATTAGTAATGTTGTCCCTATTGCCGCAGCGACTTTACCTATCCCTGATTTTAATAGTGTAATACCAAGATCATCAAATTTTCCACAGTAAATTTCGCAGCTACCCCGTGACAATGACGGCTGAGCATTGATTTGTTCCCGCAATAATGCCACTTCTTGCTCCATTACACCTATTATCGCAACTTTCATTATGTCATACTCACCGTTGATTAATTAGACATGTTGTCAGATCCGTGCCATTGTAACATTGAACCAAGAAAAAAAGTTAACTGTGATCCATTACTTGGGGATGTTTCATCATTGGGAGGGGAAATGTCCAAGATTGATTTTAGAAAAAAGCTCAGTTTTCTACGTAAATATAGTGATTACAAAGTAGATTCAAATGATAAAGAACAAGTTAATCGTCAATTTGAAAGTGATCGTGGTCGGATTATCAATTCTGCCGCAATACGTCGATTGCAACAGAAAACACAAGTCTTTCCTTTAGAACAAAATGCGGCTGTACGTAGTCGTCTGACGCATTCATTAGAAGTACAGCAAATTGGTCGTTTTATATCGAAAACCGTGATCAATCAATTGAAAAAAAAGAAATTGCTAGCAACTTATGGTCTTGCTGAGCGTCTTGATGCTTTTGAAAGTTTGATCGAAATGGCTTGTTTAATGCATGATATTGGTAACCCACCTTTTGGTCATTTTGGTGAAGCTGCTATTAAGAGCTGGTTTGCAACGTTATTGGATGTTGAATTTATTTCTGCCCGATCAGTTGGTATCGATCAATGTCAGATTGATTTTCTACAGTTAAAAAATGACCCTAAAAAGGATTTACTTCGTTGCCAATTGCGAAAAGATCTTTGTCAATTTGAAGGCAATGCTCAGGGACTTAGAATGATCCACCAATTATTAAAATTGAATCTGACTTATGCACAGATTGGCTCAATCTTAAAATATACTAAAGGTGCTTATCAACTTGATAAAATCCCTAAAAATTTTGATTACTTAACCAAAAAACCAGGCTATTATTGGTCAGAAGATAGTTTTGTCAAAGAGCTATACCGGCAATTGGATATGAAGCCCTATTGTCGTTTCCCTCTTTCCTACATTATGGAAGCGGCCGATGATATCTCTTATTGCATCGCTGATCTAGATGATGCGGTAGAAAAAGGTATTTTTAGTGTTGATCAGCTGTTGGCGTTTCTGTGGGAAGGGTGGCAGGAAACAGGTAAAAAAGCTAAAGGTGATTTGTTTGAACTGACAGTAGAAAAAGCTTACAACAGTATTAATCACAACGAGACAAGGCGTAGCAAGCAAGATCAATTTTTTATGTATCTTAGAGTTAATATTATCAGTAAATTGGCGTCTTACAGTGCTCATCGTTTCATTAAAAATTTAGCGGAAATTTATACCGGAAGTTTTAATAGTGCCTTGTTAGAAGACAAAAGTGATGAACATCGTTTGTTAGAGGTGTTGAAAGGGGTTGCATATAAACGAGTATTTACTCATCCTGAAGTTGAACAATTAGAATTACAAGGTTATCGAATAATTAATGGCTTACTGAACTTTTATCGTCCTTTATTATTAATGCCTCGTGCTGATTTTAGCCAGCTTTATCAAGATAAGTATCATAAGAAATATTTTATTGAAACACGCTTATTACATAAATTATCAACTAAACATTGTTTAGCTTATGGTGAAGCAATTGAAAGAATAAGCACCACTGATGAGTCAGAAAAAGATATATTAGAGTTTTATTATCGCGCTCGTCTTATCCAAGACTATATTAGTGGTATGACCGATCATTATGCTTATCAGGAATATCGAAAATTTATGGTGAAAAATTAAAAAAGATTTTATTTCACTAATTAAATAATGGAATAAGCATTGCTTAAGTATATATATCAGTAATATTTTTAAGTAATGTTTAGATTGTGCCTTAGATCAAATATTGGTTTAAGGTTTGCTAAGTGAAAGATGGTTTAAATTCAAAAAATCGTAGCTTAAATTATTTTACTTCCATAATTAAAGTGAGTTTAATTAAATTTCTTATTAGAAAATAGATAACAATTTAGTTATAACATAAGCTGAAAAATTGAGGTTTTAATAAACTTTATCATGTTATAAATTTATAACATGATTTGACTATAATATATTGCTTTATCTGTTTTGAGAATTTATTTATTGTTTTTAATTTTATTTCCGAAAATCAAAAAATCTATTGTTTTATTCCTTATTTTCCAAAAAATATACGATGACAGTTTCTTTATTAATAGACTTAAAATTTTTATAAATTTAATGATATGGTACAATTTTATTTTTCCAAGCAGCCTAACGTTAAGCAGCGTAATTTGACAGTAATAAGCGAACGTCTTGATGTTCAAGGTCAAGGTGTTGCTCATTATCAACAAAAAATAATTTTTATTACTAATTTACTTTCTGGCGAGCAAGCAAGAATTCAACTTACCGAAGAAAAAAGACAATTTGCCAAAGTAAAAGTGAGCAAACGATTGACAGATAGCCCTGATCACGTGGCAGCTCCTTGTTGTAACTTTGGCATTTGTGGCGGCTGTCAGCAACAACATGTCATCATGGCTCTCCAACATGCAGCTAAAGTCAGCAGGTTAGAATATTTGTTTCAACGTGAAACGGGTAGTATGGTAAAGCCGTTGCCAGTAATAGCGGGCAGTCAGTACGGATATCGCCGTAGAGCGCGTTTTGGGCTTTATTACCAACATGCCAAGCGTCGCTTGCATAT
Organism: Arsenophonus sp.; assembly: GCA_045399315.1. GTDB lineage: Bacteria > Pseudomonadota > Gammaproteobacteria > Enterobacterales > Enterobacteriaceae > Arsenophonus. The sequence goes on from DAYVGO010000004.1 coordinate 41,416, forward strand.
GGGATTCCAGCAGAGTCAATCCAATGTGTTAGTTGAGTTAAAAATGTGTCCGGTATTACAACCAGAGCTAGAAAAATTATTACCTCTTGTTTCTGATTGTTTAAACCAATTGGCAGCTGTTAAACATTTAGGCCGTGTTGAGTTTGTTAATGCGGATAATGATGTTAGTGTTATTTTGCGCCACCTCAAACCATTAGATAATGATGATAAAAGGTTATTAATCGCTTTTGCCCGGCATTATAATCTCAATTTTTATTTAGTCGATAACAGTGCAAATAAGCTTAAACTTGTTAGTTTAGCGAGTAATGATAGCGATCCTTATTATTTTATTAACAATGTGAAATTGACATTTGATCCGCAAAATTTTATTCAAGTAAATCCTGAAATTAATAAAAAAATGGTTGCACAAACATTGGATTGGTTAGCACTTGAGTCGACAGATAGAGTGCTGAATCTGTTTTATGGTATGGGGAATTTTACCTTACTCATTATATGTCGTGTTCATTTTGTTGCTTGTGTCGAAGGGGTTGCTAAATTGGTAGAGCAAGAATGTTATAATGCCTGTTTAAATCGATTAACCAATGTGGAGTTTTATCAAATGGATCTTGGGCAAGACATAGATTGTCAAACTTGGGCAAAAATAGGCTTTAATAAAATCTTATTAGATCCGGCTCAAGCGGGTGCTACAGGTGTAATGTCACATATTATCAAACTGAAGCACGAGCGGGTTGTTTATATCTCTATACAACCCAACAACATTAGCAAGAGATAGTAAGCAATTACTTATAGCTGGTTATCAACTTATTAGTGTCAGGATGTTAGATATGTTTCCACATACTAATTATTTAAAATCTATGGCACTTTTTTGTCGTGATTCAAGCAAATAGGCAAGGAAAGATTATGGTTGCAATTAGGAGCGCTCATTTGACACCTGCGGGCGAATTTGCGGTTGCTAAATGGGTTGCCAGCCTCAAGCTTAGTAATAAAAGTTCAGAACAAAAGTTAATTGAGCTTTGGCATTACTGTTATAGCAAAGTTCAGCAATATGAAAATAGCCAGTTATTACTTTGGCGTGGGATTGAGATGGGAGAAATCTTATCAACACTAAGTATGGATCTCGATAGTTTGCGTGCAGCAATGTTATTTCCTTTAGTTGAAGCCAAAATTGTCACCGAAGAAATTATTATTGCTGAGTTTGGTAAGTCGATTCATGCTTTAGTTAAAGGTGTGATAGAGATGGATGCTATTCGTCAATTGAATACCAGCCAATTAGGCGAAAAGAGTTCTATCCAGGTAGATAATATTCGCCGGATGCTACTGGCAATGGTGGAAGATTTTCGTTGCGTGGTGATTAAGATAGCAGAACGTATTGCCTATTTACGTGAGGCAAGAGAGCACTCTGAAGATGAAAGAGTGTTAGCCGCCAAAGAATGCTTAAATATTTATGCTCCTTTGGCCAACCGTTTAGGTATCGGGCAGCTGAAGTGGGAACTTGAAGATCTCTGTTTTCATTATTTACACCTGGATGAATATAAAAAGATTGCTGAATTACTTCATGAACGTCGCATCGATCGTGAACAATATATTGATGATTTTGTTTCGTCACTGCATCAATTTATGTTACAAGAAGACATTACGGCAGAAATTTATGGCCGTCCAAAGCATATATATAGCATCTGGCGAAAGATGCAAAAAAAATACCTGGCTTTTGATGAACTTTTTGATGTTCGCGCTGTGCGCATTATCGTTGAGCGTTTACAAGACTGTTATGCTGTGTTAGGTATTGTGCATACCCATTTTCGTCATTTGCCTGATGAATTTGATGATTATGTTGCTAACCCTAAACCAAATGGTTATCAATCTATTCACACAGTGGTTTTAGGGCCTAATGGTAAAACGATTGAAATACAAATCCGTACCCGACAAATGCATGAAGATGCTGAGTTGGGTATTGCTGCACATTGGAAATATAAAGAGGGAACGGTAATAACCGGCAAAGCTAGTAGCTATGAAAATCGGATCGCCTGGTTAAGAAAATTGATCACCTGGCAGGAGGAAATGGCTGATTCAGGGGAAATGCTCGATGAAGTGCGTAGCCAGGTTTTTGATGATCGTGTATACGTTTTTACCCCTAAAGGTGATGTTATTGATTTACCAGTTGGATCAACACCACTTGATTTTGCTTATCATATTCATAGTGATGTTGGTCATCGTTGTATTGGCGCTAAGATCAGCGGCCGGATTGTTCCTTTTAGTTATCAGTTACAGATGGGGGATCAAGTTGAAATTATTACACAAAAATATCCCAACCCAAGTCGTGATTGGCTCAACCCCAATTTAGGTTATGTTACTACCAGCCGTGGCCGCGTGAAGATCCACAATTGGTTTCGTAAACAAGATCGTGATAAGAATATCCAAGCCGGACGGCAAATATTAGATAATCAACTTAATCATCTGGCAGTGAGTTTAAAAGAAGCTGAAAAGGTGTTATTAGCACGCTATAACGTTAACTCGTTAGATGAAGTCCTGGCAGGTATCGGTATTGGTGATATTCGTATTAATCAACTGGTAAATTTTTTACAGAATAAGTTTAGTCAAACTAGTGCCGAAGAAGCAGATCGAGCCGCATTAAAGACGCTGGAAAATAAAATATCTTCTACCCGTCTGCCAGTAAAAGATAGTGGTAGAATTGTGGTAGAAGGTATTGGCAACTTAATGCACCATATTGCTCGTTGCTGTCAGCCAATTCCAGGTGATGATATTGTGGGTTTTATTACTAAAGGACGAGGTATTTCGATCCATCGTATCGATTGTGAGCAAATGCTAGAGTTACAATCACATGCACCAGAGAGAATAGTTGATGCTATTTGGGGAGAGCATTACCCCAGTGGTTACTCATTAGGCGTTCAAATTATTGCTAATGATCGTAGTGGCTTATTAAGAGATATCACCACTATTCTGGCTAATGAAAAAGTCAATGTTTTCAGTGTGAGTAGTCGTAGTGATGTCAAACAACAACTGGCGATTATTGATATGAATATTGAAATCTATAATTTACAGGTTTTAGGCCGTATTTTAGCCAAATTGAATCAACTTCCTGATGTGCTTGAAGCTAAACGCTATATTAGGTCGTAAGTATAATATCAGCTTTAAGCAAGCGATCGATTGATTGGTTTCTGAACTTTTATTAACTTCTGATGAGAATAACATGCAAACGGACTCAGGCGCTATAGAACAATTGTTATTTATTATGGCTCAGCTACTGATCCTGAGCATGGTTGTGCCTGGGATAAAGCGCAATCTTTTGCCACACTAGCGCCTTATACCTTGGAGGAAACCTATAAAGTTCTTGATGCTATTGAACGGCAGGATTTTGCTGCTCTACAAGAAGAATTAGGTGATTTACTGTTTCATATTGTCTTTTATGCACATCTTGCGCAAGAACGAACATTATTTGATTTTAATGAAATCTGTCAAATCGTCAGTCAAAAGTTAATGTTACCATCCTCACATTTTTGCCCGGCAATCGCTTATAGATAGCGATATGATAGTAGATAATTGGGAAAAAAATAAAGTCAAAGAACAGGCAGCAAAAAATCAATATTCTATTTTGGATTATATTCCACAAGTACTGCCAGCATTAATGAAAGCCCATAAAATGCAAAAACGCTGTGTGATGGTGGGCTTTGATTGACATAAATTAGCTCCAGTGATCGCCAAAATTCATGAAGAAATTGTAGCAGAAATAAATAAATCTGAACCGATCCCATCACTCATTGAAGAAGAGATTGGTGATTTACTGTTTGCAGTGGTTAATTTAACGCACCATCTTGGTCATGAGCCTGAATTAGCCTTGCAAAAAGCTTGTAGTAAATTTGAATACCGTTTTCGCCAAGTAGAAACACTGATCTTAGACAAAAGTGGTGCATCAGATAATGCTACACTAGAGGAAATAGAAAAACTTTGACAACAAATTAAAAAACGTTGATTAATGTTTGAGCTGAATAGATTAAGCGTTAGTTAAGGTGTTATAATCGGTCAGCTATTGATTTAATGGAATTGGCGAAATCTGGTTGTTAATATTGCAAGATTAATGGTGAAAATTAACCTTAAGTATGTTTAGAACATTTGTAGCAGATTTAAGGTTAGGGTATACTGCTTTCCCGTCCTGTTATATTCATTATTTTACACCTAAACTTTCAGGTTCAGCATGAAAACAAATTATATTTTTGTAACCGGCGGGGTAGTTTCCTCTCTGGGCAAAGGCATTGCCGCAGCCTCTTTAGCAGCTATACTTGAAGCCCGTGGACTGAATGTTACCATTATGAAACTGGATCCTTATATTAATGTTGATCCAGGTACAATGAGCCCAATCCAACATGGAGAAGTTTTTGTTACTGAAGATGGCGCGGAAACTGATCTTGATCTGGGGCATTATGAACGTTTTATTCGTACAAAAATGACTCGCCGTAATAATTTCACCACTGGTCGCGTATATTCTGAAGTATTACGTAAAGAGCGACGTGGTGATTATTTGGGAGAAACCATTCAAGTTATTCCTCATATTACTGATGAAATCAAAAATAGGATTATGCGGGGTGGAGAAAGCCACGATATTGTTTTGGTTGAAGTTGGTGGCACTGTGGGCGATATTGAATCTTTACCTTTTTTGGAAGCTATTCGCCAATTAGCTGTTGATGTTGGTCGTAAACATACCCTTTTCCTACATCTTACTTTAGTGCCTTATTTACCGGCGGCTGGTGAAGTTAAAACTAAACCAACTCAACATTCGGTAAAAGAACTTCTTTCTATTGGGATTCAGCCTGACGTGTTAATTTGCCGTTCAGATCGAGTTATTCCGGTTAATGAACGGGCAAAGATTGCACTTTTCTGTAATGTACCGAAAAAAGCCGTCATTTCATTAGAAGATGTTGATTCAATTTATAAAATTCCAGCATTGCTGAAATCTCAACAGTTAGATGATTATATTTGTGAGAAATTTGAACTTGATTGTCCACCAGCTGATTTGTCGGAATGGGAACAAGTTATTGAAGCCCAAGCCAACCCTGTAGGTAAGGTAACTATTGGCATGGTAGGTAAATATACTGAGCTACCTGATGCTTATAAATCTGTTATAGAAGCATTAAAACATGGCGGTTTAAAAAATCGTTTAACGGTAAATATCAAACTGATTGATTCTGAAGATATTGAAGCGCACGGCACAGATCTGCTACAAGGACTAGATGCTATTCTGGTTCCAGGTGGTTTTGGTGAGCGAGGGGTTGAAGGGAAAATTATGACGGCCCGCTGTGCGCGTGAAAATAAGATCCCTTATTTGGGCATTTGCCTGGGAATGCAAGTTGCGCTAATTGAATATGCCCGTCATGTAGCGCATATGGTGGATGCAAATTCGACAGAATTTGCCCCTGACTGTCAATATCCGGTTGTTGCCTTAATTACTGAATGGTCTGATAACAGTGGTAATATTAAAGTTCATAGTGAGAAGAGCGATCTTGGTGGAACGATGCGAGTAGGTAGTCAATTATGCCATTTAGTGAAAGGTAGTAAAGTTCGTGAATTGTATAATAGTGACACCATTATGGAGCGGCATCGCCACCGTTACGAAGTAAATAATATGCTTTTAGCGCGTATTGAAGAAGCAGGTTTATGTATTGCAGGACGCTCAGCAGACAATAAGCTGGTGGAAATTATTGAGGATTCTAACCATCCTTGGTTTGTGGCTTGTCAGTTTCATCCTGAATTTACTTCGACCCCAAGGGATGGTCATCCTTTATTTGCTGGTTTTATTAAAGCCGCGAAGGAATATCAACAATACCAGCTGAAAAGAGATATGGGCTAATGGTATTAATTTGTTACCATTGACTGAAATTTAACTTGTACTGAGGAAAATTTAATGTCCAAAATCGTTAGAGTCATCGGGCGCGAAATCATCGACTCCCGTGGTAATCCGACTGTTGAAGCAGAGGTTCATTTAGAAGGGGGATTTGTTGGTTTAGCAGCGGCCCCATCTGGTGCATCGACAGGTTCACGAGAAGCGTTAGAACTACGTGATGGTGATAAAGCTCGCTTTCTAGGTAAAGGTGTTTTGAAAGCGGTCACGGCAGTGAATGGCCTGATTGCCGATGCATTGATTGGCCAGGATGCTAAAGATCAGGCTAATATCGATAAAATTATGATCGAATTAGATGGAACAGAAAATAAATCTAAATTCGGTGCTAATGCAATTTTGGCCGTATCACTTGCTAATGCGAAAGCGGCAGCGGTGGCAAAAGGCATGCCTTTATATGAGCATATTGCTGAATTAAACGGTACACCGGGTAAATTCTCTATGCCTTTACCTATGATGAATATCATCAATGGTGGCGAACATGCGGATAACAATGTCGATATTCAAGAGTTTATGATCCAGCCTGTCGGTGCAAAAAGCTTGAAAGAAGCTGTTCGTATGGGCTCAGAAGTTTTTCACCACTTGGCAAAAATTCTAAAAGCCAAAGGAACGAATACTGCGGTAGGCGATGAAGGTGGTTATGCACCAAATTTAGAATCTAACTCAGCAGCTTTGGCAGCAATTAAGGAAGCCGTTGAAGCCGCCGGCTATGTGTTAGGTCAAGATATTACCTTAGCCATGGATTGTGCCGCTTCTGAATTCTACAACCCAAAAACGGGTAATTATGAGTTGAAAGGTGAAGGTAAAACTTTTACTTCGCAAGAGTTTACTCATTATCTGGGAGAATTAACCCAACAATATCCTATCGTTTCTATTGAAGATGGTCTCAATGAGTCTGACTGGGATGGTTTTGCCTATCAAACTAAAGTCTTGGGTGACAAAATTCAGTTAGTTGGTGATGATTTATTTGTCACCAATACTAAGATTTTGCAAGAAGGCATTGAAAAAGGTATTGCTAATTCCATTTTGATTAAATTCAATCAGATTGGTACCTTAACTGAAACTTTAGCGGCGATTAAGATGGCGAAAGATGCTGGTTACACTACGGTTATTTCACACCGCTCAGGTGAAACTGAAGATGCCACGATTGCTGATTTGGCAGTAGGAACGGCAGCGGGTCAGATTAAAACTGGTTCAATGAGCCGTTCTGATCGAGTAGCTAAATATAATCAATTAATTCGTATTGAAGAAGCATTAGGTGAAAAAGTACCCTTTAATGGTCTAAAAGAAGTTAAAGGTCAGGCTTAAATTTGCCGGTTTTATTAGTTATATATTAAAGGCGAGATAGCAATATGCATCTCGCCTTTTTATTAGTAATTGCTTAATCTTAAGGGTGCTTTTATAAGCAGAAAAATTATTGACCTACCAACTTTATTTATTATGGTTGCTGGCCAAATATTAGTGATCCTGAATTTTCAAACAGACTATCACCTTGTAGAGAAAAATTATGTGCGATGAGTGTGCCATTTATTTGAATATTATTTTTTTACAAGAATAGTTATTACTACATTGATAAGGATGACTTTCCAAAATAATATCTTGTCCTTTAATTATAGCTTGCTGGGCAAGTTTAAACTGGCTATGGTGTAAATAGGTTAGATTAGTATCAGGCTTGATTAGGTTCTTAAGTTTAATGCTAGCTTGGTACAGGCTATAGGATATCGCACCAGTTGCGGCAAGGATGATGTTATCGTTGATGATAATCTTATCGGCAAAGAGATTAAGTTTAGCAATATTAATTTTAGCCTTAATATTTGCCGGATTATTAGTAGCGAAAGAATTTTCTCTATTGTCATTTAGATTAATGCTGCTAGCTATGGTCGTAATGAATTTTAGACTTTTTAGCTGTGATAACGTTTTATCCTCTGCAATTTCTAGTTTACCTGCAATAAGCGACAGACTTTTGATATTGTCTGTTTTACCATTTTTCCAGCTGTTCCCATTAGGATTGGTAATAATCAGATCAGCAGTAGTTCCTTTAATAGTTATTGTGCCTTGTAAATTAGAGTGTTTATTATTAGTAATTTCTGTGATAATAATTTTATCCGCTATATTTTCTAACAATGGATTTGAAAGGACATCGTTGTTAAAGATAATGTCATGTTGACTATTGGGGAGTTCAGAAAATGTATTATATGAAATTTCATTTTCTAGTGGTTTTGTAATTTCTAGAGTTGAATTATTAGCATAAATAAATTGATTAGTACTAATTAAAATGAAAAAATAATTTTAATAAAATTGAGTGATAGTCCATTATTAATTTCCTTTAACATATAATATATTTACTATAAAAACTGTCTTCCCGTTTATTATATATAAAATAGCAGATTGGGATTTCACCATTAATCTTATTTATAATTGATTGTGATAGTAAATATTAAATTATTTTTAACTATAAATATTGTTTTCTAAATTAATAATATTAATTTTTTAAAGTTAATTAAATAGTTATTTATTTTCCTATAGTGATAATAAGACATTAAAGATACTTAAAATTTGATTTGGTAATAAAATAGTCTATATTTCAGTTGTTTTTTTACTTGTTATTTCTAGGAGCTTATTATGGAAAATCAAATCCAGAAAAAATAATACTAGAAGAAGTTAAAGGATGGAATTGGGGCGCTTTTATGTTCAGTATGGTAATCGAACTTATTGCTACTGCTCTGTATTATTCCATTATTTAATCTTATTTGGATGTTTGTCTGTGGTATAAAAGGAAATGAATGGGTGTGGTGTAACGGTAACTATAGCGATGTTACCATCTTTAAATTTGTACAGGATACTTGGAATAGAGCTGGATTAGCGGCATTCATTATTAGTTTGATTTTTATTATTCTCTATTTTTTTCAGTTTTAGCTATTTTCTATTTTACCAGTCCAGATTATGGGCAGGTTCAGGCATAATGGATTATTGCATTAACGGCTAATGATAAAAAATAATCAGCTGTTTTTATTAAGTGCAAAATAACTCTTCTATAGAAGGGCTATTTTAGCATAATATTTTTATAGGTGAATTTTTAATGTTATACCTGGTTTTAAATCAGCTATCTTAACGCCAGAATTCCAATTCATCAGATCCTTAAGATCGATGCCATGACGTTTGGCAATACTGTAGTAGGAATCACCTTGATGCACTTTGTAAGTCTTAACATTTATTTTATTTTTTTTGCTGGATGATGAACCATTGCTAGCAATCATGGTAGGAGTACGATAAGTATTTTTACTACTAAGTTTTAATATTTGCCCTATACGCAAGTTGGCTGTTTTCATGCCATTTAGCAACTTAAGTTTATCTGTTGTCAAATTAAAACGCTTGGCAATAATCGATAGGGTATCACCTCGTTTAACTTTATAACGACCGATACCTTGCTGTTGTCTGGCTAATATTTCTTCATTATTTTTGGCAACAGCAAAACGAATATTATTTAATACAGCTTGATCAGAAAGCGCATCTTTAAGTAACTCGGCCTTATTTGTTGGTACCATAATCGTATAGGGGCCGGTTGGTGGTGTAATATTATGCTCTAAGTTGGGGTTATAGGCTTTAATCGCGGATAGTGAAAGTCCTGAGAGTCTAGCTGCTTGTGATAAGGTGATTTGCTCGCCGATATTGACCTGGGTAAGAGCATGATTTTTGTTGGTAGTTGGCAACTGCAATGCATATTGATCGCTGTTACGTAATATATCACTGAGAGCCAAAATTTTTGGCACATAATTCATTGTCTCTTTGGGAAGTGATAATGACCAATAATCGGTAGGTAAGCCAATGTCCTCATTTTTTTTGATGGCATTAAGTACACAACCTTCTCCGCAATTATAAGCGGCGAGCGTTAATAGCCAATCACCGTCGAAAAGGCTATTTAATCGTTCAAGTAGATCTAATGCTGCGCTAGTAGAGGCAGCAACATCTCGGCGCTCATCAACCCATTTATTCTGTTTTAATCCATATGATTGACCAGTCAATGGAATAATCTGCCATAAACCGGTGGCTTGGGCATGTGAGGTTACATGAGGATTAAAGGCACTTTCAACAATTGGAACCAGAGCAAGCTCCATTGGAAGGTTACGTTGATCGATTTTTTCAACAATCCAATACATATAGGGCTCTGCACGTGTTGTTACATTCTGCAGATAGCTTTCTTTGGCTAAATAAGATTTGATTTGATCTCTGATCCTGGGATCATCAGGAATATCCATTTTCAGCTCATTACTAATATAACCCCACAAATCATTTTCTATTAAATAGGTTGATTCCCAAGCGGTAGGTTCAATATGTTGATTGGCTGAAGATAGATCTTGCGTTTGCTGATTGGGGGTCATTTGACAGCCAACAAGCAGAACAGAGGCGAATAGTATCGCTTTTATCTTCATTAATGTAACCTATCCTAGGTTGTTGTTTATTCATTTGTTTGATAAGAGCGCAATGATACTGATCTCGTTAGCTGATGACAACCACCAATTTAAAAGCGATCTTTTAGTTTGCGAATTTTGGCAAATACATCACAATTTGAACAAGTGGTCGGAGAAAATCCCAATACTTTTTGTAGTTGAGGATCGTCAGATCTTAAGAAGATATTTATCTTTTTTTCCACTTTAAGTTGTGACGGAAGTGTGGGTTGTTTGTTGGCCCGTTTTTGATTCACAGCTAAGGTATAGGCTTTTATCACATCATCATGGGGTAACAAATAACTAGCAAATGCCATATTAGCAACAGTGTATTCATGTGCACAACAGATTAAAGTCTCATCAGGTAAAGCCTTAAGTGTTTCAATTGAGTGATACATTTGTTCAGCTGTTCCTTCAAAAATACGTCCACAACCACCAGAAAATAGGATATCACCACAAAATAGATAAGGTTTTTGATAGTAAGCGACATGACCTAGTGTATGACCTGGTACGGCAAAAATTTGCAATGAAAAGCCAGCTAAATTTAGATGATCTCCGCCTTTTATAACACATGTTGTTCCTTTTGCACTGGTTTCCATGGGACCATAAATCGATAATTCTGGATAAGATTTTCGTAATTCGTTGATGCCATCGACGTGATCATAGTGGTGGTGAGTAAGTAAAATAGCGACTGGGTTTATAGCATTTTGTTGTAAAAATTGCAGTACTGGTTTAGCCGTACCAGGATCAACAATAATACAGTTACCTTGATAGATTAATAGCCATATATAATTATCAACAAGAGAAGGAATTCTGATAAGCTCCATAAATAATGCCTCATATCTAATAGGTTAGAAGGATATTACAATGAAGTCAGCTCGTATTGCTCAAACATCTAAAATGCCTGACTCCTGGGAAGATATTCCATGGGGAGAATATTATCGTATTGCATTGAACAAACAGCTACAACCATGGTGGCCAAAAATATTTGGTTGCCATTTATTAAAAATTGGTCAATTGAGTTTACAAATTGATACTCAATCATCACTTATTACTCATCAATTTAGCATGAATATTGCTGGAAGTAATTTTCAACTATTAGGTGATCCTAATAAAATGCCTTTCGAGAATAAAGCGATCGATGTTTGTCTCTTGATACAGCAACTTTGTTACAGCGCTAATCCATATTGGTTATTGCGAGAAGCTGATAGAGTTTTAGTTGATGATGGTTGGCTAATATTATCTAATTTTAATCCTATTAGTTTGTTAGGCATCGGCAAATGTATTCCCTTCTTACGTAAGCGACAACCTTACGCTAGTCGTATGTTTTCGCTCTGGCGACAACTAGATTGGTTGAGCTTATTGAATTACGAAGTACTTTATCAACAAAGTTTTCAACTTATACCCGGGATAAGTCCCGACCATTTTATTAATAGCAACTTGAAATTTGCTGGTTGTATCAATATTATCATTGCACGTAAAAGAACGTTACCGTTAACACCAACACCAATAAAATTTATTCGTAGCCGAATGAAAATAGGTAATGCACTGGGTGTTGTTAAGTGTTGGCGTAAACGACATTAATTTTGCTCCATCAGATAGCCGCTATCTTCTTCTGTTGGCGAATTGGCTGCATTTCTTGCTAATTCATCGCAGCGCTCATTTTCTGGATGTCCTGCATGGCCTTTGACCCAGTGCCAGTCTACTTGATGCCGCGAAATTGCTGTGTCTAATCGTTGCCATAAATCAACATTCAAAACTGGCGATTTATCCACACGTCGCCATTGGCGCTTTTTCCAATTATGTATCCATTGGGTGATCCCCTGTCGTACATATTGGCTATCAGTCGTTAAAATAACGTGACAAGGTTGTTTAAGCATTTCTAGTCCAATAATTACAGCCATTAATTCCATCCGATTATTTGTGGTACGAAAATAGCCTTTGCTTAAAGTTTTTTCATGTTTATTATAACGCAATATAATACCATAACCACCTGGACCTGGATTGCCTAGGCAAGAACCATCGGTGAAAATTTCTACCTGCTTCTTCATTTCTGATAAACTCATTTTATTAGTGATTTATAACCCTAAGTCTGACATAAAAAGGCACTATGAGCACAGTGATTACACGACAAATTGTTCTTGATACAGAAACAACTGGCATGAATAAGCTAGGCATCCATTATGAAGGACATAATATTATTGAAATTGGCGCGGTAGAAGTGATTAATCGACGCCTGACAAGCCGTCACTTTCATGTTTATATAAAACCCAATCGATTAGTTGATCCTGAAGCTTTCGAAGTTCACGGAATTAGTGATGAATTTTTACAAGATAAGCCAACTTTTGCCGAAATAGCAGATGAATTCTTAGATTTTATCAGGGGTGCTGAATTAGTCATCCATAATGCCCTGTTTGATATTGGATTTATGGACTATGAATTTTCTAAATTAAATAGAGATATTCCACCAACAGCAAAATTTTGCCAGATCACTGATAGCTTAGTACTGGCAAGAAAGCTTTTTCCGGGCAAACGGAATAATCTTGATGCGTTATGTGATCGCTATCATATTGATAATTCAAAACGTACATTACACGGCGCATTGCTAGATGCTGAGATCTTGGCTGAAGTTTATATGGCAATGACCGGAGGCCAAACTTCCTTAGCTTTTTCTGTTGATTCAGAGCCGGGAAGTGAAGTCTATATTGATGACATTAAACGAATAGAACGATCAGCGACTGGATTAACGGTAATTTATGCTAATCAGCAAGAAGTTATTGCTCATGAAGCCAAACTGGATTTGATTGAAAAGAAAAGTGGTAAAATTTCTCTCTGGCGTTTATGTGATAGTGAAAAAGAGCAGATTAAACATTAAACATCATTACACTTTTAGCTGAAAAATTGTGCAAGCAGTTATTTTTTTACTAAAAAATATTGACGTATTGATAGCTGATTCGTAATAATCATGGCCGTTCTTAACTCAATTATACCGTGGTGTGGTAGTTCAGTTGGTTAGAATACCGGCCTGTCACGCCGGGGGTCGCGGGTTCAAGTCCCGTCCGCACCGCCAATATTATAAAACCCTGAGTCTCAGCCTCGGGGTTTTCTGTCTTTTTAAAGATAATAAGCATTCTTGTTGTCAGTAAAATCATACTCAATCTCAAAGTCGCTTTAAGCAGAAAAAATTATGATATTAGTGTTTTGATTTTTACTGGAGCACAAAGTGTGGTTGTTATTATTGTTTCATTCACTTATTTTTAATTCCTTTACTGTTGATTAAGGTTTTGGTAGCGCTGGTTATTTAGGACAGGTACCTAGATTAGATTCTAACTGTTAAGATGGCAAAGCAGCATTGAGATAATCAGTGTGAAATTTGCTATTTATTCGACTTGGAGTAAACAATGATCACTCGTAAAATCCTTGCTAATACTATCCGTTTCCTCAGTATGGATGCGGTACAGAAGGCAAAGTCAGGGCATCCAGGTACGCCAATGGGAATGGCGGATATTGCTGAAGTACTTTGGCGTGACTATCTGGATCACAGTCCTGCTGATCCTAGCTGGGTAGATCGCGACCGTTTTGTATTATCTAATGGTCATGGCTCTATGCTACTTTATAGTTTGCTACATCTTACCGGTTATGATTTATCCATCGAAGAGTTAAAAAATTTTCGCCAACTTCATTCTAAAACACCGGGACATCCCGAATATGGTTATACACCAGGCGTTGAAACGACAACTGGTCCGTTGGGACAAGGGATCGCCAACGCTGTAGGCTTTGCTATTGCAGAGCGCACCTTAGCCATGCAATTTAATCGTCCCGACCATGCTATTGTTGATCATTATACCTATGTATTTATGGGTGATGGATGCATGATGGAAGGCATTTCACATGAAGCTTGTTCTCTGGCCGGCACATTGAAATTAGGTAAACTGATAGCTTTCTATGATGATAACGGCATTTCCATCGATGGTGAGGTTCAAGGTTGGTTTACCGACAATACCCCCGAGCGTTTTACCGCTTATCATTGGCATGTTATCGAGGGTATTGATGGTCATGATCCTGAGCAAATCAAATCAGCAATAGATCAAGCCCGTAAGATTACTGATAAACCCTCTTTATTAATCTGCAAAACCATAATTGGTTATGGCTCGCCACATAAAGCTGGTTCCGAAGAAGCTCATGGTTCACCATTGGGTGAAACGGAGATTGCTGAAACCCGGACAGCACTAAATTGGTTATATTCACCTTTTGAAATACCCGCAGATATTTATCAAGCTTGGGATGCCCGTGAAGCCGGTCAGCATAAACAAACAGTCTGGAGTAAAAAATTTGCTGCCTATCAACAGGCTTTCCCGCAACTTGCCGATGAATTTATGCGTCGTACCAAAGGGGAATTACCGACTAATTGGCAAGCCGTGGTGAATAATTTTGTTAGCGAATTACAACGCAATCCAGCTAATATTGCCAGTCGTAAAGCGTCACAAAATACATTGGAAGTTTTTGCTAAGGTATTGCCTGAACTTTTAGGCGGCTCAGCTGATTTAGCGCCGAGTAATTTGACTATGTGGTCAGCTTCTAAGTCAATAAATGACGATCCAGCAGGTAATTATATTCACTATGGTGTACGTGAATTTGGCATGTCGGCTATTATGAATGGCATTGCACTGCATGGTGGGTTTATACCTTATGGTGCTACCTTTTTAATGTTTGTTGAATATGCCCACAATGCAGTACGCATGGCTGCATTAATGAAAATTCATAGTATTTTTGTTTATACTCATGATTCTATTGGGCTAGGTGAAGATGGTCCAACTCATCAACCTGTTGAGCAATTAGCTAGTTTGCGTATGACACCTAATATGAGTACTTGGCGTCCTTGTGATCAAGTAGAATCAGCTATTGCCTGGCAGTATGTGATTGAACGTAAAGAGGGACCAAGTGCGTTAATTTTTTCCCGCCAGAATCTTGAACAGCAGCCTCGTGATGCCAAGCAGTTAGCTAACATTATTAAAGGGGCTTATATTCTAAAAGATAGTGACGTTACCCCAGAGCTTATTTTGATTGCAACAGGTTCTGAAGTTGGATTAGCAGTTAAAGCTTACCAAAAGTTGACTGCTGAAGGCTATAAAGTCCGGGTGGTTTCTATGCCATCAACAGATACTTTTGATAAACAGGATGCTGTTTATCGTGAGTCTGTATTACCATCTTCGGTTACCGCGCGGGTTGCTATTGAGGCTAGTATTAGCGATTATTGGTATAAATATGTTGGCACCACAGGTGTGATTGTTGGTATGCATACTTTTGGTGAGTCAGCGCCGGCAGATGTTTTATTTAATAAGTTTGGTTTTAGCGTGGAAAATGTGATTACTAAGGCTAAATCTTTATTGCAGTAATTGACGGAATTAATATGAGCGTATTGATCAATTTTTTATGAATCAGATCCGCTCTTTTTATTTCAGCAAATAATTCTTGTCTATTGAGCTCTTCTTTTTAATTAATGTCGTAATCTGCTGCAATTTAGCTGAAACGTTTCATTTTGGCGTAGTTGCCAGATTTATCGATCAAAAACACATTTTTTTATTGATAGCAAAAATATTCAGTACAAAAGCTGTAATTATCAGTATTCTTAGCCGTTAATAAATATGTTGTTAATTTGAAGGAATAGTATGGTAGTAAAAGTAGCAATTAACGGTTTTGGGCGAATAGGGCGTAGCGTTTTAAGAGCGCTTTATGAATCTGGTCACCGAGTACAAATTGCTGTTATTGCGATTAATGAAATTGCTACAGCGGCAGGGATAACACATTTATTACAGTATGACTCTAGTCATGGCCGATTTGCCTGGGATGTGCGCCTTAATAACGATTTGTTATTAGTAGGCAATGATAATATTCATCTTTTTCATCACACTGAGATCGAAAAGCTGCCATGGTGGGCACTAGATGTTGATATTGTACTCGATTGCACCGGTGTTTATGGTTCTAAGGCAGATGGTGATGCTCATTTATCCAGTGGTGCGAAAAAGGTGTTATTTTCCCATCCGGGTAGTGCTGATCTTGACGCAACTATTGTCTATGGTGTTAATGAAATGAGTTTGAAAAATACCGATCAACTTGTCTCTAACGCATCTTGTACAACAAATTGTATTATTCCGGTGATAAAAATATTGGATGATGCCTTAAGTATTGAGTCTGGTACAGTGACGGCAATTCATGGTGCCATGAATGATCAGCCGGTTATTGATGCTTATCACCAAGATCTCCGTCGAACACGTGCTGCTAGCCAATCTATTATACCGGTTGATACCAAATTGGCTGCTGGCATCACACGAATATTGCCTAAGTTCAAAGATCATTTTGAAGCGATATCGGTTCGTGTACCAACGATCAATGTTATGGCAATTGATCTCAGTGTGACGTTGAGTTCTAAAGTAACGGTTGCTAAAGTCAATCAGATACTGCAACAGGCAGCAGAGGGATCATTTCATGGTATAGTTGATTATACTGAATTGCCGTTAGTATCAATAGATTTTAATCATGACCCACATAGTGCTATTGTAGATGGTACTCAAACACGAGTTAGTGGCCAACACCTAATTAAGATTTTAGTTTGGTGCGATAATGAGTGGGGGGTTGCCAATCGTATGCTTGATACGACATTAGCAATGGCTGCTACTGGTTTCAACAAATCTATCTGTCGACAGACAGTATGGGAATATGATTCCCCATGTACAGCAGAAGATTAATAATTTAGAGAATCAACGAGAGGATTCACCATGTCTGTAATTAAGATGACCGATTTAGATCTAGCGGGTAAAAAAGTTTTCATCCGGGCTGACCTAAACGTTCCTGTCAAAGATGGCAAAGTTACCTCTGATGCACGTATTCGTGCTTCTTTACCTACTATTGAAACCGTTTTAAAGCAAGGTGCC
>DAYVGO010000039.1:0-17579 GCA_045399315.1 Arsenophonus sp.
TCTGCCCAGGACATTGGTTCCTGGATTCGGACCCTGGAACCCGATCGTCCTCTCGAACGGGAGCGTCTGCTGCTATTGTCGCGCCCTCTGGAGCGAGAGCGCGATCTGCTGGATCGGCCTCTGGATTGGGAGCGGGAGCGTCCTCTCGATGCCGATATGTTGCGGTGAGGGCAGTAGAAGGGTTTCTTTCCCGCCATTGGTCCTCCGCCGCTAGCTGTGTCGAAGCCACGCGGTCCTGCTGCCCGCTGCGCGTGGTCTTTGGCAGCCGTCTTTGGCGCACGATGTATGGCACCTGGAAGCGCTGTTTGCACTTACGGTCTGCCGTTTGGTGTGCCCCACCACAGATGGCGCACTTGGGATCACATTGATGATCCTCTGATGGTGTGAGCATGCCACATCCGCGGCATTTTTTCTAGTCTTTTTTCGGCGCGTCTTTGTCGAGCACTGGCAACGGAGAAAATATGAAGCAGCGACGGGGCGTTAAAGCGACATATTGTTTTGCTCCTCTGGCAGCAAGTATGCGTGTGTTGGTGGATTTGACTTCAAGGTCTGTCCAGAGCCACGTCGTTGAGCGACAAGAGGTGGATGGCCATCTCCACCATTTCGGGCATCCCCTCGTTTTCGACCATCTCGTTCGGAGTATAGTTTAACCACAAGAGGGAATGAGCGTGCGCACTGCCGCGGTGCTGGAATTCTATTCTCTTTTAGTTTTCCACCACGTGGTTAGGCTTGAAGGGCCTTATCTTGGAGTTCGATAGTACGCTCATTATAACTTTGACCATGTGGTCAAAGTTTAGAACGCAGACAGTCTGGTCTTCATTCCCCCCCGTAGCCACGTATCAGGAAGCCATTTCCTTTTCATTAACGCCCGCGTCCGTTCGACACACTTCAGCCTTTTGAGGAGCTCTAGAAAACGCACTCACGCGAGCTCTGAGGATGACAGGGTAAGGAACACAGAGGGTTTTCCCAGTTAGCGTAACATGGCAAAGTGTGCACACTTCTGACGCCAGTGAATCATGTGTCCATTACTTGCCTGACGTTTTCCTTATCTTCATCGTCTGCACGAGTAAGGCCATCCAGTGCTTTTTTTTACGGGAGGCCACGTTCACGCTATTTGCAACCCGATATCTCATAACCTTCATGGCCATATATAAAATGTGCATCGGCAGAGCACCTCTGCGGTCGCGCCTGAGGATTTCAGTCGAGGCTATCGTGAAGGGGCTGGGATGAGCCTCCCGATTCATATCGCGTGGATGACCGTTGTACATTTGGGGGAACGAAAGCTCTTCCGCATGAGTGCCGTGGAGAATACTAACCGGAAGTGTGCCTTCGCCAGGAGCCATGGACAAAATTGTCTCACCGTCATAGACCATGGTATACAGGTCCAAAGACATGATGATGCTGGCTGTGACCAAATCTCCGTGATTATGTTTGCAGAGGCATCCTCTGCGAACTCGCCAAACCCATCGGTCTCGTTTTCGAGTGCCGATAGACAAATGCGGTCTATCATGGCGGAATCAATCTTAAATGTTGTAGTGCTTGTACAACGGAGACGCTCTGAGTACGTGTACCCATGGATCCAGGACAGACTTGCCGACGTAGTTTGCCAAGTACCTTGTTTTAGAGCATTTACGCTATTTCGTGTTTACGAGAATGGCCCTGTCTGTTTGTAAATTCTTTGCGAAGAGAGTGAGGATTTCTTCATATGCACGGGAACGTTGACAATCGGCCCCTTGACTCCATATTGGCCATACCACCAAATGATCAGGCGCCTGATTTCGACGAAAGGAATCCGCGGTGACAAGAGCGTTTCGGCCACATCATTCAATGACGGCAAGTCGGGTGGCATGGGTTCTAGAAGTACACATTGGTGAAGTTGTAGAGGGGAATCTTTTGTTTAATCTGGAACTGGCGGCAGGTGTGGCATACACTTTGGCTCTGCAAGTATTCAGAAGAGACAAACGGTGATCATGGTGTCAGTCACAGTCGGCAAGTCCCACATAAACCAAATTCTGTCACACACATAGCATACGTATCCGAGGGAATTGTCCATAATGTCTCCTTGAAATACCACAGACGACAAGACGCATGTCGACACTCGCAATTGACGAGAGCGCATGCGTTCACGGTTCTAGGGCAAAATTTAGTACTCTGGAGACGAAAACCGCCGAGATCGCAGTGTACGTGGCATTCCGGTCCTTCTTGCTTCAGTATTCGTCGCACCGTTTCTTGAGACGAGCGGCGCGTTCTCCTTCCCTTTCTTCCACAATGTGATCTCGCTCCTTTAATTCTTTAATACCGGTACCATTTGTACACGTCTAGCGCTTGTCGAATTACAAACTCCTCAAGATAAGTGCGAAATTGAAATTTCCTTTGTTTGGGGGGTAAAGCTCGGCCTAAAATTTGGCGTTCAGTGCTATCTGTGTACGTTTGAATTAGTTATCCATGTATGCAACGTTTATGTAGTATTTAATCGTGGCTTTATTTATATATGACAACCCATGGGGTTTTATTTACGTACCAAACTCGGTACACAACTGTTCACGGATGGGTACCCCTTGTTGTCCGAGTATACATAGCGGAACGAATGTATATATGTACAGCGGTCCCCTAACGAGACGGTTGTACTGTCCCGTTAGAGGATCTATGTTGTAGAGTGAGCATTTGATGCCCCAATGCTTGTCTGTTGCTCTGCGCAAATTGACTTAACTATCTACAGACTTCCCCCCCCCACTGTCAAAACTTGCTTCAGGTGGAGGCACGGGCACAACTAATTTTAGTGGTCGCCATGTCGGCTACGACGTCACACAGAAGCCTCCCCTTCCATTTGAGAATCCGCAATTGGAGCCCGCCTAAAGCTTTTGGTTATGAGAAGAGTGGCTTGTTGGGCTAGTTAGTGCGTGGTTATACTAGGAAAAGTTTCAAGGTTTTCAAGTTTGTTGGCATTCTCCTTCTAACATCCTGCCATCTCTTCCTTTTTAATAAATCACCCACCCAGTAATTCATTTACCAGGAAAGAACTTAACGGGCTTTTTTCACGACGAAGCTATTCACGAATGAAGAGATAGCAATGAGGTTATGTACATACTCTTGTGTTGTAGAGCAAATAAAAAGACAGATTGGTAGTAAGAGTGATATTCATTCACGAAAACAACTAAGAAATTATGGAACAGCTGAAGGATTTGATAATTACTTCCCGCCATTTTTGTTAAAGGGACTGTATAGTTAAAGCAACTCTCTTGACCAACAAAATTACGGAGTAACCTGATCGAAAGATTCATCTCATTCTTCGTTCATTCTGAGCATCGCATTCAGGAAAGTTAACAATTTTGCGCATACAAGCAACCAGAGCTACCGTTTTAGCTTTTCCCGCGAGCAGAAGTCGTTCGTGAAACGTTTTTATCACCGTGTTAAAGCGACTCGCCACAAGCACAGCCATGTACAGAGCTGTCCGTATGCCGCCCCTACCAACAAAGATGACTTAAGGGCCCCGCATGGTTCCCGAGTCTCTATTGACAGGAGCTATGCCAACCAGGATGCGGCATATAAAGCTGCATGCATTTACAATGTTGTAATGTCCTATGATGTCTTACTGGTAGAGCAGTGTTTTCAAATATCTGCGGGATATTAAATGCGCATTTCATTGTATAAAATAACCATTCCACCAGAGACGCATGTTTCACACACCTTTATTTGCTTTGCATCTATTCCCATCACCACATCCCAATAAGGCGACCTAATGAGTCATCCATCCCAATAAGGCATTTGCGAAGGCAGGGTACTCTAGTACTTTCACTCTGTAACAAAGAACCGAAGTTTCTGCGTTAGCTTGATCAACAAGAACTGCTTGAAAAGAACATGTAGGTATTAAGTTCAATTTTTTCCTAAATACGCGTGTACACTAATTAGGCTGATGGCGTAGCTGTGGCTATACCACTGTCGTGACATGCAATAAACGTGCACTTCATTGCAAATATTATTCCTAAAGTACTTTATACAATTTTACGGGCTATCTAGGTTTCTGTATTCTTGCCAACTTTTGACGTTGGTTAGTCTGTGGTCAGCACACCGGACTGCTGTGGGGAGGGTAAATTGTTTGCAAAATTTACGGTCAGACTGTATGGCTTCATTGGGCAGATGTCACTAGATTTCTACTTCAATTAACCTACCTCTTTGGTTTGAACTAGGGTCACTTTGTTCGTGCCACTCATCAATGAGGATATTTCACCCCAATTTCGGTTGCTATAGTGTACCACTGCCCATATGCTGCTCGGTAATGACTACATAGAAGCTTTAGAATTTCTCGGATGATACTCAAAAGTGAACCGTGCCCTCTATATTCAGATGACCTTGCCTGTGTCTAAATGGCGATCATTACAAAGTTTTACGATACTGTTAAAAATCGCCTGTTCTACAAAACATAATTCTACTTTTTGATCTTGGATATTCTGAGACGTGGGCATTCAAAACATTTGATTATGCGGACACATATTCAAACAATTACCGAAAATTTCACGACTAATTTTGTATTGAACTCTTTCCTGGACATGTTTCAATTTACCAATCGTAGTCCGCGAGAATACAAAGTCGTTTCCTGTTAAAATAATTTCAGAACATCAGCTTGGCATTATGCGCCATCAAAGTCACCGTAAAACTGCACTGCTTCTTTAGTAGCTTTTCTTAACATGATGCTCTTTTATGTATTGAAGTACAAAAGTAACTCGAACATACATATATATTTTGTCCGAAACAGGACGAAATAATATCTCGAAATTAGTGTCATATTGGACGTCCATTCTAAGTAGATACGTCTTGCTAAATTACCGGCTACAATTTTTGAATTCCACTGTGCCACAAACTACCTACTTAGGAAGAAACTTCCAGAAAACTGAAAGAAAATATCGCCCTGTACAGTCACATACGTCCCATGCGTGAACCTTTCAGTGGCGCCACTAAACAGTACCGCGTTTCCGTGGGAAGCGCTAGAGAGGAGTCCACCTGCAGACAGGCCTCATGCAGGATGTGTCTCAGCAATGGCAATAGGGTGTGCCACAGCGTTGTCTCAGTGCTAATGGCATTGACTTGGCATTCATCTAGGTTTTTTTTTTTACCGTATAAATTCATCTAGACGTTTCGTTTACGCTGGTCGTTATAAAGCTTAGCCATGCTACTGTGAAGGTGGCATTGCTGCTTGACGCACTAAGAAAGGTTTTGTGCGTGTTCTGGCGTAGTTCAAGAACTTGACCAGGTGACAAACCGATCCCTAGCAGAGGTAATTCTGCAGGTTACGCGAGGGACAATTTTTATGTATTTAGGCTATTTAGGGACCAAACGGACGAGGCTAAACATTGGATAATTTTGCTGCCAACGGTTGCGGCGATATATATTTGTAGGTATAGGGGACATATGCTACGGTGATGTGCATCGAAAGCTTAAATTGGTGTATGTTACGTTATTAATAAATATAAATAAACAAAATAATTACAAATGCTCCTTCTTTCCCTCCAGGGGCACACTATATCATGCGCGCTTTCCATTTAGTAGAAGAACATTAGTTGAAGAACTAAATCTGGGACTGAAATTCCCGGTTCACTTCTTTGGGAACGTTTTGTGGATGATGTATTAGGTGAAATCAAACCGTTTCGCGACTGGCTGTGCTTTGAAGAAAGTAACTTATTAAGTGCATTCAAACACTGTCACATTCTACATATTTCCGTTCCGTATGAAAGCAGAGTTTCTAGCGTTAATCTATTAATCTGACCCGCCGTGGTTGCTCAGTGGCTATGGTGTTGGGCTGCTGAGCACGAGGTCGCGGGATCGAATCCCGGCCACGGCGGCCGTATTTCAATGGGGGCGAAATGCGAAAACACCCCTCTACTTAGATTTAGGTGCACGTTCAAGAACACCAGGTGGTCAAAATTTCCGGCGTCCTCCACTGCGGCGTGCCTCATAATCAGAAAGTGACTTTCGCACGTTAAACCCCATAATTTTTTCTATTAATCTGATGGGCTGGGTTTTTATATCTGTGAACAAAATTAGATAAAAGGGATCGATGTCTGACAAATTCACGCCGAGCATCGCCAATATAGGTCGCAAATTAGGCACACGTGGGACTTAGACTAAGAGACTACGTGAGACTGAAGAAAAAATAATTTGAAGCTAGAAACTTCAGTCTAAGCAACAGTCGTCACAGTGGAACAGGATGACATCGCCATGGCTGGAAAAAAGCTGGACATGTCTCCATCTCGATAAAGTGCATCTGGATTGTTTTTTTGCAGAATGTCTGGCACGGTGAGTAAGGGACTCGTCCCGAATGCCCAGAATATTAACAGCATTTTTTTACTACCAGATTTTAGGGCTTCTGAGGGAGCACAGTTGGTGGTAACAGCCCGAACTAGGGGCCACAAGGGGCTGGATGATGAACGACGACAGTGCACCTTGTCACAAACTACGCCGCACACGCGAGTTTCTCGCTGGGAAATAGTACAGCTTGTCTTCCTCGTTCAAAATGCATGTAATATTTTTGTCCTGCTTATTTAACTTTTTTTTCGAACAGAAGAAATCCAGTTCAAACGTCGGAATTTTTACACTATTGCTGAAATTGGTAACGAGTCACCGAAGTTGTTTGATAAGTACAGGAAAGAATACTTCCAGTCAATATTTTAAGATTGGCTGGAACAGCGGATGCGAGCGATTGCCACGCAGTAGGTATATGTTAAAGGCTACATCGCTTGAATACATCCAAATGAACCAGAAATCAAAACAGAGCACCCTTCGAAACTTTCTAATACTACCTAGTGTATGTGGCAAATGGATAGAACTATTACAGCCTACAAAGAATGTCTATACAACGTTACGTTAAAAAGCTCCTGCACAGGGTCCTGTTTGTTCAGAATGAAAGTGCGACAGAGTTCATATTTCGAAGAAATAGGACGCATCTCATGGGTGACCAGCGGACACAGTTACAAAAATGTCAGGTCGTTACGGGGTGTCCTAAGGTGTGGTCCGCAACTTTTATAATGGCCCAGGGATAACTGCATGATGCCAAGTTCACATCACAGTGAAAAACAGGGGTCATGGTAACAGTATTGCACGGCAAAAGTTCATGGTTTCTTACCTAATTCTGAGCTTTCCAAATCGCTAAAGCGTACTTTCTTTGTAATTTTATGCGTAACCCGAGTTTTAGTGAACACTTCACTAAGGTAGTTGCTGAACTGAGCAAGGAATCTTCTTCGCATTTGTGTCAAATAGAAGGGAGATCAGAGGTGATATTTGCTGAAAGCTTTGCGTTTTCTATTCTATTCTTGGGATTTGTAATGAATTACTCGTACTTGCGCAAGTGTTATCGAGTGTTAAAGTAGCTCAATGACAGCGACCTCCCTTATTGTTAGAAGCGAGTCTGTTGCATTAATAAGGGAATGTCACAATTCCCGTCGAAATAATGAATCATTGATTGCGACAACAAATTAAACGACAGTTGTACGAAGCAAAGTGAGGCTTATAGCGGTGAAAATACAAGTATGAAAGGAAGACGTGACACACGCAGACGCTACATCGCTGCACCGACAGGCTTGGGGTGAGTTAACCAGGCCATGTCTGTGTGACAAGCGCATGTGCAAAAAGAAACTCCAGGAACCGTTTGTTCAATGTGCGGTAGGAGTTGTGTACGTACTTCCTTTAAAATGTAGGAAAAAACATGGGGCAAACTGGAAGGTGCCTCAACGAGCGTTTAAGGGAACATCAGTATAATGTAGTAGAAAATCGCGGTCAGTTCCTTGACGCTCACTGCGCGCATTGCATGTGCGCTGTTGCCGGGGTGAATGATGGTGACCACTCGACGTGTGCTCCAGCATACAGAAACTGCTCTGTTGTGGGAAGTGCCCGAGGAAGATTAACTAGCGAAATTATCGAAGCGGAAATGCTTGATTGGCTTGTGGATAACTGTGTTTCAAATCCATCAATTGGCCTTTCCCGCAATGAGTTATCTTACCTACGTAATGGTGTGTAAGGTATTTTTTTGCCAACGACGCATGTATGATGATGTATGCGGAAGTTGTATATATGTGTGTCCTTTGCTAAAAATAAAGATTGTTGCAAGTTAGCGCCTGTGTGTGTGTCACCTTTTCCTTTCGTCCTTGTCTTTCACGGGATATAAGCCTCACGATGTGATACCTACAAGACCAAGTCACTGCATTACAGTACATAGCAAGGATTGTAGACTTATTGGCTGTATAAATTGCAAATGTAGCGCAGAAGAACCGCCGGCTATGCAGGCGCATCTCGAGCATAATAAATAATACGAAGAAGTGCCGGTCAGTCAAGTGCATGAGCACTGATTTACGAACGGGGCCGGTTCGGATGGCTCGCAGGGTTCTGACTACAGCACCGAGTTTCATCTCTGCGCCCTGCGTGCCATGACAACAAACACTTGACACAGTAGACATTCGCCTATAATTAAATTAGGAATCGTGGTGCTACAAGCGCTGAGGAACCCATGCGCAGGTATCACTAGGTAGCCGTGGTCCCTCGCTGCCACAACGCTGGCGCGGTGAAAACCAGCATGCTGAAGTGGTATACTGGAGATATCAGTCTGGACCTTTGGCTAGCCGATAGTTTAGGTCGTGGCTTATAAGCTCTCGACACGACAAAAGCAAATATAGTGGCGCGAGCGCATCCGAGGCTTTTCGGAAATGAATACTTTTGTTCTGCACCTATCATCATCAGCAGCAGCAGCATGGTTACGCCCACTGCAGGGCAAAGGCCTCGTCCATACTTCTCCAACTACCCCGGTCATGTACTAATTGTGGCCATGTTGTCCCTGCAAACTTGTTAATCTCATCCACCCACCTAACTTACCGCCGCCCCCTGCTGCGCTTCCCTTCCCTTGGAATCCAGTCGGCAACCATTAGTCGCCATCGTTTATCTACCCTCATCCTTACATGTCCAGCCCATGTCCATTGCTTTTTCTGGATTTCAACTAAGATGTCATTAACTCGCGTTTGTTCCCTCACCCAATCGGCTCTTTTTTTATCCCTTAAGGATACACCCATCATTCTTCTTTCCATAGCTCGTTGCGTCGTAAGCCGTTTCGTAAGCCTCCAGGTTTCGGCCCCCTACGTGAGCACTGGTAAGACACCACTGTTATACACTTTTCTCTTGAGGGATAATAGCAACCTGTTGTTCATGATCTGAGAATGCCTGCCATACGCACTCCAGCCCATTCTTATTCTTCTCATTATTTAAGTCTCATGATTTGGATCCGCGGTCACTGCCTGCCCTAAGTAGATGTATTCACTTACCACTTCCAGTGCATCGCTACTATCGCAAACACCTGTTCTCTTCCCCAGACTGTTAGACATCACTTTAGTTTTCTTCAGATTAATTTTTAGACCCACCCTTCTGCTTTGCCTCGCCAAGTCAGTGAGCATGCATTGCAATTGGCCCCTGAGTTACTAAGTAAGGCAATATCATCAGCCAATCGCAAGTTACTGAGGTATTCTCCATTAACTCGCATCTCCAATTCTTCCCAATCCAGGTCTCTGAATACCTCCAGTAACTACGCTGTGAAAAACATTGGAGAGATAGTATCTCCCTGCCTGACACTTTTCTTTGTTGGGATTGTGTTGCTTTCTTTATGGAAGACTACGGTGGCAGTGGAACCATTATAGATATCTTTCAGTATTTTACATATGGCTCGTCTACACCCTGATTCCGTAATGCCTCCTTGACTGCTGAGGTTTCGACTAATCTGCACCTAGAGCCCTTCGCTATGGGTGACTTCTTTTTGTGCATACTTTTTCATGTGATTAAGCGAGTTGTGCACTGCAGCGCAGCAAAGACTTTCCTTACGCTGCTAAAGCTTTTGTTCTTAGTCAATTCACCTCCTACCTAAGCGGCTGTGCCTGCACGTCATCCGTCATGCCACCTTACTCTTGTTTAGCATACAGGTGATGGCGAATGTAATTGCAAGAATTGAACCGCGCTGATTTCCATATTCACCAGCCATTGACAAACAATTTACTTACTCACCCCTTCGAAATGTAACACGCAACGCGTAGCTCCGGCGCTTTTGACCTCACCTGTATACGATATGCCCTGCAATATATTAAGCGACCATCACGCGATGTGTGGGCTGGCACACTTAAAGGACTTTTCAGGAGACCCAGCAGAGCGAAGTCTTAGACTGCAGGAATATGACAAGGCCACGGAAGGAAACACTCTGATGCCGACTGCCTCTTTAATCCCAACTGACTGCGTCTCCATCGACCCGCCGCCGCAAGACCTTCAGTGCGAAGACGTCTTTTTGTGAATAATATACGCTGACGACTTGACTGAACAGCATCGAGAAGACTCGGAATCAAGAAGCTTTGCTGAGTTCTTCAAAGGCAAGACCAAATTTGTCGAAAGTTGCTTTAAACGTGCATTTTCTTCGTTTTCGTGCCTGAATGATGTCCTTGCGAAGAACTTCAATTTATTTGTGCCAACAACCTGTCCGTCCTACCATCAGCATTATCGCCAGAAATTCTGTAATCCTTCCAAGGCTACCCAATCACTGGTCTCTTCGATGTCTACCATATCGAGAATACAGGAGAACTATTACTGGCTACGTCTCCCCACGCCAAGGCCTGCCGAATACGCCAATGCCTGCCGAATTGTCAGCGACGCAAGGCACCATCAACAGGCCAGCAGTTTTATTGCAGTCTACTGAAACTTCTAAGGGACCGTTCCAGCAGAACAGCATGTACTTACTGGGGTTATTTCCGACGTCAGCCTCAGCACATAAGTTTGTCGTCACGCCGATGACTTATTTTGCCAGCTATGACGAAACGAGAGCGCGCGAAAAATGAAGTGTAACAGAAATGATGGAATTCTTCGTCGAGAACATCCCGCCATTACTTGATGCGCCAGAACTTCTGATCACCGACAGAGAGACTTACCCCAGCAATTCTGCAATACAGCGAGACAAGTCATACGAGGACAGCCGCTTAGAGTCTGCAGACTTTGCAAAAACCTTGAACAAGGTTCTTTTCGACATATTATCTATGTACGTATACATCAAGCACAAGACGCGGACCCTGTTCTTCCATACGTAATTTTTGCTTACAACGCTGACCTGCCTGTATTAACGCGCATGACGCAATTGAGGCTGGTTTCCGGTAGGAACCCGGCAACGATGCTCTATGCTTTGCTGCCGCACCTCACCGATGAAAAGAAGCTGGATGTCGCCACCAATATCCAGTGCGCCGAAAAGCCCGACGGCTCTGAGGCATAAGCCTCTGCATGTTACCTACAGCCAGCACTGTAATCTTCGACGACGCTGTGTGGAATACAAGCCCTGCGACCCTCTGTGCTATTGCATTCCAACACGTCATCGTCGACGCAGTGAGAACTTTTACAACGTTATTTCGGGCCGCACAACATACTACGATGTGTTAGTCCACTGGTCTATGAGAATGCGCTGACAGTGTCCCACATATCAGAGCGCCGCCGTCACGCCCTTAAATAGACCACGTAGTACGTATCGAACCGTTCTACGCAGAGTGAGAAACTGTGCTAGGAGAAGTTTAATTCCTATTTGACCTGCAAATGTTCTTTTGGCACGTAGTCCACTTTCTTTTTCAGCTTGGAGCACTATGACGAAGATTTTTTAAGAAGGGGGCATTGACATGCGTACATTGTTTATCCCCTGCTCATTGTTCTTCTAGGGCTATGCTTTCGAGGTGCTAATGACGCAATATTATTGCTCTGCAGAAGGCATGCCCTATACGCATCGGAACTTTCTAAAAAGTTGTCTTAGATTCTATATGTGGCCTTTTGTTTTATTTGATGGCTTTTACCTGCTGAAACGACTAAAATATTTCAAAACAAAAAAATTATAATTTGTTTATTTATATTCAAATTGGCCATGTATATAGTAGGGGAAAGGTGGGAGGAGTAGGACGTCATTGGTAGCTTAATTTACTGGTCACATACATACAACGTGGGCTGCTCCAAATTTGCACTGGACATTCGGCTACAAAAACAGAGAAGCCGTTTCTGTGAAATTTTCTAAAAGTCCACAAAAAGAACTCTATATATCTCACTCCTTCGTTGTATTGGAAGGAGAAGGCCGTTATTGTGAAGAAAGAAAGCGGGAAACATTACCGATGGCCCTGAACTTTCCCTCGCGCCTGCTGTGGACTGCTGAGCACTGATCACATAGAATGATCTTATTATTTTCGTTCCTCCTGCAACTAACTGCTCTGGCAGCATTGAATTGTCTTTGCTGCTGCACACTGTACATATGTGGGGACGAAGAAACCATTGTCTCCATACTGCTACTCTTTATTTCGTGGCCTTCACAGCTACATGTCATGATAGCTTTCTACATTAACCGAGAATAATCGCACAAACGCACTCTGTAGCTTCGTATGGCGCTATTTATTCCTTTCATGAAAGCTCTGCACCCTGCGGGTTTTCCGTAGAGTGATCGATAATTTTTTAAGTAGTTACAGCAGGTCTGGTGCGAAGGTTTCTGTATGAGAATTCCTTGCGGAATTCCTTTCTAGCTTTGTGCTACGGTCTAGGTGCATGCCAGTTTTTTTTTTCGTTTCATGAAGGTTGCTCTACTTTGCGGGCTTTCACAGAACCGGGTCGCCTTAAGGTACAGCTACTGCAATCGGTTTCTGTTCTGTTTCCGCCATTAGCCCTTCATGATTGGTTCAGAGTATTTCATACTCGGCCACATTGACTGTCTCTCACGTCACGTCGAAGAAACTGTGATAACTCTTCATCTGATATGATTTGCACAATTTATTATGCGTTATTAGGCTGAACAGAAGAAAATGAAAACTTACCTTGTCAACATTTACCACCCGAACTCTCTCGAATGCAACTAGCTTATTACGACTCTTTGAGAAACTATTAGGCATTGTTTGGGATATCACTGGCGTTACTGGGGTTAGGACTAGTGAAGCTTATGCAGTGCTGATTAATGGCCACGTCCTGTGCTCTAGAGGAGTTCCAGGTAAGAAGCTGTACGGAGTGGGATTCCGAATCCATAACGACATAGCCGAAAATAATGACGAATTCTGCAGCATTATTGTGACGGTAGCAGTAGTCGTAATAAAACTTAATAAGAGGAACAGATTGAATGTAGTACGAGCCTACGCTTCAAGCTCTCGTTGTCATGATGAAGAAATCGATCAGTCTTATGAAGATGTTCGAATTGCGAGCACATGTCTTGCAAATCTAAGCTGGTTGAAACATTTTTAACGCGGATAGGTCGGGTAAATGAAACCTCTAACAAAGCGGCATGCAATGACCCAGCCCGTTTCAACGTTAGACGTCGATAAAACTGTTACGGCCACGCACGTGGCAGGCTGACATATGAACAGTTCTTAATCTCGTAATTGTGAAATGTGGCGATGTATATTTCATTCCGTGCCTGGTATCATTTCTCAAGAAGTTGTGCAATATCAAATCTTAGTTTATTTATCTTAGAATCGCTACACCGAAAACAAACTTGAAAGACAAATCTTTCGGAATTACGGCAATGCGAAATTAGGGCCCTATGCACTCTAGGAAATATAGAGGAGAGATGCTGGTAGAATTCGCCGAAAAGAATAAGCTGCGAATAATAAGCACATTTTGCAGGAAGCGTATAAAAAATGGACCTAGAAAAGTTCTAATGAATATACAAGAAATGAAATTGATTTCCTATTCTCTGCCAATACCAACACAGTGCACGATGTAGAAGTGTTAGGTAGGGTAAGATCCAGTGAATATATGATAGTGAGGGCTACGATTCACCTCAATTTGAAGAGAGAATGTGTAAACTTAGTCAAGAAGCAACAGACCAACCTAGAGGCAGTAAGGAAGAAGGCTGACCAATACAGGCTGGTACTTCCAAACCAATGTGCAGCTTTAGAACACAGGGATGAGTATCACAAAGAGGTAATGAATGAAACGGTAACTAGGCTGGCTTCAGAGGCAGCAATTGAAGTGGGAGCCAAGGCACCAAGGCAACCGGTAGGCAAGTTCTCCCAAGTAACAAAGGACCTGATAAAATAACTACAAATAATGAAAGTGTCCAACTCAAGTGATTCGAAACTATAACGTGGGAAAGGCTGAAGAAGCCTTAAATATGGACGCAGCCTTAAATCAGTGAGAAGGAGACTTGGCATAGAACAAACCAAGATATAACCAGGGTCATATCATTAGCAACCTCGAACATATAGAAATGGCAGCAAAATTCTATACATACAATGCACAGAGCAGCCGCGATATCTCTATTAGAAATAGTAATAAACACTTTACAGAGGCTCCTTCTTGAACTAGCGAAGAAATTAGCAGGGCCTTTCACGGTATGAAACGGGGAAAAGTGGCAGGAGAAGAGCGAATAACAATCCATTTCCTCAATGATGGAGGAGAGATAATGCTTGGAAAACTGAAGGCCCTTTATACGAACTTTCTTAAAAATTCAAGGGTCTCAGAGAACTGAAAGAATGACCACATTATACCAATCCACAAAAACGGAAACGTTCAAGAATTGAAATGTTGTAGGCCCATAAGCCTTCTTCCAGTATTATGTGAAATACTTATCGACATAATCTTCAATAGAGTAAGGAAAAAGCTTCAGTTAAGTCAACCAAGGTAACAGGCTGGCTTCAAGGAGAAATACTCTACAATCGATCACATCCATGCCATCAGTCACGTAAGCGAAATATCCGCAGAATACAATCAGCCTCTCTATATTGCTTTTATAGATTACGAAAATGCATTTGATTCGGCTGAGAAATCAAACGACGTTACGTAATCAAGGAGTACAGGACCGCTTACGTAAATACGTTAGAAAATATCTACAGAGATTCCACACCTGTCCTAATTCTCCACAAGAAAAGTAATAGGATACTTATAAAGAAAGGGGCCGGTCAAGGAGACGCAATGTCTCCAATGCTATTCACTGCTTGCTTGGTAGAATTATTCAAGCTATTTATCTGGGAAGGCTTAGGAGTGAGGATCAGCTGCGAATGGTGCCAGCAAGCTTCGATTTGCAGATGGCATTGTCTTGTTCAACAACATTGGAGACGACTTACAAGAAACTATTGAGGACCTTAACAGGAAGAGTGTAAGAGTTGGGTTAAGGATTAATATGCAGATGACAAAGGTAATTATAAATAGCCGGGCAAGGGAACAAGACTTCAGGAGCGCCAGTCGGCATTGACATTCTGAAAAGGAGTACGTTTACCTGCGTCAATTACTCACCGGGGGCCGGGATCCCAAGAAAAAAAATTAGCGAATACAAACGGGTTGGAGCGCCTTCGGCAGACACTGTCAGATCCTGACTGGAAGCTTACCATGTTCAATTAAAAGGAGGGTGTGCATTAAGTACATTCTGCCAGTGCCCATCATGTCATATGTGGGGCAGACACTTGGACACTGACAAAGAAGGTCGTAGACAAGTTAAAGACCGTGCAAATAATGATTGAATGAAGTATGTTATGCGAGACGTTACGCGACAGGAAGAGAGCAGAGTGCATCGGAGAGGAAACGGCATAGCCGATGTTATAATTGACATTAGGAGAAACAAATTGAGCAAGACAGGTCATGTAATGTATAGGTAAGATAGCCGGTGGACCATTAGGATTACAGAATGGGCGGCAAGAGCATAGAAGCATAGTCGAGGAGTGCAGAAGGCTGGGCGGGGTGATAAAATTAAGAAATCCGTAGACGGTAGTTGGAATCGGCTAGCGCGGACCGGCGGTTATTGGCGATCGCAGGGAGCAGGGAAGCCTTTGTGGACATAAAATAGGCCAATGATGAAGATGATGATGAATAAAAATTTCAGTTGTAACTTTTTGCGATTAATCCTCTGTTAAGGAAAAAAACAGTAGTCCTGCGCTAACTTCCCCTGTCTGTAATGCGACCCCTGTAATGCGGCGCTCCACGTCAAAAATATTGTGGCGACACACTCTGCGCATGTTTCCACGCATCCTCCGCCGTGTTATCATCCGGCCCAGCGTAACACGGCTACACGCTGGACTGCGTTACAGATAAAACATAGTGTCACCGCTGCGTCACCCGAGGTATGCGTCATCGACGGCGGCTACAAAAACACGCTGCCCGGCTGGGACGAGTTCCTTTTTTCCTTCGGCTACCGAGACGACCGTAGCGTTAGTACACTCATCCACTGCCATCGCTAATTCAATATACATTTGTTACGTTTTTATGTTGTAATTCGTCCTTGAGCAGACGCGACATCCCACATCTGGGGACCCGGACAACAGACAATAACGCATCGCCACGGACGAACAAGACGCCCTTCAACGACAGCTGAAACTTCTCCAAAGACAGCTTCACACGCAGCAAGAGGTGCTCCAGAAGCAAGAGCAAGAGCTTCAGGAACGGCACAGCCAACTCAATGATTCCGTGCAGCAGCACCCTGCCAGCTCCGCCACGAACGTCCGAACCGCGGCAGACGGCATCCCACACGCTCCCCTTCATGGCGTCTGGCGGGTCGCTGTCAAGCTTCTGCGGTTTAGGCCGACTCGTCCGAGGTATGGTTCGCCCAAGTCGAGGCACAGTTCTTCCTCGCACACATCACGCAAGACCCAACCCGCTACGATTGTGCCGTCCCCCACCTCGATGCCCGCTACGGCAACGAGGAACGGGATATCCTTGCCAACCCACCAACGGCCAACCTTTACGAACACCTCAAGACTTAACTCATCCGCCGCCTGTCACTCTCGGAAGACCCGACAACTTCAGTGCGCTGAACTTGCCGAGCAGAGGCCTTCGCAGTTCGTCCGCCATACGCGTGCTCTCGCGGGCAACATGGAAATCCAGGATTCCTTACTGCGAGCACTTTGGCTTCAACGACTTCCACCGCACGTCCAGGGAAGTCTGCAGGCTCAGCTTACGCTACCTCTCGAACTTCCCAGGATTGCTGATCACGTCATCAAGGTCTCTTTGCCACAGTTGTCGTCCACCGTCCAGGCTGTCGCCACACCGCAGACCACCACAGAGCTTGCGCAACGTACCGACGGTATCAATCGACATCTTCGTCACCGACCAAATCACAAAGTAGCGTTTCCTTGTCGACAGCGGTTCCGACATTTGCTGCTACCCACGAGCCCATCTTCAAGTTACCCTTCCTCCTACGTCTTTCGAGCTCAGAGCAGCAAACCGGTCCACAATCAAGACTTACGGCTCGCTCTATCTGCACGTCCAGATCAAAAACCTACGCCGTGACCTTCACTGGAATTTTGCCATCGGCGACGTCATCGCGCTAATCATCGGCTCAGACTTCTTGGTGCACGATAACTTTCTTCCGGACTGCCGCCACGACCTTCTCGTCGACGCGACAACGGGACATTCTTCGCCAGGACAGCGAACGCCCACCTACCAGCCACGCATCAAAGTACTCGGTGTTGAAAATCATTCACCGTACCACGCCATCCTCCCCGAACTTCCCAGTTTGACGCACCCTAGCCGGTTACCACCTGATGTGCAGCACACCACTGTGCACTAAATCCGGACCTCCCCAGGCCCCCAGTTTTCTGCCGCGCCAGTCGCATTGCCACGGACCGAATGCGCAT
>DAYVGO010000075.1:0-2602 GCA_045399315.1 Arsenophonus sp.
GGCACCTTGCTTTAAAACGGTTTCAATAGTAGGTAAAGAAGCACGAATACGTGCATCAGAGGTAACTTTGCCATCTTTGACAGGAACGTTTAGGTCAGCCCGGATGAAAACTTTTTTACTTGATTTTTATTAATAGGATTTCAGAATGTTTTTACCTTTTCTTGTCGCTTTTCTGGTTACCATTTCACTTATTTTCAAACAGAAGAAATTGAGTTATATACTATTATTGATGCTGTTTATTATCACTATTTTATTATTTAAATATCATGCAACCGACAATATTAATTTATCGTTTTAGTTAAAGAACTATGATGAAAACACTACCAATAACAAAAATTCTTCCTAATCTAAATATATTAGGGTTATTAGGAATATGTATATTACTAATCGTTGTGTTCTATTATCAAATTATATTACATGAAATGCCATGTCCACTATGCTTATTACAGCGGGTGGGTATTATAATGATCGGTATCGGCTTCCTATTTAATCTTATATTTGGCATTAAACAGTGTCATTACAGTATAATAATTTTTAGTTCTATCACAACATGTATTACTGCAACTCACCAAGTGTTAATTCATATACTTCCTGGTGATCCCGGATATTATTCAACATTTTTCGGTTTGTATCTTTATACATGGTCTTTACTTTTCTCAATAGAGCTATCATTCTGTTTGTTTGTACATTAATGTTATTCAATAATGATGAATTACAAATAGCAAAATCGCCCGCCAGAGAAATAACGATTTATCTATTTATGTTTTTAATATTTGCTAACCTTATATCTGCAATATTAGAGTGTGGACTAACGCAATGCGTTGATAATCCTAAATTTTATAAATTATTAAATTAATTTATTACCGTATTAAAAAATAACAGTTATAGGATAAATAGTCTGGCAGATATTAGCTTAAATTTATTATCGCAGTAATAATAAAAAACCTATGTTAAATCATAGGGTTGACAACCAGGAATAAAACCGCGATTAGTTACAAGACATTGATACAATTTAACTCTTTATATGCAAGTTCTAACCGCTCAATCATTGAAACCTGACCAGCACGTAGCCAAACACGAGGGTCATAATATTTTTTATTAGGTTTATCTTCACCTTCTGGATTACCCAGCTGGCTTTGTAAATAACCTTCATTTTTCTTATAATAATTCAATATACCTTCCCAAGTTGCCCACTGTGTGTCAGTATCAATATTCATTTTTACTACACCATAACTGACAGCTTCTTTGATCTCTTCAGCGCTAGAGCCTGAACCACCATGGAAAACAAAATTCATATTATTTTCCGCTGGCAAATTAAATTTCTGCGCAACGTATTGTTGTGAGTTCTTAAGGATTTTAGGTGTTAATTGAACGTTACCTGGCTTATAAACACCATGTACATTACCGAAAGATGCCGCAATTGTAAATCGATGACTAATTTTACTCAATTCTTCATAAGCATAAGCAACATCTTTAGGCTGGGTATAAAGCGATGAGCTATCTATACCAGTATTATCGACACCATCTTCCTCACCACCGGTACAACCTAACTCAATCTCTAATGTCATGCTAATCTTGCTCATCCGCTGTAGATATTGAGAGCAAATTGTAATATTGTCAGTCAATGATTCTTCAGACAAATCGATCATGTGGGATGAAAATAATGGCTTACCGGTGGTTTTATAATATTCTTCACCGGCGTCTAGCAACCCATCAATCCATGGCAGCAACTTACGCGCACAATGATCCGTATGCAGGATCACAGCTACACCATAATGTTTAGCCATTTGATGCACATGATGAGCACCTGAAATTGCCCCTAAAATCGCTGCTTGCTGACCTTCAGCTGTTAGACCTTTGCCGGCAATAAACACAGCGCCACCATTAGAGAATTGGACAATAATCGGCGAACGAACTTTAGCGGCAGTTTCCAAAACAGCATTAATCGAATCGGTACCGACACAATTGACCGCCGGCAACGCAAATTTATGCTCTTTGGCAACCGCAAAAACTTTTTGTACATCATCGCCGGTAATAACACCTGGTTTAACAAAATCAAAAATCTTCGACATGAGATAAAGTCCTATATTGGACAGGTAATTAATGCTACCTGTCATTTTCTGCAGATATAATTACTGTTTTGCTCGTTCTTCTAACACGACAACTACGGGTAATTTTTTACCTTCCAAAAATTCAAGGAAAGCACCGCCGCCAGTAGAAATATAAGAAATTTTATTCGCAATACCAAACAGATCTATAGCCGCTAGCGTGTCACCACCACCGGCAATAGAAAAAGCTTCACTCTCTGCAATAGCTTGCGCAATCACTGCTGTGCCATGACGAAAATTAGGGAACTCGAAAACACCAACTGGGCCATTCCATAGAATCGTTTTTGCCTTCTTAAGGATATCCGCCAAACGCGTAGCAGTTTCATCACCTAAGTCCAAAATCTGCTCATCATCTTTAACATCATTAACAGATTTCATCACCGCTTCTGCAGTCTCAGAAAATTCTGTCGTCACACGAACATCAATCGGCACAGGAATATCACAGGTCGATAATAATTTTTCCGCTTCTGGGATCAAACCATCTTCATATAAAG
>DAYVGO010000003.1:0-1427 GCA_045399315.1 Arsenophonus sp.
ATTTAAAATCCCTCGGCCTTAAGGCTGTGCGGGTTCAAGTCCCGCTCTGGGCACCATCATAAAAATTACTTTACTATCAATAAATTAGACGGTAAAAAGTTAGTCGCTTAACAGTGAATTTTTAGCCCTAAAGTCGCTCTTTGTAATATAATTTCGTAATATTTTTACCATTTTGCTGCCCATCTACTACAGGGACAATTTTAATTCTTCTATCATATCTTGCGGTTTGACCCACGTTTTTATGGCCTGATATTGATTGTTTTTCGTATAAGTTACCTTCCAAATCTGAAATACCTTTGGCTTTTAAATCGTGAAAGGTGAAATCTAAATCCAGCTCTGGGAATCTTTGCTTTGCCTCTTTTTTGAGCTTTCATCCATCGAGTATTAAAACCATCTCGTGTATATCTGGCACCTGAAGGTTGAGGTAGTACGTATATACTCTGCTCATACCTTCGTTCAAGGGTAATTTTCTCGACATTGCGATGATATTTTCGAGTCTGGGTGACCACGCTTTTATTTGTGAGACCCCTATTTTACTTTGCTGAATCAATATTCCTTCCGCTAGTAATTGACTTTTCTAATGAAAGAATATCGGCCTGACGGGCGCAACAAAGATAAGCTAACTCCATTGCGATCTGAACTATTGTAGGGGATATTTTGTAAATTGCATTATATTCAGCATCAGTTACATATCGTGTACGTGCGGATTTTTTAAATTGACGGACACCTTTACATGGATTGCTTTTCGCTAATCCACGTTCATAATCGAATCGAAGGACGCGGTATATAAAGGCTTTTTCTCGGTTAGCTTGTGTCCGGATTTTGAAACCCCTCTTATCCATATATCGTCTAATATGTTCGGGTTTAATATCATCAGAATTTACTTTTCCAAAAACAGCAATAACTTTTTGAAAATATTTTCGATAGTTTTTTTTGGGTTTCAGCGGCTAATTCCATAAAATCACCTGATGTAAAAAATCGCTCAATAAGTCCCTCAAAAAGAAATTCATTACTGCGATTACTATTATAGGCTTCATACGCTGCCCAAACTTGGGCTGGAGTAGTATTAAAGCCACATAGTCTTACCGTTCCTACTGATCTGGGTCTGAATTCAAAAGCTGACTTACCTCTACTAACACGCGGTGGTAACCAATTGTCGGCACTATTTTTACGTTTTCGTCCCATTAATTTAAAGCTCCAAAATTAGGTTCGATATTTTTAGATATATTTATTGTATTTCTTTGCGTCATAGGGGTGTTAAAATGCGCCCATGTTGTGCGCGGGCGACCATCGTGGCGAATTATAAAAAAGATCTCCGCTTCGCGTAAAATTTCGCATTGTTTAGATGGAATTTTATATCTTGTTAGCGATATGAGATCAGCATCGCTTATTACATCATTTTTCGTTTTTCATGATATTAAAACCTT
>DAYVGO010000078.1:0-26689 GCA_045399315.1 Arsenophonus sp.
CATAGAAAGACCTGGAAAAATAGAGGTAGAAAACGCATATTATTCTTCCCTTCATGATAGGGAGTTTGTTGTTTACATTTACAGAATAAAAACTCTCCAATAAACCCGGAGAGGTTCAATTACCTCATAAGTTTGTTAATAAGTAAGCTTATTGTCAGCAATATTGTCCAGCTCAATTGTAATATATTGCCGGGTAACTAATCCTATTTGTGGTAGTTTAATTCGTTGATTATTACCTGTGGCAGGTAAATTAAGCAGTCAGCCTGGCCTAAGAATGGTGTAATCTAGTGAGCTGGTTCTGAGGTAACACTCTACCATCGATTTATGGCGTATTGACAAGCTAAAAAGCGCTTTAGCCCTTGATGAGAGATACTTCCAGCCATCACCACAGCTAACAGAGGTCACCAGTAATAACCGTTTAATATTTAATGTTTCGGCCGATTTAATAATATTAAGATTACCGGTCAGATCTGAGTTTTTACCATCTCATAGTACTAAAGACAATACTGTTATTAGGAATATGAGCAAAAATATTTTCTATGTCATTATAATGGCAAGCATCACCTTCAATAACTTGTGCACCAATATGTGTTAGTAGTGTTTTATATTTTAGATTACGAATAATGGCGAGTACTTGATGACCTTGCTGAAGGCCATATTGTACAAGATGATAACCAATACCTTTGCCAGTGCCAAAAACAATCCATTGAGACATATTTATTCCCGATTTAATAATAGGGAGTAAGTATTTTCCTGAAAGGATTTTGATACAAAAAGCACATAAGTGAGTTTTAGTTAAAATTCAGAATAAAAAAATGCCCCAAGAAGGGCATTTTTTATTAGCTATTATTTGGGTTTGGACATTTCGGATGTGGCAACATTTGTTGCTACATGACCACCTGCACCATTTTTGCCATGGAAAGTTATTGCTGGTCGTATATAAGCTTTGATTTCCAGATAGCATTTAGTAATATCTGGCGCTGGAGCCTTTGTGGTAGGGGCATGAGAATAGCCAGTTTTTATGCCGGCAGTTTTTTGCTGCTGATTATTTACTTTTTTTGCCGTGATATTGGTCACAGAAGCTATGTTTGGCTGAACATGTCTAAAATTTTCATTCGATGTGGTTGCTATTTTTTCCTGACTTATTTCATGGACTAAATGTTTATCCCTTTTAATATCATCTTCTATGAAAATTTCGTCATTAACTGATTGACCATTCTGCCGGTGATCTTTGGTCAAGCCACTCTGACCTACCGTTTCAACAACGATATTTGTTAGGCTTTCAGGCATTACTTTTGTTTCAATAAGTGTTTGAGTGGCTTTTTCACTTTGTTCAATACCTTGAGCTACAGGAATGAGCAATATTTCAGCAGAGGCTAGAGAGCTTTCTTTCGTTACTGATTGTTCTGTCAAAGGCCATATTTCTGCTGATTGAACCGCTTCATTAATTGGTAGCGTTTTTTGTTGCTCAACCTTATTAGTGGTATCATTGTTTCCCATTGGCTTAGCAGAAGATGCTGTTTTATCATCAATTGTCATCATATTTTTGCTATCTGATAACATCTCTTTTGCTTCATTAAATTTAATCGAATACTGGATCCAGACCTTACCTGAAGATAATTCAGGAGAAGCCACCGCCATTTTTAATGGTACTAATGATTTGCCTTGATATTCATCACGATAGCGACGACGGCGTTGTCCGCTAACTCTTAGATGACGAGGTGATCGTCTTGATCTCCGTGGAATGATAGTGTCTTGCCGTTCATTAGTGTAGCTTGTTGACGTTTCTTGAGGCTCAGTTTGTTCTGTGATAAGCTGTGTATCTATTATTTCTTGCCTAGCTGTTGATTCAGTTAACACAACAGGATCGGCAGTTAATAAAGCAGGCACTGCATCTACCTCAGTTGTAATAGACGACTTAATGACTTGCTCTTTTTTATCAGTATGCTGTTTTGGTGGCTCAGCCCCACTATTGTTGATCCGAACTGATTGTACTAGTTGACGTTGTTGGCGGCGGGGTGGAACAACGATGTTTTTTTCGCTTTCTGCCACTTTTTTGTCTAATTGCGGTGTTTTAGCTTCAAGCTGCAACTGCTTTTTTTCTTCCTGACGGCGACGACGTTCAGCTCGCTGTTCACGGCGCTGTTGTTGAGTTTCGCGTGTTGCACTATCTTGTGTATCATGAATATTGCTTTTTTGATTACGGCCCTTACGTGATTGAGATTCATCGGTAGGTAGGCGGTTTTGGCGATTATCTAAATTGTCAGTATGTTCTCGCCGTTGAGTTGACCGTCGGTTATTACGTCGTTCATTGTTGCGCCGCTTATCATTGCTATTTTTTGTTTTTTTTTCTGTTTTCTCAATTGCTGACTGTGAGCCGTTGAATAATTTCTTAAACAAAGAGGCGATTCGGTTAAACAGACTTTGCGAAGTTTGTTCATGAGTCGATTTACTCTGTTTATTTGTTTTGCCCTTGGCTGTTGCCGTATTTTTGCTATCTGCTTGAGACTGGAGTGCAAGAGTCGAAATAGCCGGTTGTTCAGGTAATTTTTTCTCACCGCTGACATCATCTATGAGATTATTTGTTTCAGCTCCGTGATATTGTGTGAGATAGTAACTTAATGTTGAAATTTCTTCACCCTTACGAATACGGAACACATTGTAATGTGGAGATTGCATCTGATCGTTAGGGACAATAATCACACGGATATTATGTTGCCGGCGTTCAATTTCATTGACGGATTGACGTTTTTCATTCAGCAGGTAAGAAGCAATTTGTACCGGTACAATAGCATGTACTTCATGGGTATTTTCTTTTAACGCTTCTTCTTCGATCAAACGTAAAATAGAGAGTGATAGTGACTCATTATCACGGATTGTTCCTGTGCCGCTACAACGGGGACAAACGTGATGACTTGATTCACCAAGCGATGGGCTTAAACGTTGGCGTGACATTTCAAGTAGACCAAAACGTGATATCCTAGCGATTTGGATACGAGCCCGATCTTGACGTACTGCTTCACGCAGGCGATTTTCAACTTCACGTTGATGACGAACAGGAGTCATATCAATAAAATCGATAACAATCAGCCCACCTAAATCTCGTAGCCGTAATTGACGAGCGATTTCATCCGCTGCTTCTAAATTTGTGTTGAATGCTGTTTCTTCTATATCGATACCACGGGTTGAACGTGATGAATTTATATCAATTGCGGTTAATGCCTCAGTGATGTCGATAACCAGAGCACCACCTGATGGTAAGCGAACTTCACGTTGAAAAGCGGATTCGATTTGCGATTCAATTTGATAGTGACTAAAGAGAGGAACATCTCCACCATAGTATTTTATTTTACTTGCAAAATCGCCACGCCCAATCGCTTCAATATGTTGGCGAGCCATTTCGACAATTTTAGCATTATCAATCAGGATTTCACCAATATCTGGACGCAGATAATCCCGAAAGGCTCGTACGATGACGTTGCTTTCCTGATGAATTAGGAAAGGAGCAGCTCGGTTTTCCGCCGCTTTTTTTATTGCTTGCCAATGTTTCAGCCGATATTGTAGATCTTGCTGTAATGCCTCTGCTGATTTACCTACACCAGCAGTACGGACAATTAAGCCCATCCCATCTGGTATTTCCAATGAGGATAATGCTTCTTTCAATTCTGTGCGATCTTCACCCTCAATACGTCGTGATATTCCGCCAGCGCGAGGGTTATTTGGCATTAAAACTAGATAGCTGCCAGCTAAACTAATAAAGGTAGTTAATGCAGCACCTTTATTGCCCCGTTCTTCTTTATCAACTTGGATAATAACTTCTTGGTCTTCTTTTAAAACATCCTTTATGTTTGGGCGTCCGTGAGGTTGATAATTGCTAGGGAAGTATTCACGTGCAATTTCTTTAATTGGGAGAAAACCGTGTCTTTCTGATCCATAGTCAACAAATGCGGCTTCTAGACTAGGTTCTATACGGGTAATTTTGCCTTTATAAATATTTGCTTTTTTTTGTTCGTATCCAGGATTTTCAATATCTAGGTCATAAAGACGTTGCCCATCAACAAGAGCAACTCGCAACTCTTCTTGTTGAGTTGCGTTAATTAACATTCTTTTCATTATGAATACTCATTATTCTACTAAGTCAAAAAAATTGCGACTAAAAATGGTTACTGTTAACCGATGGTTTCGTGACTTTTACAAAATCGCCAACCTCACGGTTGTCGGTTGTATTGAAACGTAATTTTTCGGTGAACCTACGTTTACAATAAAATGCTGTATTCTTAAATTAGCACTGTTGCTGAATTCATTTGTTCAATGTACAGATTAGCTAATCCAGTAAACCTTTGTTCGCAATTCAATAAGTTATTTGATTTTTACACACCGTCTTACACCATTGTTGCGTTTATGTGTCATCAAAAAATAAATAGATCTCAAATTACACCAACTCTTGTTTTAATAAACATTATGGTAACTATTCATTATTCCATTGCTTATGGGTAGATATCAAGATAACTTTTGCTGTTTATTGTGTTTTTATGAAGAAAAATGTGAAAAAATGCGTTTGATAGAGGAATTGACAAAATTTAAGAAAAAAAAGCTGAAACAAGGTATCATAATATTTGGTCGTAATATTTAATAAACCTAAATGTTAACAAAATATTGTAATTAGCTAATGAAAATAAAGAATCAGGTTCAATTTGTTACTATCGACAACGATCAAGCCGGCCAGCGTATTGATAATTTTTTATTGACACGTTTAAAAGGCGTTCCTAAGAGTTTGATTTACCGCATTATTCGCAAAGGTGAAGTAAGAATAAATAGCGCTAGAATCAAACCTGAATATAAGATCCATGCGGGTGATTTAGTTAGGATCCCGCCCATTCGGCTTGAGGAGAAACAACAGAATAT
Source organism: Arsenophonus sp. (assembly GCA_045399315.1). Taxonomy (GTDB): domain Bacteria; phylum Pseudomonadota; class Gammaproteobacteria; order Enterobacterales; family Enterobacteriaceae; genus Arsenophonus. The sequence goes on from DAYVGO010000078.1 coordinate 4,906, forward strand.
TATTTCGGCCAAATTGGATAAGGTAGCCTTACTAGCAGATTGTATACTTTATGAAGATGAACATTTACTGGTTTTGAATAAACCATCCGGTATGGCTGTTCATGGTGGTAGTGGGGTAAAATTTGGTGTAATTGAGGCTTTACGTGTATTGCGTTCTGAAGTGCGTTTTTTGAAGCTTGTACATAGGTTAGATCGCGATACGTCGGGTGTTTTATTGCTATCTAAAAAACGTTCAGCGCTTAGAGCATTACATCAACAATTGCGCTTAAAACAGATGCAAAAAGAGTATCTTGCGTTAGTGAAAGGGCAATGGCCATCACATATTAAAGTTATTCAGGCACCATTATTAAAAAATATTTTACAAAGCGGTGAACGGATAGTAGAAGTTGCTAATGATGGTAAATGTGCAGAAACTCATTTTAAAATAGAAGAGCGTTTTTCTGCTGCCACTTTAGTCAAAGCGAGTCCGATAACAGGGCGGACACATCAGCTTAGGGTACATACACAATATGTAAAACATCCTATTGCATGCGATAACCGTTATGGTGATCACCAATTTGATCAACAGTTAGGTTTTACGGGTTTGAAACGACTTTTTTTACATGCCAGTTCATTAATGTTTATTCATCCTGACACAACGGAAAAATTAACTTTCCGAGCCCCTTTAGACGAACAACTGACAGTATGTTTGAAGATATTACGTAAACAATAATGTACATCCAATCAAATTAGCAAACTGGATTATGTTATAAACCAGTTTGCTCTTTTAAGCGGTAATTTAGTTAATTGAGAGGATTGATGCCGTGAACTCTTAACATTTTGATTAAACTAATTAATGGTAAACCGATTAAAGTATTAAGATCCCGACCGGAAAGTTTTTCCAATAACATGATACCTAACCCTTCTGACTTAAAGCCCCCAGCACATTGGTAAGGTTGTTCTTTTAGCAAGTAATTTTCAATTTCGTTGTCATGCAAAGGGCGAAAATGAACAGTTCACATTTAGTATTATATTTTCCAATTTCACTATCGAATAAGCAAAAGCCGATATATAAAGGTGATTTTTTTGCCAGAAGCTTGCTTAAGTTGTTTACTGGCGGTGGTATGAGTTAATAGTTTTCCTATTATTTGATTTGCTAGAATACCAACTTGATCAGCACCAATAATTAAATGGGTTGGATATTTAATCGCTGATGCTTTTGCTTTTTCGGTTACTAAGCACGTGACAAGAAAAGTTGCTGATTCATTAACTAACGGGGTTTCATCGATATTTGGAGCATCAACAGTAAAAGGTAAACCTAGTTTTTGTAGCAGCTGATACCGTGAAGATGACATTGACGTCAATGCAATTGATTTTATAAAATATTTAATATTCATAGCCAAATAAAGAGAGATATTTTAAACTAGATAGAGCTTAAGTAGCGAATATTTGATGAAAAAATAAGTAAAAGCAGCCTTTTCCTTTGACTATATCTCATTACAAAGATAATATGCACGCCTTATGCAAAAGGTAAAATTACCCTTAATGATTGATGTACATCACGTAGCACAAAAAATTGGATTATTCAGGATATTATTCACCTGAACAGGTTTCGCGTGTCGCAGAATTAGTAGTCAATAATAGATAGTGATGTAACTAGTGAACTGTCGTTTGCAATAGATAATCAACGTTTAGTTGTTATAACAGGCAAGACTGATGTAGATGTCACGTTAAAATGCGAACGTTGTGGTAAAATTTTTATCTACCATGTTCATGTAACTTATTGTTTTAGTCCTGTCATTGATGATGAGAGGATTGAGGTGTTATCTAAAGAGTATGAGCCAATCGCTGTTAATCAATTTGGTGAAATAGATTTACTAGCAATGATTGAAGATGAAATAATCCTCGCTTTGCCTGTGATACCGGTTCATGACTTTGAACACTGTGAAGTGTCCGACACGGATATGGTTTTTGGTGAGCTGCCGTCAGAAGCAGAAAAACCAAATCCCTTGGCTGTATTAGCTAGTTTTAAAAAAGTACTTAAGGAGTAAGGTCAATGGCCGTACAACAAAATAAACCCACTCGTTCTAAACGTGGTATGCGTCGCTCACATGATGCGTTGACAACAGCCGAAGTATCAGTAGATAAAACTTCTGGTGAAACTCATTTGCGTCATCATGTGACTGCTGACGGCTATTATCGTGGCCGTAAGGTTATTAATAAATAATTGTTTTGTTGATTATTAAACGATTAATGCCTTGGCTAATTTAACCTTAGCATTAGATACGATGAGTGGGGACAATGGTCCTCGTGTTATTGTGCCTGCTGCATTGCAGGCACTAGCGTCTAACCCGCAGTTAAGATTATTACTGGTCGGTATTCCCGAAATTTTAACCCCACTGTTTGCAGATACGAGTGCTGAGCTAGGTATAGGTAGCCGCCTGCAAATTATACCTGCTGAATATGTTATTGCTAATAATATCAAGATATTACAAGCAATTAGACAAAGTAAAGGCTCATCAATGCGGGTTGCTTTAGAATTAGTAAAGTCAGGTCAGGCTCAAGCATGTATTAGCGCTGGTAATACTGGTGTACTTATAGCGTTAGCAAAACTCATATTGAAAGCAATAAATGGTATTGAGCGTCCAGCGTTGACAACCATCTTACCGAATCAAAAACAAGGTACAACCGTTGTACTTGATTTAGGTGCTAATGTTAATTGTGATAGTCAAATGCTAGTACAATTTGCCGTGATGGGAGCAGTAATGGCTGAAGAGGTTGATAATATAAGTAATCCACGAGTAGCATTATTAAATATTGGCGAAGAAGAAAATAAGGGGTTAGATAATATCCGTGAAGCCGCCGCAATATTAAGAGAAACACCCTCTATAAATTATATCGGTTATGTGGAAGGCAATGAGTTATTGACTGGTAAAACTGATGTATTCGTTTGTGATGGCTTTGCAGGTAATGTGACTTTGAAAACAATGGAAGGCGTGATACGCGTTATTTTATCATTAGTAAAATCTTCAACTATAGAAAATAAGCTCTCATCGTGGCTGATAAAGTTGATTAAGCCATTGTTACAGAAACGTATCGCAAAATGTTTTGGGCACCTGGATCCTGATCAATATAATGGCGCTTCGCTTTTAGGCTTACATGGCATTGTCATTAAAAGTCATGGAGCAGCCAATCAAAAAGCATTTAAGGCTGCAATTGAACAGGCAATTCAGGCGGTAGAAAAGCAAATTCCTGATAGAATTGCTACTCGATTGAATGCCTTACTACCCAAGAGTGATTAGAGCAAAATGTATACAAAAATCTTAGGTACTGGCAGTTATTTGCCTGTGCAGATTCGCACGAATGCTGATTTAGAAAAAATGGTAGATACCTCTGATGAATGGATAACTACTCGTACAGGGATTAAAGAACGTCGGATTGCAGCAGAACAAGATAACGTATCTACAATGGGTGCTAAAGCTGCGCAAAAAGCGTTGATAATGGCTGGTATTGCAGCGAATGAAATTGATTTAATCATTGTAGCAACGACTTCTTCGACCCATGCTTTTCCCAGTGCTGCGTGTCAAATTCAGCAAATATTAGGAATTAAAAACGGTGCTGCATTTGATGTTGCTGCTGCCTGTGCTGGTTTTACTTATGCATTAAGTATTTGTGATCAATATATTAAAACCGGAATGGCGAAAAAGGCATTAGTAATTGGTTCTGATGTATTATCTAGAGTATTAAATCTAAATGATCGTAGCACACTTATTTTATTTGGTGATGCTGCTGGTGCAATCGTTGTCGGTTGTTCACAACAGCCAGGAATTTTATCAACCCATTTACATGCCAATGGTAATTATGGTGATTTGTTAACTTTACGACATCAAGAGAATAGCAAACATCCAGAGCCAACTTATGTGGCCATGGTAGGTAATGAAGTTTTTAAAATTGCGGTCAATGAGTTAGCTAATATTGTCGATGAAACATTAGAGAAAAATGCGTTAGATAAAGCAGTGTTGGATTGGTTAGTCCCTCATCAAGCTAATTTACGGATTATTCAAGCAACAGCGAAAAAACTTGCTATGCCAATGGACAAAGTGGTTATTACTTTGGATAGACATGGGAATACTTCCGCTGCTTCGGTACCGACAGCGCTTGATGAAGCGGTTAGAGATGGGCGTATACAGCGAGGACAAATGGTATTACTTGAAGCATTTGGTGGTGGTTTTACTTGGGGTTCAGCGCTGATCCGTTTTTAAGTTAAACAGGAAACTAAAAATGTCTAATTTTGCTATGATCTTTCCTGGGCAAGGTTCTCAGTTTCTTGGCATGTTAGCTGATTTAGCTAAAGAATTTGCCATAGTAGAGGAAACATTTGCTGAGTCTTCTAGTGCCTTAGGATATGATTTATGGGATTTGGTTCAAAATGGCTCTGAAGAAGAATTAAATAAAACTTGGAGAACTCAGCCAGCACTTTTATCTGCATCTGTGGCAATTTTTCGAATATGGCAGGAAAAAAAAGGCCAAATGCCTAAACTAATGGCAGGCCATAGTTTAGGTGAATATTCTGCCTTGGTTTGTGCCGATGTTATTGATTTTAAGTCGGCTGTCAAGTTGGTTGAGCTACGTGGTCAATTGATGCAAGAATCTGTACCAGCAGGAAAGGGCGCTATGTATGCAATTATTGGTTTGGATAATGAATCGGTACTAGCATCATGTCAACAAGCTGCGCAAGATCAAGTGGTTTCAGCAGTTAACTTTAATTCACCAGGTCAGGTTGTCATTGCGGGTGAAAAGAGTGCTGTTCAGAGAGCAGCCGCTTTATGTAAAGCGGCTGGTGCAAGACGTACTTTGCCATTGGTTGTCAGTGTACCTTCACACTGTGCATTGATGCAGCCTGCCGCAGAGAAATTAGCACAAGCGTTAGAAGCAGTTGTATTTAATAAGCCTAAAATCGCTGTTGTAAATAATGTCGATGTTAAAATAGAAAATTCTGTAGATTGTATACAAGATGCTTTAGTCCGGCAACTATATAATCCTGTACGCTGGGTTGAGACCATCGAATTTATGGCTGAGCAAGGGTTTGATCAACTATTAGAAATAGGGCCAGGTAAGGTATTGACAGGTTTAACTAAGCACATTATGAGTACGATTAATTCAGTAGCGATTAATGATATAGCATCATTAAATGCTGCATTGATAAATAATTGAGGAAAACATGAGTTTTGATGGAAAAATAGCCTTGGTAACTGGGGCAAGTCGTGGTATCGGGCGGGCAATAGCTGAATTGCTGGTTGAACGTGGAGTAAAAGTAATTGGTACTGCTACAAGCGAAGAAGGTACCAAGGTGATTAGTAGCTATCTTGGTGATAAAGGCAAAGGGTATGTCTTAAATGTGACAGACACTAAATCTATTGATAGTACTCTATCTAAAATTTGTGAAGAATTTGGTGAAATCGATATTTTAATCAATAATGCAGGTATTACCAGCGACAATCTGTTGATGCGAATGAAAGAAGGAGAATGGAATAAAGTCATTGATACAAACTTAACTTCGATCTTTAGCCTATCCAAAGCTATAATGCGTTCAATGATGAAAAAACGTTATGGTCGTATTATCTCTGTCGGTTCAGTAGTGGGCGCAATGGGTAATATTGGACAAGCAAATTATGCTGCAGCTAAAGCAGGGGTTATCGCTTTTAGTAAATCATTAGCGCGTGAAGTAGCTTCTCGTGGTATTACGGTGAATGTTGTTTCACCTGGTTTTATAAAAACTGACATGACTCAAGCATTGACAGAGGAACAGCGAACAGGCATTTTAGCCAATGTTCCTGTGGGGCGGCTCGGTGATGCAAAAGAAATTGCCTTTGCTGTAGCATTTTTAGCTTCTGATGAAGCAGCTTACATCACGGGTGAAACATTACATGTCAACGGTGGCATGTATATGATTTAAAAACTAATGAATCATTTGCATGGTTAATGCTAAAATAGCATATAATAATGCGAAATCAGGTTCGAATAACCAGGATAGGGTTGTGCCTTTCCTGTATCTAAACTACGAAACCATCGTGAAAGCGAGTTTTAATAGGAATTTAAATAGTATGAGCACTATCGAAGAACGTGTTAAGAAAATAATCGCTGAACAATTAGGTGTTAAAGAAGAAGACGTTGCAAATAATGCTTCATTTGTTGAGGATTTGGGCGCTGATTCTCTTGATACTGTTGAATTAGTCATGGCATTAGAAGAAGAGTTTGATACCGAAATTCCTGATGAAGAAGCGGAAAAAATCACGACAGTACAAGTCGCGATTGATTATATTAATAGTCATCAAGCATAAGCCGTAAGTTTAATTGTAGAGAGCTTTTATGAACACATTCAGGCGGTCGATCGACCGCCTATATTTTCATCAAACCTTATTTCTTTTTCTGGAGGATTTACGTGTCTAAACGTCGAGTAGTCGTAACTGGACTCGGCATGTTATCTCCTGTCGGCAAAACAGTTGAGTCATCTTGGAATGCTGTATGCGCTGGACAGAGTGGTATCAGCCTTATAAAGCATTTTAATACTGAAAACCATACAACCAAGTTTGCCGGTCTAATTAAAGATTTTAATCATAATGATTATGGTATTCCATGCAAGGATGCGCGGAGGATGGATCTTTTTATTCAATATGGGCTTGCTGCAGGTCAACAAGCTATTAAAGATGCAGGTATTGAAATCACAAAAAAAATTGCTCATCGCATTGGTGCTGCAATTGGTTCAGGTATTGGCGGATTAGGGTTAATCCAAGAAAATTGTGACGCTTTACTTACTAATGGTCCACGTAGGGTAAGTCCTTTTTTTGTTCCTTCAACCATTATTAATATGGTAGCTGGACACTTAAGCATTATTTATGGCCTTAAGGGGCCAACTATTTCTATCGCTACTGCTTGTACCTCAGGTATACATAACATTGGGCACGCTGCTCGTATTATTGCCTATGGTGATGCTGATATCATGTTGGCAGGTGGCGCTGAAAAAGCAAGTACGTCTTTAGGTATTGCTGGATTTGGATCGCTCAAGGCCTTATCAAAACGCAATAATGAACCTGAGCGAGCAAGTCGTCCTTGGGATCAAGAACGTGATGGTTTTGTGTTGGGCGATGGAGCAGGTATTTTGGTATTAGAAGAATATGAGCATGCTAAAGCTCGTGACGCTAAAATTTATGCTGAATTTGCTGGTTTTGGTATGAGTAGTGATGCTTATCATATGACATCACCACCAAAAAATGGTGAAGGTGCGGCACTGGCCATGACAAATGCACTACATGATGCCGGTATAGGTGCAGATAAGGTAGGCTATATTAATGCTCATGGTACATCGACACCAGCAGGAGACATCGCTGAAGCGCGTGCGATTGCATCGATTTATCCGCAACAGAGTGGAATATTAGTTAGCTCGACTAAATCGATGACCGGTCATTTATTAGGAGCAGCAGGTGCAATTGAAGCTATCTTTACGATTTTGTCGTTGAGAGATCAACATATTCCTCCGACAATTAATCTTGAAAATCTCGATAATGAATTACTCGAACTAGTAGAGACCGGCCGGCTAGATTTTGTACCGGGTAAGGCGCGTAAAGTCGAAAATATGGAATATGCATTATGCAATTCTTTTGGCTTTGGTGGCACAAATGGCTCGATTATTTTCCGTAAAGTCAATTAATTGATATTTTCTAGTAAAAAGGCCTCAACTTTACTTAGGTTGAGGTCTTTTTGTTGATGTAAATGGTGAATTTCCCATAAACTGTAGCGGTAATAGCCGGTATTTAGTTTAATTAAGAAGTTATAAATAATGATATGTTGGATTAATGGTGAGCAGCGAAATAATCTTTCTGTAATGGATAGAGCTATACAATTTGGTGATGGTTGTTTTACCACGATCCGTGTAGTAGGACATCAACCTGCCTTATTAACTTATCATATTTGTCGTTTACAAAAAGGTGTTAAACAACTTCTTTTACCTGTCCCAGATTGGCAAAAATTGGCTGCTAATATAAATAAAATAGCACAGCTAAATAAAAAGGATTTAGCGGTTATTAAAGTTATTATTAGTCGTGGCGAAGGTGGGCGGGGCTATAGTATAGTCGGTTTTAACAAAGCGACCGTCATTATTTTGTTAACTGATTATCCAGCTATTTATTTAAATCAACAACAAACGGGTATTGATTTAACGTTGAGTACAATACCTATGAATAGTAATCGTTATTTAGCTGGTATAAAACATTTAAATCGCTTAGAGCAAATATTGATAAAACAACAAATTGAATCATTGGGTGTTGATGAAGCTATTGTAATGGATACTCATGGTAGATTGATTGGATGTTGTGCAGCAAATATTTTTTGGCGTAAAGAGAAACGTATTTATACGCCAGATTTAAATCATGCTGGTGTTGAAGGAGTGATGCGTGGAAAGGTAATTGAATGTTTATCTGATACTGATTATGAACTTTTCTATATCAACGACTATCCTAATATATTGGCGCATTGTGACGAGGTGATCATTACTAATGCTTTAATGCCCATATTACCGGTTAACCGTGTTTTGACACAGATAAAGCAACCTGTGTGGCAATATAATTCTCGACAATTATTTGATTTTCTTTTGCCATATTGTTTGAGGTTAAACTAATTTTGCAGTTAATATTAGATTAATTTTCATAGTGTAATATTAGGAAGCGAGTATCGAATGAAGTATGTAAGACGAGCATTGTGGTTAATTATTCTTTTATTAGTATTGAGTGGCTGTATTCTCTATACGTTTTATCGTCAGATACAGAATTACGCTGATACCGCTATTAATATTCATGAGACAACAATTTTCACCTTACCAACCGGTACGGGACGAGTAGGATTAGAATCATTGTTAACGGAGCAGAAAATAATAAATCCGGCTAATAAATTCCAATGGTTGCTGAGATTGGAACCTCAGTTAGCGCAATTTAAAGCGGGAACATATCAATTAAATCCAGATATGTCTTTGCGGGCAATGTTAGAAATGTTCTTTACTGGTAAAGAAGCACAATTTAGTTTGCTGTTTATTGAAGGCTCTCGTTTTGAAGATTGGAAAAAAGTATTACATCAAGCTCCTTATTTAAAACAGACTATTGAAAATCAGTCTGCTGATAAATTAGAGCAGCAACTAGGGTTACAGCCTGGTCAATTATTAGAAGGATGGTTTTATCCAGATACTTACTATTACACAACGGAAGTTAGTGATATTGACATATTAAAGCGAGCACATCAAAAAATGTTAATGGCTCTTGAATATGAATGGCAAGGAAGAACGTCTAATTTGCCGTACAAAACTCCTTATGAAATGCTGATTATGGCTTCAATTATTGAAAAAGAGACTGGTATTGATATAGAGCGAGCTAAAGTTGCTTCGGTATTTATTAATCGATTAAAGAAAAAAATGCGCTTGCAAACAGATCCTACTGTTATATATGGTTTAGGTGATAAATACCGCGGGGTACTTTATCGTAGTGACTTAGATAAGCCGAGTCCTTATAACACTTATTTGATTGATGGTTTACCGCCTTCACCAATCGCTATGCCGAGCAGAGCTTCACTTAAAGCAGCGGCTCATCCTGATGAAAGCGGTTATTATTATTTTGTGGCAACCGGTAACGGTGGTCACACTTTTACTACCAATTTTAATGATCATAATCAGGCGGTTAAACATTATCGACAGACAAAAGATAAAAATGAATGAGAAGTTGTTATATAGTTATTGAAGGCCTTGAAGGCGCAGGAAAAACTACCGCGATAAAAACTGTTGTTGAAACACTTGCGCAGATGGGAATAACTGCTATTGATTTTACACGAGAGCCAGGAGGAACACCGTTAGCAGAGAAATTACGTCAATTAATTAAGCACGGTATTGTTGAGGAAAAAGTCACAGATAAAGCAGAGTTACTGATGCTTTATGCAGCACGTATTCAGTTAATTGAAAATGTTATAAAGCCTGCGCTTGCAAGAGGAAGATGGGTAATAGGAGATCGTCATGATCTTTCATCACAAGCTTATCAAGGTGGAGGTCGTGGGCTTGCTCCGGAATTAATGAAAGTATTACGTGATACCATACTGGATGATTTTCGACCCGATCTGACATTATATCTTGATATAGAACCGGCACGAGGCTTGAAGCGAGCACGTGATCGTGGTGAACTTGATCGGATAGAAAAAGAGTCATTGGACTTTTTTAATCGAACTCGCCAGTGTTATCTTGAGTTAGCGGCTGAAGATGACACAATCATAACAATTGATGCTAACCAATCATTAGAAGAGGTGCAGAAAACCATTCGCAATGTATTATCGAATTGGTTGACAGCCCAGGGCAAGTAGAATGAACTGGTATCCATGGTTAAATCAGGCATATAGACAGATAATTGCTCTCCATCAGAAACAACAGGGCCATCATGCACTGCTGTTACATGCTAACGCAGGAATGGGAAGTGATGCCCTGATTTATGCTATTAGTCGCTGGTTAATGTGTCAACAGCCAGATGGTATGAAAAGTTGTGGTAATTGCCATAGTTGTCAACTGATGCTAGCTGACACTCATTCAGACTGGCATAAAATTGGCGCTGACAAGGGTAAAAATACCATAGGTATTGAAAGTATTCGTTGTTTAAGCGAAGTTTTAGTTAGCCATGCACAGCAAGGTGGTGCCAAAGTTATTTGGTTTCCTTGTATTGAAGCATTAACAGAAGCGGCCACCAATGCCTTATTGAAAACCTTAGAAGAACCAACTGACAATACTTATTTTTTGTTAGAGTGCCGTGATCCAGCAACATTGTTAGCCACGTTACGTAGTCGATGTTTTTATTATTATCTCGCAGCGCCGGAGCGTAAAACAGCGACTGCTTGGTTACAAAAACAAAAAAAAGCGCTATCGATGATTGATATTGAAACGGCAATAAAACTGAATGTGGGTGCGCCACTTGCTGCTTTGACACTATTACAGCCAGAAAATTGGCTAAAAAGAAAGCAATTTTACCAATCATTAATGCAACATTTATCAACTAATACTCTTTTAAGCTGGTTAGTGGAATTAGATCAGCCAGATGCTATTGATCGAATCAGCTGGTTGATCAGTCTCTTGCTAGATGCAGTAAAATATCAGCAGCAAGCAGCTAATTATTGTATTAATCAGGATCAGTCAGCATTAATCACTAAATTGGCTGCTATCAATTCTGCTGGAGTCTTATTGAAAAGTGCTAATGAATGGCAGACTTGCCGTTATCAATTAATGTCAGTTATGGGTTTGAATCAGGAATTATGTTTGACAGCGCAGTTAATTAACTGGCAAAACGCACTAACCAAAACACCATCATAATCAAAAGAGTTCATTATGTTTTTAGTTGATTCACACTGCCACCTCGATTGTTTAGATTATAAGAATAAACATAAAGATATCGATGATGTTATCGCAAAAGCGGCGGCTAACGAGGTAAAATATATTCTTGCTGTCGCGACAACACTGTCAGGTTTCGTTAGTATGAAAAAGCAGATTGGTCAGTGTCAAAACGTGGCCTTTTCTTGTGGCATACATCCGCTTGAGCTTCATAAAGGTTACGATTTTGCTGAGTTAGCTCGTTTAGCCTCTGGCAGTGAAGTTGTTGCCCTCGGTGAAACAGGTTTGGATTATCACTATCAAAGTGAAAGTGCTAAATTGCAACAAACAGTCTTTCGCGAACATATTCGCATAGGTTGTCAATTAAACAAACCCGTTATTATCCATACACGGGAAGCTCAGCAAGACACATTAACGATATTGAAGGAGGAACAGGTTGATGTTTGTGGCGGGGTTTTACACTGTTTTACTGAGGATAAGCAAACGGCTAAGGCATTATTAGATTTAGGGCTTTATATCTCATTTTCAGGTATAGTGACATTTCGTAATGCAGAACAGATCCGTCAGGCTGCACGTGTTGTGCCATTAGATCGCATTCTGATTGAAACTGATGCACCTTACCTGGCACCTGTTCCTTACCGTGGTAAAGAAAATCAGCCAGCTTATATACGAAATGTGGCGCAGTTTTTAGCTGAATTAAAGGATGTAGATATTGAAGAAATTGCGCAAGTGACCACACAAAATTTTTGTGATCTTTTTCATTTACAACTCAAAAGTGATTAACCCGCTTGCGTTTTCATAAAAATAGATTTAAAGGATGACTTATGACTGCAGAAAAGATTTTTAGTAAAATTATTCGGCGTGAAATTCCCGCTGATATTGTTTATCAAGATGATCTAGTCACAGCGTTTAGAGATATCGAACCACAAGCGCCAGTCCATATTTTAATTATTCCTAATATTTTGATCGCCACTGTTAATGATGTAAAACCTGACCATGAACAAACATTAGGCCGTATGATCACTGTAGCGGCAAAGATTGCTCGGCAGGAAGGTATCGCTGATGATGGCTATCGTTTAATTATGAATTGTAACCAACATGCTGGACAGGAAGTTTTTCATATTCATATACATTTAGTGGGAGGATATCCATTAGGACCACTACTAATGAAAAAGGAAATATAAATTATTGAATGGTTATATTGTCTATATTGTTATTAGCGAGACAAGAATAGTTTTGTTGGTTAGTATTTAATTATAAATTATTAAAATTGATATTTTGGCGCAGGCTTTATTATTCAGTTTACCTTGTTATGTAAGGTATACAGGAGAAGAGTAAATGAGACGTATTTTTCAAGTTATGGTTATGACATTTATTTTAGTTGGTTGCTCATCGATAACGAGTAAAAGATCGGCACCAGTCATTACGATCGAATCCTCTGAGCCTACTGAGCAATCAACAATACCCACTTCTCCAGATACTGTGCCACAGCTACCAAAAGTAAAAACAGTGGATTGGTCAGCAGCAATTATTCCTTTAGCTAATCAATTGGTACAAGCTCCAGGGATCGAGTTAGGCAAGGTGTTATTGATTGATTCAATAAAAAATAATACCAATATGTCGATTCAGTCAATGCAAGCAACTAATATTATTATTGATGTAATTAATAACAAAAATGTATTCAAATTAGTTCCTCAAGATGTGGTGGCAAGTGCACGCAAAGCTTTGGGCTTATCTCAGGAAGATAGTTTAGTTACTCGCAGTAAAGCCATTGGCTTAGCACGCTATGTACAAGCTGATTATGTGCTTTATTCGGTTATTTCGGGTAATCAAAAACAGAGTGAAATTGAAATGCAGTTAATGGGAGCGCAAACTGGTGAGATCCTCTGGTCGGGAACAAATCGCATTGAATAAAAAGGAAACACTTATGACATTGTTATTACAAAAATATCCGACAATAACAGCTAATAAGTGGCGAATTAAAGTGTTACCAGGATCTAACGGTGGAAGTTTCTATGTTGAAGCAACAGCAAATATTAAGTTGATTGCACGTTTTGCCGGAAAAAAAGAGCGTTTATTAGGTATTAATCGGCAAAAAGAGCGTAAAATATTGCGCCAACTTACTCAGTTTGTTGCTGCTCCCCAGGTAGTGGGGGCTAATAATGACTGGTTATTATTGGAATGGCTTGCAGGAGAGGTGGTTACTGATACAGTCTCTAGTTTGCAAGAATTATATCAACTGCTAAGTCCTACACTGGCGTCACTACATTCATATCCATTATCTGGTTATTCACTACATCTTAAACAACATTTAGACAGTTATTGGTATCAAATTGACCGGCGTAGACTATCACCTAATTGGTTAAGTTTACATCATTTTTTTCAACATGTCTGCCAACCTAAAACCAATAAAAAAGTACTTGCACATCTTGATATTCATAGTGGAAATGTTTTATTAGCTGATAATGGAATTTTAAAACTATTGGATTGGGAGTATGCCGCTGATTGTGATCTTGCCTTTGCTTTGGCAACGTTATTCGCTAGCAATAATTGGGATAAAAAAGCGCAAAACCGTTTTTTGCTACATTATTGTCAGCAGCAGCCTGCATATAAAGATTTTTATAAATTAAACCAGCAGATTGTCTTGTGGCAGCCATGGGTTAATTATATGAGAATGATGTGGTATGAAATCCGATGGATGCAGACAAAAGATCCACAATACTTGGCATTGTCGCAACCTATTAGAACATGGTTAGGTTTAGTTTGAGCATATTGATATTAAAGAGAGATCATAAAGTATATTAAGCAGGTAATTTATAGGACCAATTATACTAGATTTACAAGGACTTGAATTAGAGACTGGATATCGTGAAATTCTAAAGCACCCGCTGGTTGGTAGTATTATTCTTTTTACGTGCAATTATCCTGAGCAACTGAGAGAGCTTGTCCGCCAAATTCGCCATGCAGCACACATAGCCGCTTGATTATTACAGTAGATCAAGAAAGTGGCCGTGTGCAAAGATTTCGTCAAGGATTTACCGCGCTACCTGCCACACAAGCTTTTGCTACTCTTAACGATCAGTATACAGCTGCTAAATTAGCGGCATAAGCTGGTTGGTTAATGCCAGCAGAAATGATTGTGATGGACATTGATATCAGTTTCGCGCGGGTGCTTGATGTTGGGTATTATTGTATTGTGATTGGCGCTCGTTCTTTTCATCAAGAACTTGATATCGTTATTATGATGGCCGAGGGTTTTATTAAAGGTTATGAATGCTGCGGGAATGAAAACAACAGGTAAGCATTTCCTTGGTCATGGCGCGGTTAGTAGTGATTCCCATAAACAAACATCAACTGATGAGTGTGCACTAGCCCTGATCAGTTCACATGATATGACAATTTTTAGTTATTTTATCCAACGGCGTTTACTTGATGCCATTATGTCGGCTCATATTATCTATACTAAAGTTGACGAACGGCCAGCGAGTGCTTCGGCTTATTCGTTAAAATCAGTCTTACGCCAACAGCTAGGATTTACCAGGACAATATTTTCTGATGATCTTTCCATGGCGAGAGCGGCGGTTATGGGTGGATATCCCGAGCGGACACAGGCAGCGCTTAATGCCGGTGGTTATATGTTACTTATCTGCAATAATCGTATTGGTGCAATAAATGTATTAGGCAGTTTACCAAACAAAAAATATAACCAAACGGTAGATCTTTAGCATCATGCACATCCATACTCTTTAGCTGAATTGCAAAAAACACCATGCTGGCAAACAGCAAATTTAGCATTAACGTCCTTGTGTGAAAAATGGTAGAGGCAAATATAATCATTTATTTACATTGTCTTGACTTAAACAGTCCTGGTAGCCATGAAAAAATAATGCAATTACAATTTATTGATCCATATGTGCGTCTTGTTAGTTATAGTACACTATCCTCGGCATGATATGCAGCACTTACTTAAGGAAATCGATAAAAACATTCACTCTATGAGTAAAGAGCCAATTTTAATTTTTGGTGTTGGCTTAGGGGAATTTTGGGCTGAGCATATAGGATTTTTATGTAATATAAAACAATTAATGATAAACCCCAATTTATTTCCTTATGAAAACATGATAGGAAAAATTACCTGGCCAGAAGAGTTACTTAGACATTATGACTAAATGTGTAGATAATTTCAGGTAAAAGAACAAACATAAATGTATGTTAATATTATCTCGTCATGATGAGATTATTGATAGTCAGCAAACTGTCAATATTTTAAAATCATATTATCCTATAATTTGAAATAAGAAGCAAAATCATAAACTTAAAGATCTGTCATATCATTTATCAACAATTAAATCATTTTATTATTAGATTTATTATTAAATCTTATCTGCTAGTAACATTATTATTTAATTATAAAAATTTAATGGCTGATCTTTAAATATACTTTTCAAGATAGTAATATATAAAAATATATTATTTAATTAATTAAATTTTATATTACATCATAAATTTCTATTTAATTTCATGCTTGTTAACAATAAATTATTTTTTGTTATTAATAGTATCTACTTTTACTTAAGAAAAATAATAATTTGTAAGGTAAGATATTATGCCAAATATTATGAAATATTTTTTTTGATATTAGTTTTTCACAAGATAAATATATTTATAATGAGTTTGAAGATAAATTATTATTTATTTTTAGTAAATTTGTCACAGCTAACAATACCAATATTACCGAAGACATCATAGGTTTATATGCAGAACTTAGTGCAGAAGAATACCGAAGAGATTAAATTTTTTGCTAAAAATACATTTATCTCTCTTAAGAAAAGGTATATTGAAAAATATATTAAGTATTATAATGATAGAAGATTAAAGACAATAAATAATAGTTAAAAATATATATTAAACAAAATCAATATTGATGAATTTATCAAAAAAATATAGATGTTAATGATATAGATAAAAATAAATATTATGAACTCTGTTCCGAAGACCATATGATGACTATTTTAATATAGAAAAATAGTAAAACAGAAAAATTAACTTATGCTTTTTTTGAACATAATCATGGGGTAATACAGGTAGAAAATAAAGATATATTTATCGAATTTTTAAATTATATTGTTAAAATTAGACAGAATACGTATAATTTTATTCAATTATAAGATGGTATTATTGATGTATTTATTTCTGAAATGGAATATGATGAGTAGATAACCGAACAGGTAATTTTACCTAAACTAGATGAAAACTTAGTTAATGTTAAAACCAATAGATCCTTTGTGAAAATCAGTATACATTTATTCTTGATTTAAAAAGCAAAACATTTTTAAACAATTTAACGATAATAATAGAATCACACTGATTCAATTAATTAGTGAAAAATATAGACCAAAGAATATTAATATTTTGATGGATTCTCTTTCAGCTGATGAAATATTAACATTCTTTACTAACTAATATAAAAATATTCTAGCATTATCAGATAATAATCTTCACATACGCATAACTAATAAAAATTATCAGATACGTAAAATAACTAGTGTAACTGACATTATTTATCATTTACCAAATAGTAGAGAACTATTAAGAATTTTATCTCTCTTATCCAATTGCTACTTTGTCGTGTGAACAATTACCCCTGGAGGTATGTGAACTCCACAATAATGAGGTTCTGGGTAATAAAGCACCAATGAAACTTGAAAATTTGTGGGATCCAAGCATTAATCCTGAACCTATCCCTTATCAAAATAAAATTAGTAAAGCCAAAATTAGCCAAAGCTAATGATCGTTATAATATTATTATCCAGTTAGAAGGTGAAGAAATTATTAATAAAACGGCCGCAAATTTAATTGGTAAACATCTAAATAATACAATATTAATTCAATATGATCTGGAAAATAATCAATATCAACTAGCACATGGTGATATTGATAAAGTGATAGCTAGCAATAGCCGCTGGTTACTAATCGGATATGATCGTTTTGATGAGCAAAAAAACAACGAGTATTTGCTAATCAAAGTGCTTATAATATAGTTGATAAACTAAAAAAATTAAAAGAAACATTATTAGTCAATATCTATTCATCACAATGGTAGAAAAGAAGGTTATTTGGATGAGAGTACAGATAGTATACATTCGGCAAAATACTATAAAAATCAGTATCAAAAAGTTAGTGATAGTGGTGAAATTATCATTAATGGTGAAGCTTTAATTTTATATCTTTATACGACAAATACATGCAGCCAATATTTCGTTATCAAGTATAATAACTCGTTATCATAATTATTTTAAGCAATATTTTCATTGTCTTAATGGTAAATTAAATTTAGATTTGCTAAAAATAATCTCTTATGATAATGAGACTTATAAAATATTTACTGATTATTTTTCTAGTTATAATCGAATAAATAATAATTATGATATCGGTTTGTTAATTGATAAATTAAATGGTGAAAATATTTATAATGTGCCATTATAGCCAAAAGTAAATGCTGAAAATATAAAAAGTGAAGCAGCAGAAATATTAAATGAAAATAGCTCAAAAATAATCTTTCGTTTTTCTGGTGATAAAAATTTCGTCTACAAGCTGAGTTATTAGCTAAACTTAATTCAGAAAATAGTTTTATTATCCAAATAGATAAAGATTCAAATAAAGCAATTTTAGAATATGGTAATTTAAATAAATTAAATAATATAGAAGTTAAAAAATGACTATTATTAGGTAATATTGTAAATTATGAGGAATAATCTCTCCTTGAAGGAATGACATCGGCAAAATTAGTAGATATGCTTAGTGAGGTAAAGTTGTATTTTGGTCTAAATATTCCTGCTGAAGTTTGTTTCTTTTCTCAGCAAAGCTTAGGACAGTTTGCTAATCCTTATGATCCTAGTGGTATTTTGAGTGAAACAGCAATAAATTTAGCAAGAAGAGTAATACATAGCACTGTATTGACCTACCAGCAAGAAAGTTATCAGTTACCACGGTTATCATCGGAATATATAAATGAACATTATGTGTTTGCCGCAAATCATAAAAAATTATATCAATTTAATTATAATAATGAAGTAAAACAGCTCTATCTCAACAATATTCCTATTGAACAAAGTTTGTTAATAGATATTGTGACAAATAAAATTAATATTAATGAAAAAATCCATAAATATCCCTATGATTTACAAAGCTGTTTAGTTAACGAAAATGATTTATTAGATATGAAAAAATAGATCAAATTAAATTTGATCCTGTTCTTAATAAAAAAGTCCATGTCTATTTTGAACAGAATAAATATATTGGTGTTCAGAAACAAATTGAGTGGTGTAAGTTATTTTTAAATAATGACTTACCAACGATACAACAACAAACCTATGATGCTAAAATATTATTAGAAAATATAGCATATCGTCCTGAAATCATTCACCATCTTGGTCGACACTCTAAACTTCTATTATCACGATTGTTTGCCTATCCGAATGGAACAATAGATATAAGAAAATTAATGATATTAATTTATAATCATCAATCATTAGAGAATTTAAAAATATCATTAATAGTACTTGCTGGTATTGATGAATGCAGTGAACTTAGTCAATTAAGCTTGCAGCAAGACTTAAAGAAAAGCCAGCAATGGAATAATTATTATCTTAATAATATAATGAGCTTAGATAATAGAATTATTAAAAAATCACTTCCCATGTTTAATATAGCAATAAATCTTATGCCTCATGCTTTTTATTACCAAATAAATAGTCAATTGGGAAGAAATTTAGCATTATTTTATGCTTATAATGAAAATGATATTGAAAGGTTAAGTCAGTTATTACAATATCATCATAGTTTATTGGAGTTTTCTCAAAAAAGATTATTAACTTATGAATGGCAACAGTTTTTAGCAAATTTTAATGCTGTATTTAATCGTATCGATCTTATTTTTGCGCAAAATAAAATTGTTAATGAAAAAATATTAATGAATTAACAAAAGTATCGATAGGTAAATATCAGTTAGATGTTAATAATAATATTTTTACTATTTTAGTTCAGGATAAAACAGATGATTTTTATAGTTGTAAAATATATAATCCTAAAATGGGAGAAATAAAATTAGATTTTATAAAGAAAGAAAATATATATGGAGATGTTTTATATTTTATGAAAATCTATCTTGATGATGAAATTATTATTGATAATAAAAAATATCATCGTTATGACATGTTGGGTATTAAAAAAGAACAAAACAATAATTATCGCACTAAATTATATGAAATGAAGCATGATGAAATATTATATGCTAATTTAGCAAGATTAATAGTACAATTACCGTTAAATCAACAAGAAAGTCAAGTTTCAGTCAAAATTGATGACATTGTTATTCCACTTGCTATTCTACAGCAGGCTGGAGCATATCTTGATAAGAAAAAAATATCACTATTCTCGATTAGGAACGTTGCTGATTAGAAGAAAAAAATACGTTTTGATGTTGTAGCTTTAAATGATTACCTTAGTTTTTATCAAGGAAGTCAAAATAACATTAATTTAATTAAGATATTAATAGTGATAATTTGAATGATCTCGTTGTTATTATGCAGCGCTTTGCTTATATAGAGCAATACAATGGTCGATAATTTGCCTATAAAAATTTGCAACTAAGCTTACAGGAAGGCATATCTCATTTGCCCCGCTATGCACTGTTAGTTAATAAGCTTGCTAATACGATGCAGTTATTTAGTGTGATCCAATTAGTTACTGCAACGCAATTTGTGACTATGCAACTTAATAGCGACAATTTGCCTGATAATGAACGGCAAGTATTGGAGGATAATCTCATTGTAGTCTGGGCAGCCAGCATAACTAATTTTAGTGTTCGTTTTACAACTAGTATTGTTAAAAACAGCTTATAAAGTAAGTGGTTCACTTAGTAATGCCAGTATGTTTGCTAATCGGGTTAGTGCCGGCATCACGCTTACTACAACCGGATTTGATCTTTACTATGCCTATGAAAATTTTAGTCAGTTAAAAAATGAACATAATTTGGCAATATAATCATGATACGATATTTTCTAATTTAACCAATAATGATAGAAATTTCCTTAATCAAATATTTCAATATAGTGAAATGCAAAAACTCTAATATAGCAATTTATTTACAGACTAAAGTTTACTAAAAAGGGAATATTTATGCCTGTTAATGATAATATGGATGTTAATTTTTCTCACAATACCCATCTCTATTTCATGTCAAAAGATAGACTTGTACATATTACAGAAAAGTTTATCTTACATGATAATCAAAAGCTATTAAAGGATATACGTGATGGGGTTTGTGTTGGATTAACCTATTATATAGCTAATGTTCGACACAGTGGCAGTCAACAAGGAGAAAAAATTTTATTGCGGTTGAAAGAATTAATATATACGTTGGAGATGCCAATTTCAGAGAGTTGCCCACCATTAGTAAGGGCATAATTGCTGGCAGAAAAGCACCACACCAAGGAAAAATTAAATCGTATTCTATGACTGTAATTGATATACAAAGAAAGCATTTTAATTATATTAATCATTATCTACCAGATCCCTCAATGTGGCTTGATATATTAACCGATAAAACAGTGCATCATTATGTCAATAGGGTAAGAAGTAAGGCCTTAGAATTGAATAGTAATTTAAAATATTCAAGCTGGTTTGCAGAACTTTTTATTAATTTAAAAGCTAGTTATTTTGATCTCGATTTAGTCAATGGTACTAAAGCTAAATTTAATGAAATATTGATAGAAAAAAGGTAATTATTATATTAATAGTATCAAATATACTTTAAATAATGGTATGCAAACGGTAAAATTTAGTGACAAACATGATCGCCATTACTATTTTTTAGATATTGATTATTTTTTTAAAAAATATCTTGATCAGTCAGCAAAATATAATGCCAAGTATTTTGAAATTTTTACTGATAATCATATGATGATCTTTTTAATCAAAAATAAACAAGATAAAATTAATTACTGTTTTTTGATAGTAACATAGGTGTATTTAATTTTGATAATAAAGAAAAGTTTAAGCTTTTTTACACAATTTTTTAAAACAGTATGAGTAAACTTATAAATACACAGAAATGAAAATAACAATTATAAATTAATGTTTGTAGATTATAAAGAAATTAACGCTATTAGTGAAGAATTAATTGATTTAAATATCAAACAACAAGAGATAGATATTACAGCTGTAAAAATAATTTTTGATAATAAACAAAATTTAACAAGATTATATACCATAGATGAAAATTTATTTTATAATGTTAATATCGAATTTATTGATATTGATATTGATATTGATATTGATATTGATATTGATATTGATATTGATATTGATATTGATATTGATATTGATATTGATATTGATATT